>NZ_JAIWHV010000019.1 GCF_020177375.1 Saliphagus infecundisoli | reverse complement strand
GTCCGTCGAGTTTGCGCTCGTAGACGCGGTCGGCCTTGCGGCGATGAATCGCCGCGAGGCCGTCCTCGGTGTAGCGTTTCCTGAATCGGGCAACCGTTCCCGGGTGACAGCCGACGGCTTGACTGACCTGCTCGTCAGTCAAACCGTCATCCGCATGCAAGAGACAGCGTGCTCGCGTGAGAACACGCGTTTTGTGCGTTCCAGCCGCTAACATCGCTTCGAGTTCGGCTCGTTCATCGGCAGACAGATCGACAACATACTGCTGAGTTCGTGGCATGAGTGGGTTCAGAGCACGTCTGAATACTGCTAAGAGGCGCTCTGAGGAGATAAATCTAGTAGTTCAAGGCTGAAGCGGCACTCGTTGCCGTCGCGGTGCCCGAGAATATCGTCTTCATGATCTTCCAAATCGCCAGTGAACGGGAACCCCTGGGTCACGTCGATGGCTGCCTAGAGCTTCCCGGTGAGTTCGGCGTGGTGGCGCGCACGGGCGATCAGCATCCGCGTGGTGTTGTGGAGCATCGAACGGATGTCATCGACCGAGTGCTTGCCGATCTGATAGCGGTGGGTCGATCCCGTTGGGATACGCTCGCGCGTGGTATCGAGCGAGAACGATGCCGGGCCGCTGCGCGCATGCATGTCTTCGCGCATCCCCAAGTAGGCGTGCTGTTCCCAGAAGGCGTTCTCGTGGATCTGCCAGTTCGGCCCGCGATCAAGCACGAACGCGTCGGTCACGAACGATTTGGCCTGTTGCCAGACCTCGTCGGTTTTCTCGGCGACGAGCTGGTGTTTAGGAAGATCATCGACTTCTGGTTCATCTGGCTCGTGGGTAGCAATCCGATTGGGAAGCGGAACCTCGAAGGCACGCACGGCCATCATAATCGCATCAGCCACTTCTGTACAGCATCGCAGAGTTCCTCGCTGAAGCGTTCGTTCCACGCGCGCCAGAACGTCGGTTGATTCGGGAGCGACTCGAAGCCGAGAGCCTGTCGGAGCGAGAGATACGCTCGTAGATGGTCGTGGAGGGCGGTTTCGTCCCAGCCGTTGGTGTCTTTGAGCAGGCAGGCTCGAACCAATAACGCCATCGAATATGGCCCCGAACACGGTGCTAACGAATCGTGTGCCGTGAACGTGAGATGGGCAGTCGGGAGCCGACAGATCAGGGTCTCGATGTCGGTGTAGTCCGTGGCGTGCTCGCAGCGCGCCTGCGCGATGGTAGTGACGTCTGAAACGAATCCGACGAGATCATCGGTTTCCATTCGGTGTGACGAAACGTATTATGATTTTCCTCTCGGTCGATTAGAGAAATCCAGCGACGACGAGTAGTGCTATCGAGATAACACTCGCTCCGAGGAACCACGGTCGTGCTTTCGTTGCTGCTGCGACCGCTGACTTCTCCGGGTGGTCGCTGGTCAACCGGCGGAAGCCGAAGAACAGCACGACTGCGAGGACGAGCCAGAGGCCGACCATCGCCAGTACGAGATTCCCTCGGCCGGTTGACTGGAGTGTTTCGGCAGTATAGAGTGTCCCTGCGAGATGCCCGCCACTGAACAACAACAGAAGGACTGAACCGACCGTGAGATACCAGAACCGTCGTGCGATGAGAATCAGTCCATCCGTACTCAGCAACTCGCTGCGTGCTGCCGGGATAACAGCGCCTGCAACCACCAGTGTGCCACCCGTCCAAAGCGCTGCGAAGATCGTGTGGATGGTCATCGCTATGTCGAGGACACTCGTCATCGGTGAACCCTCGTGCTCAGCGGTTTGCCCATCGTAATGGCGTTGCTCAGTCGGAGTGCTGCGCCGGCTTCGATCATACGTCTAGTGTCTCGTGGATCGACTCGGGTGATGGCTTCGTGCGTCATCAGTGTCGTATTCGAATCTGGAGGATAAACATCGATGGGGGCGTCCCAGATGTTGGGAGTGGCATCTGCAGACGAGCAGAAACCGCACGGAGGGCTTGGAATCGGGCTATTCCAGCTATCTGGGAATGACCGAGACTCCTATCCCCTCTCCGCCGAAAGAATCGAGTACGACAAAACATGAGTGCCGTCGGCTCTCGAAACAGAATCACAGTATACAGCACCTGAGATGAGCGAACAACACAATGGGTCGAATCGATTATCACTGATCCCGTCGAATACTGGCTCGACTGACTCATCTACCGAAATGGCCCGATGGTCGTCCGACGAAATCGACGAATCCGATGAATCCGCTCTCCCGCCAGTGTTGCAGTCGCTCGACGATAGTACCTGTCGAGAGATTCTTGCTCGGTTAAACGAGCCGAAATCGGCAAACGACCTGCGTGAGGACTGTGATCTCTCTAGCTCGACGGTGTATCGGAAACTCGAACTACTCCGCGAATCGGCACTCGTTCGAGAGTATACGGAGGTTCGACGCGACGGGCCAAACGTCACGCTCTACGAGCGGGATTTCACGGATATCTCAATTGGTATTGACGACACCGGCGAGTTCTCCATGACGGTGACCCGTCCGGAGACGGACCCGGAGGACCGACTGGCTACGTTCTGGTCGGCAATGAAGGAGGAGTCGTGATGGAGCTACTCGTCGCATTGCTCGTCGTCGTCAAGATTGCTGCTCTCGTCCTCGGGGGAGTCGTCTCGCTGATGGCGTACAGAGCCTACAACCGAACACGGATCGCTGGTCTCCAGTACTTTGCGGTGGGATTAGCGGTCATCACTCTCGGAACGTTTCTGGTCGGCGTGTTCCATCACATCGGCGGCGCTTCAGTCACCGCCGGAATGCTCCTCGAGAGCGTGATTATCTGTCTCGGGTTCGTCGTCATGATCGTTGGGCTTTACCGGACGTAGCATCCGATTCGTTCTCACTGAAGACCGCTATCTGGGTCGACTTTTGAAACTACAGCCAGTTGTCCCACGTTTTGGGAACCTTCCATCGCACCTTATCAGTCACCATTTGAGAGAACGTATGAACTGGTCCGAAATCCCCATCAGTCGATCCGATTCCGCAACTACTCCAGTAACAGACGGTGTCGGTAACCGATGAAGCGGGAACTGACCTCTCGATACGCGGAGGTGCTCGCCTCACGGAGCAAACTGATAATCGCTCTGTTGCTCGTCATCAGTGCCGTCGTTGGTGCTGGCGCAGTCATTGGAACCACTAGCGAAGGGGAAATCGGCCAGGCCGGTATTGATTCCCCGGAGCAGGCGGCACTCGACCGCATCGAAGCGACGTACGAGACGGACGATGCAGTTGTTGCACAGGTCGTCATCAGGGACGATGGCGGTGACGTTCTCACCCACGAGTTACTACTCAAAAGCCTCCGTCTTCAGCAGGAGATCCGCGGAAACGAATCGATCAATGCGACGCTTCGTGACGGGACAGGGATGGTCGGCATCGAGAACATGGTGGCGAACGTTGCATATGCTCACGAACAGAGCGAACGCGCCAACACGTCGGGTGCAAACGCCAGCTCTCGTGCGACGGGCGGGAACAATACATCAGCGGCGCAGGGTCAGTCGTCAGCACCGACACTCGATCAGCAGATCGCCGCACTCGAATCCAGTTCGGACGAGCAAGTCGAGACGTATCTCAGCCGGATCCTCGACCCGGATGCGTCCGTTTCGGGTAGCGACCCAACCGAATTCCTCCCAACGAATTACGAACCGGAGACAACGCAAGCCGACGCGAGAACTACACTCGTCTTCCAGCAGAACCCGAGCGGTTCAGCGACAACTACCCCAGCGGTGAACGACGCGCAGGTGGCCATCGACTCGCTGGTCGAGAACCGCTTCGCCGACGCGTTCGTGTTCGGACAAGGTATCATCGACGAGGAGTCCTCGCAGGCCATTGGCGATAGTTTCACCATCATCACGCCGGTCGCAATCGTCCTCTTACTCGTGGTCCTCACGATTGCCTACCGCGACGTTGTTGACGTTCTCGTGAGCGTCTTCGGTGTCGGCGTCGTGATAGTCTGGTACGCTGGCATGCAGGGTTGGCTCGGGATTCCGTCGAATTCGACCCTGATCGCCGTGCCGTTCTTGCTCATCGGTCTAAGTATCGATTACTCGCTTCACGTCGTCATGCGCTACCGCGAGGCGCGAGAAGGAACACTCGACACCGACGACGAAACAGTGGATCGGCGCGATCCCACGACTGCGATGCGTGTCGGGATTGCTGGCGTCGTCCTCGCGTTAGCTACCGCCGCGTTCTCGACAGCGGTCGGCTTTCTCTCGAACTACGTCAGTCCGCTGGAATCGATTCAGGATTTCGCCATCTTGAGTGGTGTCGGTATCGTCGCCATTTTCGTCATCTTCGCCGCGCTCGTGCCGGCTATCAAACTCGAACTCGAACGGTTTTTCGACCGCCGTGGCCGCGACCGGCACAATCCTGCCGTCGGCGTCGGTTCCGGAGGGTTGAGCCGTCTTCTCTCGGGCACCGCTGCGCTCGCACGGCGAGCGCCTATCGCCGTCATCGTGATCGCACTGGTGCTCGCCTCCGCAGGCGCGTACGGTGCGACCGACATTGACACGGAGTTCAACCAGGCCGACTTCCTGCCACAGGATGCCCCAGCGTGGATGGAATCGCTGCCGGGACCGTTCGTCCCCGGCGACTACGATGTGAGCCAGAACCTCGACTATCTGAGCGACAACTTCCGCCAGCGCGGACAGGGGGCAGAAGGACAGATACTGATACGCGGGAACGTGACCGCGCCGGCGCTGCTCACCGCAATCGACGACGTGACCCAGAACACGAACAGCAGTGGGACTATCGTCGTCGGTTCCGATGGAAGAGCCGCGATCGAGAGTCCGTCATCCGTCCTCCGTAGTGTCGCTGCCCAAAACGAGACAGTCGCCGACGCGATCGAAGTGCGTGACACGGATGGTGATGGACTCCCGGATCGAGATACTGCGGCGGTCTATGACCTGTTGTTCGAGGCTGCTCCCGACCAAGCGTCATCGGTACTCTATCGTGCCGACAACGGGTCGTACCAATCCGCCAGACTGACAGTTAGTGTGCAGGGGAACGCCTCGGTCCAGTCGGTCACGGGCGACGTTCGGGGCGTCGCCTCGGCCATCGAAGGGGACGCGCCAGTACGGGCCATCGCAACGGGTGGACCGGTCATCACTGCGGTCGTCCAGAGCGGGCTGTTCGAGACGCTCGTTGAGGGATTCGCCATCACGTTGGGGGTCATTCTCGCACTTCTCGTTGGACTGTACTGGTGGCGAAACCGCACGCCAGGATTGGGTGTCGTGACGCTCGTTCCCGTCGTCATCGCGCTTGCATGGTTGCTTGGGACGATGGCAGTGCTCGACATCCCATTCAACAGCGAAACCGTCGTCATCACGAGTCTGGCGATCGGTCTGGGCGTGGATTACAGCATCCACGTCAGCGAACGGTTTGTCGACGAACGCGCTCGTCACGACTCGCTCACAGACACACTGTCGACAGCACTCACGGGAACCGGCGGTGCGTTGCTTGGCAGTGCGGTGACGACTGCGTCCGGTTTCGGGGTGCTCGCGCTGGCGCTGTCGCCGCCGCTCCAGCGGTTCGGCATCGTGACCGGATTGAGCATCGTCTACGCGTTCGTCGCGTGCATGACGGTGCTCCCGTGTTTGCTCGTGATCCGGGAGCGCTTGCTTACGCGACTATCATAAGCTCCTTCTCGTTTCATATCTGGAATTCTCCTTCTCCGAAACGTTGTCTTGGTACCTGAACTTGGCGAATGGAGTTCTCACGCACGATAGACAGAGAAACCCAACCTCTGCAATTTAAATTTCGCGGTGGTCTCTGCATGACGAATCGACCTATCCGACCTCAGGTCTAGATATCTGCACCCCACTCACGAAGGATCTCCTCGGCATCATCGAGATTTTGCATTCCGGCACGATAGATCGCTTCACGAGCGTCGAGTTTGTAGATATCGGTGTCGAAGCGGTCGTTGAGTTCCCGCCGTGCATCCGTTTCCTTAGTGTGGGTGTCCTCGTAGACGAACAGTTGATGCACGTCGTCACGATCGTCTTTCACCCTGTCTCGAACCACTATTCGTGGTAAGTCTGACCGGTCAAACTGTCCAGTATTACTGGAGGGCTGCGCTATTGTGTTCGACTGCCCTGCTTGGTCAGACTGGTCGGTCTTACTGGTCTGTGACGTTGGTTTGTCATCGTGGTCGTCGTCATTCGATTCATCAGCGAACGGATCCTGACCACCCTCTTTCATGCTGGCACCTCTGTGAACTGGCCAGTGATGTATTCGACTAGTTCGTCGAATTTCTCGAGAGTTGGTTGTTCGTAGTCACGGAGGTCGCGATACTCATCGTTTTCCGCGAGTTCGTAGATTGAAACTTGGTTGTCCCACGCATCGCCAAGCATTGATCCCCGCTCGCCGATCGATATCGGTGCGATCGGGAGTGATTCATCTTCTAGGGCGTCAAGATATTTCTGGTTGATATTGGTCCCTTTGAGCTTGTTCGGTACTGCACCAATCACGCCAACGTCGATATTGCCGAGTTCTGTCTCGAGTCCATTCACCACATTGCGAAGCCCCTGAATACTCCGCTCACCTTTTGGAGAGGGTTCGAACGGGATGAGCAGGTTCGACGTTGCATAAACGGCATTGTAGAGATGTTGTCCTTCTGAGGCTGGCGGGTCGATGATGATTGTGTCATACGTCGACGGCACGTCGGCATCGACGAGCACGCGGCGAAGTTGCGTCTCCTTTTCGAAGGTGTAATCGGGGTCTGGGTGAGTGTCTTCTTCGAGTTCAGCCGCCTTCGAAAGCAAGTCTGTGAGATTCCCGAGGGTATTGTGGCTCGGAATTACGTCAATGCCTTCGCTGGTTCGGATGAGATCGTCAAACTCGCCACGTGGCCGACCGATCATATGGAGCACGAGATTGTCGGCTTCAGCGTCGGACTTGTGGTCGTCGAGCCCGAAATGATGAGTCAGACCACCGTCCTGTGGGTCCATATCAATTGCGAGAACCTTCTGACCCCGGTTGGTGTGCGCGCGAGCAAGGGTTGCGGTGAACGTCGTTTTCCCGACGCCACCAGCCTCCGACCAAACCGTGTACGGTATCATCTAATCTAATAATCTTGCCCCACCCACATAAATACTCGTCAGACTGTCCGGTCATACTGCGCATTTTAACCAGTAACACTGGACAGTATTACTGGCTATACTGATTGAGGGTGGTATAGGGGCTGTGAGATTGATCTCTCCGCTTCGAGCGTTTTGAGGAACGTTGATTCTCCAATGCTTGGATTACTCGGGTCTTGCTGATCGGAGTACTGCGTTCGGAGTTGGTCATCCCCCGTTTCTTGCGGGGGGTCATCGATCATCTGAAGATCGTCTCTTTGAGGACATTGTTCATCGAGTAACCGTGTCATTGTAGGTTTGATCCGCATCGGATTGGGGACATCCTGGAACGTGATATCTTCCGTACTCGTCCCGGCGGTGTATATGCGGATATCGCCGAACGAGAGCACTCGCTCGAAGATGGATTTCAGTTACGATTGCCACCTTCCGTATAACTACATGAGAAGGGCAATTATCCAGAGGACGAGAATGTAGCCAATTACAGGAAATATATCGGTAGCACCGCCGAGTTCTGTCGTACCCAAAGCGAGTAGAACTAGACTGAGGATCAGGCCAACCTTCTCAACCAATACCATACCTTGGCTAATTGCTATATACCCTGAAAGAAATGGCAGTTGTATTGAAGGTTGGGTACGCAGGCGAAGGTAACGCGAGACAGCTTCTCATCCCGTGAAATAAAGACTCAGGCGGGTTGAGCTTACTCAGACTGGGGTCCAATTCTACCGTGTCCAGCTTCGGTTGTACACAGTGGACCAGGCAGCGACGCCGCTGCAGGTCGCGATTGACAGTGAGCATGACCGAGGCGGGGGTCCCCACACCCGCCCAGGGCATGACGCACCGTGCACAGCCCTGTGTTAGATGCGGGAATAGGGCCGTGCAAGTAGATGTCAGCCACCAACGGTGATAGTAGTGTTGGTGGCGATCCACCGAGTTACCCCACGAGTCTAGACGCGATCCCTACTATGGGGCAACTCAGACGGACACTTGTTCTCGCTTTAAGTGTCTCTGGCGATAAGGTGGAGATATGAGAGAAGTGCGGGCGGGTTCTACGTGTCCAAACCTGGATGAGATATCGTCTTTTCCCTGCCCTGTAACGAAGGGAGTGGCTGCTGACGGGATGGGTCTTAATCTGGTGTTGCCGCCCGCGTCGACTGAACCGACTTAGGATCCGAAGAATAGTCACTAAGACGAGTGTACCCATGCTTCCTATGAGAACCCTAAGCGTGGGGACTTCTGGTGGTCTGAGTACCCAGAGACCTCCTAAGACGATCGGTACAGCCGACTCATGTAGCGTTCCGATCATGCATTTCGGAACATTAGCCGAATAGGCTTGTCCATTTCATTCATTAACTACTCAATCAGTCATAGAGATATTTCCAAGTACAAATACCGCTAATAAGCCTGATTCCCGTTCTAAGGGACTAATCAACCAGTCAGTTTTTGTTGATGGAAGACGTAGTATCGTATATGACGAGATCAATGGGTCGTCTCCGGACGGACTACTCGAATCCTGAAATGAATTTAATTGGGTATCTTGTCGCTGCTCCGTTGGTTATCCTGCTCCTCCCTTTTCTCCCCATTCTGGTACTCCTCTGGATCGTGAACAAGATCATGTCGCGATAAAAGACGAATCATCGTCAAATGACAATCTCGGTATCACCAATAAGTAGAATGTCGCCTTCAATCGTCGCCCCTATCGGAAGACAGTCTGTCATCGGAAGTCGTTATTCACTGAATCGACCGGACCGCGAGTACTGCAATCACTATCTCCAACCTATACAGGAGGAAAGGGTGCTAAATCCTCAAACACCGCGGAAGACTGAGGTAGCAAGGACAGATAACAAGACGGGGCAACATAAGGGGAAGTATTACTTAGTCACACTGGAGAAAGAGATTGTAACCTGAGAAAGTAATGGTGGATATTTCTGTTGTGGTGCCATACAAAATGTACGGATGGTAGAAGCCACAGTTGGTGGGATCGTAGATTTCACTACAACGATTTTCGTCCTCTCGACGATGCTCTCGATGGGGTTAGAGTTGACTATCGGCCAACTAATGGACTCTCTCAGGAAGCGGCGACTCATGGCGAAATCCTTGGTTCTCAACCTCGTAGCGGTCCCGCTGCTTGCATATCTACTTGTCCGTATCCTTCCTATGGAGGCTGGATATACGGCTGGGTTTCTACTCATAGCGATGGCTCCCGGAGCACCGTTTGGTCCAAAACTCGCCGAAATTTCGGAGAGCGACATCGCATTTGCGAGTGGTCTCATGACTGTTCTTGGATTTGTTTCCGTTGTGACGATCCCTCTAACAGTGGCACTACTCATGCCCGGCGATGTGGCTGCAGACCCCCTCGGGATCGCCTGGCTCGTTTTTGCTGTCCAACTCGCCCCGCTTGTTGTCGGGCTCGTAATCGACATCCGCTCTCCGCTTCTCGCTAGCCGTCTGTATCCGCCGATACAGCGACTCTCTAATTTTTCGTTTGCTTTTTTGATTGTCTTATTGCTCGTTGTGTACATTGACGAAATGGTTCTCCTCGTCGGAACTGGAGCACTACTGGTTTCCGTTGTCCTTGTCGGTGCAGCGTTACTACTTGGATATAGCATGGGAGGGCCGGCACAGGATACGCGGGAGGTTCTTGCAACCACGACCGCCGCTCGAAATGCAGCAATTGCATTATTTATCGCAACGACGAGTTTTACTGATCCGAACGTCCTTACGGTGGTTCTCGCTTTCTCGTTCATCGGTGTAGTCGCTTCGGGCCTGATCGCTGGAGTGTGGAGACAACGTGTTCCAAGATAACAGAGGCTTCTGAGTCGTACTCACATATCGAGAAGAGACCAATCAGTAGGATTTGGAGGTAACACGAACATACAAAGGTACTCTCGTGCTATTCTGAAGCATGGAAATCACGTTAGTTGGGACAGGGAGTCCCGTTCCAATCCCAGAACGTGGCGGTACGAGCCTCGTGATTAACATAGCGGACGACACGGTGTTGATCGACTGTGGGCCCAAGACAGTCTATGGGTTGATGGATTCCGATATCGACATGGGAGAAATCGAGAGGTTATTTTTCACCCATCATCATTTAGATCACAACGCGTCGTTCTTTCACTTCGCCTTTACCAGCTGGACGGAAGCAGGTCGTGAATCGCTTACGGTGTATGGCCCAGACGGAACAGACCGGCTCGTTGATTCGCTGTACGACGTCTATGCAGAAGACATTGAGTATCGGAAGGACATCTATCCAACGGATGGGATTTCGAGCATCGAGACCAAACGTGTGACGGATGAGTTCAGTCAACAGATGGATGGCTGGGAGATCGACGCTTTGCCAGTCGAACACTCGATCGAGACATACGCGTACCGGTTCGAAGAACACGAAACCGGGTCGTCGTTCGTCTTTTCTGGCGACACGCGGAAGATCCCATCACTCGCCGAGTTCGCAGCTGACGCCGATATCCTCGTTCAGGATTGCAACACTGCACCGGTCGACGAAAACCGTGTTCCAAACGAAGAGGACCAGTTCGTGTGGCCACAGCATGCAGCAGGAGAAGAAGGTCTTAACGAGTCCACGTTGACTGCCAACCACTGCGATGCGACCGATGCTGGGGAGATCGCACAGAACGCCGGCGTGCAGACCCTCGTTCTCACACACATCATGCCGTACCGCGACCTCGATGCAATGCAACGAAATGCCGAATCAGTCTTCGACGGTAATGTGATAGTAGCTGAAGACGGTCTCACGCTCACCTCGTGACATCCTCCCCGTCGCAAACGATGGGGCTTCCCATAAGACCGGTATTGCTGAGTTGGGTGGTTGCAGGTTTGCACACCGACGAAGTGCTGGCACTACCACGGTGTCGTTACTCCCATCCCTGAGCTGCAGTCGGTTCAGCTTATTCGCAAGGCGGAGCCCCCTTCCTCAACGAGCGCCGGAAGTGCGACGCTCTGTCGCACGGAGACGCGAGTAGGGAGGGGACCACAATAGCGAACACTTTCACTGCCAGAAGTGCGGTACGAGGTCAACGCTGACTACAACGCAGCGAAAAACATCGGGCTCCGATACGCCCGGAAACGACCACATAGATTCCGTTCCTCGCCCAAGCCGGGGGGCGGAGACGTACCAGTAGACGTGCGTGTGAATGGTGGGATGGTGAACGGCGAGAGTCACCTGCCAATTGCCGGAGACTGATCTCCGGGAGTGGACGATTCACACCGGCGTGAGCACCGGGATTCTCTCGCCTAAGAAAGATAGGAAGCAATCCATCTGATTATCTAAGGTGAACTGACGAAGGCGACCTCTCAGTGACTGTCAACATGATCGATACTGTTCGTATACGGGTTACCAGAGACCTTCTTCTTATGATGGATGGCGAGACTACAGTTTCAATCGAAAATATAGCGCTTGTCAGGAGATAGTAGCATGGTCTCTTCGTTCAGAAATTTGCTGACAACTGAACTAGGCGAGATAACTATATGTGCATCCGCACCGCTGCGAACTGTTTAAACATCGGGTTCGAGTGCTTGTACGCTTATTGAAATAAAATACACAAACATAAATATGAAGAATCCGACTGTGAGCGGAATGATTCGTCGATCTACGACTGCGAGACCACTTATTGCAGTTATGGTAACCACACTACAGTAGATTAGAATAATGAATACACCGATCGCATAGTAGAACCGAGTGTCAGACTCAAAATAATCTCGAAGAACCATAGAATATTTTTGAACACTGGAAGTAAAAGCTTTCCTATCGAGAGGACATGCTACCTAACGGTACGAATCTTTTCCTCTCTCATCTGGACTCTCTATACTGTACTCTGGTTTAATTTTCGATGTGGATTACAAACCCGATTGTTAAATGCTATTATGGTAAATGAGAATATAGATACACTTGGCGTGTCGAATCAGTGTGATACTGACGCGCGCAGAGGATGCCATGCCATTCCGCTCAATTCGATATTTCGTTTGGTCTCCTTAGTTGCTATCCGCGCGAGACGTCGGATCCCGTTCGGTAAGAGTAATTTCCCAGACAGCTTTTGACGCAACGACTGCAATCGCTATCTCCAGCCCGCCGGCAGCGAAAAATGCTGGCAGATAGCCGTAGAGTTCTGTGACAGTCCCCCCGATAATGAATCCGCTTAACATACCGAGGCTCCCGAACACGTTGAATCCACCCATGGCAGCGCCCCGTTCTGTCGCCGGTACGATATCGGTGACGAGAGCCATCGTCGTCGGAGAGACTAACGCTCCGCAGATACCGACGAGAATCATCAGGCTTGCTGCGATACCGTATCCGGGGACGAGGGCGACAGCAATGATCGTGATTCCGTATAACATCGATCCGATGATAACGGGGAAGAAGCGGCCGATCCGATCGGAGAGTGAGCCGACTGGATACTGCAACACCGCAAACGGAACGAAGAACAACGCGAGTGTGAGACCCGCTTGTGCGGCATCGATACCAAACATCTCCCTAAAGTAGGCAACCCCAGTCAACGCGAAGAACCCCGCAGTTAAACGATCGATGTAGCCGAACGCAAACGGTACGAGTAACGTCGGGCGAGTTCGGATGCGATTGACGACTGTGTCGACAGGAAGTCCGCCGGCAGAACTCCGGTCGGGAACTGTGGCAGCGAGGACGGCTGCGCCAGCGAGGAGCGCTGCACCCCCATACAGAGGCGAAAGCGGGTCAACATTCGTGAGTTGACCGCCAACGACTGAACCAAGTGCCGCACCGAGTCCAATAGCCGTCCCGGCCGCACCCATATTTCGGCCGTGACCACCTGAGAGGTCCATCAGCATCGTAATTGATAGCGAGAACGCACCAATCGTGAATGCGCCGCCAATTACACGCAACAACAATACGGCGCCGAACTCGAGACCGACGGCGGGTGCGACCGCAACTGTAAGATAACTCATTGCACCTCCCGCAGCACCAAGCACGACAAGTGGTGTTCGAGCACTAAGCGAATCACTAGCGATGCCCCATAGCACAGCAAAGACGACGAACGAACCGAACTCAGCGACCAAGAACCACGTCCCCGAGAGAATACTCTCACCACCCCCCAGCACCGAGACGATTTCGTCGAGTCCTGGATAGAGAAACACCTGTGAAACAAGGACGCTCCAGACGACGGCCGCAAGTCGGGATCGTTCACTCATAGGGATGAACTCATCAAGAGGTCGTCGTCAGGCCGACGGAATCGTGTCTGGGATATCGGTTACACCTGTTTGGGCAGACTCCCGCATACAGGACAGGTAGCGAACAAGGTGAGCGGAGACCTAAGAGCACTAATTACTCAGTATCGACTAACGACCCGAAGAGTTCCTCAGCATCGGCTGGTACGTCGAAGTCGTGGAAGTGCTCGCCCTTCTCTTTTGTGAGAATGTTGAGCGCGGCTGCCGCACCGTCACCTGCGGAGATAACCGCCTGCCACTCTTCAGTTCGAACCATCGCGCCCGTTGCGTAGGCGTCTTCGACCGACGTTTCCATCGTCACGTCCACGTCAACGACGCCCTCGTCGGAAAACGCACAGCCTAGATCATCCGCGAGATCACGATTTGCCCCCGTCGCTAATACGACGTAGTCTGCAGTGTATTCGTCGTCATCTGATGTGACGAGGAACTCATCATCGGTTGTAGAAACCGACGTGATTTCGGTGTCCTGGTGACGGACGACACCGAAATCGTCGACTTGTTCGCGGAGGGTGGCCATATAGTTCGACCCGTCGATTGATCCGATTCCGGGGTAATTGAACAGATGGGCCTTGTGCATCCACGTATCGTCGGTGTCGAAGACAGTCGTTTCGAGACCGTTCTTCGCCGTAAACAGCGCGGTACTGAGGCCAGCCGGGCCGCCGCCGATAACGAGTACATCTGCCATATTGGCTAATTACTTGGTCAGTACGAAAAAGCTTCCCAATCTCATCGAGACGAAGCCACAAGCGAGGGCGTGTCGAGAGACTATCCCTGAGCACGTCCCAGAGAGAGTCTGATCAACTGGTGGAAGGAAGTGCTTGACTAACCAAACAGTTAACTGTTACAGCCCCCGAATTCAGGTATGGATCTCTCTATCGTCGACCTTTCCCCCGTTCCCACTAACGGGACTGCGAGTGATGCGTACACCAACACCGTTGAGGCCGCCCAACACGCCGAACGGCTTGGGTACTCTCGGTTCTGGGTCGCCGAACATCATGGTATGGCGGACTCTATCGCCGGGACGACGCCCGAAGTACTGCTCGGGCACCTCGCTGCTAAAACAGACTCGATTCGGCTCGGTTCCGGAGCGGTACTTCTCAACCACTACAGCCCATTCAAAGTCGCCGAACAGTTCGGTGTGCTGGACGCGCTCGCTCCGGGACGTATCGATGCGGGACTTGGCCGAGCGAACGGGTCGCCAGCCGCCGACCGCGCACTCGGGACAGATCGGCACGTCCAAAATCCTGATGAAGATCACAGGGAGAAGATTGAGGCTGTCGTCAACCATCTCTACAACGACTACCCCGACGACCATCCGTATAATGACTTGCAGATTCCACGGTCAGGCACGGGAACTCCGGATCCGTGGGCACTCGGATCTAGCCCGTCGAGCGCGGCAATCGCAGCCAAACTCGGGCTCCCGTACTGCTTCGCGGCGTTTATTCGACCGAAGTTCGCCACTCACTCGTTTGAGGAGTACCGCGAGCAATTCCAGTCGTCGGTACTGGCTGGAAGTATAGACGAACCACAAGGAATGATTGCGGTGAACGCGGTCTGTGCCGAGACTGATGAGGAGGCAGCACGGCTCCGGGCCGTAGCCGAGGCATCATACAAGCGAATGCAACGTGGTGTCGTCGGAACAAGACCCTCTATCGAAGAAGCTATCGACGAACTCGGGAAGGTTCCCGAACCGACGCCCCGAACACTTGATGCTGACGAATGGCCGCGAGCGATTTCCGGCAGTCCGGAGACACTTGCGTCTCTTCTCGAACAGTTGACGGAACGTGTTGGCGTTGACGAAGTGATGATACAGCACATCCACGCAACCCACGCCGACGCGCTTCGGTCGCACGAACTGATTGCCGAGGCTATCGGACTCGCGTGACGCTCATCTCGATAAACTGTAACTCGGCAGAGCCACGTTAGAGAAACTGCGGTAAATCGTTAAGATAACTGTGCACCCAGTGCACAGAGTTTTTAGAGGGTCTCAATTATGTCTAGAGAAAAGTTTGGCGTGGCTCTTCCGGAGGAACTCGTTGACGAACTTGAAGAACTGGTCGATGAATGTGCTGATCTCGGAGCCTCACGCTCCGAGAGCGTGGAAGCAATCCTTACAGCGTATTTTGAATCTGACGTTGATCACGTTGCTCGCGTTCGAGAGATAATTATCCGTCGATGAAAAAACGACCTCTAACCAATTTTAATCGTCGTGCACCCAGTGCACAGCATTTTCCACCCGCAATAGTAGATAATCAAGATGGCTCTACACCAAGTTACGGTCTATCGGGATGAGCGTTGGTCCTATACGGTAGCACACGTGCTAAGATAGCACGCTTTCATGAGAGAGACCCACAGTCACAATCCTGTAATTCATCTCCTAGGTCGAAGAGTTGAGCAATCGGACGAGTCTCTTCGAGTTCTTTTCGTGATATCTGTTCTAACATTAAATCCGATGGGTCGATAATGTCCTGATGGATTATGGATGCTAAACTTTTTACGATCTCCTGTTGTTCGTCGGATGATTTGAAGTATTTTCGAGAGATAATATTGTTTTCTCAACCTCGACTTGCTTGATTCCTTTGATCGCTGATTGAGGTTTTTCTGGACGGAGACCGGATCGACGACGGATCGGGACGAACACGAACAGGTATCACTCACGCGTAATCTAGACGCGACAGCCGTCTGAGCAATTCCATATCGTCAGACGGCGTCCAAATCCTGCGGAGCCTGACGGAATTTTCCCCGTGAGAGCGTCTGAAGCTTCCGTCAATCGGCGGCAAAACAAGGCATCCTGAAGTGAACAGAGACTCTCAGTCTGCAGGTTGAGCGCCAGTTGTTGAAGCTATTCCTGGAAGACTGTGGATAGAGAGATCAACGCGCCGAAGCAGTTGCGCGTTGATTGCGACGATGATAGTACTCAGCGACATCAGGAGCGCACCCACAGCGGGCGACAGAACGATTCCAATCGGCGCAAGAATTCCTGCGGCGAGCGGGAGTGCAAGGAGATTGTAGCCGGCCGCCCAAACGATATTCTCCTGC
This sequence comes from Saliphagus infecundisoli, assembly GCF_020177375.1. Classification (GTDB taxonomy): domain Archaea; phylum Halobacteriota; class Halobacteria; order Halobacteriales; family Natrialbaceae; genus Saliphagus; species Saliphagus infecundisoli. The sequence goes on along the minus strand of NZ_JAIWHV010000019.1, from coordinate 55,162 downwards.
ATCTTCCGGTAGCTCGCCTTGCTCAGTTTAACGAGCCGAACCACGTCCATCGGGTTGTTCTGGACGAGGATAACGTCGGCCGACTGGACCGCTATGTCGGTGCCGCTTCCAATAGCGATCCCGACGTCTGCTCGAGTCAACGCCGGCGCGTCGTTAACGCCGTCTCCAACCATCCCCACGAGTTTGCCCTGGTCCTGGAGTTCCTGCACTTTCTTGTCCTTGTCCCCAGGGAGAACCTCCGAAAACACGGTGTCGATACCCAGCTCGTCGGCTACTGCGGTGGCGACGTCCTGGGAGTCACCGGTCAGCATCGCCACCTGGATGCCGAGTTCGTGGAGAGATTCAACGACGCGGAAACTCTCATCGCGGATCACGTCCGCCATCGCGAACGCGGCAATCAGCTCACCCTCGCGGACGAGGTACACGACGGTCTGTGCGTTCTGGCCGGCCTCGTCAGCGAAGCGCTGGAGGTGGTCAGGAACCTCATTGTCGAGCTGGGTTAGCAGATTCGGTCCGCCGACGTACACCTCGTCGCCACTTTCAGACGAGTTCGACGGGCCTCCGGTGAAGCCGGAGGCGTCAATGTTTGCGCGGACACCTCTTCCTTTGATGGCCTCAAAGTCGGACGCATCAGGAGGGGTTAACTCTCGCCCTGTGGCGGCTTCGCCAATGGCTCGCGCGATCATGTGTTCGGAGTCGCTCTCGACGGCCGCCGCTAGGGCGAGTGCGTCATTCTCGTTGACGCCGTCGACGGTCGCCATGTCGACGACCCCGTGCTCGCCTTCGGTGAGCGTCCCCGTCTTATCGAAGATGATGGCGTCCAAATTTCTTGCCTCTTCCATCGCGATGCGGTCACGAATAAGCATCCCGTTACGAGCGGCGAGTGACGTGTTAATCGCGACGACCAGCGGGATGGCGAGCCCGAGTGCGTGCGGGCAGGCGATGACGAGCACCGTGACGACGCGCTCGATAACCGTTGCATTGAACGAGACCGCGATTGTCCACGCGATTGCTGTCACGACTGCCGCCGCGAGGGCGACGTAGAACAGCCAGCCAGCCGCTCTATCGGCCAGCACCTGCGTCTTGGACTTGCTCTGTTGGGCTTCCTCGACGAGTCGCATGATGCCCGCGAGCGTCGTCTCTTCGCCTGTCGCACCGACGCGCACGCGGAGACTGCCGTCGCCGTTGATCGTCCCACCGATGACCTCGTCGCCAGGTTTCTTCGAGACCGGTTTTGACTCGCCCGTGATCATCGACTCTTCAACGTCCGAATCACCTTCCTCAACGATGCCGTCAGCAGGAACATTTGCACCTGGCCGGACCAGTACGAGATCGTCCTCGGAGAGTTTACTAACAGGGACTTCCTCAGTCTCCCCGTTGTTGGTGATCCGCTCGGCAATATCGGGCATCAGCTTCGCCAGCTCGTCGACCGCGCTCGAGGCACGGCGGACCGACCGCATCTCGATCCAGTGGCCCAGCAGCATGATGTCGATCAGCGTGACGAGCTCCCAGAAGAATGCCGACTGTGCAGGGAAGATGACGGTGGCCAGGCTGTAGACGAACGCGACGGTGATCGCCATCGAGATCAGCGTCATCATTCCCGGTGTCCGGTCTTTCAGCTCCGGCACCGCCATCTGGAGGAACGGAACTCCACCGTACGCGAAGATGATTATCGCGAAGACGGGGTTGATCCATTCGCTACCCGGAAACGCTGGGACGGAGAAGCCGAGCCATCCCTGCAATGTTTCGCTGTACAGGAGGACGGGAATCGACAGGAGTGTCGAGACGAAAAAGCGCCGGCGGAACATCTGCTCGTGACCCTCGTGCATCCCGCCATGGCCCTCACCGTGCCCCTCGTGGGAACCGGGGTCGTGTCCTTCGCTTTTGTGTTCGGTGTGCTTATGCTGCTCGTGAAGAACCGCCTTACCCTCGGCGGCAGGTTGCGCCTCTTCCTCCAGTAGCTCCTGTTCTACCCGTTGTTCGTCAGACTCGTCAACCGCTTCATCAGGGTCGCCGGGTCCGTGCTGGTGGTGACTGCTGTTGTCCTGATGATTGTCTTCTCCCGCTGGGTTCTCATTTGTATCTCGGCAGTCATCCATGAGACGTTCTCTTTTGAAGGTGATCTGCCAGCTACCTCAAAGTATGGTGTTGCCTATCGGATGCGACGGTCTATTACCGAAACGAGACAGTCGGTTCTAGAAAGGTCGTGACAAACCGGGGGTAATTCCCAGTGTCGTGGCACTCAGAACACGGGTTCAGTAGTCTTCATCCTGTTTCGTCTCGTGAATGGTTCCATCTGGATGTTCTGGCGGACTATAGAGCGTGTATAACTTCAGATCTGTTTCATCCGCTGTATTCGTTACGTTGTGTTCGGCTCCGGCAGGAATGATGACAATGTCGTCGTCTCCGAGAGAAGCCTCTTCTTCGTCAAGAACCACTTGAGCGGACCCTTCCTCAACGCGGATGAACTGATCGTGCTCTTCGTGAGTTTCTAGTCCGATTTCTTCACCCGGTGGGAGCGTCATCAGGACAAGTTGTGTGTGTTCACCGGTGTACAGTACGCGGCGATAATCCTCGTTTTCGAGGGTATCCTCTTCGATGTTAGTAATGTATCCATTCATAATGGGTTCACTCTCGGTTCAAGCGTCTGAACGTGAGAGCATGAAAACTATACGCTCCAAATACATAGTACCTCGCCCTGAAGCTGTGTGGAGGAGGTGTCGATCGTAGTTCTCAGTCCAGTCGAGTAGTATGTCCTCTCAGCGCTCCCATTTCACAGTCGCTAGTTGTCCACTCGATCGATAGCGACGGAAGGAGAAGTCCGGTCTCAGATTGGAAGGACGGCGAAAAAGGACCGAAGAGCGACAAATACGCTGCGAGGATGTGAGGACATATCGGATTACACATCTATTCCGGCTCTGTCCGTCGCTGAGGCCACCTCAGAAGAGCGCTGTCGCTGTTCGCCAGCCTCGCTTCACGCGAAGCGAGGCGGCTCAGCCGAGACCGTGGTCGCATCCAGCCGGCAATCCAACCCCGTTCGTTCGATGCTTCTCTTTCCATCCCAGCTCATCGTCGAGCACTCCTTCGATCCCGTGGAGAAACGCATCTCCGAACGTGAACTCTACTGGGAGTGCTCGCCCGCCACGTCGTGGCGCGGCGAGCACGGCCCACTGGATCACGATCCACAGCTGCTCTAACAGGAACCCAACGCCGACGTAGAACAGCCGAATTGTCGGTGACGGCGTTGTCGTTACGGCTCGTGCCTCACGAAACTTCTCGTAGCTCTTCTCGATTCGCGATCGATCAGTGTAGATACGTGCGACTTGTGGCGGCGTGCGGTCTTCCAGACCGTACGCCGCGTATCCTGTCGCTTTCACGCCGGACTTTCCACGATCCCCGTTCTGATACGTGATGTGCACGGCCATCGGAAACGTCTGTTCGTGCTCTTTGCCTTCACAGATCGTTTCTTCGGCCATGTATGACGCGTTCACTGAAGTTTCTCCCGAAGCGTCGCCTTCCCGGTCTTGACCGGGAAGACTGGCGGCGCAACAGCCCGAAGAACGCCGATTACCTCTCCGACATAGGCCGCTCGATCCATGAGAATGCGGTCGATCTCGAACGGATACAGCTCGACGCGGGCGAGCACTCGCTCGACCGCGTCGGCGGCACTGTCGTCGCCATCCACCGGTTCAACTGCCAGCGTCAGCGGCTTTCCCTGGGCGATCACGAACGCCGTGCAGTACCTATGGCACTTCGTCGTGCCGTCACGGGCTTGCATTCGCCTGAACTCGGTTTCGTCGTCGGGATAGCCATGAAACGGGTTATCCATGAAGTCGATGCAGACGGTTCTCGACCGCGATCGGTCGAGAACCGACATCGCCAGCGTCGCGAGAATATCGTTGACAGCGTTCAGCATCGGCTCTTTGTTGAGCGTATGGAGCCAGTCCATGACGGGTTCTCTGTTGGGCGTGTCCTCTGTATTGGTCGTGACGCCGTTGACCGAGGTTGTTCCAACGGCTGCTCGGAGGACGACTTCCATGATATCGACGGAATCGAGGGGCGAGCCCTCGATTCCTGGCAATGGAACCAACTCGAGCACCTCCAGAGCAAGAGTCTTGAGTTGGCTGTTCGTAATGAACTCGTTCGGATCTGTGAGCACCTGCGTGAGTTTTGGTAGGTTCATCAGGTGCGTATCCGGACAGCGGATGAATCAGTCACCTGATTCACCCGCTTCCTTCACGACGACGTGTCAGTTAGAACGGTGCTGAGCCAGAGTGGACAACTAGCGACAGTCCACCTCGAAACGTTGCCTAAACGCACAGTCTCTGGAGAGTCTGAACTGGCGGTCAAGAAGGGAATGGTGGTTATGCTGACTGGGTACTTGTCGGTATCCATGGACTCCGCGAATACCTTGACGGAGCATCAAACTCCGATCCAGGGGAGGGTGAGGAAGCTACATTCTATGGGAGTCCCGGATGTCTGGTTTGAAGCACCAGAAGGCACCTGTGGACTCCGGTACTCGACTGAATAGAGTAATGTGCCTATAGCCAGAATTCTGTTTCAGGGATACAGTCAATATGAAATGGCAAATCAAGGAGATAGAATGGGAAGCGGTCGCAGGCATCTTAGCGGCGGTTCTCGCACTTGTACTCCATTTCCTGCACATCGTGGACGAAGGCGTGCTTCTTCAGATTACGCTCGTTCTCATGGCGTTCTTGTTTATCAGTCATCTTAGACGCGAATCAGAAACCGAGAACCTCTCTGAGTCAGTTGCTCAAACCGAACGCACTGTCGAAGAAATCCGAGCAGGTATGGATGCTCCCGATCTCGAACTCATCGGTCCAGCACAACTCAGATCGCGGAGTACGCAGTTCGGTCAGGGTGCCCGTGGTGAAATGATCTGGTTCAACGTCTGTCTACTTATGTTCGTCCCCCAGGATCTGTTCGATGCGTTGCTTCGTCCACCGATCGAAAATCCAAATGTTTCCTCGATTCAATTCGTCCTTGATGAGAGTGAACGGGAGCGCTGGAATACCCAGGTCCAACCGAAGGTGCGAAAGTGTACGGGTGCCGAGACGGTACAGGAACCCATCTGGCGCGACCTTGATGATAACGTCTCATTCATTCTTCGCGGAACGGAAAACGAGCAGACAGACGCGCTCTTGAGTTTTTGGGGTGAACCGTTCATGGCCCGGACGACACAGGACGTCCCACGCTATATCATCCACGTTGCGAGAGAGTCAGAACTAATCCCACAGCTGCAGGATATCGAGCGCGAACACCGCCTTCAGCGAAATTAAGGGGTATCTTTTTGGGTATGGCAACTGTAGTTTCAGGTCGAGTGAACGGCAGTGGACGTCTTCCTCCTCGGAAATGAGGAGTAAGCAATGACTCATTCCGGGCAAGATACAATGAGGCCTCAACAATTACACGATACCCTTCAAGAGGAATTCGAGTATCCAGTAGATCATACGATGGTAATCGCTCAAACAGGTGACAACATCGTTGATGCTCCTGACGTTACTGACTCTGAGACCGTTGATGAAATTTTAGTCAGTGATAACGACAGGATATACGAAACGACAGGTGATCTCGTTGAGTCGATTTACGGCAATCTTGACGACAGTTATATTGGCAGGAAATACTATGACGATCGCGGAGCAAACATTAATGAAGGCGATTACGAGTATCCGCACGACGACCAGAACCAATCGTTCTGAAGGGATTGCTGCCTCTTACCAGAATTTCAGGTTCTGTTTGACGGACTCGCGCTTCATCTCCTGAATCTCCTCAGTAATTGGGATGTCCTTCGGGCAGACGGTTGTACACGAGAACTGGGTATGGCACTGCCAGACGCCATGTTCCTTATCGAGTAGCTCCAGTCGACGTTCCCCCGCATCCTCCTCTTCGCGTTCGTCCATGTAGAACCGATACCCCTTGACAATAGCTGCAGGGCCGATATACTCGTCGTCGGTCTGCGAAGGGTTACACGACGACGTACAACACCCACACTGGATGCATCGCGAGGCCATCTTGATCTTCTCACGATTCTCGGGGGATTGGCGCTGTTCTTCCAGTTCTCTATCGGGCAACTCGTCTGGCTGAAAGTACGGTTCGACGGAATCCATCCGCTCGAAGAAGTGGTCCATGTCCACCACCAGGTCCTTGATCACTGGTTCATGGGGTAGCGGCTCGACGCGAACTGGCTCATCGAGATCGGAAATTTGCGTTTGACAGCCGAGTCGCTCGCTGCCGTTGATGAACAATCCGTCACTCCCACACACCGCCATTTGGCACGAGTGGCGGAATGTGAGACTTGAATCGAAGTGATCACGAGCGTAGATGAGTGCGTCCAGAACCGTCATCCCCTTTTCATAGGGAACGTGGAAGTCATCGAATTGAGGTTCTTGTTTGGCTTCTACTTCTGGGTCGTACCTGAAAACCCTCAGGAGAATCGTCTGCTCATCAGCGGGAGACTGCGCTTCAGCGGCCGCCTGTACCTCCCGCTCTTTTGCCCGCTCGTGTTTCTTGTCGAGACGTCGCTGCTGTGGTGACGATCCATTGTTGGAGTCGGATTCTGTCTCAGATGGTGTCTGTTGGGAACTCATATTAGGGGGAACATGAAGTTCAATCGAGTCGATGGTCTGGTTCTTCGCGCAAAGATAACAGGGGACCATCCAAATAGCTGCCCCTGAGGACACCCTCGAAACTGCCTCATTGATCGCTTCTATGCTTCGAAAACTGGAACGTCAAATTCCTTCTCAATCGATACCCAGGACTTAGGTCTGTATGGTGTCGCCAATCGGGCAGTGCTCATCCTTGACGAAGACCGGACTGTGACCTACAGGTGGGTAGCTGAAGATCCGACGAACGAACCAGACTACGATGAACTCATCGAGACCGTCAAGGCAGTCTGACAAACATCGGCCTCTTCAGTTCGAACGACACGGCTTGAATTGTTCGACATCTGGGAATGTGGTGGGTCTATCACATCATCCCAAGATACAGGAATTACGATTCTGCCAAAGTACCCACAGTAACTCGATTATTTGTCGACTTCCGTTTTTACGACGACTGTCGGTCGAGTGGTTAGCCGAAGCACGCGCTCGGTTACACTCCCGAGTAGCGCGCGGTATTCCGCTGGCCGGTGTTTCGTGCCGAGGACAACCATATCGATATCTTGGCGATCTCCGTACTCGAGTATCGTATCGACCGGGTGGCCATGTTTTACAGCCCCAGTTCTCTCGACATCACTGTCTTCTGCACTACTCCGGACCGTCTTGATAGCTTCCTGGCCGAGTTCTTCGAGTCCATGCTCAGGCCCCTCGGCCTCGTCGACATACTCGTCCCCACTGTATGCCGTGTAGATGCTCTCATCGACGACGAAGAGTATATGAAGGGTGGCATTGTGCGTCTCGGCGAGTTCGATTGCATGGGATTCTGCGTTCTTCGACGCAATGGTTCCATCCGTGGCAAGTAGAATCTGGTCGTACATAGAGCAACGTTCGTTCAGCTACCCAATAAGGGTGGTCATCGCAATGAACCGACGAATTGGAGCGAAACGCTGTTATTCGCTCTTTTTGGCGAGAACGATCAATGCAGTACTATCGATCTTTGCTGCTGGCGCTACTTCACACGTCCCGTCGAACTGGACGACATCTCCCGATTGTACTATATGTGACTCCCCATCGAGTTGCAGATCGATCTCACCCGAGATCAAATATAGAATGACCTGCCTTTCAGGATGGTTATGTGCACCGACGCTTTCCCCTTCGTCCAGAGATAATCGGATTGTTTTCGGTTCCTCGGTCGGGAACACGTTAGCGTGCGGTACACCTTCACAGTCTTCAATTGGTTTCACCGATGCCATGAACCCGTAATGGCACTGGACAGCCCTATGTCCATCGAAGTATGACTCTATTCTTGCTGTGACAGTTACTACCCAACAGGAATATTGGCGTTTCTTCAAGCTCAAAAGTGAGAATCGCCCCTATGCTTTTTCGGCCTTCCACGAGTAATGTCGATTACGCACCGGACAGCAATACTATGACAAACGAAAAATCTAACATAGTTGCCACATTCAACCCGCAAAAATGGGTCGACGGACCGTACCATCTAGACGATGGGGCAGACAAACAACTAAATCCCGCCGAAAACCGGGACCCAGTAACCTTCGAAGTGCCGTGGGAAGACGGAACCGATGAAGAGGGAACGATATTCCCAGACGAGTCGTACGAAGCAAATCAGTTGCAATCTCACCCTGCGGCTCCAGAGTGGGTCCAAAACTGGGAAGGGCCATACTACGTCCGGACAGAATTAGCTGACGACGAGTAGTAGCTGGCTGACAGCTCAATCCACGTGCTGTGCGTGTAATCGGTCGAGAGAAGCTTTTCCCAATCCTGAGAATGCTTGGTTCTCGAATAACAAGCGATAGTGAGTGATTGTAGTCGATACGGACACTCTCCTCCCCTCCTTACTTGCTCGCTATGCTCGCTCCTTGAGAGCCTGTCCAAGAAACATCGACAGAGAAATTAAATTCGACAAGTCCTGAGCTCATATGACCTAGAGCTTATCTAGCAGAAACTCCTGTATAGCGTAAGGATCCACTCGTGACGTTCAACTTCATCCGATACGATCAAGATCAGCAACACCTTCTGCCAAAGAACGTCGCGGAGTGGGTCGAAGAGGATAGCCTCGAACGCTACGTTTCGGACGTTATCGATCATCTCGACAACGAGGGCCGGCTCGACCCATTCTATCCGGATAATCGGGAGGACGGCCGCCCGCGGCCGTCCTCCCATCCCGTGATGATGCTCAAAGTCCTCGTCTTCGGCTACTGCATCGGCGTCCGGAGCTCCCGGAAACTCGACCGCCTCCTCGAACGTGACATCGCCTTTCGCTACCTCGCCGCGAATCAACACCCTGACTTCCGCACGATCAGCCTCTTCCGCAAGAACCACCGCGAGGAGTTCGAGCACCTCTTCGTCGAGATTCTTCGCCTCTGCCGAGAAGCTGGGATGGCTGAGATGGGCGAAGTCGCCCTGGACGGCCGTCGCGTCCAGGGCGACGCGGCTCTCGACCAAAACCGCACTCGTGAGCAGATTACCGACGAAATCCACGATATCCTTGAGGAGGCTGCCGAGGTCGACGAAGCCGAAGACGACGAATACGGGCCAGAAAAACGCGGAGACGAGCTCCCGGAGGAACTCCGGGAGCGAGAGGACCGACTGAATCGATTGCGGGAAGCCAGGGACCGACTCAACGCCACCGAACAGCAGCTCAAAGAGGAGCAAGCCGAGAAAATCCGCCACAGAGAACAGGAGGAGAAAGAATCGGGTCAGAAGAAGCGTGGCCGGAAGCCCACACCTCCGGAGGAGGTGGAGCTTCCGGAGGACTCGAAGGCAAACACGACAGATCCAGCGAGTCAAACGCTCAAAACCAGTACCGGGTGGAAACAGGGCTACAACGGCCAAGCAATGGTGGACGGCGACACACAGGTCATCGTTGCTCAGGAGATCACTACTGACGCAAACGACGTCCAGCAGCTCAAGCCGATGCTGGAGACCTGCGAGGAGATGAACGGCAAGCGCCCGGAGAAGGCGCTTGCCGATGCTGGCTACTGGAGCAAAGCGAACGCGCAGTTAGCCGATGAGCAGACCGAACTGTTCATCGCGACAACGAAAGACTGGAAGCGACGGAAAGAACTCCGGGAAGCGGATCCGCCACGAGGGCGGATCCCCAAGTGGTACGGGCTGAAAGAACGCATGGAGCGAAAACTCCGGACGAAACGGGGCAAAGGCATCTACCGCAAGCGCAGCCAGAGCGTCGAAGCAGTGTTCGGTCAGCACGTCACCCGTGGCTGCGACCGATTCCTGTTACGCGGGGAGGCGGGAGCACAAGCGGAGTGGTCGTTGTTTTCGGCGACGCACAACCTGTTGAAGCTGTGGCGGTCCGGCCAGGGGCCGGACAGCCACGAAGTGGCGAACGCGATCGCCGGGTAACTGGGCTCGGTTCTCTTTGTTGTCGACGGGTGAATCGATCTGTCGCAGCGTGCAGCGGTATCTTCAGCTGGCGTCAGGAGAACCGGTGAGGCGGAATTCTTAGACAGGCTCCTTTAACGCTACAATTAGTAGTACGGAACATGTACAACGAAATGGACAGTACTAGATAGTATTGTCGGTGCTGACAGGTATCTCCCGGAATCTTATCCGACCGCGGGATTCGTATTCTAGTCGTCAAGGCAAGCAAACCTTCTCTGTGACGACTGTGGAATGGTCACCAACACCGACACGACCCGTCAGGTTCGTTTCGAGTCATTCCGATGGTTTTGGGTCTTACTGCGGACTGCCAGTGCGAACATTGACAGCAACGCACCGGTGAGCCCGACTCCACTGAGGAGTGTAAGATGATCCGTAGTAAGTTCGTAGGCCCCCTCAAAGACATCTCCGACAACGATTGCCCCTTTCATTCCTCTGTCCTCATGTGGTTCACATGCGTACTTACTAATGCCGACCCCGTCGAACGCGAGGCCCCACTCACCAGTAGACTGTGATGGACTCGCGTACTCTCCGTTATTGGCCATGAATCCATGGGGCCCGTCGTCGCCCACCCATTCCCAGATGACGTGAGTACCCGGGTCAATGTGGACGGCCGGTGGAGAGAGTGCAAACCCTCTCCCGTTGCCATTTGCTCCGACCTCTATACGGACTTCGTCCTGACCACGCAGGTCAAGCGTCCCCTCGAAATTGTCGACGTCGTCGAACCAGTCCCCGTAATCGGGTTCCTGGTCGGCAAATTCGGATGCCTGGGGTGACTGAGAGAGTGATTCGGGTGATGCTACGTTCATCTCTGCATCGCCGACGATCACTGCACCCTTCATTCCCATCGCCTTGTGAGGAGTACACGCATACGTAGACACACCTTCATCTTCGAAAGAGAACTCGAATGTCTCGCCTGCGGTCGCGATCATCTCACTCTCGTACGCACCGTTTTCAGCGACGACGTCGTGGCTTCCCCCCTCGCCTGTCCACTCCCAAGTCACCGTTGTCCCGGGATCGACTCGGACCGCTGGTGGACCGAAAGCGAACCCACCACCGTTCCCTTCAGCCCCGACATCGACAGTCACATTCGCTTTGCTGCGCTCATCCACGATTCCATCGTAGTTCGACACATCACCGAACCAGCTCGTTAAATCGGTATCCTGCTGTGCAGTGACTGGCTGTGCGGCTCCGATAGCTGTCGTCCCGACCGCAAGAACTGTCGCAGTCTGTAAGAATTGGCGTCGGTTGACGTTCGGGCAGGTATCAATTGTACTCATGTATATGTCTACACGAGAACGCCATATAATAGGAAAACACCGTTCTTAGACGGTGGGAATTGTAATCGCTATATATGGTATTATTACTCCTCTACTGAGGTAGAGGATACGACTAATGACCCACACTACGACTCGACGACAGGTACTCCAGACAGCCGGAATTGGTGGAACGATGGCGTTAGCCGGATGTATTGGCGGACCCCCGAGGAGTAATAACGTTCAGGCGAGCCCGCTCCAGCTCCAAACTGAGGAGGAACTCGACTTGGCCAAGCCCGTTGATGTCGACCGGGTTGCGGCTGATCCCCGAGATATCCCGGCTCCGATTACTCGAACGACGCCGGAGACGGTTTCGGTGGAACTGGAGACGCTCGAGCAGGTAGCCGAGATCGAACCCGGCGTCACGTTCACGGCCATGACCTTCAATGGGCAGATCCCCGGTCCGTTTATCCGGACTCGCGTGGGTGACACCGTTGATCTCACTATCCGGAATCACGAGGACAACTCGATGGTCCATAACGTGGACTTCCACGCCTGCCGTGGACCGGGTGGTGGTGCGGAGGCGACAAATGTCGAGCCCGGTGAGGAGGCGCACCTCCGGTTCAAAGTCACGTTCCCCGGCGCATTCGTTTACCACTGTGCGGTGGCGAACGTCGATTACCACATCTCGAGCGGAATGTACGGGATCATCCTCGTCGAACCAGAAGAGGGGTTGCCCAAGGTGGACCACGAGTTCTACCTCGGTCAACACGAACTCTACACGAACGGGAAGACGGGACAGGAGGGTCACCACAAGTTCGACTTTGACCGGATGGCGATGGAGGATCCGACATACGTCCTGATAAACGGCGAGAAGCACGCCATCACGCCCGACAACTACGCCGAGATGAACGTGAAGACGGGCGAGACTGCCCGTATCTTCTACGGGGTGGGTGGCCCGAATCAACTCTCAAGTTTCCACCCGATCGGCAGCGTTTGGGACGAAGTCTGGGAACAGGGCGCACTCGCCAGTGAACCGATGCGTTACGTGCAGACGACGCCGGTTCTCCCCGGGAGCGCCTGCGTCGCGACGATGTCGTTCCCGGTACCAGGAACCTTCAAGCTGGTTGACCACGCCCTCTCTCGAGTCGCACGCAAGGGGGCGCTCGCGGCAATCACCGCCGAAGGACCGGAAAATACAGACGTGTTTGATCCACTCGACTGACGGAATCAGGTACGTAGGCATTGATCGGATTGCCCTTTTTCGGACGTAGAGCGATGGGGGAGATCGTTTCGGCGATTTAATTAATTGTAGCCGCTCCCACCAGCCTTGATCGATGGGCCATCCCCTGAAAATGGGCAGACCCTCGCCCAGATGTTCACAACTGGGAAATCCAAGAGAGCGTCTGGCTCTCCTAAGCGCTATTTCGGTCGTCTGTAGCAAGTACGAAAATCAGCAGGCCACCGGCTGATATTTCTCTTATTTCCTCTCAGCCTCCGAGAGAAAATCGCACGGCCGTTGCGCATCAGCCATACTCGTGGAGTTTCGCTTCCAATCGCACGGAAGCGAAGATGCCCTCACCGACCGGAATAACGCTCGTTTCGAACTCCGGATCGTCAGAAACATGATCGTAGTACTCGGCAATTCCCGCAAGCGATGAGCCCTCATCAGGAGAGTGTGCTCCATCGAGTACGGCTCGCAGGTCCGCAGGGGACATCGATCTCCCGAATGAAGGACGTTGTCGGCGACGATCATCCCGCCCTGAGAGACCTTCTCGCGTACTGTCTCTAACCCATCCAGATACCGCTCGTTCTCGTGGTTGAGATGGACGAGATCGAACGGGCTATCGTATCTTCACCTCGTCGCCAGAGATACGTAAACGCGGAATCGGTGCGAGTCCGGCCGCTTGATCCGAGCGATCCGAATTGGTTGACTCGTGTCGATGTGAGTAGCGCAGTAACAACAAGTATATGAGCATCCGTTTGTAGAATCCTACCAACAGATGATCCCCTCTTCTCCGGTGGTCGGATGAGCACGCCCGAACGAATCGCAAGCGTCGTGACGAGCCACAGTAAGGCAGTGCTGGCCGTTCTGTTGGTGGCGACTGTCCTGATCGGTGCGGGCGCACCGATGATCGACGATGAGTCCTCGCTTAGCCAGTTCGAAACTGACTCGGCGGAAGCACAGGCCGTCGAGTATGCCAACGAGAACTTCACGGCCGACGACCAGGAAAACACGACGACGGTGCAGCTGATAGTCAAGGGCGAAAACGTCCTCACCAAGGAGTCACTGCTCGACTCGCTCGCCCTTCAGCAGACGCTCCGAAACAACGAGTCGATCAATGCAACCCTCGCGGAGGACCAGTCGACCTTCGGCGTCGGAAACGCCCTCGGCATCGCGGCCATCCAAACCGAAGCCGGCCAGGAACTCGCCGAACGTGCTCAAGAGCTCGAGAACGACAGTGCCGCACTTGAGGAACGGGGCCAGGACCTCGCCGAGCGCGGTCAACGACTCGAAAACGATACGGCCGCACTCGAAGAGCGCGGCCAGGAACTTGAAGAACGTGGCCAACAACTCGAAAACGACACGGCCGCACTCGAAGAGCGCGGCCAGGAACTCGAAGAACGTGGCCAACAACTCGAGGAAGACCGGGCTGCCCTCGAAAACGACAGCCAGGCGCTCCAGGAAGAGCGCGAGCGTATCGAGGCCCAACTCGCCGCCCAGGAGGCGGCGCTGAACGAGACCGCCCGACTCCAGGCCGCCTACGAGCAGGCCGAAAGCGACGGGGAGCGGGCGGCAATCGAGGACGAGATTGCGCAGTTGTGGGCAGAGACGACCGCCGACTTGGAGCCCGAGCAGGCCGAGCGATTCGAGGCCGCCGCGGGCGACGTCCGGTCCCTGACAAGCGACCGAGTCGAAAACGAGACCGCTCTCGCGGGCGCCTACGCGACCGGAACCGGCGTCACCGACGACCCCGAGACGCAGGCCGAACTCGAGGCGGCACTGAACGAGACCGCCCAGCTCCAGCGCGAGATCGAGGCGACCGACGATGAGGACCAACGAGCCACGTTAGAGACCCAAATCGCCGAGGTCTGGACGAACGCAACCGCGGACCTCGGTCCGGCCCAGAGCGCGACGTTCGTCGTGAGCGCGACGGAGGTCCGGACGACGACATCCGACCTCGTCGCCGTCGAAAACGACCTCGCGAGTGCCTACGAGGCGGGGACCGTCGGCGTCCTCGCTGACGAACTCGCCGCTCTCGAGGAGCGCGGCCAGGAGCTCGAGGAGCGCGGCCAGGAGCTCGAAGAGCGCGGCCAGGCTCTCCAGGACGAACAGGCCGCACTCGAAAACGATAGCGCCGACCTCGAGGAACGCGGTCAGGAGCTCCAAGACGAACGGGCGGCGCTCGAAAACGAAAGCGCTGCACTCGAGGAACGCGGTCAGGAGTTGCAGGATGAGCAAGCGGCGCTTGAAAACGAAAGCGCCGAACTCGAGGAGCGCGGCCAGGAGCTCCAAGACGAACGGGAAGCCCTCCAGGAGGGTGGGACGCCGACGCTTGACGAGCAGATCGAGGCAATCGAGGGCCTCTCCGAGTCGGAGTTCGAGGAGAACCTCACAACGGTCCTTTCGGAGAGCGAGGGTGGGAGCCCAGCGCTCAACTTGATGCCGACCGACTACGACCCTGGCACCACCTCGGCGGACGCCCGGATGATCTTCGTTACCCAGGTGAGCGAGACGAGCGGAGCCCAGGGCGGGATGGGTGGCGGCGAGAGCGATGCGATGGACGCCCAACTCGAGATGCGCGAGCTCGCGGACGGCCAGGAGGGCAACGAGTACGCCGTCTTCGGCGCCGGGATCATCACCGAGGAGATCAACAACTCGATGGGCGACAGCTTGGCAATCGTCGGTCCGCTGGCCCTGCTGTTCGTCGTCGGCGCGCTCGCGGTCGCCTACCGGGACCCCGTCGACATCGTCCTCGGAGTGCTTGGGATCCTCGCGGTGTTGGCCTGGACGTTCGGCTTCATGGGCTGGGCCGGGATCTCGTTCAACCAGATGATGATCGCCGTCCCCGTGCTCCTGATCGGGCTCTCGATCGACTACGCGATCCACGTCTTCATGCGCCACCGCGAACAGCGCGAGGAGGGCGTCGAGGACGAGAGCGGCGTCCGTGGCTCGATGAAAATCGCCCTCGGGGGCGTCGGCGTTGCCCTAATCTGGGTGACCGCAACGACGGTCATCGGCTTCCTCTCGAACCTCGTTAGCCCGATCGGCCCGATCCAAGAATTCGGCATCGTCAGCGCGTTCGGGATCCTCGCAGCACTGATCGTCTTTGGCGCCCTGATCCCGGCCGCGAAAGTCGAGATCGACGCCCTGCTCGAGTCCCGCGGCTTCGACCGGCGCAAGCGTGCGTTCGGGACCGGCGGCGGCGCCTTCGGCCGGGTGTTGACCGTCGGCGCGACCGCCGCACGGAAGGCGCCGCTTGCCGTCATCGTCGTCACCCTCCTGCTGTCGGCCGGCGGGGTCTACGGCGCGACCCAGGTCGACACCAGCTTCCAGCAGGAGGACTTCCTCGCCGAGAGCCCGCCCGAGTGGACCGAGAACCTCGGCCCGCTCGCGCCCGCGGAGTACGAGGCCAAAGACGACCTCGAGTTCGTCAACGAGAACTTCCAGCGAGAGGACTCACAGAGCCAGATCCTGATACGCGGGCCGGTGACCGACGACGGGACGTTAGCGGAGATCGATCAAGCGACGGCGGACGCCGCCGACAGTGACGTCGCCTACGTCGGACCGACCGGCGAGGCTGACGTCCAGAGTCCCCTCTCCGTAATGGAGACGGCTGCGAGCGAGAACGAGTCGTTCAACGAGTCCTTTAGCGCCGCGGACACCGACGGCGACGGCGTCCCCGACGAGAACGTCGAGTCGCTGTACGACCAGCTGTTCGAGGTCGACGAGACGGCCGCGAGCAACGTCGTCTACCGGACCGACGACGGCGAGTACGAGGCCGTCCGGATGATCGTCGGCGTCCAGGGCGACGCCGGCTTCGACGAGGTGACGAGCGAGACCAGAGCGATCGCCGACGGCATCGACGGCGAGTGGGAGGTCATCGCGACCGGCAACCCGATCGTCAGCCACCTGGTCGAACAGGATCTCCTCAATACGGTGCTGGAGAGCCTGGCGATCACGCTCGTGGCGGTGTTCGTCTTCCTCACGGTTGCCTACTGGCTGACGGGCAACGGGGCGACGCTGGGAGCCATCACCTTGCTCCCGGTCGCCTTTTCGGTGAGCTGGATCCTCGGCACGATGTACCTCATCGGGATGCCGTTCAACGTCCTGACGGGGATGATCACGAGCCTCACGGTCGGGCTCGGGGTCGCCTACAGCATCCACGTCAGCGCCCGCTACACCCTCGAGCTCGAGCGCACGGGCAACGTCTGGTCGGCGATGCGGACGACCGTGACCGGGACGGGCGGCGCCCTGCTGGGCAGCGCGGCGACGACCGTCGGCGGCTTCGGCGTGCTCGCCTTCGCAATCTTGCCCGCGCTCCAGCAGTTCGGGATCATCACCGCGCTGACGATCACGTACGCCTTCCTCGCGAGCGTGATCGTCCTTCCGAGCCTGCTGGTGGTCTGGACGCGGTACTTCGGGCCGGACGTCGCCTTCGACGCCGACGCGGAAGCGACCGCCGCGGCCGCCGACGGCGGGGAACCAGAGGGTGAGGACTGATGGCCACGGAGGAAAGCGAGGCGGTCGGGGCGTTCGAGCGCCTCGGGCTGACGAGCTACGAGGCGAAGGTGTTCATTGCGCTCCAGCGTCTGGGCTCGGGTACCGCCCGCGACGTCGCCCGGGTCGCCGATGTCCCCCGCTCGCAGGTCTACAGCGTCGCCGAGAGCTTAGAGGAGAGGGGACTGCTTGAGGTCCAGCAGTCGAGCCCGATCCGGTACCGGCCGGTCGGCGTCGAGGAGGCCCGTGAGACGCTCCGGACTCGCTTCGAGAACGAGCAGGAACGCGCCTTCGAGTACGTCGAAGGGGTTCGCGAGGAGTCCGACACTGAGGAGCGCCAAGAGGACATCTGGACGGTCCGAGGGAGCGACCGGATCGACGATCGGGTCGTCGACATCGTCTCGGGGGCCGACGAGCGGATCGTCTTCGGGATCCGCTCTACCGACCAGCTGACCGGGGAGATCGGGGAGATCCTTGAGGAGCTGGCCGCCGAGGGAGTCGAGGTGACGGTGATCAGCCGGTCGTCGGCAGTCCGCAACCGGGTCGAGGAGTTCGACGGCGTCGCGACGATCCCGCCGGCCGACGACCGCGCCGACGACGAGGTCTCAGGGCGGATCGTGATCGTCGACGACGACAGCGTCCTGTTGAGCGTGGTCGGCGACGACGGCGGCGAGACCGCGATCTGGAGCGCGGGCTCGCTGTTCGCCTCAGTGTTGATCCGGTTGGTCGAGGCCAATACCGAGGCGCCGATGGAATAGTCGGATCAACGAGCGGTACGAACCGTGACGGTGTCGTCACATGGGTAACAGGAAAATGCCCACCAACTTGAGCCATGGGATGAATCCAAACTGGACACGACAATCTCCTATTGGACGGAGTACGTGGTGTACGAGGGGAGCGAGCGGGAAGCGAAGTTCCCGCTCGCGAGACGAAAACAGGGTCGCTGTCAACTGCTGCTGAGTGCTCGATGTGGTGGTCCGTGAGTTGGGCCCCATCTCGCTAAGCCCAACTCGCGAGACCTATTTTTCACGACTGGAGCGACTGATTCTCGCATTACATACCGGAAAGGGAGTCATCAGATGCACTTCGGGAGCTAACTTTACTGTGGGCTTTCAAATATGGATGAGACTAATATCATAGCCCTCATATGCTAGTCTATGTCTACCACTACCTTTTCAATCGACGACCGCTTTCAGGGCTTTCCAGGTTACGCGCTTGGGGGAATCACTGGTGGTCTCATGGCCCAACGAATCGGTCCCGAGGCCGAGGTCACCCTTCATCAACCGATTCGAACGGGGGACGAACTTGAGATGAGGACACGGGATTCCACTGTGGAACTCCTGTTTGACGGGGATACTGTCGCCACTGCAAAATCTACAACCATTGACGTCGAAATCGCCGACACAGTGCTTCCAGAGTCCGCCATGGAGGCTTCAGAATCATACGTTGGCTTCCACGAGCACCCGTATCCATCGTGTTTTACCTGTGGGACCGAGCGGTCGGACGGAGAGGGACTCAGAATCTTCCCAGGGCCGGTCGGAACAGAGGCCATCGTCGCGGGTCCTTGGACACCCCATCCAAACCAGGCCGATTCCGATGGGACGGTTCCCCTCGAGTACGTGTGGGCAGCTGTCGATTGCCCGAGCATCTGGGCCGTTATGGAAGCTGCGCCATCAGAGTGTCCCGACCACGTGGTGACGGGTCGTTTGGCCGTTCGGTCCGAGGAACCGATCCGAGAGACTGAGCCACATGTCGTGATGGCGTGGCCGCTTGAGCGCCGCTCGAATACCTGGCCTGCCGCAGCCGCCATCGTCGACGCTGACGGGCGGGTGAAAGCAGTGGCTCGTCACACGTTGGTTCTCACCGATTGGGGAGTACCGCTGAGCGTATCCAGGACAGATGATTGATAAGCATCTCGATGTAACTATCGGATTATCTCAGTAAACCCAACTCGTGGAAACTATTTTTCACGCCGGGCACGGCTGATCCTCGTGTTACATACAGGACAAAGACATCTCGAGAACAACAGTGGAAAAATATATGGACATATGGATTTACATTTGCCATATGAACAGGACACTCACGGCACCCCAAACGATCAGCGAATGGCAAATCGTTGCCGCAGGTCTACTTGTCCTTAGTACAATAATGGGCTACGCAGCTTCGAACAGCGTTCTATACGCAATTATATGGGGACTCTTTGGAGCAGTCTTTTGGACTGTGATTCTGATGATCATCGTGTTCTCATGGCGCGGTTTCAGAAGCCTCTTTTCTGAGGATTGACCGTAATCTGCTCAGTTCGCACCTTGATGTAACTCATCAAATTCGGCAAGAGCGTTAGTTGACCCGCCAACCGGTTTGTCCCCCGATGATCAGCGGTTCAGAAGGCCGGTGTCGAGCGTCGGCCCCTTCCGTTTGCCTCCGAAGAACCGGCCGCCGGCGGTGAGCACGTAGAGGACGGCGAGCCCGAGGAGGTAGGTGGCGGCGATCGGGAACGCGAGTAGGAGCATCGTCAGGATCCCCGAGGGGCTGGCGAAGGCCGCGGCGGTGAAGATCGCGACGATGACGACCCGCCAGCCCTTGAGCATCGTCCGGTAGGGGACGAGCCCGCCGACGTGAAACAGGGCCATCGTGACGACGATGTTGAGCAAGAAGCCGATGCCGATGGTGGTGAAGATCACCATCCAGACGAAGTGTTTGATCCGGTAGGAGATCACCATCCCGGCGTCGATCGAATCGGAGATCAGATAGGAGATCGCCGAGGGCGCGATCCAGAAGAACCCGAGGAAGGTGCCGACGGCGAAGCCGGCGATCAGGCTGGCGCCCCAGACGATGAACACCCGGCGGTCGCCCCGGGCCAGCCCGCGCTCTTTCAGCGCCGGCCAGGCGTAGTAGAGGATCAGCGGGAGGACGGCGATGATCCCCGCGATCACGCTCACCTTCACCTCGAAGATCAGCACCTCGACGGGGTGGAGGGCGATGACGAAGTCGCCCTCCTGGATCAGCGTCTGGGTGTCGGCGCTCGGCGAGATGTCGGTCCCCTGGAGCTCCGCGAGCGAGACCAGGAGCTCGCGGGGGACGTTCGAGACGAACGTCTCGAGGATGATCCCGAGCCCGCCGGAGTAAAGCCCCATGAACACCCCGCCCATCACGACCATGAACAGGCCGACGATGCGGAACATCCGCGAGGTAAGACTCTGGAAGATGAACGCGATGTCGTAGGCGTACCCCCCGATGTCCTCCTCGGTCGTCTCCTCCTCGGTAAAGGAGTTCAGGATGTCGGCGGCGGTACTCGAAAAGACGTTGCCCTCCTCCTCTTCGGGAGCCGGCGCACCCTCGCCGCCCTCAGCGTCGCCCGCGGCCGCGGAGGCGCCGGCGGCGGCGCCCGTAGCACCGCTCTCCCCTTCGGCGGTCGGTCCTCCCTCCTCGGCGTGGAGGGTGTCGAACCGATCGAGGATCGCCTGGGCTTTCTCCTTGTCCTCGTCGAACATCGCCTGGCGGGCGTGATCCATCGCCTCTTCCTCGTCCATCTTGAGGAACGCCTGTGGCGGGACGGCGTCGATGGCGTCGGCGTCGAGGACGTCGATGTCGATCTCCTCGGGCTGGCCGGTCCGGATCTGGTCGATCCGGGGGTGGACCGGCTCCTGGAGCACCTTGATCGTGTAGACGAAGAGCGCGAGGAAGCCGATGACGGCGGCGACGAGCAGGCCCGCAAGGAGCGCGCCCGCGGTACCGTACTCGGCGCCGACGGTCTCGAGGGCGGTCGGCCCGCCCGGCCGGATCAGTTCGGGGAGGAGGGGATAGAGTTCGTCCTCGAGGACGTCGAAGCCGCCGAATTCGACGAAGCCAGCGACGGCGAGCCAGACCACGCCCAGCACTCCGCCGGCCTGGAGCGCCCGCTTTCGGAGCAGGCTGGTGCCGCCGATCGCCTCGGCGGCGCCCCGCCTGCGGGTGTTGGTCAGCAGCTTCGCGAACCCGAGGCTGAACGCGTAGAGGGCGGTCAGCGGGATCATCCACATGATCAGCGTGAAGGGGTCGGGCGGCGAGAACAGCGCGCCGAAGACGGCGATGGCGACGATCGAGTGGCGCCACTTGTCCCGGAAGGTCTCGTAGGGGACGATCTCTGTGTAGGCGAGCGCGCCCATGAACAGGGGGAGCTGGGCGGCGAGCCCGAACGAGATGGTGAGCAACGCCATGAACTCGGTGAACTCGGTGATCCCGAAGTTGGGGTTGACGCCCGCGCTGTCGGCGTTGCCCGCGAGGAACTCGAAGGCGAAGGGGAAGAAGACGGCGTAGGCGTAGACCATCCCGAGACAGAACAGGCCTAGGGCGGACACGACGAAGCCGACGACCGACGCCCGCGAGATCGGGATCGCCGACTCGTAACCTCGTTCCCTGATCGGCTTCCGCGCGAAGTAGAGGATGGCGGGGATCGAGACGATCGCGCCGACGATCATCCCGATCTTGGCCTGTAACAGGATCACCTCAGTGGGCGTCCGGGTGATGAAGTCGGTCTGTCCGGCGAGCTGACCCGACATTTCAGCTTCAGCCGTCGCCTTGAGGAAGTCCCAGACGTAGATCCGGAGGGCGTAAAAGGAGCCGATGAAACCGATGACGAAGACGATGAAGATCTTCTGGAGATGGGTCTGTGCGATCGAGAGCACTTCAGCGATCGTCTGTCTGCCGCTGTCGATCGCCCGGAGAGTGTCTTCGTCGACGGCGGAGCTCATCGCGTACCCGAACGGTATCTTATATCTAATTATCAACTTTTCGTGTCGGGACCTCCGGACAATCACCCATTTTCCCCGGGACCCCGTCATCCCGGAGGGATCGTAAGCAAAAGTTGACTCACATATCTCCCAGTAACGTTATGAGAAGTGTGTTAGCCGATCAAACGAGCTATCGTTACGTACAGGGGATAGCTCTTCCAGTAAGGATCGAGTCAGTGTTAGTCTGCGGACATAGCAGCTGTCGTTGGTTCCTCCTCAATTGATTCCGAGTTATTCATTTCCATACCCAGTCCCATTCCTGCGACCGCGATTCCCATTGCCAGAAGCATAATCGGAGCCCGAAAATCACCGAGTGGGAGGGCAGAGGGAGTGCCAAACTGTGGGACTCCAACTGCCAGCAGAATGAACAGCAGTGAGGGGAGCGTGTCTGCTTCCCGCCAGACCCGGTGGTTCCGCGCCAGCGACCAACCCGCAATGGCCCAGACGAGCCCGAGCACCCCCACGAACTGCAGGCTCTCTATCCCATCTACGTAACCGAGACCGAATATGGCCGCTCCAACGAGGCTACCGACAGCGAGAGATTTGAGTTCGACCATACTTGCAATAACTCCTACAATAACAAAAATGTAACCCATAGATCGCCGATACACATGCACTTGGACTGAGCAACCGTTGCGTTTTCAATTCGGCCGCTTCCTGACCAGATCTCGTGCTTGGTACAGGGGACTCACATACTGCTCAGTTACGGATCTATGCGTTGGCGGTTACTCGACGAAACGGCCGACTGACTCGACGCGGGAGCCAGACAACGAACTGGACGACAGGGGTCAATCGACCCCACCGGGGCGGATCGACTCGATAGTGGCTGTTCTCGTGTTCGATACGGCCCTCATGTTCCAGATACTCGAGAGCTCGTTCGATTCGTGATTCGGTAAGGTCAAGATCGGCAGCAAGCTCTGGGGCGGTCCGTGGGCCGTCCGCGTTTTTCAGATCTTGATAGATGACGTTCAACGTCTGCATCTGGATCATCGTCTCTCCCCACCGCTGTTTTTCGAGATCGGACACATACTCTGGTATCGTCCGCGACCGTCCGTATTGGATCGTCGTCACACCATCGAAGACGAACCAGACCCCAACGAGACCTAAGAAACCACCGACCCACGGAGGCGATGATACAACCATCCAGTATGCCCCGACAGCGACGAGAGACGCCCCGTAGACAAGCCAGTTCGTTCCCTCAGGTAAATCGTAGAACTCATCGGCGATCTCGCGACCCATCATTGCACCGCACAAAATAACGATTGGAATCGCTGTCTGGAGAGTCATCCCGGTGAAAGCTACGAAAAGGACCAGTATGCCAACGGATACGACGAGCGTTCGGAAATGGCTGTTCTCGTAGAGCAACGTGATGCGATCGTTCATATGTATATAAACTGACTCCACTAATATAGTTGTTCTGGCGACCAGTTCGTAATGACACATTCGCATCTGGATGTAACGCGACAATCAGCTTCTCATCCTGTGAAAAAATGACTCCGGTGAGTTGAGCTCACTCAGACTGGGGTCCAGTTCTATTGTGTCTAACTTCGGTAATACACCGTGGGTTTGAGCTCTCACGAGATGCTTCTCCGTTTGTCTAGGTGTGAACCCTGCAGGAAACGCTTGCGTTCGCTGGGAATATGAGTGGGCGGGGATGGGGCGCCCCCGCCCTGAGTACGTACAGGCACAGCCCCACAATCATGGCTAGTGTGTTGCTTGAGCTGTGCGCGTGAATATGTTGCAGGGGAGGTAAAAGTTGTGACGATAACGCACCTTGTGCAACATCCAGCCTTCCATGGAGGCGACGATTTTGCACAAGGTTCGGACGCGCGCGTCGTTACCGACGTGGTCGGTCCCGACGTTGAGGTCGCGGGCGGCGCCGCCCATTCGGAGAATTCGAGGGGGAGTCGTACGGATCTTCCCTCGAGCAGCAGGAGGGCTACGGGAGCGTCGAGCCGCCGACGGTCACGTTCTGTGTGGCCACGACGCTCCCGCCGGTGGTGTTGACCGCGTACAACGTCGCAGGTGTTTCGGTCGGCAGCGGCAGCGAAACCGTTGTCTGTCCGGCATCGAGAGTCGTCGAGTAGAAGGAGCCGCCGCTTTCCGTGATGACGTTCACTCGATTCACGCCGTCGGCCGTCGTCGCCGAGGAGGAGAACGTGACGGTCGCCTGGACCGACGATGTTCCCCACTGGCTGTCCGTCGTGACGTTTCGGAAGGTGTCCGAGTCGTCGGTTTCGACGGTTGGAGACACGGTGAGACAGCCGCCCATAATCACTAGAGCGGCGACTACCAGAATCGCCACTGACCTGTTCCACGTCGTATCCATGTAGCGGTCCGTCCGCGGGCCATCCTTATGATTCCACGGATGGAAGTTCAATTTGTAACGTCCCAGGACCGGTACTTGTACTGGCAGAACGGAGAGCTCAAGTGAGTCCCCCATTTCTACAGAACCGCTGATATGACGCGTGCTAACCACAATAAATTGGTCTCTCGTTTCTCGAGACCGAGACAGATTTGGAATGGTAATCCAATAAGATCGAAGCCATGAGTCACGATACGACCGAGAACGTTGATAGCAGCGAGGAGGACCCGAATCTCGATGCATCCAGCGTCGACGATATCGGGACGGCAAACACGATGCGCGAGCGAACCGGCGAGACCAAACTCAAGGTCTGGCTGACCCTCGACGGCAACCGACTCGTCGTTACGGCCCTGCTCGCGCTGCTCATCTTCGGGGTATTCGTCCTGGGAGGAACCTTCTTCTACCAGTACTACCTCACGGACGCACAGACGGCCGACACCGTCGAGACGGTGTTCTCGACGATGATCAGTGCCATCATCACCGGTGTCACGCTGGTGTTGACCATCAGCCAGATCGTCATCTCCCAGGAGAACGGTCCGCTGGGCGACCAGCGCGACCGCATGAACGGCACGATGGAGTTTCGGGAGTTCACGAAAGAGATTTTCGGGAGCCCGACGCCCGCAGATCCGTCGGCGTTTCTCCGCGCGCTGATCTTGGAGAGCAAGGAATACGCCGAGAAACTCCGTGAATCGGTTCACGACAACGATGATGAGGACCTCCAGGGGGAGGTCGACGAGTTCACGAACAGCCTCATTGGTAACGCGGAGGCCGCGGCGGACAAACTCGAGGGCCGAAAGTTCGGCTCCTACACCGTCGTCTCGGCGGCACTCGACTACAACTACGGCTGGAAGATCTTCCAGGTCGAACGTCTCACTGACGAGCATAGCGACGCACTCACAGAGGAAACGCGCGTGATCCTCGACGACCTGAAGACGGCACTGTCGATGTTCGGTCCCGCCCGCGAGCACATCAAGACGCTGTACTTCGAGTGGGAACTCATCAGCCTTTCACAGAACATCCTCTACCTGTCGGTCCCGGCGCTCATCGTCGCCGGCTTCATGACGACGTACATCGGCGGATCGTCGCTTCCCGGCGTAACCCTCGGCGTGCCGAACCTCATCTGGATCACGGCGGCGGCGTTCGCGTTTACGTCGCTTCCGTTCTTGTTGCTCATTTCGTATATCGCCCGGGTGGCGACCATCTCGAAGCGGACGCTCGCCATCGGTCCGCTCATCCTCCGAGACTCACAACGATGATCGGGTAGAAGCTACTTTAGGCCGAACAGCCGCGCGAACAGGCTTCGATTCCCGGGCCGCTCGGCAAGCAACACCGAACAGTTGACGCCGCTGACGACCGCCGGGTGAACCGACTCCGAGACGAGCCGCGCGAGAAAGCCCCGCTCGGTCGCCCCCAGGAGGACGAGCGTGTGGGATTCGGCCTCGCGGGCGATCGCGCGCTCGACGTCCCCGGAGTCGTCGACGACGATCTCGGCGTCGGCGAGATCGTGGTCGTCAGCCCACCCCTCGAGGAAGGTCTCGCCGGCCTCGCGTTCGCCCTCGTCGGCGACGTACAGCAGCGTGACCTCCGAGCCCGCCGCAGATCGGAGCGTCCGGGCGACCTCGGCGCTCAGCTCCGAATCGGGGCCGCCGGCGGTCGGCAGCAGGATCCGCGAGGTGTCGAGTTCGGATCCCTCGAGCACGAGGAAGTCACAGGGAAGCTGGCTGGTGAGTTCCTCGACGACGCCCTCGGCGCGGGGGCTGCCCCAGAGTTGGTCGTCCCGGCCCCATCCCATCACGACGAGGTCGGCGTTCTCGCGGTCGGCCGCCTCGAAGATTTCCTCAATAGACCGGTGGGAAACGACCGTCGAGGTCTCGAAGTCGACCTCGTGAGCCTCGATTGGCCCAACGACATCGGTGAGGAGTCGTTCGGACTCGGCGACGATCCGGTCGCGCTGGCCGGTGCCGTATTCGATGTCGGGCACTTGGACGACGTGGGCGACGTGGACGACCGCGGGGCCGTGCTGGGCGGCGACGGCGGCAGCGAGTTCGATCAGTCCCGCCTCGGTTCGGGGGTTCGAGATCGGGACCAACACCCGGTACCGGCCGTCCGGGACCGAGGGTTCACCGGTGTCGATCAGGGGGACATACGACCGGCCAACAAAGCCACCGAACAGCCACTCTCGAACGGAAAGCCGACGCTCAACTCCCTCGAAGCGAGCCGACGCGAGGCGGTGTTCGGTGGTCTGGTAGTAGTTGACGATGGTGACCAACAAGATTCCCCCGATCGTGTTTCCCAAGAGGACCGGCAGGACGAACTCGGTCAACCCCACGAATAGCGAGAGTTCGCCGATGAAGACTACGTAGGACATCTCGGTGAACGAGGTGACCACGTGAAACAGGTTCCCGATCGGGATCGCGAGAAAGGCCATGTAGACGACGACGACCCGAGAAATAGTTCCTTGGGAGGCGTAGACCATCCAGACGACGCCCGCAACGATCAGTCCCGCGAAGGCAGCTTTGAAGAAGAGGGCAAGCCACGCCGTCTCAGCGCCGTGGGTTCCAAGATATTGCGCCGCCTCTGCACCTTCCGGGGAGAAGACCCCACCCCACGCGAGCACGGCCGCGCCGATGGCTCCGCCTGTGAAGTTACCTACAAGTACGATTGACCAATGACGGAGAAGCGCGGGAATGCTCGCGAGCCGCTCCAGGGTCAACGCGACCGGCGGCAGCGTGTTTTCGGTGTAGAGTTGGTACCCCCCAATGATGATGTAAATGAACCCAAGCGGGTAGAGCAGGGCGCTCAGGACCGGGTGACCATCAGTTGCGCCATACAATGAGGCGTACAGGAGGACTGTAATCGAAATGGCGAAGCCAGCAGCGAGCCCACTGAAGAACAGCTCACGACTCTCCGAAGTGACCTCCTCGTCGGCGACAGCGACGATCCGCTGGAAAATCTCGTCGGAAGAGAACCGATCCCGAACGACCGACCCCACCGCCGGTGCGCCGCTTCTGGACCGCTCAACGGCGTCCCGGACCGAGTTCTCCCCGTCGGAACGGGCCGCGTCCCGGTCAGTCGGGTCCGGCGGATCAGAACCGCTCATTGAGCGGGTCGAGTTACCGGATGGACTAATCGTTTGTCGTTTCGGTTGCCTTTACAGCTTATCTAAATAATTTTAATAAACCATGTTTATCTTGGTGTACTGGTTCTGTGGCCCATTAATTCCGTTTCGAAACCAAGTTTTAACGCCCAGGACGTGAATTTTGGAATATGACTCGACGGATGCTCATCGCGTTCGATGGCTCGGATCCCTCCATTGCGAGTCTGGAACATGCTCTCGAGGTTTTTCCCGAGGCAGAACTGATAGCGATTCACGTTGTCGATGAACTCGAGTCCCACTACGGCGGTGGTAGCGGCGCCGACGGTGATGTGGAGCCAGACTTTTTTGAGACTGTTACTGAGATTGCTGCGAAGTACGACACTGATATTAACACCTGTGTAATCAATGGCACGCCTGCATCGGCGATTATCGAATTTGCCGACGAAGAGTCTGTCGACGGGATCATAGTCGGGAGCGCAGGACGATCAGGCGTCTCTCGAATGCTGCTTGGAAGTGTCGCAGAAAACGTCGCCCGGAAAGCATCAGTTCCAGTAACAATTGTCCACTGATTGTTCGTGGACTACTCTGACCTATCACAATCGGGCCTATTCTGCCCTCGCTTGGGTGAGTACTGAGCTTCCTGGACGGCGACGATCAGCTGGAAGATTTCGCCCGAGAGACCGGTCTCAAACGATCGTACCCACCGCTGGTGCGCCATTTCTGGAGCGCTCGACGGCGTCTTGGATCGAGTTTCTCCCCGTCGGAACGGGGCCGGGTCTCGATCGGATGAATCCGGCGGATTAGAGTCGCTCGTTGGACGAGTTGAGTCAGCCAACTGGCTAATCGTTTGGCGGTTCGGCCGTCTTCACTGTTCGGTGATTTCTCTGGATGTTGATTAGTAATACTATTCATTATCTTTTTCGTCCAGAAATTTTGGCGGGGTACCACTGTTGTCTTATGAATGAGATTAGTCAATTTGCTGGGTCAGCTGCGTTCATCCCTATTTGGGTAAGTAGCGCCTCTGTGAGAATGAGAGCAATTGCCCCGACGACTATCGCGGCTACCCCCATAGGTGAGATAAGAAGGCCGAGACCGAGGGCAACGGCTGTTGCATATGCTGGTGGATGGTAGAGCTCTGTCATCTGCATACTAACCATCGTTGCCAACATGGCTGCGGATCCGCTGGCAAGCAGTCTGAGTCCAGTGAGCGACATAGAAGATGGTGGTTCAAGAGCGCTGAGACCAGGTGCAATTGCATGGTAAATCAACAAACCAGTAACAAGTGCGATGAAATGGCCACCAAGAACGTTTGGTGTGGTATTCGAAGGGGAAGTCGGATTGGTTGCGAGTTCGTAGCCGGAGATAGCGAGAGCAAGAAGAATAAGCGGATTGTTAGATAGAAGCGCGACTACTATGAGGACAACAAACTCGATTAATATACGGAGTATCCTCCAGTCTCGTCCCCCTGACATAGTTCAAAAGCGGTGAGGAATACGTATAGTAACTGTGCTTGATGGGAGCGAACCTGATTAGACAATCTCAAATTGCAAACGGCTGGTTTAGTTGTTTCCCGAATTAGCAGTAAGATTTCTTCACTACTGACGGTAAATGGCTTTCTAGGAAAATATTAAGGAAGGTTAAATCATCCAAACAGCGATGGGTATTTTCGTCCTCGCCGGGCATCTGAGTTCTTAGTTCCACAAATAGGGCACTTTTTGAGCTTTGATTTGAAAAAAGCCGAGCACGAAGAACATTTTGATGTGTGATCCATAGTGCACAGAAATCCGGCCTCGATAGGAATAAATCATGCGGTC
Source organism: Saliphagus infecundisoli (assembly GCF_020177375.1). GTDB lineage: Archaea > Halobacteriota > Halobacteria > Halobacteriales > Natrialbaceae > Saliphagus > Saliphagus infecundisoli. The sequence goes on along the minus strand of NZ_JAIWHV010000019.1, from coordinate 26,102 downwards.
AATAAATGCAATCATTCCAGATCGATGGGATGTATCTTCGTCTAGGTGCGAGACCCTTTATAGGATGATAATTACACCCTATGAGACTAAGGTTGTAACTATATTCCGAATGCGGCAACTCCCAATCAGACTGGAAAATCGAATTAGCATAACCAACTGTTCGATCTGAAATCTATCGCTCGATAGCCTTATAAAGTGTTTTTACTCGCCTTCCAGGTTATATACCATGCGTCTTGTTCAGATACGGGTTTCAAATGAGTCTCAGGAGAGTGTTCTTGATACGCTTGATGAGGCAAACGCTGATTACGTGATCGCTGACGAGGCGGCCGGTAAGGATTCCTCAATAGTTCATTTTCCCATACCTGATGGGGCAGTTGATGAGATATTGGATAGACTTCGAGGGGATGGCCTCGAAGATGATGCGTTCACGATTGTAAGTAAGATCGAAACGGCAACGACACCGAGTCTTGACGAACTCGAAGGACAGTATACTCAGGGCCCTGATGACGAAGTTGGCCTCTCACACGCAGAGTTGCGGACGAAAGCTCGAGAACTGACACCTCAGCGATCAATGTTCATTGTTTTTGCGATGATTAGTTCTATTGTTGCGTCGGCCGGTTTACTACTCAATTCTGCAATAGTCATCACCGGTGCGATGGTGATCTCTCCGTTCGCCGGTTCATCGCTGTCTGCGAGTGTAGGGGGAATCATCGGTGATTATGAATCAATCATTGATAGTTTCAAATCCCAACTGCTCGGGCTTACCGTCGCGATCATCGGGGCCACCGCCGCGGCGTTCGTGTTCAGGTGGGGTTTTCTCGTCCCGCCAAGGCTGGCCATTGAGAATATCGGACAGGTTGGGAGCTTTACCGCACCTGGTGTCCTCACCCTGATGGTTGCAATCTTTGCTGGTGCTGGTGGTGCTCTCGCGCTTGCGACGGATCTTCCTGTCTCGATCGCTGGCGTCGCAGTTGCAGCCGCAATTGTTCCTGCTGCCGCCGCCGTCGGGCTTGGAATCGTCTGGCTCCAACCACTATTGGCGATTGGCGCGCTTGTCCTCCTTCTCATTAACGTAATTCTCATCAATATTACAGCGTATATCGCTCTCTGGGGAATCGGGTATCGATCAACCAGTTCTAACAATTTCCGTGAAATCGTTTCGTTTGATCTCCGTACGGTTGCTGGGGCTGTCGGTGCTGTTGTCGTGGCGCTACTTCTCGTGGGTGTGTTAATCAGTACGTATCAATATTTCATTTTCACTCAAACTGTGAACCAGAACGTAGATGATGTATTATCAGAATCGGAATATTCCGAGCTAAAACTTGAGCAGTCTCGTCTCGCCTATGGTGGTGGAACTCTCCTTGGCGACCACCAATCTGATTCAATCACTGTCGTAGTTGGACGGTCTTCGGATACAGATCATCCCGAACTATCCAAGACTCTCCAACAACAAATCACAGCAGACACGTCTCGGGAGGTTACTGTACAGGTCCGATTCCTTGATTACCAACAAACGCCACCTCCTCAAGAGCAATAGCCACCTGTTTCACCACGACATTCAGATCGTGACAATAGTAATTTAGTCTCAAAGAATATTTCTCGAATTGTATCTGGAGTGGGTGAAGATTCATCACATTCTAGAAGCGAGCATCCAAGCTCATTCGTGGCGACCGAAACTGTAGAGCGTCACGAAGCTACTACAAGGGGAGCAACAAAACGTTGACCGTGATGGACGAAACGGACGACGCTCCGGCCTCCCAACCGGATCCCACCGTTGGGGAGAAAGGTCGCTTCGAGGCCATCGTTCAGTGGCTCTACCTCCACGGCAATCGAGGCGTTCTCTCGCTTCTCTTGCTCGGCGTCGTCTTCATGGTCTGTCTCCTCTTGATTCATGAGGGGCTGATCACACCCGCAGAAGCAGGCGATGTTACGACCCTCTCAGGGGCACTGATTGGTGGCATGCTTCCCTTTATCACTGTTGTGCTCGCGATTAACCAGCTCATCCTCTCTGAAGAGTTTGGTACCACTGGCACCTTCTTCGATCGTCTTGAGGCCTCCCGAGAGTACCGTCGGACAATCGAGGACCATACGGGCTATCGGCCGAGTCCAGTCGAACCTTCGGAGTTTCTACGTGTGCTCATCGAGGCAAAGCGCCGGACCGTCCTTGGACTGCGAAATGTCTGTCTGGACGCTCCCGATGAGCTCCACAATGATGTTGCCGACTACGTGGAGACAACGGCTTCCCGTGATGGACGTGCGATCGAACGCCTCAATGATACCTCATTCGGCTCGTTCGACGTCATTTCGGTGATCCTCCATTATAACGACCCCTGGCAACTCCAGGAAGTCCGCCAGCTCCGCTCGAGCCACCGTCACCGACTTTCTGAGCCCGCCCGGCGGCAGCTCGATCGACTGGAAGACCTGCTCGAAGACATTCACGTTGCTCGTCAGTACTTCAAGACGGTCTACATGCAACAAGAACTCGCGGACCTCTCCAAGATTCTGTTATACGTCGGCTTCCCGACGCTCCTTGGAGGGGCGTTTATCATCCTCTCATACGGCAATCTGCTGGCTTTGGGGCTCCATCCTGCTGTCTACGCTCTCATTGTCGCCACGACGGTGACGGCACTGTTCAGCCCGTTCGCCGTCTTGCTCTTCTATGTCCTCCGAATTGCGACGATTGCTCGACGGACAGCCGCCGACTTCGGCCCGTTCGTCCTGCAAGAACAGCTTCCCCGGGAGGACGTTGAGACAAGCGACGTCGGCGATTGAGATGGACCACTGTCCGACCGTTTCGATACAATCTCAGAACGGAGCCTGACCTTTCACCACATCGGTTCACCGAATACACGCCCTATGACGTCCCAGGACCGACCCCACCGATCCGCTCGGTCCACAGTAGGAGGCGGTGGGCAGCGACCATGACCACGACCGCGGCGAGGATCAGAGCACCTTCTAGGGGCGTCGAGAGTAGACCGAGCGCGACGATCAATGTCGTCGCACAGGCCGGTGGATGGCGTAGGTCGGTCGTGAGCATTCCGCCGACTGTGAGTGCAATCGCGATGACTCCGCTTCCTGCAAGTCGGAGGCCGGCGATCGAGCCCGGTTCGGCGGTGATGATCATCGAACCGTTCGCGCCGGACAGCCAATAGGCAAGGAGCCCGGCGGCGACACCAATAGCATGCCCCCCGATCACTCGCTGGGCATTGCTGGCCTCGCTCCGAGGAAACATCGCCAGTACGAACGCCGAAGGACCGAGGCTCGGAAACAGCGTTGGTAGACCTGAGAGCCAGGCTGCGAGGGCCGCAACCATCACAAGTACGGTCGTGTGCAGCGTCGTCCCGACCGTCTCGTCCATGGCTCGTCTATCGCCATCAAGATGATAACCACGGCGATTCCGGTCGTAAATTCGCGTTTCAGATCCGATTTCGGATCAGAAGATCACTCTTTCTCGCCTTCGATGGCAGACAACTCGTCGTAGCGTGCCGACTCCAGCTGATTGGTTTCTCGGAGTACGAACGGACCGATCGCCAGCGTTCGCTTAATGACCGTGAGCACCCGAATAACGTACGCGAGCACTACAGCAAATGGCAAGAGAGTAATTACATACATCAGACTCACGAACAGATAGGTAATATCAATCCCAAATAACGAGGACCCAAACAACTGTGAAGCATCGAAAGCGAGCATCATGTACGCGGCGATCGCCAACGCGGGCATTGCGCCATAGAGAACCGCCCGAGAAATATTGATAATTTCCCATTGGACATATAATGTTTTGAAATGCTCGCGTGCCGGACCGAAAAACCGCAACGTATCAATCAATTCCTCGAAAGCTTGGTCAGCCTCCGTCGAGAGAGAATCGGAATATTTTGCTCTGAGGTTGCGTGCAGCGAATATCTTCCACGAATAGTTGTAGTTGAGAACAGGCAAGAGCACATCAAACGAACCGAAATCAGCGCTTGCCAGCTCGTCACTTACGGTTTGACTGTGTTCCAGGAGTCCATCGACAAAGCTCGTGATCTCCTGGAATTGGTCCTCATCTTGATCAGCGACGATCTCTCGAAGGTCTCGTGCACGCTCATCTGCCGTCTCAATGAGAGTTCGGAGAAATCGTGATGGCTCTGAGGGACTGACCGCAATTCCCGCGGTATCCTCTATATCTCCACGGAATTCGGTTTCGTTTTGCATCTGTTCCCGCTGTTTGCCGAGCGTATCGATCTCCTCTGAAAGTACGAACTGGGAAATCGAAAGCACGAGAGTGATACTCGTGATGAGCGCAATGATAACCGATGAGAACAGCGAGGTCACCGCGCTCGTCGTGAGGAGTTGACGAATCGAACTCGGCCCGAATACGAGGAGGAAGAGGAGCGTTACGTATGCAACCCCCGAAAAGAATAGCGTAACTAACCATCGATTTGCGGTGATAAGAAACCAAATCTTGAGCCGACTCTCACCGACACGCTCCCGCATCGTGTCGGCTGGTCGTGTGACGCTCTCTCCATCGGTTGTTGAATCACTCATTAGTAGCCTTCTCGCTTCCCTCAGTTACTCTCGATAAGGTCATGAAATTGGCACTGTCATGATGCCATTTCAATAGCGCCATTTTATTCACCCCAAGTGTGGCCGTTTATCGTGTTGCCAGACCTTTTTGATGGTGACCACCAAAATGTACCGGCCCATGATGAACCAACTACTATGGTTGACATTGGATTAGGAATCACCCTCCAGTGATCTGATTGGTTCAGTTTGTTCATGGTATAGTAACACAGGAGATCGAGATCGCGTGCTCTTACGTATTGAGGCTCCCCTATAGTAACATTCGCTTTCGTGGGTAAGCGTATCAGAGACGAAAATAGAATAGATAGAATCCATTCACGTCTCGCCGGTCATTGGGAGAATTGATCGCTCACCACCGGATCCATCGAGAGATAATTGCTATCGTTGGCGTATTCACGATGGGCCAGATCTCGGGCATCCCTGTCATCACGATCGACTTATCCTCCCAAACTTACAGTGGTGAGCCGGTTGCTTGACGCCCGATTTCGATTTTTGCTGTTTCCGAGCACCGAGGGTCGATTGACGACCAGTTTCCATTCTCGACTACGGCTCATCTTGAAATGTGATCCCTGGTCCCTGGCTAGCGAGAGTGCTGCCGGCGATCAAGAAGGCTAAGTTTGTCGTTAGTGGCGAACCACCCAGCTACCGCCTAGTCAGGTGTACATTCGTCACAGTATTGTAGGTGGATGGTATTATTGTGGTTGATGACGTACGAAAATCTCGATGCGGAACTTGTGAACGCACTGCTGGACGACGGTCGAGCCAGTCTCCGAAGTCTCGCCGAAGATCTCGACGTTTCAGTGACGACCGTTTCAAATCACCTTTCTGACCTTGAGGACCAAAATATCATCCAGGGGTTCACTCCACGGCTCAATTACGACGCCCTCGGCTTCGATGTCACGGCGGTCATCCAACTCAAAGTCGAGGGTGATGGACTTCCCGAGATCAGCGACCGATTGCGTGAGTTCGAGCAGATGACCAACGTCTACGAGGTGACCGGCGACTACGACGTGATCGCGATCGGGCGGTTCCGGGACACGGACGAAATGAACGACCAGATCAAGGCCTTGCTCGCCGATTCCGATATCAACGAGTCCAACACCAGCGTTGTTCTTAACGCCGTCACTGAAAACGAGCAGTTCGAACTGACTGTTGAGGGCTACTGAACTATCGAGCCCTCACGGACTTGAGAGGTCCGAGAGACACAGTTCGTTGGATACGGGATTCGCTATCGGCGTCAGGATCAAACTCTTCGGCCGAGACACTGAACACGTAGTCGGATGTAACGCCAGTGAATTGGGTGTCGTCGGTTTTGACGAAAAGTACAGTTTGCCCGTCCCCTTCGGGGGTCTGGACTACTGTTCCCGTTCGTGAAACTGTGTTCCCTGACCGCGTCGATTCGTATGCAATCTCGACCTCATCACCAGATTCAAACTCGTCGTTCATATACAGATTTTAGATACGAGGGTTTTATTGCTTTTTGTTCGATTACCCATCACTGATATTAGAAAAACTATCTATCGATTCTACGTGACTACGTACTATATACGTACTGTAGGCCGTCCAAACGCGCTGATCGATTCGAAGGAGTTAGGAATCTTTCTGAGGAATCAACTGTCGATACCGACATTTTAGCCATTTGTGGATTAATACCATCACTTATTACTTACCACTACTAGTGTATGCTATATCGATTCTTCTTTGTGCGGACATCTTGATAGTTCAGATTAGACTCTCTAAAACCTGACCATCCCTAATTCTTATTAATCATATCCACAGAGAAGATGTGCAGCTATGTCAGAGCACACATCCACACGGAGACGAGTATTACAGGGAATCGCAGCCTCCGGTCTCACGATCGGTTTCATTGGTACGGGAAGCGCGGAGTCGGGAACCACCTATGTTGTCACCGGTGGTTCGCGGCGAAAGCTCAAGAAGGCCGGTTTTTCGGTGACCCGCGAACTCGCGGGGGGTTCCGTAGCGATCGTTTCGGGACCTGCCGACGCCGAGAGCGACCTCAAATCCGTCGGGGGCGTTAGCGGCGTCACTGAGAACTTCGAAGTCGAACTTGCTAACCCGGTCACTGAGGACCACACGACCAAACAAGCATCGTTCACTGAACTCCAGTGGGACAAGGAAATCACCGACACCTTCGAGGCTCACCACTACGCGACTGGCGATGATACGAGAATCGTCATCGCCGATACCGGTGTCGACGGTACTCATCCGGACCTCGCAGGCAACTTCAACGAAGGGCTGAGTCGCTCGTTCATCAATGGCGGCGAGGAGGCCCCCCACATGGGGCCGGCCGGCGGAGATCACGCGACACACGTCGCGGGAACCGCGGCAGCGACCGGCGACGTCGGGATCACTGGCACCGCCCCCGATGCCGAAATCGTTTCGGTGCGGGTGCTCGGCCCTGACAGCAGTTCGTTCGCCGACGTCCTCGCCGGCGCAGATTATGCCGCGGAGATCGGCGCCGATGCAGCGAATTTCAGTCTCGGCGCAGGACCGTACCCATCACAGGCCAACAGTGACGGCCTTCGCGTCGCGGTCCAGAAGGTCATGCAGGACGTCGCCCGGCGTGGAACAGTCCTGACGGTCTCGGCGGGCAACAACGAGACGAACCTCCAACAGGGACAGTCCTGTCGGGAGATCACGAACGACGATGGCGAAGTAGTCGATATGGTCTGTGACAACTGGCACTACGTCCCGGGGACCGTCCAGGGTGTGATGACTATCTCTGCGACCACGCCGAACGATGAACTCGCGTTCTACTCGAACTACGGCACGAACGCGATTGAGGTTGGCGCGCCAGGCGGCGGCTACGAAACCCTGGCAAAGACAGTTGATCCCACCGCCGATGTCGAGTGGCCCTACCCGACGAACCTCGTCTACTCGAGCATTCCTGGAGCGAGCTACGGCTGGAAGGCCGGTACGTCAATGGCGGCCCCGCAGGTCGCCGGCCTTGTCGGACTCGTTCGAGAGCTTAAGCCCGGTCTGAAAGTCAATCAGGTCGAGAACATCATCGCCCACGGGGCAGACCTCGTCCAGGGCCGGAGCAGTCCCGAGTTCGGTGCTGGTCGGATCAACGTTCTCGATACGGTCGAACGTGTCGGCGGTTCCGGTGGGGACTAATAGAATCAGGACCAACGACTACTGGGACTGTTGATCGAAGGCATCATTGACACTCAGTCCGGCGTGAACGCTGAGATTTTCTCACCGTATTGGGGAAATTAGGGTTCGTAGTCCACGATCTGGTCTTGCAGGGCGAACATGTCCTCGATCGAGTTGGACAGGTGAACCACTGGTTGGGCTATCAATCGTTATGTATTCCGTCACGCAGAGATCGAAACTGACTTGCAGTGATATGGGAAAGGAACACTATACTGACCCAAATGCTAGAATTAACGCAGGAGTTAAAGGATTCACCTCCGAGTTCGAAACTTGTTTATATAGCGCTCAAAGATAAAGGTGAATTAACACAAAACGAACTTACTGACGAGACGCGCCTTTCGAAGCGCACGGTTCGCGATGCATTACAGCGACTCGAATCCAGAGGTCTGGTCGAGGAAGACATCTACATTCGAGATGCACGACAGAATCTCTATCTAATCCCGGAATCCGATCGTAATACGTGTGAACCCGACCGGGCCGGGAGTGGTGATGCGACCCGATCGGAATCACATTAGCAGGTCGCACAACCTGATGGGAACATTCTGGAAGGGAAACCAGGTCGTGCATGTGGGTCTTACACATGCGGAATTATCTAACTAAGAGAGGGAGTTTCAATGGTGGGTGATTGTGAGTGATTCAGATGCCAGGTTCGACCGAAGAGCAGGTGAATCTTCCCTGTCTGGTTAGATGTGGCATGGCTGGCAACGCAGTCCTGATTAGGAGATGGGATCCTGCGGACGGTGCACTTTCTTCAACTGTCTCCGAGGAATGCAGAGTTGGATCTGAGTGAGGTACCGTTTCTCCTCATGTAGGGACAAAAGACCCGGTAATTTTATCAGCATCTATAGTGGGGCTTCTCATATGTCCTCGATCGAGCTTACATCGAGTCAGAAGAAGATCCTGCGTACGCTGACGAACCTTCACAGAGAATCCGAAGACACAATCAAAGGCGAGAAGATCGCCGAGGAGGTCAACCGGAATCCCGGCACGATCCGCAACCAGATGCAGAGTCTGAAAGCGCTCCAGCTCGTCGAGGGCGTCCCCGGACCGAAAGGCGGCTACAAGCCGACGGCAACGGCCTACGAGGCTCTCGAGATCCAGCAGATGAACGACCCCGAGTCGGTCCCACTCAAACACGAGGACGAAGACGTCGAAAACGTCATTGTCGAGGAGATCGACCTCTCGAGCGTCCACCACCCCGATCTCTGTCGCGCAGAAGTCCATATTCAGGGCTCGATTACCGATTTTCATGAGGACGACGGCGTTACCGTTGGTCCGACGCCGCTCTCGAAGCTCACAATCGAGGGTCACGTTGATGGGATCGACGAGACGGACAACATCCTCGTGCTCCAAATCGACGATATGGTTGCACCGGCTGAAGACCCTGACTAAACCGACTTTTTCCTCCTTCATTCATCCTATAGGATCGCTTATAGAGGCTGAAGTCTTGATGTGCTCATTATCAACATTGTCACCCCGGGGACCAAACAGATGAAGCACACTTCTAAACTTCATAGAATTTAAATAAACGCCTTACATCCCCACCAAATAGGTATGTTACCGCTTCAGCAGGGAGTGTCCATCAATCCCGAACAGTATATTTCACCGCTTGTGAGCGCGGTCACGACGGTCGTATTATTTGTCGTCGCGTTCGCTCTCATTTATTGGATCGGGAAATCGTTCATGTCCCAAACGGTTGAACGCGGACTCGAACACCGTGATTTCGATCAAACGCTTATCGACCTCGCTGTGAGTACGACCGGGGTAGTGGTCGCTGTTGTAGCGGTCGCATTAGCCGCGACTGTCGCTGGATTCGGTGTCGTTCTGGCCGCGTTTGCAACGTTAGCGGGTGCCCTCGCACTCGCGATTGGCTTTGCGGCACAAGACCTCATCGAGAACTTCGTCGCTGGCGTATTTATTATTCAGGATAAGCCGTTCACAACTGGTGATTGGATTGAGTGGGACGGGAACTCGGGTGTGGTTCGAGAGGTCCAACTTCGAGTAACGAAACTCGATACGTTCGACAACCAGCTTGTTACAGTACCCAATAGCGACCTTGCGGATGCGGCATTGATTAACAACGAGGCAAACGATGAACGCCGTATCTCGGTCGACTTCGGCATCGGCTATGACGACGATATCAAACAAGCCCGCAAAGCAATTATCGACGAAGCGAAGCGTATGGATGGGGTGCTGACCGACCCCGTACCAACGGCTCCCGTGACCGAACTGGGCGACTCGGCGGTCGTACTCCAAGGGCGGATCTGGATCGACACCGACGAGAGTAGTTATGGTCCCGTTCGCGCTCGCTTTATCGAAGCAGTCAAAGAGCGTTTCGACGAAGAGGGCCTCGACATGCCGTATCCCAACACCGAACTCACTGGAGATATTACCGTCTCAAACACCAGTACAATCGAGACGACTGCTGATGACTGACAAAGGGATTTTCGGTTTGTGAGTTAGCTGTCGAAAGTTCGTCATTCCAAGCGTTCGGTCAAAGACTCTCTTTATGTCGATATAGTCGTGCGTATTCCAGAACGAATAGTGACGAGAGAAGAATGTATATAATAACTTTTTGGCATAGTCTTTACTATCGTCGATATGGATGTTCCATTTGCACCCACGACAGGTTAACCTAACAAGTGGGTGTTACGGAGAAGATATGATACCACTGCCAACACCAATCGCGTTTGTAAGTCGTACCGTGTTGCAAATCCAAGTCCCGGATTATCTTCAGGACACTGTGGCGGATATCGTCGGATTCATCCCGGCGATTGTCGGTGCACTCCTCATCCTGCTGATCGGGTGGATACTCGGGCGCATCCTGGGGGGAATCGTCACTCGAGTTCTTGAAGGAATTGGGCTTTCGAGCTATACACGTAATACGCCGGTGGATCGAGACGGTGGAATCGCGAGCGCAATAGGCACATTGATCGCGTATATCGTGTATTTCTACGCTGCACTCGCGGCGGCGGACGTGCTGGGCATTTCGATGTTATCGGAATTGTTCTCGGAGATCGGGGCGTTTCTACCGCTCATCTTTTCGGCAGCGATCGTCCTTGTCATCGGATTTATCATTGGACGGACCGTTGGTGATCTCGTCGCACAGATCGTCGATGGGTTCGGGTTCTCGACGTACGCACGGGGAACTCCCCTCGAAAATATCACTCGCTCCGCCGGTGGGATTGGTAACGCGATCGGGAGTCTCGTCGAGTACTTCATTTATTTCCTCACGGCACTTGCCGTGGCGGACATCGTCCAGATTCCTGCGTTGTCGGAGTTACTGAATGATTTTGCAGCCTTCATTCCGGCACTGATTGGAGGCATCCTCGTCCTGATCGTGGGTGTCTTCCTCGCTAACCGTCTCGAGGAGATCGTAGCGAATACGGATCGGAGCCGCCTGACGTCGCTGGCTGGACTCGGAGTGAAGTTATTCGTCTACTACATTACCATCACGATCGCTCTCGACACAGTCGGGTTTGCGACGGGCGTCCTCACAACGTTCTTCACCGCAGCAGTTACAGCGTTCTTCGGTGCACTGGGTGTAGCGCTTGCCCTCGGCATTGGGATCGGAGTCGGCTGGGGAAGCAAAGACTACGTCGCCGAGAACATTGATCGATGGGTCGCAAACGCACGGGGAAGTGTCTCGGAGCTCAACAACGAACCGGACACTGGGCCGAACGATGAGTTTGACTCATCTGGACCTACTGATGACTGACAAAACGCGAGGACCGAAGAAAGATCGATAGCAAACACGGTCTCTCAATTTCTCAGACGTCCTTGAGTCGCACTGCTACACCCTCTCTCGTAGCGACCGGAAGAATGCTGTTGGGAAGATTTGAGTCGGACTACAGTCCGATGTTGCTGCCACCCATATCGCCCAGATCGAGCTGTGACATCAGCTGTTGTCGTTTTTCTTCGGGCATGTTCTCGATCAGGGTCTGTAGGTCGTCGACGTTGACCTCTTGGGGATCGGGTAGATTGGAACTCATTGATTGAACCTCCACTCTCGCGAGACGACAACAAGGAACTTAATCATTATTGCTTTATCATGCAAGCCCCATCCAATTGTCACCCCACTTCATTTCAGGGATAGAGAGATACCTGCTCGACGGCCGTAGCCGCACAAAATTGTGCACTCATTCTCGATCAGAGAAGTCCGAGGAGAGACGATCGAATCGGTCTTGGGCGGATTCTCGCCGCGATTGGGTCACATCAGGCAGATATTCTGCGGTCTGAAGGGAACCCTCTTCTACTGAAATTTCTAGAACGGCTCCTTCCTGTTGGCCATCCTCTGGAAGTCGCTCGATATTGACATCCAATTGCTCGACAGTCTCGCCGTCTTCTTCCAGTAGCAGCACTGCTATCTGTCCATCTTCGATGCGATCCAGGGTGGCGGTGTATGTCTCACTCATTAGGGTGTTACTGGTGGTGCATCCATATGAATCGGGGGTGCGATCTGCTCTTGGGATTCTTCAGCTGGTTTCTCCTCGAGGAGATCCTCGGCGTCAGTCGAAAACTCGTGTTCGGTCTCGAGCGTGTAGTCTGCTCCATCGCTCGTGAGAACGATCGTTCCATGAACGCCGGTCCAATACGTCTCGATCTCTCGGGCAGCGTACTCCTCAAGAACCGACTCAGAGGGATGGCCGTACTGGGAGTCGTAGGCGCTCGAAATGATGGCTACGTCCGGGTTGACCTGATCCATGAACGGCTGCGTTGAGGACGTAGATGAGCCGTGGTGGCCTGCTTGATACACATCTGATTCGAGTGCGGCCCCATACTCGTCGGTCATCCGTTCTTCGGCGTCAGCCTCCGCATCACCAGTAGTGAGATATGAGAACTCCCCGAACTCGATTGTGAGTGAGATGCTGTTGTACTGTTTGTCCGATCCCGAGTCGCCTGCTGGTGGATTCAAGACGTCGACAGTCGCGTCCCCGAACGCAAAACTATCGCCCTCGTCGACAGTCAGTAACTCGACGTCGTGTGCCTCGATGGCATCGAGATAGCGCTCGTACGTTTGGCTCGTCGCAGTTACACCCGAATCATAGACGGCGCCGATCCCCTCTCGTTCGGTTTCGTAGTGTTCGATGATCGCGTCGTGGCCGCCGATATGATCGGCGTCCGCATGGGTCGAGACGAGATGATCGATTCGCTCTACGTTCTGCTCCTCGAGATACGCAATGACGTCTTCGCCCCCTTGTCGCCAGTCACCGGAATCGATGAGCATCGTCTCCCCTGAGGGTTCGATGATCAGTGTTGCATCGGCTTGTCCCACGTCGATATGATGAATTTCGAGTTCACCATCGACTTCGTCCGAAGGAGCGGTTTCGTTCTCTGAAGAGGATGTTTCATTCTCTGATGGTGGCGTCTGATTGGAGGATTCGTTGTCGTCAGACTCAGCAGGAGTGGAAGTCGTGGTTGTCTCCTCCGTCTCGTTTGTTTCGTTAGAGTCAGGAGGAGTATCGGTGTCTCCCTCATCAGTCTGGGTTGTCGCATTCTGGCCGGCGCTATCCGCACAGCCAGCGAACAGTAACAACACCGCAACAAACACAACGATGACGACCTGCCTCATGGGCGCTGATAGGATGGACACCCACATGGGAGTTTGGAAAGGAGTGGGTTGATCGTCTGAAACGGCTCGTTCACGTCTCCTCTGACTGTTGAATTGACCTCTCCGAGTGCCACCTAAGTCGTACCTCATGCGTTGTCTCTTCCTCGCCGTCTCGAACGCCTTCTGTAACGGAAATCGACTCTCGAGGCGTCGCCCGGGGTCCGACCATTGTTTCGTCCGGTTGTCCGATCTCCCCAGAGTGGCCGGTAAGATCGGTCTGGAGCTGCTGGAGATACGCTGCGAGTTCGTCGCGACTCATCTCTGAATCCAGTAACGTCGGCTCAACGGGAGTGCGAACGATATCGCTTGCCCGGTCGATGACGACAGCGTTCACGACCGCGCCCAGGAGGAGGACAACGCCGCTGAAATATAACCACGTGACCAACAAGAGGATGCTCGCGATCAGATTACTCGAATCGCCACTCAGGGAGACATACACCTGAAACAGCACCTGGAGGACTGCCCAGCCGATGGCTCCGACAAGCGTCCCCGGAAGCACGTCCCGTGGCTCGACGTCGATATCCGGAAACAGATAGTACATCGGGAAGAACGCCACAATGAGACCAACGACGAGCAAAAGTGGGACGACGGCTCCAATGAACGGGATGAACGAAAACAGCGCAACAACGCTGGTTGCCGCAACCATCGCAACGATCCCAAGGGTCAGTGTCAGTAGCATCAACAGCCCCTTTTTGATCTGACCGGTGAACGAGTCGTGAGCAACCGTCTCGTAAATCTCTGAGAACGCGGTATCGATGCCCCGAAACACTTTGAGAGCACCCCAGACGAGTGTGAGGACTCCGATAATGGAGGCAGTGATAGTCGATCCAGCACCGGCGCCCGACTGCTGTTCGATCATCACCTCGATGACGCCACCAACCGATGGAGAAACACTGTCGGTCGTGACCTCGATCACGTCTTGTTGAAGGTCGGGAGCACCGAACGAGACGACGAGAAGCACGAACATGATCAACGGGACGAGTGAGACGAACGCGCTGTAGGCGATGCTCCCCGCGAGGAACGTGACGTTTTTCTCGCTGAACACGCTCTTGACTAGCTTCGCTTGCGAGATGGCCGACTGGCGATCCATACGGCTGGTCTCGTGGTTTGGACAATAAATCGGTGGGCTGAATACGTCGTTATCAGCCCAATATGATAAATTTTATATAAATAATTCCCCCGTATGGTTTTATCACTGATCGGCGGAGTATCTGTATGGCAGGCTCATCCCTTCCAGAGGACGAACCGACTGATGAAGTGGGCGGGGCGGTCGATGATATGGCGACGCTTGGCGCCTTGTTGGGCGATACGTACCGTGGTGAACTCGATCGGGAGACGACCTGGCGCTCACGACTTGATCAGACGACGACCTGGAGTGTCACTGTGATGGCGGCGATTCTGACGTGGGCGTTCTCCAGTGGAGACAACCCTCACTACATTATCTTGATCGGTGTCCTCGCGGTCGGGACATTCCTCTCCATCGAAGCGAGGCGCTATCGCGACTACGACGTCTATCGTGCTCGAGTTCGGTTGATACAGGGGAACCTGCTCGCGAACACGCTCAACCCCGAAACAGGGGTTGAACACGAGAACTGGCGGGCCAAACTCAGTGAGGACTACCAGCGGCCGACGTTGAAAGTGACGACGTTCGAGGCGCTCTCGAACCGACTGCGTCGGATCTATCTCCCCTTGCTGACGGTCCTCGTCCTCGCCTGGGTGTTCCGGATCACGGCGTTCGTCCCTGCAGAGGAGTGGCTTACGACGGCATCGATCGCTGCCGTCCCTGGATGGATAATCGTTGGGATGCTCGCAGTGTGTTACTCCGGAGCAGTCGCTATCGCCTACTGGCCGCGGGATCGTGAGGCGATGGGCGAGTTTCGGGAGGGCGAGACTGGCGAGTGGAAGACGAACGAGTGAGAGGAGATCGCTGTTCTTCTGGCACTCTTCATAGTTGTCACTGGGGTATGGCCATCCAGTAGCGTCTAACCGCCTCCCACCACTCTAGGAGTGGCCACAGTATCGGTTCCATCATGAGATTTTGCATTCGTTACCAGTGGGGGAGGTCTCACCTCCCTCTGTGCATACCGCATTCTCGGCAAGTCCCTTGATCGCACGACGAAGTCGTTCAGACACTGCTTGATGAGAGATATTGAGCTTCTCGGCGAGCTGTTCCTGCGGGATTTGTCGAGGAATATCAAAATAGCCGTGCTCGACTGCCATCCTGAGAACCTCGAACTGCTCTTCAGTGAGACCAAATCGTGCTTGCTGTATATTGCTCATGTCATAAATACGAGTAACATCAAACTGGAGGCCATTGTTCTCGGCATGCTCGTAGGCTGCTGAGATGTGGTTCCTCTCTGGAAAGAACACGCGAAGGTGCCATCGATCGTCAAATGCTGTCGCCTGTTGGACGGTCCCACCTTGTTCGACAACCATATTTCCGACGAGTTGGGCCTCATCAGTCCATTCCATTCGGTAGAATCGCTGGTCCTCGAGCGACATAAGGTGGTCAACCTCTGTTACCGTCGGATCATCCTCTAGAACACTTGTCAGTGCCTCAAAATCACCATTAGAGGCCCAAACGAACGGCATGAGATGGTCCGTATCATGCGCGACAACCCGATCAATCTGGAACACCATCTCGGGAAGTTCCAAAAGGGTCCTGCTGAGTGCGAATTCCTCGGATGGAATGGTAAACTCAACTATTGTCGCCATATCCGTCTAGTTATTTCTACTGGTAAAAGAAGTTAACTCGAGGCTAGTGATTTACTACGTAATAAATTAGAACTCGTATTGAGATAATCCCACCTTCGTTCGGTATTTACAAGCCCAATTAGTTACTTCTCTCTCACGATTACTGTCGAATCAGTGAGTTGAACCGAGTATCCGTATGCTGTGAACGAAATGGTGACCGTCCCGGTATCTGTAACGAGGGAATCAAGTGATTGCGGATCAACGTATTCATAGAGTGGGGAGACCTCCGTAACGACTGTGTTGTCTATGGCGGCGATCGTATAGGCAACTGCGACACTTGGTGGTGTTTCCGACCAGTCAAATTCCTGTCTGGCTACCTGATTCTGGGTGCAGGAGGAACTCATAGCGCATTAACCACATCTTCGTACAAATCTCTTTTGCTTGAGTGAATAATTCTTCGCTCCGGTGGTAATTTCTCATTGCGTTTTCTGATATTCACTATGAACGAGAGGATCCTTTGACTCATTATACATCCCACTCGCCGTCAGATCATTAGTGCCCTCCGTGATTACGAGGCACCGATCGAGGGTACTCTAATCGATTCAGATCTTGATTTCGAAATTATCGACGAAGAAATGGCTCAACGCCGACTAATCACGATAATTCATATTCACCTTCCGAAGGGCGTCGTCGGCCGTCGCGGTCGCCTTGTAGCTGGCTTTAGTCCTGAAACATCCTCGATCAACTGAAGGAGTTTCAGGCTCTGCATCTGGTTGCGGATCTACCGGGATGGTGGTTAACCTGCTTGACGATGTCCTGGCTTCTAACCGCGTCTTCGAGCTTGTTATAAAGATCCACCAACTCGCAGAGCGATTTTTGGCTTGTCGTCGGAACAATTGATGACAGAGAGTCTCCTCACGAAGACAGCAGTTCCATTGTTTCGATCTGTTCCTGGTAGCGATTACGAATCGTGACTTCAGTGACGCGGGCAACGTCTGCAACTTCTTTCTGCGTTTTCTTCTCGTTGCAGAGTAACGACGCTGCATAGATCGCGGCAGCTGCAAACCCCGTTGGTGACTTCCCTGAGAGCAATCCCTTCTCGGCCGTGGTCTCGATGATCTCCTTGGCTTTCGCCTGGACGTCTTCGCTGGCCTCCAACTCCGAGCAGAATCGCGGGACGTACTCCACCGGATCAACTGGCCTCATCTCCAGAGAGAGTTCGTTAGCGATGTACCGATAGGTTCTCGCGATCTCTTTTTGTTCGACTCGGGAAACGTCGGTGATTTCCTCGAGACTCCGCGGGATACCCTCTCGGCGACATGCTGCATACAGTGAGCTCGTTGCGACGCCCTCGATCGACCGGCCCCGGATGAGATCTTCCGAGAGCGCTCGTCGATAGATGACACTCGCCACTTCGCGAACCGATTGAGGAACCCCAAGAGCGCTCGCCATTCGATCAGTTTCAGTAAGTGCGAACTGAAGATTCCGCTCACCAGCGTCTTTGGTTCGAATGCGTTCTTGCCATTTGCGAAGCCGGCCCATCCGCTGACGTTTGTCCGACGAGAGCGATCGTCCATAGGCGTCTTTATTCTTCCAGTCGATGGTCGTCGTCAAACCCTTGTCGTGCATCGTCTGGGTGGTCGGTGCCCCAACCCTGGATTTCTCGTTCCGTTCGGTCGCGTTGAACGCTCGCCACTCTGGTCCATGGTCAATATTCTTCTCATCAACAACTAATCCACACTCTTCGCAGACGATCTCACCCTGATCGCTACTCATGATGAGGGCGGTCGAGCCACACTCGTCACAGGTTTGTTCGTCCTGTTTTTCGGCCTGCGTCGAGTCTTTCTTCGTTTCACGTTGGCGGACAGGTCGTTCCATGTTACCAAGGATACCATTCTGAAGAACCTTAAGATCTCCTTTCGAGTAGATACTATTATCATTATATTATCAGAGCTTGATGGCGTACGTCTGCTGTGGCAAGTACAGGCATCACGCTCTCGCCGCTGGCGCTCAAACCACAGGTGTGGATGATCCTCCGTCTAACACTGCGGATGACGACGAGCCGCGGATCCTGATGGAGTGGTCGTTGTGGGACGATCGAGCCGACGAACAGACCGGCCGCCGTATCAGCGCGGTCCCGCACGATGGTCAAAAGGGAGCGTGGAAGGCGATACTCGAAGTCCAACCCCATGCCGAGTTCTGGGTCGAACGAGCCACGATCGGGTATGGGGAGTCACCGGATAATTTCGACGTCGTCAACCCAGAAGAGAAGATCGTGGGATAACCGATGAGAGAGGGACAGGTACAGGTTCTCATCAGTTTCGGAGTCCTCGAGGAGGCGGTCAGCATCTCGGCGCCAACAAAGAAGCGGTCGCAGAGTCCTACGGCAGGGACATCATTCGGTTTGCGGTCGCGACATACCTCGTCTCAGCCCTGATCGTCGCTGCTCTCGCACCCGAGATCGTCGGCTTATTTGCTGACGACCCGACCAGTCCCGAGGTCCCGATCGCGGTCAGTCTCGTCTACGCGGCCTGCGTCGCGGTTATCTTTCAGGGTGTTGCGGGCGCGGCGGCTGGTCCCCTTGATGCAAGCGGTGACACGCGAGTTCCGTTCGTCAGCCAGTTCATTGGGATGTTCGGTGGCTCGATCCCCCTTGCCTATCTCGGCGCGACGACCGACCTGGGCTACTGGGGGCTCTACCTCGCGTTCCTCGCAGAGACGACCGTTCCCGCGGCCATCAACTACCTCCGGTTTCGGACCGGCAAGTGGAAGGCGATCAGCGAGAGCTACCGGCCCGAGACAGCCCCTGCTGACGATTAACAGCTTTCGGCCCGAACCGCCCCAACCTTCTAATGATCCTCTGCTCATCAATCGGTATGGACCGACCGCTCGTGGTCACCGATTCGAGTGATAGCGTCATCGACGTCATCGAGGAAGCCGGAGAGCTCGCAGAACTCTCGGGAGCTCCTCTTACCGTTCTGACCGTCGTTACTGAAGAAGAGTACCAAAACGATGCCGAGGTGCTGGGCGCCATCGCGGACATGGAGGGCTCCTCGTACAGCGTCGAGCCGGCGACGTACGCCCAGGAGGTCGCCGAGACCGCCATCAGCGACCTGCTCACCGATCGGGACGTCGAGACCGAGGCTGTCGGCCGGTACGTCGACGACGATGGCGACCGTGCCGACGCGATCATCGAGGTTGCCGAGGAGCGCGACTGTGACTACGTTTTCCTCCTGGGACGCCGGCGCAGCCCGGCAGGGAAGGCAATCTTTGGCGACACTGCCCAGGCGGTCATCCTCAATTTCGACGGCTACGTCGTCACCACAGCCCGATAACAGATTTTAGGACCCTCACTCACACGCCGATCACAATAGGTCAACCGAGCGAGGACCGTACGTCAAGTCGAACCAGAAATTGATCGTCTGAAGGCTGAGGTCCACTCTGTTATGGCCAGAGACCTCGAACTTCGTGGGCTTCCCCGACTCGCGAGAGCGCGACGATGTAGGCCGCGTCCCGCCAGGTGACCTCTCGATCCTCGAACTCAGCCCGAACAGCCTGCCAGGCCGAGCGCATCTCCGCCTCGAGTTCGTCGTTGACCCGTTGTAAGGACCACGCTCGCCGGTTGATGTCCTGAAGCCACTCGAAGTAGCTCACTGTGACCCCGCCCGCGTTCGCTAAGATGTCGGGGATCACCTGAATGCCCCGGTCGGCGAGGATCGCGTCCCCCGTTGAGGTCGTCGGGCCGTTCGCGCCCTCAACGACGATATCTGCGGCGACCGCGTCTGCGTTGTCCTCCGTGATGACGTTTCCGAGTGCTGCAGGGATGAGCACGTCGACGTCCAGGGTGAGCAACTCTTCGTTCGTGATCACGTCGTCGGCGTGATCGGTGACGGCCTCGGGCTCCTCGTCATGAGAGGGGACCGCGCGGGTGTCGATCCCGTCGGGGTCGTACATTGCACCATTGACGTCGCTTATCGCGACGATCGTGGCACCCCACTCATCGAGCAGGCGGGCAGCATTTGATCCGACGCTGCCGTAGCCTTGGACCGCGACGGACGTCTCCTCGAGGGGACGATTGAAGTGTTCACAAACTAACTGTGTGATGATGGCAACACTTCGGCCGGGTGCCTCCTCGCGGCCTTCGCTGCCGCCGATCACTGGGGGCTTGCCGGTGACGACGCCCGCGATGGTTTCGCCTTCCTGCATCGAGTAGGCATCCATCAGCCATGCCATCGTCTGGGGATCGGTGCCCATGTCGGGGGCGGGGATGTCGATGGTCGGACCGATGACGTTTCGTAATTCCTCGGCGAACCGCCGGGTGAGACGTTCCTTCTCGTCGCTGCTAAGTTGCTTGGGATCAACGGCGATGCCGCCTTTGGCTCCGCCAAAAGGGAGATCCATCACCGCACATTTCCAGGTCATCCACATCCCGAGACCAACGCACTCATCCCGGCTCACGTCGGGATGGTACCTGAGCCCGCCCTTGTAGGGCCCGCGGACACTGTCGTGGTGGGCCCGATAACCGGTAAACATCTCGACGGTCCCATCATCGCGCTCGATGGGGACCCTCACTTCATGGACCTTCGTCGGATGTTTCAGGCGCTCGACGATATTCGGGTCGATCTCGAGGTGACCAGCGGCGTGTTGAAGCTGCCGACGAGCCGTTTCGACGGCTGGCTCAGGCTCGCTTGAGTCCGCAGACGTCTCGGGAAGGCTGGATGGGGAAGCCATCGTTACTCAATAGGGGTCCATCGATTGCGCATCGAGCCGCCACAGTCCGGACAGGTGCCGGGATTGTCCTCTGCGACGATGATGGTGCCACACTCGAAACACTCGTAAGGGCTTTCGTCGTCGGAGTTGATTTCGACGTCTCTCATTATGATCAGGCCACCGGTCTGTGACCGGGGCTCGTAAAATAATACTAAGTGTATAAGGGTATATCTGATCAATGATAATCGAACCACCAATACAGTCAAGGTTGATTATCGAACCCCTACTAAGCTGTGGCAACTGGTGGCGATCCATCATCGAACAATGCTGTAAACAATTTCTTCTGGACGGTCCGGATATGGTTGTAGAACGCAGTTGGTGAGATGTCGAGGGCTGCTGCGACGTCCTGACCTGTACTCTCGCGGGGCGACTCGAAAAAGCCGCTGTAGTACGCTGTCTGGACGACCTCAAGTTGGCGGTTGGTTAATTCGCTAAGAGCACCGGTAGAGGAGTTGTCCTCCGGCGTTCGGTCTACTGTCCGCTTGGCGCGTAACTTCACGTCGTTGAACGCCTCTTGAATGAGCCTGGTGATCGCCCGAGTGTCGACCGTCTCAGGCACATTGATCACGATCGTCGTTTCAGACGGCTCTGCAGTGGCTTCCCGGAATACGGCACCGTGATCTGCCAGATCCAGGGCAATGAACGGGGCTGCGAGCTCCAACCGAAGGATTCCTTCTCCGTTGTCGGCGCTAATCTGCTGGACGGTCTCGACCCCGACGAGGTCGACTGCCGCCTCCGTGACGGCGTCGACGTCCTCAACGGCGACGAACACGTAACTCCCCTCCGCAGTCTGCTGAATCCCGCCTCGATAGGAGAGCCGACAGTCAGCATTGTGAGCGATCCGAGAAAGGACGAACCCTGGATCATTGACGGTGAACTCGAGACGGGTCATCGATGCCGTGAGCAGGGCATTCTTGCGTTCAATTGCGCTGATCGCGGCGGCGATGGTTTCCCCGAGTTCGACCAGCACGTCTCGGGTCGTGCCATCGAACGCATTCCGACTGTCAGCGTAGACCGTCAGCATACCGTGGGTGAGGTCGTTGTAGGCCAGTGGGAGGCTTAGTACCGACAGGTAGTCCCGAGCGAGGGCGTCCGACCGCCATGGCTCCTCACGAAGCCCTTTGGCGACGTTTTCGACCGTTGTCATCGTCCCGGTTGCTGCGGTCCGACTCGCGGGCTCGGTCTCCGAGGACTCGGCGGGAAACGACCGGCTGTCGAGATACCCCTGTTCATTACCAGCCCAGGTTTGGGGTTCGAGATTGTCGCCATCTGGATCAACCGTCCCGATCCAGGCGAACGAGAAGCGGTCGTCGGCGGTCAGAAGTTCGGGGACCGCGTGGTTGATCTCCGAGCGTGTCTCGGCCTGGACGATCGCCTGGTCGATCTCTCGGATCGTCTCGTTGACTCGATTCAGATCGGTGAGCTGGTCATTCCGGCGCTTCAGGGTTCGATCTTGTTCTCGAAGACGAGATTCTCGATTGACTCGATCGAGGGCTGCCTCCGCTGTCGCGGCGAGGAGGTCTGCAAGCTCTCGGCGCACCTCATCAAAGACACCGACCTCCGGGGAGCCAGCGACGAAAACGCCGTGGTCGCCGAGAGGGATATAACACGCGCTTCGGAGGTCCGTTGCTGGGTTCTCGAGTCGGTCGTCGTCGTGGACGTCCGCAAGAAACAGTACCTCGTTGGCGACGAAGCTGTGGCTCGGAAGCGTCTCGCCGTCGGCGTGGACCGTCGGGAGGGGCCCGTTGAGTTCCTCCATCGCCGCCGACTGGGCCGCCGGACGGAGGTCGTTGGCGTCGGCGTCGAAGAGGTAGACGGCGCTCGTCTCGAGATCGAGCACGCCCGGCGTGTCGTCCACGACGTGGCCGGCGATCTCGGCGTGAGTCCCCGCGTAGAGGAAGTCTCGGGCGGTTCCCTGGAGGGTCGCCAGGGCCTCCTCGCGTTGCTTTCGCTTCGTGACGTCCCGACAGCTATAGAGAAGGGTCCCGCCCTGGATCGAGACTTCTCGGATGTTGACCAATAGGGTGTGTTCTCGACCTGCTTTGTCGGTCGCCGTACACTCAATGTTTTTGAGGACGCCTTGTTTAGCGAGTTTCTGCCGGTCGAAGAGGTCCCCTCCGAGCAAGTCCTCAATCGTTCCTTGCTCACGGATCTCCTTTGCAGTGTACCCGAAAATAAAGTGGACGTTCGGGCAAACGTAGGTAAACTCGCCGTTCTCGTCGGTAATGAGGACGGTGTCAGTCATATTGTTCAACGTGACCCGGTGGAGTTCCTCCGAGCGCCGGAGGTCACGTTCGAGGCCGACCCGGTCGGTGATATCGACGCCCTCGACGACGATTGAGACGATTTCGTTGCGTTCGTTCTCAACAGTGCGTACCGAGAGCTCGACGACACGGGGATCCTCGAGACGAGACGGTTGAGAAACGACCGCACTAGCGAATCCACCCTCACGGGCGTTTTCGACCAGTGATTCGATATCGTCTCCAGATTTCTGCCAACAAGAAAGCGTCGAAAAGAGTTTTCCGACGACGTTCACAGCGTCGGCTTCGACCATCCCGCGGGCCGTTCGGTTGAGACGGGCCACACTGCCATCAGGGTCTAAAACCCACGTCGCCGTTCGTGTGTCGTGAAAGACGGCGTCGAACTGCTTTGCACGCTCGCGGCGGGTCGTCGCTCGCCGGGCCGAACGGACGGCACGTTCGGTCCGCTCGAAGAGTTCCTCAACTCCGTAAGCCGAGCCACCGATCGGGACGTAGTCGGTCGCACCAGCACTGACTGCCTCGCTGGCGACGGCCTCATCTCCATCTGCAGTACAGATGATGATCGGAAGTGTCATCGTTTCGGCTCGAATTACTGAGAGTAGATCAGTCCCGCTTGTCCCCTCAAGGACGTACTCGGTGACGAGACAGTCAAGTGGCTCTTCAAGAGCCTTGTGGACTTCCTGAGCTGTGTTAACTTTCATTATGGATGCTTCGGTCTGTGTCCGAAGTTTCTCTTCGAACGTTTCTACCCATTCAGTCGTGCCAGCCAACAAGACACGGGAAGAGTTTAGAACGGAATCAATAGGTACCATAGGTGGTTCATAATTGAATACTCATTCATATAAATTTGTCGTCATCAAATAATCGATGCAATTTGCTCTAAGGACTTTGCGACACGTCCAACTCATCGTCGTCGGAATGCTGAGCACGCTAATCAGATTGAATGCGTCGCTCATCGCCCGCTATTGGCGAGAACGTGCGGGTCTGACGGAGAGAACTGCGGAAAGCGCTGCAATTGTAGGCTTGTGTACCTGTGGATGCTGTGGCCCCTCGTCGCCAAAATCGCGGCACTGGCACGAAGCCATCCATTGCCGCGCCGCTGTACTGGGTGTTTGTCGATTCCGCGTCTCAATCAGTACCCTGTTTATCATCCATCCGTGTTCGGTTAAGCCGAGAAACCGAGAGACTGCGCTCTGTTGACGAAGTTATCGTTGTAGACCGCGTGGGGAGAGGTTGTGCTAACGAAACTCTCCCCAGACCTCATTCGACGGCGGCTGACTTCCCTCTTTCCAGCAGCGCTTATCGAAGACATCGCGCGCGAGCGCGATGTCGTCGAACGCACCCGGAAGATCGACATCACGATGCTCGTCTGGACGCTTATCATGGGCTTCGCCGTCGACGGCGAAGCCCGTACTATCGCCGGGTTTCAGCGTGCCTACTCCGCAGCGACTAACCAGACTGTTGCTCGCTCCAGCTTCTACGATCGGTTCACACCAGCACTTGCTGCATTGATGAGCGACCTCCTCGAGCATGCTCTCGAGGAGGTCGCGGTTCCTCACACGATTGCTCCACGGTTCGAGTTGTTTCGTGAGGTGCTGATCGCCGATGCAACCGTTTTCCGGTTGCATCGGCTCCTCAGCGAGTTTCCAGCGACTCACTCGGATCAGTCCGGCGCAAAGCTTCACCTCGTCCATAATGCCACTACTCAGAGCCTCGAACAATTCCAGCTCACCGACGAACGCACCCAGGAGAGCAGCCAGCTCCACACAGGGAGCTGGCTGCGAGGCCGGTTGTTGCTGTTCGATCTCGGGTTCTACAGTTTCCGCCGGTTCGCGTTGATCGAGGAAAACGGCGGGTTCTTTCTGACGCGGCTGAAATCGAACGCGAACCCGTTAATCGTCGGAGAGCGGCGGAAATGGCGCGGGCGCGCCATTTCCTTGCCAGGCCGTCGCCTTCAGGACGTTCTGGGCGACCTCACACGAGAGCTCATCGACGTGACTGTGGAGATCACGTTCAAGCGACGGCCGTACGCTGGGAAACAGTCAACCGACACGATGGAGTTCCGCGTCGTCGGTGTCCGCAACGAGGACACCGACGACTACCATCTGTACGTCACGAACTTGCCCGATGAGTTCACTCCGAGACAGGTTGCGGCGCTGTATGGGTTGCGGTGGGAGGTGGAGTTGCTGTTCCGAGAGTTAAAATCGCTATACGGGCTGGAGAAGTTCCAGACAAGCGATCCAGCAATCGTGGAACTGCTGGTTGTGGCGGCTCTGCTGACGCTTGTGGTCAGCAGAGCCTTACTCGGTGTGTTTCAGGAGCTGTTCCCTGAGACGATATTCCCCCGGGAACGCTGGGCGAAGACCTTCCGGTCTCTCGCCCAGCTCATCCTTGAAGATTTGAGCCAGTCGTTCGGGCATCCACCGCCGAACCTGTCGGAGTTGATGTTTCGTGATGCTCGTCAACCAGAGAAATCACGCCTCTTACTCAGCGAACGAGTGGCTGAAGCCTTCACAAGGCGATCCAATGCTTAACCGAACACCAATGGTTTATCATCGGAAGTGTCGTTCTGTTCGCAGAGAGCCTGATCTATTCTATCGAATCCGCACAGCAGACAGGACCGTCAGCGTCAATCGCCCCAGCCGATTGACTCCAGCGACAACTGAATCCCCTCTTCAGCGGACAACGAGCATCTGTGAACTATCCTCTGGCATCCGTCCCGGAACAGCGACGAGCGGTGAATCAGGTCGTCACGAGTGGAAACCTATACGCCTGTCCCACACAGGGGTTCGTATATGGCGAATTCCAGTCCGTCCACGTTTATGTTGGGCATCGTGCTCGGAATCGTACTCGTCGTCATCCCTTCTAGTTTAACGACCCGAACCACCGCCATCTGATGATTACATATCGCTGGTGCTACCAGTTTGAGGAACCCGGTGGAGAGTATGACTTACACCCCACCGGATTCCGTAGTTGTTGACCGGATTCAAAGAGCGTTTCCCTCCGATAAGTTGCGCGAGCGTGCTCGC
>NZ_JAIWHV010000018.1 GCF_020177375.1 Saliphagus infecundisoli | reverse complement strand
GAGGTCACGTCCAATTACATTGCCTCTGCCGACCGACCGCACCGGCACAAAAGTCGGTCCGGGACCACAACTCCCGACCGAAGCCACGCAAGCCCCGTCCGCAGAACGCCGAAGGCGTTCAGGGCGGGGTAGTTGACAGACGAGTGAATCGGGGACTCAGACCGGCTCGCCGAACGCGTAAACGGTGTTCTGACCCGTGATCTCGCAGTCGATGAAGTCGCCGGGCTCGATGCCGTACTCGCCGGCGTCCTGAACGATGATCTGACGGTACGCCGAGTCCCGACACTTCACCGAGTCGCCGGTGCCCTCCTCGACGACGAGGACGTCCTCACGGCGTTCGCCGACCATCCCCTCGTAGGCCGCACCGACGACCTCGCTTTTGAGTTCGCTCATCTCCTTCGAGCGCTCCTTCTTGATCGTCCCGCCCAGCCCCTTCAGATCGGCGGCATCGGTTCCGGGACGCTTCGAGAATCGGGTGACGTTGACCTTCTCGGGCCGCGTTTCTCGAAGCAGGGCCATCGACTGGGCGTGGTCGCGGTCGGTTTCGGTGGGGAAGCCGACGATGAAGTCAGTCGAGAGCGTCCAGTACTCTAGAACTGAATCGAAGGTTTCGACGACCTCGACGTACTCGCCCACCTGGTGCTGGCGGCGCATCTCCCCCAAAACGTCGTTGCTGCCCGACTGGACGGGCGCGTGGAGGAAGTCGTAGAGTTCCTCGTTGTCGGCGAACACCTGGGCCAACTCCTCGCGGATGCCGTGAACGCCCTTCGGGTTCGCCATCCCGACCCGAACCCGGAACTCGCCCTCGAGCGCACAGATCCGCGAGAGGAGTTCGGGCAGTTTTCGCTCGCCTTGCTCCCAGCCGTAGACGCCGGTGTCCTGGCCCGTGACGCGGATCTCCGTTGCACCCGCGTGGAGCAGCGCGCGGGCCTTCTCGACGTTTGCCTCGATGGGTGGAGAGTCGATCTTGCCCGTCGCGTGCTTGGTGATGCAGTACGAGCAGTCGGACATGCAGCCCCGCGCGATGGGGAGGATGCCGACGACGCCGTCGAGAACCGGTTCGGCGTCGGGCGTCGTCGTCGGACACTCCCCGTTGGTGACCGCCTCGGGGACCTCGTCCCAGTGGAGGACCTCCCCGTCGACACCGGCCTCGCGGAACGCCTCGCTCTGGGCAATGGCCATACAGCCCGTGACGTAGAGGTCGGCGGTTTCGTCGGCGAGTTCTTCGGCACGACGGAGCATGTTCCGTTCGGTCTTCTCGACGACGGTGCAGGTGTTGAGGATAGCGACGTCGGCCTCGGTGGCGCCTTCGACCTTGCGATGGCCCGCGTCGCGGAGCCGACGCTCGATCGCGGCGCTCTCGCCGCGGTTCGAGGTGCAGCCGTAGGTCTCGATGTGGTAGCGGGCCACGGCGGGAGTGGGGGCTCGCCGGTCAAAAACACGACGGTCCCGCTCGGCGGTCGCCCGGTCAGATGTCGGCGCGCTCGTAGTCGAGTTCGTCGTAGTAGTCGGCGACGACGTTCAGGGTCGCGAGCAGGGCTCCGAGGACGACGGGTCCGAAGAAGAGACCCATGATCCCGAAGGCGTAGACCCCGCCGAGCACCCCGAGGATGATGATCGCGGGATTGAGGTCGGCGTAGCGATCGACGAGGACCGGCCGGAGGTAGTCGTCAGAGAGGCTGACGACGATCAGACAGTAGACGGCGAGCCCCGCCGCGAACACGGGCTCGCCGGTAACGAACAGGTAGGCGATCGCGGGCCCCCAGATGAGAAAGGAGCCGACCAGCGGGATCAACGCGAGGATTATCATCACGAACGTCCAGAAAGCGGCGTTGGGGATCCCCGTCACGAACAGGCCGATTCCGGCGATCCCGCCCTGGATGAGCGCGATCAGGACGTGACCGAGCAGGACGGCGGCCATCACGGCGTCGAGTTCCTCGTAGAGTTCCGACTGGACGTCGTCGGGAAGCGGCGAGGTCGCGTGGAGCCACCCCATGAGCTCGCGGCCGTCACGGAGGAAGTAGTAGATCAGGAACAGCGCCAGCCCGAGCCCGACGGCGGCGTGGGTCGCGGCGCTGAACCAGGTCGTCGACTGCTCGACGACGACCATCCCGATCTGCTGGCCGGAGTCCCCGACCGCGCCCGCGATGTCGACCTCCCGGCCGGTCAGGTTCTGGATCCGGCTCTCGACCATGCCGACCTGGAGTGCCTCCGGGTCGAGGTTCGAAACGATCGAGGCGGCGTCGCCGGCGACCGCCGCGATGACGACCGCGAACGGGACGAAAAAGGCGGCGATCGCGAACACGATCAGCACGAACGCCGAGATCGTCGGCGACGTCCGGGGGGCGAGACGCCGGTGGAGGGGCGCGAGGACGTACGCGACGAGGATCGCGAGGAGGACGTACTGGACGAACGGGATCACCAGTAGATAGGAGAGAACGGCGAAGACGGCGACCAGCGCAAGCAGGTATCCCTTGCTCAGGTTCACACGAAACCGTTCAGCCGACGGACGCATAAGGCCACTGCAGTCAATACAACCGCCTCGACTCCGAGAGCGGACTTCCCGTCGGGAGTGACCTGAACCAAAGGCTAAAGAGTGAAACCGACCATCATTCGGGTAATGACTATCGTTCGTACGCCGCGGAGGGATCCATCGTGGGCGTCGAGATAACCGAAACCGAGGTGAGCGACGCGGAGTTCGAGGCGATGACGGCGTTCGTCTTCGAGTATCTCGCCGCCAGCGTCGAGAAGGAAACCGAGGGCGGCCGGATGCGGTGGTATCCGTGGCACTCCGCGGAGTACCGCCACAACCATATCCTGAACGTCGTCTCGCTCGCGACGGAGATCGCCGAACGGGAGGGCGCCGACGTCGACGTCACCCGGGTCGCCGCCGTCTTCCACGACGTCGCCAAACTCGAGGCCGACCAGGAACTCCACGCCGAGGCCGGCGCCCGGGTCGCCCGGGAGTACCTCGAGTCCCGCGGGGAGTACCCCGAGTCGTTCGTCTCACAGGTGTGTCGCGCGATCGAACACCACTCCTACCAGGGCTCGGTTAGCGACGTTCCCCTCGAGGCACAGTCGCTGATCGAGGCCGACCTCCTCGACAAGATCGGCGCCAACGGCACCGTCCTCATGCTGTTGCGGATGGGTTACGAGGCCCGCACGCACATGGAGGCCGACGAGATGGTCGATCGGGTTCTAGAACGCGGGCGGACGGCCGCCGACCGGATCGAGAGCCCGACCGCCGAGAGCATCGCCCACCAGCGGCTCAAACGGGTGAAGTGGTTCCGCGAGTGGCTCGGCGAGGAGATCGCAGGAATGGACGGCCACCGCTCCAACCGTGACGACCGCGGCGACCCCACCGGCGACGGAACGTAAGCGCCCGTGGGCCTCCCCGATCGGGAACTCGGCGCGGCGATCGAGTCCGCTCTCGAGGACGACGCCCGGCGTCCCCGTCGGGTCCACGCGCTGTTCGAGGACTACCCGCCCGCGCCGGCGCTGTACGCCGAGTTCGACGTGGATAGCGCCGGCAACGGCGCGGAAAACGACGACGGCGTGGCGCGGGAGGTCGCTCCGGACGAGGACGGCGAGGAGGTCGCGGTGATCGTCCATAACTTCCGGTACTACCCCCTCGGGATGGAGCGCTGGGGCGTCGGCATCGTCGAACTGCTCGTCCTGAACGAGCTTCACGAACTCACCCACTGGGCGATGACGGGCGGCGAACGCGAGTACTTCGACGACCGGAGCCGGCGCCACCACCGCGGGGACGGCTACTGGCTCAACCCACCCCTGCTGGAGGTCATCGACTGGCTTCCCCGCGACCACCCCGACGTGCTCGAGGCGGAGCCGCCGGTCACGGCGCTGGGACGGCTCCGACGACGGGTCGTCGGGTGGCTCAGTCGCCAGCGGGCGCGCCTAGAGCTATAGCAAACCCGCAACCCCGAGCCAGCAGAAGACGAGGCCGAAGCCCGCGAGCACGAGGGCGCTACCGGCCGAGACGATCGGCGCGAGCGCGTTGATCCGGTCACCGGCCGCGACCAGGCCCGCGGGGTAGGCGACGACCCAGATCGCGATCCCCGCGAAAAACCCCAGGAGCAGCGCCGGGCTCCCGGTCTCGATCGGGACCGAGCCGACGAGGTCGCCCAGCGGAACGTGGTCGGCGAGGTCGATCGTGCCGGGCCGGACGAGGCCGACGCCGGCGGTGAGCCAGAACGCGAGCTGGTAGGGATTGGTAAGCGAGAGCACGAACGTCTTCCGAAAGCCCGCGACGGGCCGCTCGGCCGGGACGAACGAGCCCGCTAGCGAGCCGACTGCGTCGGCCGCGAAGACGAGCATGAGCAGCCCGCCGACCAGAAAGAGGAGAGCCTCGAGAGCCTCGGAGCGGGAGACGACGCCCGCGAGCCCGCCGATCGTGAGGACGAACAGCAGGACGTCCGCCGACATCGCACCGACGCCGGCCCGGAACCCGGCCACCCAGCCCCGCGTGACGCTCTCGGCGGCGATGATCGCGTTCATCGGACCGGGCGGCGCCGCGAGCGCGATTCCGAAGACGGCGCCGACGGCCATGGAGACGAGGACGGCCACGTCGTGGATCGGGAGCGAGGGGAGAAAAACGGCCCGTATCGGCGCCGACGCGAACACTTATTGTCAACGGCGAAAACGGTCCGACCATGGCCTCCACCCGCAGAGCAGCCCTCGGAGCGGGGGCTGCGTTCGTCCTCCTCCCGACGGCCGGCTGTCTCGGATCGCTGACCGACTCCGCGGAGCCCGTCTCGGTCTGTGAGGTCTCCGTGACGAACGCCGACGACGAGGACCGCGTCGTCTCCCTGCGGCTCCGAAACGGCGACGAGACGGTCTACGAGGACGCCGTCTCCCTCCGGGCCGTCGATCGCTCCGGGCTCGACCACGCGGCCGTCACCAGGGAGGACCTCCCCGGCGAGGGGGAGGGAACCCGCCTCGAGGCGCGCCTGGAGGGCGGGACCTGGAGCGGGGCCGACCTCGAAGAGGTCGGCGACCCCGCGGTCGTCCAGGTCACCGTCCGGAACGATCCCCTCGACCTCGAGTTCGTCAACCCAGTCGGCGACGAGCCCGACTGTCCCTACTGAGACAGCCTTCCGGCCCGTGTCCCGTCGAACCCGCTATCCGTCGGCGGATCCGACACGCGGCGATCCGTATGCCCCGCGAGCGACAGGTAGTTAGGGCTGCCAGCCGACTCGCCGGACATGGACGGGGCACTCATCGTCCTCGACGGCTGGGGGCTCGGCGGGGCGGACGATCCATCGGGCCGGAAGGCCGGACGCGACGCGGTCGAAACCGCCCACACCCCCGTGATGGACCGCCTCACACGAGCGGGTGCCGCGGGACGGCTCGAGGTCGCCGGCCGGCGGGTCGGGCTCCCCGACGGCCAGATGGGAAACAGCGAGGTCGGCCACCTGAACATCGGCGCCGGCCGGGTCGTCCACCAGGAGTACACCCGGATCGGCGACTCGATCGCCGACGGCAGCTTTCGAGAGAACAGCGCGATCACCGACGCCTTCGAACACGCCCGGGAATCGGGCGGGCGGGTCCACTTTCTAGGACTCGTCAGCGACGGGGGCGTCCACTCGGATCACCGCCACCTCCACGCCCTGATAAGGATGGCCGCCGACCGCGAGGTCGAGGCGGTTACCCACGCGATCACCGACGGCCGGGACACCTCCCCGACCGGCGGCCGCGAATATTTGGGAGCGCTCGAGGACGTGATCGAATCCGAGGGGACCGGCGACGTCGCGACCGTGACGGGCCGGTACTACGCGATGGACCGCGATCACAACTGGGAACGGACGAAGCGGGCGTACGACGCCATCGTCTCCCGGGAGGCCCCCCACTCGGCGGCGTCGGCCGTCGAGGCCGTCGAAGCGTCCTACGACCGGGGGGAAACCGACGAGTTCGTCGAGCCGACGCTGGTCGCGGGAGGAAAGATCCTCGAGGAGGGCGACTCGGTCGTATGGTTCAACTTCCGGGCCGACCGGGCCCGCCAGCTCACCCGAATGCTCGCGGATATCGATCCCGAGTGGGAGTTCGCGACCGCCCCGCCGGAGGTGGAAGTCGTGACGATGACCCAGTACGACGCCACGTTCGACCTTCCGGTGGCCTACCCGCCGAACCAGCCCTCCCAGGTCCTGGGGGAGGTGCTCGCCGACGCCGGGCGGACACAGCTCCGGACCGCCGAATCCGAGAAGTACCCCCACGTCACGTACTTCCTGAACGGGGGGAGAGAGGTCGCCTTCGAGGGCGAGCGCCGGGAGATCATTGAGAGCCCCGACGTCCCGACCTACGACCACCAGCCCGAGATGAGCGCCCCCGAACTGACCGACACGGCAATCGACGCGATCAGAGGGCCCGAGAGCTCCGACGTGATGGTGCTCAACTACGCGAATCCCGACATGGTCGGCCACACCGGCGACTACCGTGCGGCCGTCGCGGCCGTCGAGGCCGTCGACACCCAACTGGGTCGTCTCGCCGACGCCCTGGCGGACGCGGGCGCCCACGTTCTCATTACCGCAGATCACGGCAACGCAGACGACATGGGCACCGAGGAAGAGCCCCACACGGCCCACACCTACAACGAGGTCCCCTTCGTCTACGTCGCCCCCGACGGGACCGACGGCGGGCGGACGGTCCGCCCCGGCGGAACGCTCGCCGACATCGCGCCGACCCTGTTGGAACTGATCGGTGTAACCCAGCCCCCCGAGATGACCGGGGAACCGTTGCTCGAGTAGCGACGACGGATCGCGGGAGAGAGCGAGTTCATCGTTCTTCCGTTCGTTTCGAGGCGGCGAGAACGCGTAGTTCCCCCCTCGGGTCGACGAGTCCACTCGAACGTGTGGCGCGAGTGGATCCGTGACGCGTAGAGCTCCGTGAAAAATCACGGTCACTTCGATGACCGTGAGGTGTGACGACCGGAGCGAGAGATTCCGGACGAGAGGTTGTGGAGGAGTATCCCCCACAGAAGAAGATAGGCAGCCACAGCCTCGTAAATATGTCCTATCCTACAAGAGAATATGGCGAAACTCCGAATTTCTTCACGGAGAGGATCAGGCAGTATGACCGTCGCGACTGCTACGTTCTCGGTGGCATCCCGTTGTGGACAACGGTAGTCAGTTCGCCTACTAGAGGCACAACCCCCGTTCTCAGTGGACTCCGAAGTTCGAATAGGAGGAGGATACAGCGGCGCGCGGTTCTCGTCCGTGTTCAATAGTGCACTGATATAGACCCCCGACTACGGCCGAGTGGAGGGGAGCGGAAGCGAATCCGGAAGATCGGACTCACGAACTGTAGAGGCAGCCTAGAGCGCTGTAAGGCGTCCCTATTCACGACTAGAAGGGGTCCGAGGGGAGTTGGTGCCGAGAACGGTACTACAGGAGACCTTCCATCCGCTGAGCCCTCGGAGAGCGTTTCGGGAGCGAGAGGAATCGCGTTCAACAGATCGCTGTCGGGTGGAACAGTAGGCGGCCTTTATCCTGAAATCCGGTCAAGGGGTCGTACGCCCCATCCGGGGCGAGAGAGACAATGAGCGACAAGACACAGACCAACGACTCGAGACGATCGTTTATGAAAAAGGGCGCGCTCGCGGCCGGCGCGCTGGCCATCGGTGCGGGCGCGTCCGCACCGAGTGTTGCCGCCCAGGAAGACGGGAACGCGCTCGTCTTCTCGTACGATTACCACCCGGGACAGAGCTTCGACGTGGTCGCCCAGCTCGAACAGAGCACGACTGTGAACGTCCTCCAAGTCGACGACGAGACGGTCTCGGAGATCTCCCAGCCCGACGACTACACGGGTCACGTCATCCGGTACAACCTCGATGGGTCGGCAGGGATCACCGCGTTCCTGTTCTCCCAGGACGTCAGCCTCAGTGCCGGCGACAGCGGCACCCTCGGCGAGGACGCCTCGATGTTCAGCCCCGAACTCAACCTCCTCTCGACCGACCTCGGCGGCGGAGGCGGCGGAGGTAACGGGAACGGCAACGGCAATGGAGGCAACGGGAACGGTAATGGCGGTGGAAACGGCGGTGGAAACGGCGGCGGCAACGGCGGTGGAAATGGCGGCGGCAATGGCGGTGGCAACGGAGGCGGAAACGGCGGCGGCAACGGGGGCGGTAACTGATGGCGCTACAGGAGGACGGCAACGTCCTCGCCTTCGCCTACGACTACCACCCAGGACAAAGCTTCGAGGTCGTTGCGGAACTCGAACAGGCCACGACGGTTAGTTCTCTCCAGGAGGACGACGAGACGGTCTCGGAGATCTCCCAGCCCGACGACTACTCGGGCTACGTCATCCGCTACGACATCGGCAACGGAGCAGGGATCACCGCCTTCCTGTTCTCCCGGGACGAGAACCTGAGCGCCGACGATACCGGGAGCCTCGGCGAGGACGCTTCGATGTTCAGCCCCACGCTCAACCTCCTCTCGACCAACCTCGACTGACCGGCACCGACTCCACCCCTCATTTAGATTTTATTTCGGGAGCGAAACCTGAGAGATTACTCGGCGTGAACGAACTCGCGGGACGAGCTCGCTTCGAGAAAGGCGTGACGTACTCGTTGTTCTCCGGGATGCAATCACGCGGCTCAGAGCAGGGAGTACAGGGGCACGACCGCGAACCAGATGAGATAGGAGAGCGCAAGGACCATCAGCCGGTCGATCCGGCGTGGTTCCGGCCGCCTGTAGAGTCCGCGAACGGCCCACGCGATCGCGAGCCCGTGGGGTATCGACAGGGCGACGAGAGGATCGTAGCCCGGAACCCCCCGCGAAATCCAGAGGATCCCGGCTGCGGCCGCCGCCAGGGCGGTCCCCGCCGCGACCACCACGGCGCCGTCGATGCCGAACCGAACGGCGATCGTCCGCTTTCCGGCGGTGCGGTCGGCATCCCGATCGGGGACGCCCGCGAGCGTGATCGAAGGAAGGACCGACAGCAGGAAGGGGAGCCCGAGCAGCCACGGCAGCGGATCGCTCGAGGCACCGCCCGCGAGCAGGAATCCCACGAGCAGGACGCCGATGCTGTGGGTGACGGCGACGTCGAGTTCGCCGAGCGTCCGGTAGGAAAGCGAGAGCGGCGGCAGGGTGTAGCCGAGCGCGAGCGCCGCCAGGACGGCCATCGCCGTGGCCGTCGCGAGCGTCGAGCCGGCTCCGACGGCCAGCGCCCCGACTCCGGCAACGGCGGCGAGCGACCCCGTGAGGAGCGCGCCCCGCCGAACCTCCCCGAATCCGAGGTCGCCCTCGACCAGCACCCGGGAACCACCTGTAAACGGCCCTGCGTACGCGTTCTCGGTGTCGGTTTCGTAGTCCGCGTACTCGTTGGTGAGCACCGTCGTCGCCTCGAGGAAGAAGACGAACACGAACCCGAGCCAGATCGCGAGCGCGGAGAACGCGTCCGTACCGGCGGCGGCGAGGGCGCCGAGTGCGTAGGCGAGCAGCGACATCGGGTAGAACTGCAGGCGAAGCGCCGAGAGCCACGATTTCAGCCGGCGGCGGGCTCTGACCGAACGAGGTTCGGGGCCATTCTCGAGGCTTTCGCCCAGCCGGGTCGCCTCCGCAAGCCACTCCGTGCGGTCGCTCGGGTCGGACTCCCGGACCGGCCCGAGGTTCGTCACCCGCGTCGTCCGAACCCCGACGAATCCCAGGGTAGCGCGTTTCATCGCGTCGTTGCCGGGCTGGCGGTAGATGAAGCGGTAGACCCACGGCGGCATGTCCATCGTCGAGATCAGTTCGGCGGTCCGGCCCGAGAGCAGGGAGTCGTGACCCGGCCCCTCGCCCTCGAAGGAGAAGGCGAAACCGGGCGTCAGCACCCGATCGAGAAAGCCCTTGAGCTGCGCCGGCATCGTCCCCCACCAGTTCGGGTAGACGAACGCGAGGTGGTCGGCCCACCGCAGCCGGCGCTGGGCGTCGATCAGGTCGGACTCCATCTCCTGGTTCTCAGGGGAGTCGGCGTGGACGTCGGGGTCGAACTCGAGGTCGGCGACGGCGAGTTCCTGGACCTCGGCGCCCGCCTCGCGTGCGCCCTCGCAGTAGGCCTTGGCAAGCGCGGCCCCGAAACTGTCGGTCCGGGGGTGGCCGAGCACGACGAGGACGTTCAGCTCCTCGCCTTCCGGAGGATCCGACGGACGGTCGGGACGGTTAATCACCGTCCTCCTGCGGCCTCGATCGCCTCGCGGCCGAGCGCGACGACGTCCTCGTCTACGTCGCTAGCGCGGAGGTCCTCGGGTGTGTACCACCGCCAGCCCTCGACGCCGACCTCGCCGTCCGCAGGGTCAATCTCGCGAGAGGGGACCGTCGCGTAGTAGATATGGTCGACGTGCTGGTGGGCGACCCGGCCGTCGTGGACGTCGATGTCGTAGAGCATCTGCCGTCGGGGTCGCGGGAGCGGACGGCCGGTTTCGGTCTCGATCCGTCGATCCTGGGTCGGGATGATCGTCGCCTCGAGGCCGGTTTCCTCGCGGCACTCCCGGATCGCCGTCTCGTGGGGGAGTTCGTCCCGGTCAACGTGGCCTCCCGGCGGGATCCGGATGCCCAGCCGGCGGTGGTCGTGGAGGGCAGTCGCGCCGTCGGCGACGACGTAGACGGTCGCGGTGAAGTGACGCGTCGTCTCCATACCCCGTGCATGATCGACGACGAAATAGGTCTCCCGCTTGCCCGACGAGCGAACCGCGGCCGGGGAAGAACCAAATCCCCTCGCTGCGATGGCCTCTCCATGGCAGACGACAGCGACGCCGACGAGCACCGATTCGCGACCGACAGCGTCCACGCCGGCGCCGACCCCGACCCGACGACCGGCGCGCGGGCGCCCCCGATCCACCAGACGACCTCCTATGTCTTCGAGGATACCGAGCACGCCGCCGCCCTCTTCGGGCTGGAGGAGGCCGGCAACATCTACTCGCGGATCATGAATCCGACGAACGCGATGCTCGAGGAGCGCGTGGCGACCCTGGAAGGCGGCGCGGGCGCCATCGCGACGGCCTCGGGGATGGCCGCCCTCGATCTCGCAACCTTCGTCCTCGCCGACGTCGGCGACAACGTCGTTTCCGCCTCGTCGCTCTACGGCGGGACCTACACCTACCTCACCCACACCGTCGAGAAGCGCGGCGTCGAGACGACGTTCGTCGATACCCTCGACTACGACGCCTACGAGGAGGCGATCGATTCGGACACGGCGTTCGTCCACTGCGAGACGATCGGAAACCCTGCGCTCGTCACCCCCGACATCGAGCGGTTGGCCGACATCGCACACGAGAACGACGTTCCCCTCTTCGTGGACAACACGTTCGCGACGCCCTACCTCTGCCGGCCGCTCGAGCACGGCGCGGACCTCGTCTGGCACTCGACGACGAAGTGGATCCACGGCGCCGGTTCGACGATCGGCGGGATGCTCGTCGATGGCGGCTCGTTCCCGTGGCCGGAGGGCGACTATCCCGAGATCACCGAGCCCAACCCCGCCTACCACGGGATCAATTTCCACGAGACGTTCGGCGACGCGGCCTTCCTGGCGGTCGCCCGGACACGGGGCCTGCGGGACCTGGGCAACCAGCAGTCGCCGTTCGACGCCTGGGTCACCCTCCAGAAACTCGAGAGCCTTCCCCTCCGGATGGAAAAACACTGCGAGAACGCGATGGCCGTCGCGGAGTACCTCGAAGAGCACCCCGAGATCTCGTGGGTCAACTACCCCGGCCTCGAGAGCCATGAGACCCACGACGCGGCCGCGGAGTACCTCGACGGGGGGTACGGTGGAATGATTACCTTCGGGCTCGAGGGTGGCTACGACGCGGCCGAAACCGTCTGCAACGAGGTCTCGCTGGCGAGCCTGCTCGCGAACGTCGGCGACGCGAAGACCCTGATCATCCACCCCGCGAGCACGACCCACCAGCAGCTCTCGGAGGAAGAAAAACTCGCCAGCGGCACGACCGACGACATGGTCCGGCTCTCGGTCGGCATCGAGGACGTCGCGGACGTCATCGCCGACCTGGATCGGGCGATCGAAGCGGCGGAGTGAGGCTCAAAGCCAGTCGCTCAGGTAAAACTCGCTTCCCGAGATCTCGTCGGCCGGGATCGTCGCCGCGATGCGATCGACGGCGTCGGCTGCCCGTTCCGGATTCCGCTGGAGAAGCGCCTGCTCGGTGTAGATCACGCCGCCGTGGTCGGTAACGAGCGAGCCATCGATCACGGCGAACCGTGTATCGCAGGTCACGACGACGCGGTCGGTTGCACGACCGAACTCGAGGAGACGGCGATCCGGAGTTCCTTCGGGGAACTCGTCTTTCGCCCGGAGGACGTCGTACCCGAGCGCGTCTATCGCGGTGAGAAAGGGGCCCGGAACGTGCTCGTCGGTGAGGAGTCGGATCCCAGCCATCGCCCTACCGGGAGTCGTTCGCCTCGATCGGGGGCTTCACGGTCCGCGAATCGAGAGCGTCGCGGTCTGTTTCCCGTCGTTCCCGGAATCGACGGATCTCCTCGGGGTTGGTGTAGTAGTAGGCGAGGGCCTCGTAGACCTCGCCGAGCGAGAGATCGAGTCCGTTTGCGGCCTCGGCGGGCGTCCGGTCGGCAGCCATCACCGCGTCGTGGACGTCGAGGACGCTGATTCTGGTTCCCTCGAGACGGGGGAGCCCATGGAGCACCTCCTCGTCGGCCGTGATGGACATACCGACGAATAGGACCGAGTACCACTTACCCGTTCCGGCGGTGTAAACGTACGACCCGTGGCTCGGATTGCGTCGATCCGTCAAGCTACCGGATCACCCGGAGGCCATCTCTCGACAGGAGTCGGCACAGTCGGGGAGGACCTCGGCACACGCCTGGCAGTGGTCGTGGTCGTGCTCCGCACACTCCTCGGCGCACTCCTCGCAGAGGTCGGCACAGACCGCGGCGAGGTCGCCGCTGTACGCG
The DNA here is from genome assembly GCF_020177375.1 of Saliphagus infecundisoli. Classification (GTDB taxonomy): domain Archaea; phylum Halobacteriota; class Halobacteria; order Halobacteriales; family Natrialbaceae; genus Saliphagus; species Saliphagus infecundisoli. The sequence continues at coordinate 59,262 of NZ_JAIWHV010000018.1, read as the reverse complement.
GAGTTTCTCGACATCAGCCGGGCGTGCAGCGAGGCGACGTCGGCGACGTCCCGACAGAGGCGAATGCAGCGAGCCATCCCCTCGCCCTCGTCGGCGCAGGCGTCGGCACACCACTCGCAGACCTGGGCGGCCTCCAGGCAGTTTCGAAGACAGTCCTGGCTCCGCTCGTCGAGGTGGTCGATCCGCTCTAGGTCGATCTCCATTGCACCAGTGACGACGAGCGCGTCCCACCTCAAACCCCCACGTGCTCTCGCAAGCGGGGCTCAGACGATCCGGTTTTCCAGCTCCTCGCCCGCGAGAAACGCCTCGAGACTGGTCGCGAAGAGGTCGCCGACCCGGTCGAAGTAGTGGGGCGTCGAGCCTGCCATGTGCGGGGTCACGAGGACGTTCGGGAGGTCCCACAGCGGCGACTCCTGGGGAAGTGGCTCCTCGTCGAAGACGTCGAGTGCGGCGCCGCCGATCCGTCCCTGCTGGAGGGCCGAGACCAGCGCCTCCTTCTCTATCACCTCCCCGCGAGCGATGTTGACGATCACTGCATCGGAGGACAGGGTCTCGAATACTTCCCGGTCGATCATCCTGCGGGTCTCGTCGGTGAGCGGGCAGGCGACGACGAGATAGTCGGCCTGCCGGTAGACCTCGGCGACCTCCTCGGGCGGGTAGACCTCGTTCGTGGCCTCGGGGGCATCGGAGGGGTCGCGCTTGGTACCGACCACCCTCGACCCCACCGCCGAGGCGAGTTCGGCGACCCGGCCGCCGATCGCGCCCAGTCCAACCACGCCGACGGTCTTGTGTCCCAACTCGCCGCCTTCGTGGGCGAGCCAGATACCGTCCCGCTGGCGATCTCTCGCCTCGAGCAGGCCCCGCTCGAAGGCGAGCATCGCGCCCAGAACCTGCTCGCCGATCGGCTGGGCGTGGACCCCCGAGGCGGTCGTCAGCGTGATTCCCCGCGCCTCCAGAGCGTCCACGTCGTAGTGGTCGTAGCCGGCACTGGTCGCCTGGACCCATTCTAGGTTCTCGGCCCGCTCGAGCCACTCCTCGGGGAGCCGCGGCGTCAGCGCGATCGTCGCCGCCTCGAAGCCCTCGCGAGACTCCGCGGGGGTTTCGGCGATCTCGACTGCGAGGCGGTCCCCCGCAGCGTCCTCGAGGGTGGCTTTCGCATCGGGCGAATAGGGGTGCGGGATCAGGAGCCGGTGGTCGGTCATGGCGGGAGTCGGCGACGGACGGTGTTCGGGCTTTCCGTCCCGGTCCGGGTTGCCGGAGCCAGAGGGGTGGCGGTCACTCCCGAAGATCGGCGAGGTCGGGGTGGGAGTCGGGACCGGTTCCGACCGGCTCGCCCGCCCGCAGGCGGTCGCGGACCCGCTGCCAGCCGGCGTGGCGCGCGAGGACGTAAATCGGGATGCGATCGACGCCGAGTAGCTTCGCGATCGAGAGCCGGTGGAGTCCCCGGTGGCGCCAGAGCAAGGCGCCGTCGCGGCCGACGTTGATCCCCACCTCGTTGAGCATGGGGTGGCTTCGCTCGTTGTTCCCCTCCCCGATCCCTTCGGTCCCTTCCCGGACGGCCAGTGCGGCCTGGCTCCGATACCGCTCGCTTTCGATGCGGTCGTAGAGCGCGTCGATCGCCGTCAGCCGGCGGTCGCGTTCGGCTTCCGTCTCGCACCGCCGGCGTCAGAGGCCGTCCTCGGAGCCGGCGAGCAGCGCCGCGTACAGATCCGTCTCGGCCCAGTCGGCACCCTCTACGAACCGTTTCTCGAGCGAGCGGTGGACGTCGGTCGCCGCGAACCGTTCTCCCGGTGGCGATCCCAGTGGCCGCCCGCGACCCGGCCGAAGATCCGTGGCACCTCGTCGCGGTTGACGTGGTGGGTGATCGCCGCAGGATCGACCCACAGCAACGGTAGGGGGTCGGCGTCGGTGTAGCGGGCCGGCCACGTCGCCCGCTGGAGGCGGTGGATCGCCCGCAGCGCGGGCCCCTGAAGGCGCCACTCGAGCCGGGGGACCGCCCCGATCTTGAGAAGGTATTCGGCGGCGACTCGCTCGAGCACCCGCGGGCGGTGTGGCGGCGACATGAACGTGGATTCGCGGGATGTCCGGGCGTCGACTGAGCGGTTGCGTTTGGACGCCTGCAATCGGCCCGGGCCAGTGCGGACCCGCTTCGGATCGCGGCCCCGGTAGTGACGACGGCGAGGAAGTCGCGAGCCTCGCGCTCCGAGGCTGAGCTCGAGGGGTGGGGTTCGGGACCTACGATCGTCGGACGGCTACGACCTCCGGACGAGGTCGTCGTACCAGTCGTCGTTCTCCCGATACCAGCCGATGAAGTTCTCGACGCCCTCCCGAATCGTCACGTCGGGTTCGTAGCCAATCAGCTCTCCAGCCTTCGAGACGTCGGCGTGGGTGTGTTCGGCATCGCCCTCGCGGGCGTCGGTGAACTGGATCTCGAGGGTCGGGTCGATCGCGTCCCGAACGACCTCGGCGAGGGTGAGGATGTCGATGGTGTCCGTCGAGCCGACGTTCATCACCTCACCGTCGGCACTGTCGTCGGTCATGAGGGTGCGGTTCGCGCCGACGATGTCCTCGATATAGGTGAAATCGCGCGTCTGGGTGCCGTCGCCGTAGATGACGGGTGGTTCGCCGTGGATACACCGGGAGACGAAGTTCGAGATGGCCATGTTCGGGCGCATCCGGGGGCCATAGACCGTGAAGTATCGAAGCGAGACCGACGGCACGCCGTAGAGTTCGTGGTAGACCCGCGCGTAGTGTTCGGCCGAGAGCTTCGAGACGCCGTAGGGACTGACCGGCGTCGTCTGGTGGTCCTCGTCGTAGGGGAGGTACTCGGGCTTGCCGTAGACCGACGACGAGGAGGCGTAGACGAACCGCTCGAGGTCTGTATCGCGGGCCGCATCCAGGAGGTTGAGCGTGCCGTCGACGTTGTACTCGTGGACCTTCAGGGGCTCCTCGACGCTGGCCCGGACGCCGGCCTGGGCGGCCTGGTGGTAGACGGCGTCCGCGTCGGCGACGAGCTCGGCGACGAGTTCCTCGTCGGTGACGTCGCCCTCGACGAAGGCATACTCGCCGGTCGCGGCCTCGCGGGCGGCCTCGACGTTGTGGCGTTTGATGTCGACGTCGTAGAACGGTTCCAGGTTGTCGAGGACGGTGACGTCGTGGCCCTCGCGGGCGAACGCCTCGGCGAGATGGCCGCCAATGAAGCCGGCGCCGCCCGTGACCAGACAGTGCATGGAGATGGGAGCCCCGTGGGCGATGAAAAAGCCGTCGGAACGCGGTCAGGTCGGCGATCCCGATGATCCGATCGCCTCCCGGACCGTAGCAAGCGAAGGGACGGCGTACCGCCGGGGCGCGACCCGATAGGCGAGCACCCCACAGACCGCAAAGAGGTAGCGGTTCTCGTTCAGATCGCCGGTCACCATCGTGTTCGCGAGCATATACGCGAACAGCGCGAGGAGCACGAGGTGGACCGGCCGGCCGTGGTCGGCCCACTCGCGGATGGCGACCCCGACCCCGACCGCGAACAGCGCCAGGAGCAGCGCCAGCCCGACCAGCCCGAGTTCGAAGGCCACCTCGAGGACGATGTTGTGGGGGTAGTCCTGGGCGTCGCCGTAGCCGAGGACGACCGGCCAGGAGCCGAGTCCGTAGCCGAACGGAAGCGTCGCGGGCCCGAGCCCCGCAATGGTCTGTTGCCAGTAGGTGAATCGTGCGCCGAGGGACTGGCCCGGGCCCTCGAGCAGCCAGAGCAGTCGGGTGATCGTCTCGAGGTGTCTCGCGACCGTGAACGCGACGTAACCGGCGAGCCCGACCGCCGCGGCGTAGGCCCCGAGGGCCCACCGGCCGTTCGGGAGCCGGCCGATCAGGAGCCCGGCGACGACCAGGAGCCCGATCGCGCCGACAGCCGCGACCAGGGGGCCCCGGGAGCCGATCACGAGCAACGCGTAGGTCGCCGGCGGGAGGGCGATCCCCGCGGCGGTCGTCAGGCGCCGATCCGCCCGCGAGAGAACGAGGTAGCCGGTGAGGATCACGATTCCGAGGCCGAGTACACGGCCCGTGATCAGGTAGTTCGTCCCAAAGGGATAGATGGCCGTGTCGCCGGACTGGAGGTATCGCACGAACGTCTCGATGACGGCGACGAGCGAGAAGCCGACCGTCGCAAAGCCCGTGTAGCGGAGCCGGCGGGCCGAGGAGGCGACGACGAGGGCCCCGAGCCCGAGCGTAAGCCCGGTGACCCCGACCAGGCGAAACGCCTTCGAGAGGTAGTAGTCGGTGCTTGGAGACCAGAGCCCGGAGACGACGGCGTAGAGCGCGAACGCCGTAAAGAGGCCGGTGATGGCGATTCCGGCCGGGGTGACCCGGAGCCCGCCCCGCAGGGCCAGCCAGCCGGCGACAGCGGCGGCCGCAAGCCCGAAGGCGAGCGTCAGGTCGAGGGGGGCCCAGGCGACGTACCACGCGTCCTTGTAGACGCCCGCGAAGACGAAGGCGACGTAGCAGACGGCAAAGGCCGCGTCGGTACGTCGAGAGGAGTCCATCGCTGTCGGTGCCGACGATGCCATCGGATAAAAACGTCGTGAAACCCGAACGGTCGGTCCGGCGGTCAGTCGGCGTCCTCGACGCGACGGACGAAGGATCGGCTCCGATTGTCGGCGACGGAGCCCAGAGCCGCTCTCAACCTCGAACGGGCGGATACCGATTCCGACGACCGCATCCAGGCCTTCACGAAAACGGGAGACCACGGCGATACAACCGGTTTCCGAGGTCCTTCAGCCGTCGGCTCGCGGCGAACGCGGAGCCGCCGAGCCGGGCGGCAAGATAGAAGTAGTGGTAGCGAGGGTTCGTCGGGTGAAGCGAGAGTGCGGTCCGGAGCTCCCGACGCGTTGCGTCGATCTCGCCGCGGTCGGCGTAGAGAAAGGCGATCAGAAAGCGCTGGTGGGCCCGGCGCCGATCGGAGATGGCGTCGCCGTGTTTCTCGACGATCCGCTCGTAACCCCGGATCTGGCGGTCGACGTCGTGGCTGATCCGGTCGCCGTCGGTGTAATGATCGACGAGGATCTCGCCGATCCCCCGGAGCCGTGAGCCCTCGCTCACCCGGACGTAGAGGTCGTAGTCCTGGGCCGAGGGGAGGTCCTCGTCGAAGCCACCGATGGCCTCCAAGGTAGACCGACGAAACGTGGTGGCCGACAGCGAGCCGATCGGGTTGCCGTCGAGGATCGCCGCCCGGTCGATGACCCCCTCGGGGACACGCTGGATCGAGCCGACCGTCCCGTCGCGGATCCGGGCGTAGGAGGTACAGACGCCGCCACAGGTCGCGGGCGCCCCCGAGAGGACGCCGACCGTCACCTCGAGGTGGCGCGGGCGGAAGGCGTCGTCGGAGTCCAGAAAGGAGACGAACTCGCCGCGGGCGGCCTCGATTCCGGCGTTTCTGGCGGCGTTCGCGCCGCGGTTCTCCTCGAAGCGAAGCACGCGGATCCGGTCGTCGTCGTAGTCCGCGACGACCTCGGGGGTGGCGTCGGTCGAGCCGTCGTCGACGATCAGGAGTTCGAAATCGTCGTAGGTGCCCGAGAGGACGCTGTCGATGGCCCGCGGGAGCGTCCGACACCGGTTGTGGGTCGGGACGACGACCGAGACGGTGGGACCCTCCATTCGAACGCCCGTTGGGCGAAGGCGACGAAAAACCTGACGACAAGGGTTTTGTGGGATCGGTCGACAGGAGCCGGTATGGTCGGAGGCGGCGCCGGGAGCCGGCAGGGCCGGCGAACGAACGGGGAGCGAGGCGAGGGCCGACAAGCGGGCGCTCGGGACGGGCCGACCGAGCCGGGAGATGGCTGGGAGCTCTCGACCCCGGTCGTCCTCCCCATCTACGACCGTCCCGAAACCACCGCCCGGGTCGTCGAGGCGATCGCCGCGGTCGAGCCCCCCACACTCTACGTCGTCGCTGACGGGCCCGAAGCCGGCGACGACGCGGCGGCCGAACGCTGTGGGGCCGCCCGCCGGGCCGTCGAGGAGGGGATCGACTGGGATCTCGACCTTCGCCGCCTGTACCGCGACCACAATCACGGCGTCGCGAGCGTCGCCGAGGGACTGGACTGGGTCTTCGACAGGGAGCCGGAAGCGATCATCGTTGAGGACGACTGCGTTCCCAACCGCGAGTTCTTTCGCTTCTGCGAGACGATGCTCGAGCGCTACCGGGGGGACGAGCGGGTGATGTCCGTCAACGGCACCAACCGGCTGGGGACATGGACCAATGGGAGCGGCGACTACCACTTCGTGACCTACCAGGGCGTCTGGGGATGGGCGACCTGGCGCGATGCCTGGGCGCGCTACGACCCCGAGATGGGCGGCTGGCGCGATCCGCGGATCCGACGGCGGATCCGGGCGGCGATCAGCGACGAGGAGCGCGTTGCCTACCAGCGCGAGCGGTTCGAGAAGCGCTACCGAGGGGAGTCCGTCGCCTGGAGCAAGCCCTGGCAGTACGCGATGCTCGTTACCGGCGGGCTCGCGGTCGTCCCCGCCCGCAACCTCGTCTCGAACGTCGGCTTCGGGGCGGGGGCGATCCACACGACCGATCCCGACTCGCCGCTGGCCGATCTCCCACGCTACGACCTCGAGTTCCCTCTCGAGGACCCCCCGACGGTCACACCCGATAGAGCGTACGAGCAGGAGTGTTTTGAGCGCTTCAGGAAGACGGGCCGGTTCGAGGCCCTCCGTGAACGCCTCGAGCGTCGCGGAAAGGGGGCCGCGGTCCGGTACCTGCCCGACCCCGTCCTCGAGCGGGTCCGGGGCGTATTTTAGCTCTCGAGGAGCCGGACGTTACGACGGGCGCGCTCTGCGAGGACGTCGGCCCGCTCTTCGAGGCGCTCCTCGAGCCCCTCGCGATCGACGTACTCCGAGAGGAGATCGACGATCCGGTCGGTCGCGCCCTCAAGGGCGAGCGCGTCGAACGTCGGGCCGTCGAGGCCGACCTGCTCGATCAGCGCCGCGGTCTTGTAGGTGTTGGCGGTGAGGGTCACCACCGGAGTTCCCCCAGTCAGCGCGTAGATGCTCGGGTGCCAGCGCCCGCCGACGTAGCCCGCGGCGTGGCCCAGGACGTCGATCGCCTGTCGGACCGGGGTCGCGGGGCCGACCAACGGCAGGTCGAGGTCGTCGGCGACCGGCCGGAGGATCTCGGCGTCGGAGCCACAGGAGGCGGTGAGCACGACCGAGGCGACCTCGCGCTCGACCTGCCGACAGAGGTCGGCGAAGGCGGGTTCCGGGTCGTAGGCGGGCCTGTCGGGTCGGTTGTAGATCGAGCTGCCGCCGACGCAGACGTAGGGCTCGCTCGGGTCGAACCCCGCTGCGGAGTCGGGGTAGGCGTCGAAGTAGCCCTCGCGGGAGACGACCCGCTCCCAGGCCTCCCGGTCGGCGACGGGCTCGTACGTGAAGGCGGCGTCGGCGCCCCGGGAGCGGTCGGCCTCGTCGGGAAGGAACTCGGCGCAGGCGTCAGCCGAGAACGGCTCCCGGAAGACGACGTCGGTCAGCCGGGGATAGACGTTCGCGGCGATCTCGCGGACGACCGGGTCGTGGACGTCGGCGGTGTGGTTGACGAGCGCGCAGTCGGTGTCGAACTCGCGGGCGAGGTAGGCGACGAACAGCATCATCCGGCCCTTTCGCTGGCGGTCGTAGATGCTTCCCTCGCCGTTGATGAGGACGAGGTCGCTGTCCTCGATCCCGCGGCGGACGTCGGGGAGGAGCTCGCCACGGCGGACCGCCCGCGCGGCCGCGGGGTACTCCTCGTAGGTCACGGGGATCTCGTCCCACCGGCCGACGATCGACTGGTAGTGTTCGTAGGCGCCCCGGCGGTTCCCGCCGTGGACGAACGCGAGCGCCCGCAACGCCTTCCCCTCAAGGTCGGCCTTCCGGGACACGAAGCGGGCCAGGCGCGCGGGAAACGACTCGGGTTCCACGACGGTCTCGGCGAGCGCGCGCCGGTCGTCCATCCGCTCGAGGTGGAGGGTATCGGTGATCTCGCCGCCCGCCTCAGCGACCATCCCGCGCAGGGCTCTCGTGGTTCCCCGACAGCCCCAGTTCTCGCTGGTCGTCGTGTCGTTGACGAAGTAGACCGTCCTGCTCACGTCCGCCCACCCAGCTCCCCGGCGGTGGCTTCGAACCCGATCACGTCGGCGATCGCCTCCAGCAGCGTCAGGTCCTCGGGCGTGTCCACCTCGAAGCTCAGGAGTTCGGGCATCTCGTGGATCCCGACCCGTCCGCCCAGCCGGGCACTCTCCTCCCGGAGGACCGCCGGTTCGAAGGCGTAGACCGAGCCGTTCTCGCGGTAGCGGTCGGCCATCTCCTGGCGCATCGGTCGCTCCGCGGGATCGTAGTTGACCGGGCTGGCGCTTTCTCCCTCCTGCTCCCAGAAAAAGGAGTGATCGGCACAGGCCGAAAGCGCCGAGTCGTACTCCCCCTCGACGAGGTCGACCGTCGCGTCGATGTCAGCGGGCCGGCGAAGCGGCGAGGTACACTGGAGGAGCACGGCGACCTCGGGCTCGACTCCGTCGTTTTCGAGGACCTCGAGGGCGTGGGTAAGCGCCGCCTCCGTCGGCGAGCGGTCGCCAGCGATCGATTCCGGCCTGTCGATGACGCCAGCGCCGGCCTCGCGGCTGGCGTCGGCGATCTCGTCGTCGTCGGTCGAGACGTAGGTACTCTCGATCGCGTCGGCGGCGTCGGCCTGGGCGATCGTATGGGCGATCAGCGGGTCGCCGAGAAACGGCGTGACGTTCTTTCCGGGGATCCCCTTGCTTCCACCGCGTGCAGGGACGAGAGCGACGGCCATGGCGGGAGCCTGCGCCCCGACCGACAAGTAGCCACCGATGCGGCTTACCGGGCGATATAAGTCTATCCGGCGGCCCGTACCGATCGTGACCCTCCTTCGTGGCGACCGCGGACGCCACCCCCGGACGCCGACCGGCGGTGACCGCCCGTGAACGGGCCGCCCGTCTCGGTGATCGTTCCCGTCTACAACGACCCCGAGGGGCTCTCGGCGACTCTCGAGGCCCTCGCCGACCAGACCTACCCCGACTACGAGGTCGTCGTCGCCGACAACGGCTCGACCGACGCCACCCTCGAGGTCGCTCGGGCGTTTCGCGAAACCGATCCCGGCCTGTTCACCCTCGTCTCCGAGACCGAGATTCAGGGCTCCTACGCCGCCCGAAACACGGGAATCAGGGCCGCACGGGCGGATACCGACATACTCGCCTTCCTCGACGCCGACAGCACCGTCGAAGCGGACTGGCTCGAGCGCGCGGTCGCGGCGATGGACGAACGCGGGGCGGCGTACGTGGGCTGTCGGGTCGAGATCCCCCGAGAGGACGGAGAGGGGCTCGTCGCGCGCTACGACCGCCTGACCGGCTTCCCCGTCGCCCGCTACGTCCGCGAGGAGGGGTACGCGCCGACGAACTGCCTGCTGGTCACCCGCAAGACGCTCGCTGACGTCGGCGGTTTCGATTCCCGGTTGGTGTCGGGCGGCGACCTCGAGTTCGGCCGCCGGGTCCAGCGCTCCGGTCGGGAGCTCCACTACGCGCCGGAGGTCGTCGTGACCCACCCGTCGCGGGTGTCGCTGCGATCGATGCTCGAAAAGTACGTCCGGATCGGCCGCGGGATCGAGCAGAATCGCCGGCTCCACCCCGAACTCGGCCACGGCCGCGGGCTGGCGAACCCGCGACAGTACCTCCCGCCGAAACCCTCGACCACGAAGAAGGAACTCGCCGACGTCTGGGAGGAGCTGTCGATCCGGGAGAAGCTCTCGTTCTACGGGCTCCGGTACGTACTCGACCTCGCGAAACGAACCGGTCAGCTCCGCGAACGGCTTTCCCCGACGTCGGAATCGCGCGGGTAGCCGCTCGTCGCGACGGACATCGATCGCGCCGGTTATCGTCGCTCTCGCTCGCGGACCTCCGCGAGCGCGGCTCCGATGGTGTCGATCGCGTTCGGCGCGAAGAAGGGCGCCCGATCTTCGGGCGGACTCGCCGCCCCCGCCTCGTAGGCCTCGAGGAACTCCGCGGGGGACTCGACTACGGTCGCGTAGCCCCGATCGACCAGCGGCCCCAGTTGGACGACGCCGGGACACTCGAGCAGGTAGGTGTCGAGGCCGACCGCCAGCCCCTCGTAGAGCGCCGTCGAGTAGACTCCGACTTGGGCCGCCGACTCGGCGAAGAGGTCGTAGAGGTCGGCGTCGGCGCGGACGTCGATATCGGCCTCCCGGAGCCAAGGGTAGGAGTCCTCCCAGCCGTCGTACTCGCCGGGGTGGAGTTTGTAGACGATCTCACCCGAAAAATCTTCAGCAAGGGCCGCCACGAACCGGGAGAGTTCCCGGCCGACGGTTCCCTGGGAGACGACCAGCAACTGCTCTCCTCCCTCGTCGCTCTCATCGTCCGAGGCGTCGTCGTTTGCGTCCCCGGACCCGCTTTCGACACCGTCCTCGAGTTCCGCAAGCGACGCCTCGAGGTGAGGGTAACCGACCGGATACACCCGATCGGCGGGGATCGGCAACTCGACGGAGTCGCCCCAGAACTCGCCGAAGGTAAAGAGGTAGTCGGGGAACGTCTCCTTGGTGCGGTCGCCCGGAAACGAGTAGCCGACGTGATACGGATTGACCACGCCGTGTTGGAGTTCGACGACGGGGATTCCGAGATCCGAACAGACCTCGATCGGCGTCTCCTTCCCGTAGGAGACGACGAGGACGACGATATCGGGATCGAGGCGCTCGAGGAGTCGCCGGTAGAGCGGTCCCCTGCAGCGCCGGGTCACGAGGTCCCGGCGGACCCGTCCGGCGACGTCGAGGCCGGTCCCGAACCGCTCGGCGAACGCCGCTTCGACCCGCTCGAGGAAGCGCTCGTCGGCCGGCGTGAGAACACTCGGAGGAAGGAACTTTCGCCGGAGGTTGCCGCCGTACTTCACCAGATCGAGGTAGCGAACGTCCTCCGTCTTCGCTGGGGTGTGGTGGACGTGGTCGTGATCGGGTTCGAGGTAGACGGCGTCGAGGTCGAGGGCCTCGAGGATCGGGTCGCAGTAGACGTCCCACCAGAGCCCGTCCTCCCGTTGCTTGCGTCGGGGATGGCCGACGAACGCGATCTCCGCAGGATCGGCAAGAAAGGGGTTGCCGACGGCGACGTTCCGGAGCAGTCCCGTCAGCTTCCGGAGGCGGGCGCGCTGGAGGGAGACCGTCGTGTGGGCCTCGCCCAGCGGCGTCGTTTCCCGGATCGCCTCCCTGTGGGTCTCGAAGCGGGCCCGCTCCCAGAAGGGGACGCCGTCGATCCGGGCCGAAAAGAGCCCCAGGTCGTCCTCGACGGCCAGAAACCGGCGGTGGGCCTCCTCGTAGGAGAGTGTGGAATCGTTCGTCTCGTCCGTTCGGTCCGTGGCTCCCGCCACGGCTACTGCATCGCGTAGAGGTCGGCGTACCGGCCCTCCTCTTCGAGCAGTTCCTCGTGGTCACCCTCCTCGACGATCCTGCCGTCCTCGACGGTGTGGATCCGATCCGCACCCCGCACGGTCGAGAGCCGGTGGGCGATCGCGAGGATCGCGTAGTCCCGGTCCATCTCCTCGATGGCGGTGTGGACCCGGTCTTCGATCCCCGAGTCGAGGTCGCTGGTCGCCTCGTCCAGGACGAGGAGGTCCGCGTCCTTCAGGAGCGCGCGGGCGAGTGCGACCCGCTGACGCTGGCCCCCAGAGAGGCGGACGCCGTCGTCGCCGAGTTCGGTGTCGTAGCCCTCGGGGAGTTCGTCGATGAACTCCGTGACGTGGGCGATCTCGCAGGCGCGTTCGATCTCGGCCTGGGTCGCATCCCGGTTCCCGATCGTGACGTTCTCCCGGAGGGTGGTGTTGAACAGGAACGGGTTCTGGCGGACGACGGCGACCCGCGAGCGCCACTCGGTGAGGTCGTACTCGGCGAGGGAGGTCCCGGCGACCGTCACGTCCCCGGAGTCGGGGTCGTACAGCCGGGCGAGCAGGGAGGCGACGGTGGACTTGCCGGCGCCGGACGGGCCGACGAACGCGACGAACTCGTCGGCCGCGATCCGGAAGGAAACGTCCCGGAGGACTGGCTCTTCGTCGTAGGCAAAGGAGACGTCCTCGAAGGTGATCGGGAACGGGCTCTCGGGGACCGGTCGGCCGCCGCCGACCGGCTCCTCGTGGTCGCGCAGTTCGTCGATGAACTCCTGGGTCCGGACGAGATGGGGGAGCCGGCCCTCGACCCGGTAGAGGTAGTTGTTCGCCCGGCTCAGTTTCGGGCCGAGCTTGAACATCGCAAAGAGGAACATCCCAAGCGAGGCGAGCGAGAGGCCGGTAAACCCGATCGCGACGTAGATGAGTCCGAACACCGTCGCGGCCGCCGCGAAGTTGTAGACGTTGTCGATGATCGCCTCGTTGCGCCCGAGCTTGATCGAGGAGGAGGTGTAGGTGTCGACGTGGCGTGCGAACCGATCGAAGAGCTCGTCGGTCAGCGTAAAGAGCTTCGCGTCGCGGATCCCCTGGGTGCCCGCCTGGGCGGCGCCCTGGATCTCCTCGTTGGCCTGGGCGACCCGGTCGCCGATGGTGTATCCCGGCTCGACGACCTTGCGGATGAAGAAGGTCAGTCCACCGAGGATCACGCCCGCGAGCACGGTGAGCACGGGCGAGAGATAGAGCGCGATTCCCAGATAGACCGCACAGAGCATCACCTGTTTCATAAAACGGATGAAGTCACTGATCACCCGCCCCGCGGCCTCGGCCTGGGTGACGATGGCGTTCAGGATGTCGTCGGAGCCTTCCCGATCGAAGTAGGCGATCTCGGCATCCAAGGCGTGATCGAACGACTCGCGCTGGAGGTGGCGGACGTAGCGGTTCTGGAGGGCGATGCGCATCCAGTCGACGACGAAGTTCGTCCCGAACCGGACGCCCATGACGGTGATGACTCCGAGGACGACCGAGCCCAGCGTGAAGGGGATCCCCAGGAAGTCGTAGACGGCGACGAAGACCGCGACCGGACCGCTTGCGTCCTCGCCCGGCGCCCCCGGCGACTGGACGATTTCGACGATCGGAACGATGAAGCTGATCCCGATCCCCTCGAGGAGGGCCGTAAAGACGCTGAAGAAGACGACGGAGGCGGTCAGAACCGGGCGAAAGGTCGCGACCTCGTAGAGGCCGCGGGCCTTCTCCCGGAAGGAGAGGTCCTCTGTACTCATGTACTCACTCGAAAACGGGTTCGCGGTCGGGACACTATAAGATTGTCAATTCGATGTATGCTCCGATACCGCCACGAACGGTCCTCTGGAGTGCCTTCGGGATCGTATCGGCTACCGGGAGGCGAATCCAAAGCCGACCGTGCGAGCGACGAGAAACAATCCTTTTGGCGCCCCGATAAGAGGAGACGATATGTCCGATTCCACCCTCGCCGTCGGCGACCGGTCGATCGGCGGCGATCACCCCGCCTACGTCATCGCCGAGGCCGGCATCAACCACAACGGCAGCCTCCAGCTCGCAAAGAAGTTAGTCGACATCGCGAACGAGGCGGGCGCCGACGCGGTAAAGTTCCAGAAGCGCCGGCTCGAGGAGACCTACCGCGAGGAGGTCGTCACCAACCCCGCCCGCTCGGAGATGGGCGTCGAGTACACCGTCTCGAACCTGAAGCGAGTCTCGCTGTCGGACGCGGAGTTCCGCGAACTGGCCGACTACACCCGCGAGTCGGGCATCGAGTTCCTCTGTTCGCCCTGGGACGACTCGAGCGTCGACTTTCTGGAGGACCTCGACCTCCCGGCGTACAAGATCGGCTCGCCCGACATGACGAACTTCCTCCTGCTCGAGCGGCTCGTCGAGACGGGCAAACCCCTCCTGGTCTCGACTGGGATGGCCGAGGAAGGAGAGATCGAGCGGACTGTCGAGTTCCTGGCGGATCGGGGAGCGGCGTTCGGCCTGCTCCACTGCCGGAGTACGTACCCCGCGCCCTACCACAACCTGAATCTCGCGTTCATGGAGGAACTCGACGAGCGATACGACATCCCCGTGGGCTACTCGGGCCACGAACGCGGCATCGCGGTCTCGGGGGCCGCCGTCGCGATGGGTGCCGACGTCCTCGAGCGCCACTTCACCGTCTCGCGGGACATGGAGGGGCCGGATCACGCCGCGAGCCTGGAGGCCCCGGGGTTGGAGAAGCTCGTCCGGGACGTCCGCAACATCGAGGAGAGCCAGGGGACCCCCAAACGGTACCTCACCCGCGGGGAGTACAACAACCGCGTCTCGCTTGGCAAGAGCCTCGTCGCCGCCCGCGAGATCCCCGCCGGACGGGAGATCACCCGTGCGGACCTGACCGCGAAGAGCCCGGCGAAGGGCGTCTCCCCCCAGGAACTCGAGACCGTCGTCGGGGCCGAAGCCCGGAGAACGATCGGGGCCGACGAGACGATCCAGTGGGAGGACGTAGACGAGGGGATCGCCGAAGAGTACGACACCGATCTCGAGAACTGGGGGATCGTCGTCCGCTTCTCCGATATCGCAGACCACGACTGGGGCGATCCCGACGTCTTCGAGTTCCGGGTCAACGGCTCCGGCCTCGACGAGGCGTTCTCGGTGGGCGACTACGAGAAGGGGCTGGGGATCCACGCCCCCGAACAGGTCGGCCACGACCTCGTCGATCCGAGCGCGCGAACCGAGGCGACCCGCCAGGAGGCGGTGGACGTCCTCCAGCGGGTGATCGACAAGACCCGCGAGGAGATCGCGCCCCATTTCCCGACCGAGCGGCCGCCGATCGTCGTCCACCCCGGCGGGATCACGACCGACCACATGGACCTCGAGTCGGTCCCGGCAATGAACGAGGCCCTCGAACGGTCGCTTTCGGAACTCGACGAGAGCGGCGTCGAGGTGCTGATGGAGAACATGCCGCCCCTGCCCTGGATCTACGGCGGCCAGCGCTACCACAACAACTTCATGGCCGCAGAAGAGATCGCGGAGTTCTGCGAGCGGACCGGCCGACGGATCTGTTATGACACCTCCCACGCGAAGCTGTGGTGCAATTACGCGGGCGAGGACCTCTACGAACACGCCCGGACCCTTCGGCCGTACACCGCCTACCTCCACGTCGCCGACGCCGCGGGCGTCGACGGCGAGGGGCTCCAGATCGGCGAGGGCGAGATCGACTTCGAGCGCCTCCTGCCGCTGTACGACGACTTCGAGGGCCCGATCATCACCGAGATCTGGCGGGGCCACGAGAAGCGCGGCGCCGGCTTCAAGCAGGCCGCAGAACGGCTCGCGGAGCTCCGAGATCGGGTCTAGAGGTAGCCCAGATCCCGCAGGCGGGAGGCGGTGTCGCCGTCGACGTCCGCGGCCGCCCCGTCGGGATCGACGGCGCCGATCTCCGTCGCGAACAGGTCGTGTGCCTCGGGCGGAATTTCGATCCCGTCGGCGACCCGGTTCTGCCAGCAGGGCCGGCCCGGGTCGACGTCGTACTCGTAACGATTGCCCAGCGAGTCCCACTGGTACTTTCGCTCGCCCTCGTAGACCGCCCGGATGCTCCGCGACCAGTAGTCGGTATCGAGATCGGCGTCGGCCCGATCCATGCTCGGCAAGTGGGTCCCGACCAGCTCCGCGGGAATCCGTTCCCGGGCGAGGTCGCTGGCCGCGTCGGGGTCGTCGTCGGCCGCGGCACGGACGAGCCGGCCCAGCTCGAGCTGGGAAACGTAGCCGTCGCCGATCTGGAGGCCCTCGGGCGGGTTGATTACGTACAGCGGGACGTGCAGCAGGGCCTCGGTGAGGCAGCCGACGTGTTCGATCAGTCCGTCGTCGGCGGCGTACCCCAGGTTCTCGCCGTGGTCTGCCGTGACGATCACCGTCGTCTCGCGGGCGGTCCCCTCGAAGTGCTCGAGGAGGTCCGCGAGGACCCGATCGAGGTAGGCGATGTTGGCGGCGTACAGCTCCCGGTAGCGCCGGAGGTAGGTGGGCTCTCGCCGTCCGGGGTTCGCGTTGTACGCCCACTTGTTCACCCCCGTCGAGTCCCAGTCGGCCGGCGCCGAGTACCGGTCGCGGTCGAGTTTGACGTGGGGACGGTGGGTGTCGTGGCCGTCCATGAGGTTGACGTACGCGAAGAAGGGCTCTCCGGCGTCGTCGGTCGCCTCCCGCAGCCGGCGGGACACCGTTCCGGCGCCGTCGTCGGTGAGCGCCGGGACCCCGAACCGCGTCGCCCGCGAGCGGACCTTGGCGGCGACGGCGTTGGCGACGCTCTTTGCGGGATGGTCGTGAGCCGCGGCCTCCCGGAGGAGGCGAGCACTTCGGCGGAGGCCGCCGTCGGGCGCTCGGTCGACGAACTCGCGGGCGTCCATCCCCGCCGAGAAGAGCGTCCCGTAGTCGGCGTACTCGAAGCGGTCGAACAGGGAGTCGAAGCCGAACGTCGAGGAGAGCCAGGGGTTGGCGCTCACGCCGATCGTCGTGTGGTCGGAAAGCGCCGAGAGGAATGTGTCTCCCTCGAGCGTCCCGAAGTCGGCGTCGGGGTCGTAGATCCCCGTTTCGCTGGGGAGCCGGCCCGTGAACGCGCTCCCGTGGCTCGGAACCGTCCACGGACTCGCGGCCCGGCAGCCATCGATGGCGAGGTCGGCGGCCGCACGGGTCCGGGGGGCGTTGCGGTCGAAGTAGTCCTTCCTGACCGCGTCGAGACAGATCAGGACGACGTTTCGGGACACGTCCCCCCATGTGGGAGCCGGGAGATATAGGTGATGACATCGGCCCGGAACGGGCGATCGGCCGGGCGAACGACCGGAAAGCAACACGTATAATCGCGCCACGCCGGAAGCCAAAGTATGGATCTGCTCTACGTCGGGGACAACCGCAACCGGGAGAACTGGGGGTGTCGGGGCACCAGCATCAGCCTCTACGGCGTCCTCGCCGAGGAGTTCTCGATCGGCGGCGTCGTCGACGGCGAGTACGCCGCCGGGGAGACGCCGATCCGGTCGAAACTGCTCTCGCCCGAGTGGTTCCGGAAGATAACTAGGCGCCGGGACCGCCATCCCGTCTTTGGCTACTACGTCGCCGCCGAGGAGCTGCTCGGCGCCGAGACCGACTTCGTCTCCGAGGACCCCCGGAGGAGCGCCCGGACGATCTACGACCGCCGTGAGGAGAACGGCCGGCTTGGCGAGCTCTACGACGCGGTCGCCGACAGCGACGGCGTCGTGATCAACGGCGAGGGCGACATGATCTTTACGACCCCGCCCCGGCGCAAGCTGCTGTTCTTGCTCTCGGTGGTCGAACTGGCCGACGCGCTCGGCAAACCGGTCTACTACCTCAACGCGATGATCTCGGACTGCCCGGTTGACGGCCGAAACCAGCGGACGGCCGCACAGGCCGCCCGGACCCTCCGGAAGTGCAACGCCGTCACGCTCCGGGACCCCCGGTCGCTCGAGCTCTTGGAGGAGCTCGCGCCCGAGGCCGAGGGCTACTTCGTCCCCGACGCGCTCTTTTCGTGGCACGACCGCTACGCCGGCGACCTCTCCCGGCAGCTTCCCGACGACGCCGACTTCATCGTCCCGTTCCCCGAAGAGGAGGAGTACCTGAACGGCTTCGACCTCTCGGCGCCGTACGTCTGTGTCGGTGGGAGTTCGCTCGCCCAGCGCGAGCCCGAGCGGGCGATTCCCGCCTACGAGGGCCTGGTGAGGGAGCTTCGGGAGGGTCTCGACCGCGAGGTGTTGCTCGTCCAGACCTCCCCCTCCGATCGCTTTCTCGAGGAGGTCGCCGACCGGACGGAGACGCCGATCCTCCCCGTCGAGACGCCGGTGCTCGCTGCGGGAGGCGTGCTGGCCAACGCCGACGCGCTGGTCTCGGGGCGCTATCACCCCTCGATCTTCGCCTCGCTGGGCGGGACGCGCTGTGTCTTCCTGGGCTCGAACTCCCACAAGACCCGGAGCCTTCAGGAGGTGCTCGGCTACGAGGACCGCCGGGAGTTCGGGGGATTCCCGTCGGCCGACGAGCGACGGGAGATCGTCGCGGCGACCGAGGACGCGATCGAGAAGTCGGGCGACCCGGCCCTCCGGGAGACCGTCGAAGAGCGCGCGGCGGAGGTCCGGGAGCTTCCCGGGATCGTCGCCGACCACTGGGGCTAACGCCGCGAGTCCTCCGGGACCCGAGCTGTTTTGTCGGTGACCGCCCCTCGTAGCGCCATGGTAGGAAAGAGCGAGGGGGCGACGCCAGGAGTATCGACCGACGGATGCCGGGACGGCCCGTGTTTCCCGGCCGACGGCGGTGCCAGGGGGACGAGCCGATGAAGCCCGTCGAGTTCGACGACGCCGAGACCTACGAGCCCGACGAGGGCTGGCGCCGCGTCGCGATGGCCGGCAGCGACCGCTTCTCGTTCGAGTGGTTCGAGAAGCCCCCGGGCCACAGCTCTCCGATGCACGACCACGAGAACGAGCAGGTCTGTCTCTGTCTCGACGGCGAGCTGACCGTCCGAACCGAGGACGAGGCGACCACCCTGGAGCGCTTCGACTCGGTCTGGCTCGACGCCTGGGAGAGCCACGCTGTCGAGAACACGGCCGACGAGCGCGCGGTCGGGCTGGACGTCTTCGCGCCGGGGCGCTCGTTCGACTTCTGGACCGACCGGGAGGACGAATGACCCGCCTCGCCAGAACCCCCGACGGGCGCGCGTGGCTCGGCGGCGAGGCAGGGTTCGTCCCGCTCTCGTCGGCCGATTCTGGACTCTCGAGGATCGACGACGCGTTCCGGGCCGCCGCCGGGGGGACTCTGCCTGATCCCGACGGGGCGACGGCCGATCCCGTTCCGGCCGATCACCTCGCGTTCGACCGCGTCCTCCCCGGCGACGGAAAGCTCTGGGGGATCGGCCTGAACTACGCCGACCACGCGAGCGACTTAGACGAGCAGTCGCCCGACGAACCCGCGAGCTTCCTCCAGCCAGCCACCTCCGTTGTGGGTCCCGGCGGCCCGATCCGGCTTCCCGACCCCGCGCTCGCCGACCGGATCACGGTCGAGGCCGAACTCGGCGTCGTGATCGGTCGGACCTGTAGCGACCTGGATGAAGGGGAGGTCGACGACGTCGTCGCGGGGTTCGTCCCGCTGCTCGACGCCACCGCCGAGGACGTCCTCGAGCGTAACCCTCGGTTCTTGACGCGGGCGAAAGCGTTCGACTCCTTTCTGGTCTACGGCCCGGAGCTGTACGTTCCCGACGCGGGGGAAGAGATTGAGGACATCGAGGTTCGCACCGAGCGAAACGGGGAAACGGTCGCCGCCGCACCGATCGCTGACATGCACTTCCCGCCTCGGGAACTGGTGGCCTTCCATTCGCGGGTAGCGACGCTCGAGCCCGGCGACGTGATCAACACCGGGACGCCGGGGGCCGGCGTGGTGTCGGCGGGCGACTCGGTCCGGGCGAGCGTCGATCGGGTCGGATCGGTCTCGGCGGACGTCGTTCGCTGAAGCCGTCGGCAGTCACGGTCGTTCGATCCGGAGTTCGGATCGGAGCGATCCTCATTCCCTCGACCGAGATCGAGACATACACACTCGTAATTCGCCTGGAACAGGGAGGATGGTGCGGACGGACAGACACATATACACTCGTAGTTCCGCTGGAGACTGTAGGAAAGCGAGACGGCCGATCCCGTCGATCACCGGTTCGTCCGCCGTTCGCTCCGTCGATGTCTCCAGTGTGCTTGACGAGGGACAGGGCCAACGTGCCCATCCGACGGACGTCGTTCGAGCGCTCCGTGATCGCAGCGGATGACGGAAACTCGGTGAGTAACGGTGTTGTGACGCCCGCCGAACGAGTGGTGTGACGCACTAGCCAGCTTTATTTCTTGAGTTGATACCGAGTTTAAAACGAGAGGCGTCACACCCCACGGTAGCCGACCGATGAATACACCGTCCCGGAGGACGAAATCAGCGGTGTTCGTGTGGATCCGGAGGGCCATCGGCGGAGTCCGCCGCGGTGGCGTCACGCCTCGCCTCCGAACGGCGTCACAACACCGTTACAGTCCACCTCGGTCAGTACTCGTTCGGGTCGCGTTTTCGGAGCGTTCGAGTGCGGTCCCCGCCTCGGGAGCGAGGGCGCCGTCGTCGGTCTCGGTGGAATCCACGTCCGGTTCCGAGTTGCTGCCGTCGGTCAGTCCCTCGGCGTACTCGAGCCAGGCCGCCCGGTCGATCACGATCTCGTTGGTGGTCCGACCGGTGTCTTTCGCCCGCCGCATCTCGAAGAGGTCCGTACCGAAGCGATCGACGAACTCCATCACCCGCTTGACGGTCTCGCGGGAGGGGCTCTCGACTTCGGGGAGTCGGCGGGCGAGCGCGGGCGTGGCGACCTTCCGTTCGATCACGTCACGGACGTTCGGCGAGGTGAGGACGAGTTCCCCGTCGCCACGCGGGACGGCCTGGTCGGCCAGAAACGGGAAGGTCCGGCCCGCGAGCTCTTGGTTGGGGGCCAGGTCGTGGTCCCGAGGCTCGAGGGTCGTCGCCCGGAGATAGTGGCGATGGAGGGGGAGCAACTCGGAGAGCTCCGGCCCACTCGACTGGGCAACGAGTTCGCTCGGATCGACTTCGCCGCGCTCGACCCGCTCGAGACGCTCCGCGAGCGTTTCGATCGATGTCTGTAGGTCCCGCGTCCGGTCTTTCGTGTTCTCCGCGAGTTTCCCAACCGGAAGGCCGCCGATCCAGACGTCGCCGATCTCGCATCCGGTGTCGCCCTCGTCGACCCGGAGTTCGACGGCGGGGCGAGACTGGTGATCGCGATCGAGTTCGGCGAGGCAGCGTTCGTACCCCCGGCGGCGTCCCCGTTCGGCGTCGAGGTCGGCGACGAGTCGCCCGATTATGGCGTCCTGTCGGTCGATCCGTTCGCGAAGGCGGTCGACGGCGTCCGCGAGGTGCGCGACGGTTGTCGGTGCCCCGTCGTCGGCCGCCTCGTTTCGCGGGTCGGAGGCCACGGCTATCGATCACCTCGAGACGTCTCCTCGGACGAGCGTCTCTCGGGGAGGGTCGCCGGGTCGGACTCCGTTTCGGTTCCCGATCGGGAGTCCGCGACTCGGCGACAGGCCCCGGCAGTCGCCGTGAGTTCCCGCCGCGTCTCCTCGAGCGTCAGCGGGGCCGGCAGGTGGGTCTCGAGTACACGGAGATCGGCGGCGACCGTCTCCAGCCGGCGGGCGAGTTCCGTCGGTGAGTTACTGCCGGGCGCGTTATCGTCCATCGGATGCCTCCGGATCCGTTCGTCGCTCTCCGCTCGAGTCGGGGGAATCGACGATCGTACGCGGTGGTTCGTGTTCGATGGGGGCACCCGAAGCAGTGATCCTGGCGTTCGAGGCGTCGGTATCTGTGCCCATCTGTGGCTCGCTCTCGGCAGGCGGGCTACGCGTCAGAACGATCGGTTCGAGGGCGACGAGTCGAGTCCGCTGGGTCGCCCCGTCGGCGAGAGTTCCGAGTCGACACCGTACCAGCAGTTCGGTCCACCCGAGGGTCGGTTGACGGATCGCACTCGGAGTACACTCCTGACAGCGGACCCGCTGGAGCAGCCACGTGACGGTGCCGGCGGGTCGAGCGGCGATCACGCTGACGGGCTCGCCCTCGTACAGTTCGTTGCCACAGTGCTGACAACGGAGGTCTCCCTGGGAGCCAAGCGGCAGGCCAACGAGCAGCTGTCGAGGGGATGCGGTGATGGTCTCCCCCATCATTGATCCTCACCGCAGGGAACACGAGTAGTGTGTTCGAGTCTGCCGTGATGGGCCGTCGTGTGTTCGGCCCATTGCTGGAGGGCGTCGGCCGCTCGACGGTCGAGCGACCGGAGTAGCCAGCCGCGGCGATCGGCGACGTACTCCAGGTAGGTGCTGATCGGGTGACCCTCGAGGAACTCGTGGTAGGCGACGGCGGTGCCCTCGATCGTATAGACGCTCTCGCTGGGTACGTGGTAGACGTGTGAGCCGCCTTCGGTATCGACGCCCAGATGAACGTGCGCCGGTCGTGGGTCGGTGCGCTTTTCTTTCGTGCGGTTGTATCGAGTCATTGTCCTGCTATGGGACACAGGTCGGGTGTTCTAACCACCCGGCCGAGGATCGGTTTCCCCGGCCACCCTGTATCCTCTACTGACAGCTATGATCGGGCCATACTTAGTACTAACTGTTAATTAGTACTCTACATTCTAATTTAGAGTGGGGGTTATTAATTACAGCATGTAATTAGTATCCTGGCGATTCAAGACCCATCTATGTTGGAGCCGGAGCAGTTGAATACTGCCGATAACGCTGTACTCAATGTTCTCCAAGAAGGGCGTGTAACGCCCGGATACGTCGAAGATCGTACCGATTACAACCAGAGTTACGTCTCCCAACGTTTACGACGTCTTGAAGAGCATGGACATGTGAAAACCCTTGCAACTGGCCTCTGGGAACTTATTGAAGACCCACGAACTGATAACGTGAAATCGGCCGAACCTCAATCTTCGGTTGAACTGGCCTGCCGGGATCTTGAGAGAGCACTTGAAACCGAAGAATGGGATGCTGTCGAGGATGCAGCTAAAAATCTGGGCTGCGGATTAATCGAATGAGGAGTCCTTGCTAATAGTCCAAGAATCTAAGAGAGAATAATCAATCACTATTGGAAAACTGGGTGGTACGGGACCGAATCTCCGCGATAGAGAGAAGTGGGGGAGCAGTCCCAGCGTGGACCCGATAACAGAGTAGGCCGATCGCGGCGAACAGGAACCGGTTGTCGTTGAAATTCCCCGTTACGAGGGCGTTGAGGAACGTATAACAAAGGATAGCGAACACGGCGACGTACTCGGGCTCGAGGGTTGTGAGGTATCCCTCGAGGGTGAAATAGAGACCGACCAGTATGAGGAGGAAGAAGAGGACGGTCCCGACGAGACCGAGTTCGACCAGGAGTTCGATGACGATGTTATGTGGCCAATGGGCTCGTTGCCCGGAGACCGCGGGCCAACTCCCAAGTCCGTGGCCGACGACAGTGTTCCCGGAGAGCCAGACGTCGATTCCTGCAGTGATGTAATCGACGCGATTGGTGTACGATGGGGCAGTATTCCCCGCGAATATCGATTCGAACTTCTCGACGAGTCGAAGCGTATCCCTGAAATAGTAGAGGAGTGCTCCGATACTCCCAATCGCACCGATCACCGGAACCAGTCGAATCGGCCAGTATCGAAGCGGGGTGACGACGAGGGCGAGCGGAACGAGCAACCCGACCGTAATGATGGCTGCGGCGAACGGACCGCGTCCGTCGAGTACGGAGAGAGCCACCAGCAGCGGTACGAACAGCGAAACCCCGACGAACGAGCGCCAGATCGACGTCGATGAAAAAAGGAGATAGGTCCCGACGATCACGACCCCGAACCCGATCATCCGGCCAGTGGTAAGATAGACCGTGTTGAACGGTTCGATACGGACCGGTCCGTGGAGGTAGAGAAGATACAGCGCCGCGGCCGCCGTTACGAGAGCCAACGCGAGCGTGGTCGCAAGGAATCGACGGAGACGGATTCGTGCCTTGCTTACGACGAACGCACAGCCCAGAAAGGAGAGAGTGGTGACGCTCGCGAGCCGGAACGCTTTCTCGGTGGCGTAGCCGTTGCCTGGCGTCCACCGGAGTGAGAAGAGGGCGTAGGTGACGAACACGGCGAGAAGGCTCGCAAGCAGAAGCGACTCGATCCGGAAGTCGACACGGCCGGTCAGAACCAGGATCACTGCAACGAGAGACACGAGCGCCGCGAACGTCGCCGTCAGGTCGTACGGAGTCCAGTCGAGATGTGGAGATGCCTTGTAGACACCGGCAAAAAGGAAAAGCGCGAAGACGACCTCGAAGCTCAAGAGATGGCGGAGGGGAGAGAGTCGTCGCAAGAACGGGGACGACGCCATGTTGAATACCCGTTCAAATCCCATGTATATAATGGGTGGGATCTCGCTCCAACTGCTGATATCGGGCCGTACCGTCGATGATGAACGATGAGTCGTCGTCTCTATTGCCACAGCACGTCGTCAGAGGTATCCCAGATCTTTCAGTTTCGATCTCGTCTCCTCGGCCATTTCGTCACCGACTTCCGGCACTGACTGCGACGGGGTCTCCATATCGTCGGCGATCTCCTGGAGTTCCGGTGGAGCCGCAGAGACGTCGAGCGGGGACGTTTCCCCGGGATCATTGGATAAGCGATACGCGCCGTTCAACGCGTCCAGTCGGTCCAAAATATCGCCGTCGATACCGGGAATGTGTTTGAGCATCGAATATCGTTCCGACTGGTCTCGTGGGGGTCTTGGGTTATAGTTTCGAACGAGCTTCCAGTCGTCGCGAGAAGCGACGACTAGCTGACCCCAATCGCGGAGCGAATCCGTAACTGCGATCGTGTCCTTCGGAGACCCATCGAGATGACTTTCGACGCCGGACTGTGCGGGGAGGTCAGCAGCTTCGATCTCCGCTAGTTCGGCGACGAGTTCGTACAGCCAACTCAGTGAGAACACGTGCTCTATGTGTGTCTCCTCGATTCCTCCTGCAGGGTGAACGATCAACGGAACCCGGATCAAGTCGTCATAGGGGTAGTGGCTCCAGTGTCCGTACTCGCCTCGGTCCCCCATCGCCTCGCCGTGATCACTGGTGACGATGAGCGTCGTGTTCGCCCACTCTCCTCTCGCTTTCAACGCATCGACGAACGACCGGATCTGGTCGTCTACGAACCGGAGCACGGAGTCGTACATCTCCTTGTAGACCGGATCCTCGTTGTTCGCGATCCGGTTGACGTCCGCGATGTGACACCGGTATCGCGGTCGGTCACACAGCCCGCCAGCATCGATGCCGTCCGGATGGAGCGGCGCGTGGAGGTCCATGAGGTGTGTCCAGCCGAAGACGGGGTGTTCGGTACCGGCGGGTAGATCCTCGGAAAATCGGGAAAGAACGTCATCGGCTCGCGTGTACGGCCAGCCGGTCCAGTGGCCCGAGAGCTGGTTCGCGAGTGCCGGAAGCGAGTACCACGTCCGGAGGTTGTCCCGACAATTGAGTTCGTACATGACCTTGTTGGTCGTAAGCGTTTCCTTGGCAAAGTCCTTCAAGCGGCTCACGATCCGGCTATCGGTGCTTCCAGGGTCTTCCGTTTCGTCGCTCGATTTCTCGATACCATCCAGATTCGAGAACGAATCGAACCCGCAGTCGAAGTTTCGATGGGAGGTGAGTTGCGTGTTCGAGACCGTCGCGACCGTCCCGAATCCGGCTCCTCGCATCTGCGTCGCAAGCGTTTCAGCACCCTCCGGAATCGCTTTGAATCGGAGTTCGTCGTAATAGGACACGTCCGGCGAATGTCGTCCGGCGAGTATGCCAGGGAACGACTCGGAGGTCCACGTTCCGGGAGTGATCGCCCGATCGAACACGTACCCGTCCGAAGCGAGTTCGTCAAGAAAAAGAGTAGTGTCTTTTGAATAACCGTTGAAGCCACATTGATCGTAGCGGAGACAATCTATGGTGAGTAGTATGATATTATCTTCAAAAGAGGCACCCTCCTCGTTATCGTTCATGTGTGCGATTGCACATAAGACCGAGTGGTAGATTGTAACTATTTCGGTCCGAACCTGGCTCGTGATTGGGTAGACTTCCCAGTAGAATCGATTCTACCTTACAGGTGATGAACCGTCAAACAGTAGTCGTCACTATCATCTAATTCACCAGGAAGACGGTTGTACACATATTTTGATGTTAGTTCCCATGATATAAGGGGAGAGATAATACGCTTATACATACCGAAAGCAGTATCGTTTAGTGTTCTTGAGAAAGAGCACATCAGCAAGAGCTTGCACGTCGAAATTGATAGCGACCTTCGGAATCGGGAAAACCAGTACGCTGACGAGCGTGGTCTCAAACTGTCCCGTTCCTATGGAGATCGTATCAAGGCCATGTTTGAGACTGAACAGGAGTGATGGACGTCTTCGCAATTCTTCTCGTTGTGCTTCTGGCCGGCCTAGTTGCCGTCCCATGGGCTATCGCCATCCGAGATCGCGAGATTGACTACTTCGAGCCAATCATCTTTCACTCGATTTTCGTTGGAATGCTCGGACTGGTTTTGGCCGATGATCTACTCCTCAAACCAGATCAAACCTACCGGTGGGACGTGATCCCGTGGAGTTGGCATATGGGGACGATGATCGCCGGAACAGCGCTCACAGTGACCTTTGCAAGCACACTCGTTGGATATTACGTTGTCGGCCCGCGTGTGATGGCGTGGGTCAGCGAACGGGTCTTGGGTGTCCGTGCCGCCATCAATAACCTCGGTCACGTACCGGGAGAGCTGTTCCGAGCTATCGGAATCGTCTATATGCTCGTCGGGTTGGTGGCATTCGGATTGATCGTGCTGGTCGTCTTCCCGACCAACAATCCGCTATTCGTCTATACCGGAATTACTCCCCGGAGCCAGCTGTTCGCAGGTGCGGGCCCACTCCGGATCTGGACTCGCGCAATCCCACTGGGCTATCTCCTCTATCTTTGTGGTGTGTTGACTGATCAGCGGACACCCTCCGTGGTCGAGTTAGGGGGACTGGTCCCTGTCGTCATCGTTCCAGTGTTGTTAGGCTCGCGCGGTGGTGCACTGACCTCAATCGTGCTTGTTACGATCGTCCTCTATTATGCAACGCTCAGGCCACGGGTTGATGTACGTTCGGGCCGAATCATAGACTTAGTTGAGCGCCTCCCACCAATGGTCCGCGCCCTGATCATCCCCGCAATGGGCGTGCTCCTCGCGCCGACCGTCGTCGCACTCCGCTGGCTCCGTGACGACGAGTCGCTCCCAGTTGTCCTCCAACGCATCGACCTCATCCCCGTGCTGACCGCGGGCGTTCATGATGACCAGTTTGAGAACTTTCTCGCGCTGCTTTCGATCATGCCCGAGGAAATCGGGTTTTACTACGGCACGTTTTATTTCCGCGCAGTAACAAACTTCGTCCCGAGTGCAATCTGGCCGGGAAAACCGATATCGACAACTGGCGGCGTCCTCTATCGCACGCTCGGCGGCGAGACAGGCGGTCGACCACCGGGCGCGATAGGGGACTATTTCATTAATTTCGGGCCGCCGGGATTGCTCCTCATGGGCTTGCTGTTCGGAGTATTTCTTTATTTTCTCTACCAATTACTCCAACCGAGAGGTTACGCTCGACGCCGCCGTCCGACTCCGTTCGTAGTCGTCCTGTTTGCCGTGATCCTTACTGCACTCGGCAGTCTGGGCCTGACGGCCAACGCACTTTACGGCCTGCTCGCTGACCTGATCATCCTTGTACCAGCGTTTGTCCTCGTTACCGCCGTCCGAACTGGATTCGTTCCACGCGTGTCGGCACGTGTTCGCTCGAGAAAGCACTAAGAATGAGCGCCGGTCAGCCCGCCAAGCCGATTAAAGCTGGCGTCAATAAGGAAGTAGATAATTTCTGCCTTTCGATTTTCTATATACTATATTATATAGGAAAATTGATTATTTTGGTGTGTGAATAAAATAAGTGGCAACAGTTGGACACCATCGGATTATCAAACCACCTGAACTATGTGTGGTTCGTCCGGACGAACCATCAGCAAATGAGTATCGCGGAAAAGGTGTCCTCTGACATCATCGTCTCTACCGCGATAAATCTCTCTCGGAAGATTCGTGGTCTCGTCTTGATCCCACTCATTACTCGACTACTCAGTACCGCATCGTACGGCGTGTTCGTTCAAATCGAGGTCGTAGCTCGGTTAAGTGCTGGCCTCTTCAGACTTGGTCTCGAGCGAGCGCTTGTTCGTTACGCCCAAACCCGTGAAAGTCGAACTGGACGGGCAGATCTCTACTATTCGCTTACGCTTGTCGCGACCACAAGCGGCTCGGTCGCAACTGTATTGATATTCGTATTTGCCGAACAAACTGCGAAGGTCTTTCTGGGATCCGTAACGTATGCGCCATTCTTCGAGCTTGGCTCGGTTCTGGTCCCCGTATATGTCCTCCAAGACATGGCACAGAACTACTATCGGTCGGAGATGCGAGTGAAGATGTACTCGGCCTTGGAAGGAGTGAAAACATATCTGAACGTCCTCTCGATCGCCGGGGTCCTGCTCATCCTAGATCAAAGCCTGATCGCCGTCGTAACGACGGTCGTCATCGTCGAGACCGTATTCGCACTCGTTCTACAAGGGTCGGTCATCTCACACGTCGGTCTCCAGCGGCCGACGTTCGATGGGATTCACACGCAACTCCAGTATGCGATTCCTGCGATGGTGATTGACGTGTTCGGGATGTTTCAAGACCGGTTCGATCGGATCCTCATAGGCTATTACCTTGGCGCGGCTTCCGTTGGCGTGTATTCGGTCGCATATACTGTTGCAAATATCCTTCGGACATATATTTTACCGCTGCGAATCTCGTTTTTCGCTGAATTTGGAAGATTATGGGAGGAGAACGATCGAGAACAGTGTCGGCAGTTCCTGCGTGACGGAAGCCGATATTTCCTCGCACTGTCAATACCATCAATCACCGGTCTCTATCTGATAGGTGAGCCATTTCTCAGTCTTCTCGCGACCCCAGAGGTCGCCGCTGAGGCAACGATTCTCCTTCCGATTATCGCTACAGGACTCGTGTTCATTGGCCTTGAAGTGCTGTACCGACAGCTCTTCCTGGCCGCCGAAGAGACACTTTTTCCCGCGGCCATCCGCGTTGGCGGGACCGTCCTGAACATCGGGTTAAACGTAGTATGGATCCCGATGATGGGAGTTATCGGTGCGGCACTCGCGACTATGGTTTCGTACTCGGTCGGACTCGGTACGTTGCTATGGGTTGCAAACCGTCGCTTCGATATCCCCCTCGAAACGGTTTTTGCCGTCAAAGCGGTCTTCGCAGCCGCAACAATGTCGGCAGTGATCGTTGCTACAGGAGTCAAAGGCCTTGTTCCAACGCTCGTATTTGCACCGACGATTTACTTCATCACACTGCTTGCGCTCAAAGGAGTTCGAAAACACGAATTTGTATTCGTTCTTCGGGCGATCGGATCAACCTTCCGTTAGTTCGTCAACACCCGCTTATAGCCTGTGAAACCTCTGCATAGGTCGTGCTGTCTTCAGTGCTCTCTCGAATCAAAATCGACGGAAGGCTCTCTACCAATAATGTCCTTCACAAGAGCGCAGCACTTCCCCCCGGTTTCCGGTAGACATGGCGGAGCAGTTGAAACACGCACAGATATAATATCAATAATTTTTATGCCATATCCCAAGTTTATAACCAGCTCAATTGGTGATTTTCCACTGGATTTCCTGGAGAAGTCGAATTACTTGCTTATTCATAATCGGAAGAAGACTAATTAGTGATAGAAATACCAGCCGAGGAGAATAGTGTTTCTGTTGGAGTAAATCAAGAAGGACTCGCTGTGCATCTCGTGATCTATTCTCGTCGGAAATCAACGTCTTAGCGTACTGAAGTTTGGCACGTACCTCGCGTTCGCTCCGATACGGCTTGAGTTCCGGATACCGATCGACGAGATCTTTAATCTCCATCATCTCCATTCGGAAGCCAAGATCCCTATCGGCAGTCAGTGAATCCGATCGTCGTCGCTTATACGAGAGAGGTCTCGGGACCCGAGACACGCTGTATTCTGCGAGCAAGCGGGTCCAGAGATGAGGATCCTCGCGAACAGTAAACCGCTCGTCGAATCGTTGGTCATCGAGACACTTGCGGCGAACAAGAACTGATCGCGATCCGATCCCGCCGTTACGAAAGTGATTTATATGTTGATTATCAGAATTTTTGATGGAGAGAGACGACAATCGAAACGCCGCTCCGTCGGTGAGGAGATATTCACCGGAATAGACAATGTCGTATCCTGCCTCAATTCGTGGAAGTTGATAGCGGAGTTTGTCTTCGTGCCAGTAGTCGTCAGCGTCGCAGAAACCGATTACCTCGTGAGTTGCACGTTCAATCCCGCGGTTTCGTGCTGCGGCGACCCCTTCTGGTGGCATCCAGTCATACCGAACGTTCGTACCATAACTATTAGCTATTCTTTCGGCTATTTCGGTACTGCTGGAGTCAACTAAGATAATCTCAACTTCAATACTATCGACCGACTGTTCAATAATACTATCTAGAGCTTGTCCCAAATATGAAATATCGTCATATGTGGGTATAATAACCGAAACACCATCGATAGTCATCATATAGAGTATCTACGAGTATGTCTTTAGTTTGATTATGGCTTTTATATAACAAATGTAAAAAAACGCTTACATCATAGTCAAAATGAAATCCTCGTAACGATCTACGTAGCCCTCCATCGAGAACTCGGTCGCGATCAGATCTCGGCCTCGTTGTCCTCTCTCCATGCGGCCAGCCGGGTCGGAAAGGAGATCCGAGATTCCACGAGCGATCTCTTCGGAACTTCTTGGCGAAACCAGCGTCCCCGTTTCTCCCTCAACGACCACAGTACTGGTCCCGCCAACGTCCGTCGCAACTACAGGGACTTCCATCGCTAGGGCCTCACGAACCGCACCGGGAATCCCCTCGTTGAGCGAGGAAAGAACGAAGACGTCAAGCCCGGCCAGATAGCCTGGCATGTCCTCAACCCAACCCAGGAATCGAACGCTGTCTCCGACCCCGAGGCCCTCGACACGCCGGCGAAGCTCCCGTGCATACTTCTCGTGACCCTCTGGGGCTTCGCCAGCGATGAAGAAGGTGACATCATCATGGTCCTCCAAGACGCGTGGAATCGCCTCAACGAGGTACTCAAGCCCTTTCCGAGGCGTCAACGACGCAGCAGTCCCGACGCAGAGCCCGTCACCAACGTCGATCGTCGGCTCGATCGAGTCGGGATCGAACCGTTCGAGATCTATCCCCTTGTGGAAGGTCGTGAACTCGTCCCGGTATCGCTGATACTGTCCCTCCGTAAACACCGCCTGTGCCTGGTCATCAGACTCGATGAAGACGTGATCGACGGCCCACAACGCCAGCTCGTTCATATATGTGAGCGATCCGTCGGACTCGAACCCGAGACCGATGTTCCAGATTACGGGCGTCCGGGTTCCCAGAACATACGGGAGAAGCGTCAGGACTGCCCGTAAATTCTTACACCAGATGACATCCGCCCGCCGGAAATGGGAAAACACGTCGGCGTTGAATTGGACAATCCGAGCTCCCGTCGCGAACAGCGTCATCGGAGACGTCGTTAGGAGCTCTCTGTTATAAGTATCGAGAGTGCCGCGGAACGGAACGATCTCGACGTGAACACCCTCCTCACGGGCACGCTTGCAGAGTTCGTCGTCAGTCTGTGAAACTAAGACCGGATCGAATCGGGAACGGTCGATACAAGTCAGCAGTCGAAGCAACATCTTCGAACCACCGCCGATCACGTCACGGCCAATATGAAAGAAGACGACGCGACACCTCTCGTCCATCGTGAACGGGACGACTATCACAAGGGGTAAAACGATGACGATAGAACTCCTGCTAACTGAGTACCCAATGGATGACTCGAACGTTATCGTTCTCGTGATGGATACCGCGAAGGCGGCTGCCCTCGGGGAGGTCCGCGATCACCAGGAAACGGCGATCTCCGAAATCGCGAGCGATGGGGTTGAATACACGAACGCCACCGCTGCCGCCCCGTGGTCGCTTCCGTCCCACGCGTCGCTGCTCACCGGCACGTATCCCAGCAAACACGGCGCCCATGCGGGCTACAAAAAACTGGAGTCGAGCGTGGACGTCCCTTACTTGCCGTCACTGTTCGAGCGCCACGGCTACGAGACGGTCGGCATCTCGAACAACACCTGGATCAGCGAGGAGTTCGGCTTCGCAGAGGGGTTCGAAACGTTCTACAAAACGTGGCAGTACGTCCAGTCCGAAACCGATCTCGGCGAAATCGCCCGGACCGAGGAGGGAATCGACAAGTTCCGGGCGCTCGCCCGCCGGATCGTCGACGGCAATCCGATCACGAACGTCGCAAACGCCGTCTACGGCCAGTTCCTCCGCAAACAAGAGGACGACGGTGCGAAACGAACCAACGAATGGGTCTACGACTGGCTGGACGATCGGGACGACTCCCGCCCATTTTTTCTCTTCATCAACTACCTCGAGCCCCATCTCGAGTACAGACCACCCGAGACGTTCGCCGACCCCTTTCTCCCGTCGGACGTTGCTTTCGAGGAGGCGATGGACGTCTCCCAAGACGCGTGGAGCTACATCGCGGGGAACACCGATCTCTCTGACCGAGAGCTCGAAGCCCTCCGTGGGTTGTACCGCGGTGAACTCGCCTATCTTGACCATCGTATCGGCGAGCTACGGCAGCTGCTCGAGGACGCAGGCGAGTGGGAGAAGACGATCCTCGTGATCACCGGCGACCACGGCGAAAACATCGGCGATCACGGATTGATGGACCACCAGTACTGTCTCTACGAGACGCTGCTTCATGTCCCCCTGATCGTCCATGGCGGTTCCTTCACCGGCGGTATCGAGAGCGACCGACTCGTCCAACTCACCGATCTCCCGCCAACCTTGCTCGACGCGGCCAGGATCGATGCGGACGACGCCCGCGAGGCGTTCCAGGGACGGTCCTTCCACCCCGACGCGGAAACGGATCCACGTTCGAGAGCCATCGCGGAGTACCTTGCGCCACAGCCGTCGATGGAGGCCCTCGAGAAACGGGTCGATAAACTCCCGAACCATGTATACGAGTACGATCGATCGCTTCGCTCGATTCGGTCGGACGGCTACAAACTCGTTCTGGGCTCGGATGGTTCTCGCGAGCTATACTACCTGCCCGAGGATTCCGATGAACGATACGACCGTGTCGAGGACCAACCTGAAACAGTAGCCGACCTCGAGACAGAGATAGACGAATGGCTCGAGTCGTTCAAACATGCCGAATCCTCGGGCTCAGTCACGATGACCGACTCGACGAAGAATCGGCTCGAGGACCTCGGTTACTTACAATAGAACGCTGTACGAGTTGTGACCTATCGGTAGAGATATTTGTGCGCGTATAGGAAGATACAATCGATACATCCGAAGAATTCGTCACCTCCACCGGAAATTTTCGATCGTATCCCGCGCTACCCGGAATATCCCCGTTCAATTCAACCTCTCTTTATCATAGATTTCATCGCCACGATATAATCTCTGGTCGTCACTTGTACCCAAGCGCTTTCAACTGCTCTTCGACACCTGCCTGTTCGTCGATCGCAGGAATGTGGATGTCTTCGGACGTTTCCTCGATGGCGTCCAGTCTGTCTTCTAAGTGCTCGCGAAACGCGTCCATCGTTTCCTCGTGAGAGTCGGAGATGTCGGTCGATTCATCGGGATCCTCGACGAGGTCGTACAGGAACTCACGCTCGTTCTTTCCATCGTAGAGATACTTCCACTCGTCGGTCCGAAATCCGAATCGGAGATGGTCATCCTCTCGCATCTCCTTTTCCGTAACGACGACATCGTACGACGGCGACTGATCGTCCCGTATTAGGGGTATCAACGATTCGCCGCGCATCCGTTCTTTCATTTCGTCTGTCAGGTCTGCTTCGACGTAATCAAGTGCAGTCGGGAGGATGTCGACTGTTCGGACCAGCTCGTTGACGTCGGTCGCACCAACGGAATTCTCTCGCGGAAATTTGACCAATAGTGGAACGTGCGTCAATTCGTCGTACGGGAGGTTTCCGTGACCGTACAGGCCGTGTTCGTAGAACTCGTCGCCGTGATCGCCGACGACGATAATCAACGTGTCTTCCCACTCCCCCTCTTCTTTCAATTTCTGCAGGAATTTTCCGAGTTCTACGTCGAAGTACTCCACCTCTTTACGATAGTTCGTCAGTAGTTCTTCGTGTTCCTCGTCGGAAATCTCGTCTGGTGAATTGACGGCCGCCTTGCGCCACAGCTTTTCCGCGCGGAATTTGTTGCGATAAGTGAACGCTCCGCCGGGCAGGTACGGTCCATGCGTGTCCATATATTGAGTCCACAGGAACCATGGATCGGCTGTCGAGGCGATCCAATCGGTCAATTTCCTGTTGACCTTCGAGACGGGCATATAGGGGGATTTGGAGAGTATCCGGACGAACTTGTTCAGATATCGAAGGGCGTCATCCGGAGCCGCTTCGAGAAGCCCATCGGATTGTATGGGAATGATATTCTCTTCGAAGTAATCGAATCCCTTGTCGAAGTTCCGCAACCGGGAGACGTTCGGGTTCGAGTGAATGGCACCGGTCGTATACCCGCTGTTCTGAAACTGCTCGGCGATCGTCGGCTGAGTTTCCTCGATGTACCAGTGGCCGCCATACTCCAGCGGATATCGGCCGGTGAGCAGGGACGTCATCGATGGCGCGGTGCTTACGCCCTGAGCAAAACAATTATGGAAAACGACACTTCCGTTGGAGAGTGTATCCAGATTCGGCGTATCAAACGAATTATCGCCGAACACGGCGTCATAGCGGAGAGAATCGACTGCTAAAAACAGGACGTTCGTGCTCATCTGAGTGCGTGCGATTTCGATTTGTTGTTATATAAGTGTTTATATGACGCAAAAGATCTACGCATCTGTAGCCATCAGGTCGCGATACAAGCCGGCATACGCGTTCACAGTGTTCGTTATCGAAAAGCGTTCGATTGCCCGATCGTATCCCCTTGCGCCCAGTTCGCACCGTCTATCCTGATCATCCAGAAGCGAGGTTATGGCCTCGGCCAGGGCCGCCGGATCCTTCGGTGGTACTAACATACCCGCGTCGCCGATCACCTCCTCGAACGTGTCGATTTCGCTCGCGACGATGGGCACTTCAGCGACCATGGTTTCGACCGGCGCAAGACCAAATCCTTCCCAAAGCGAGGGAAACGCTGCGACTGTAAAGTTCGGTAAGAGCGGATAGACGTTCGAAACATATCCCGAAAAGTGAATGCTATCGTCGACGCCAACTTGCTCGCCGAGTTGTTCGAGTTTCTGCCTTCGGGGGCCGCCCCCAACAATCAGTAGTTTCGCTTGGGGATATTCTTGTTTAACGAGAGGAAGCGATCTGACCAAGTATTCGATCCCTTTTGGTTCAGCAAGTCGCCCTACGGTGCCAATAATAGTGTCGTTTAGAGAGAAGGGGCTGTGGGTAGATAGGGCACTTTCACAATTCTCAAACTGTGATTCGATTTTCTGCACATCAACCCCGTTCTGTATCGTATACTGTTCAGTAGTGCTGGATAGCAGTATCCGCTCCCAGTCATGAAACGATCGTGTAACTGAGTGGCTCACACCAACGGCGACGTTAGCTAACGGGAGAGTGAGCCCATTGACATACCTAGTCAAAGGGCCATAGCCGGTATGGACGCTGTGCTCGGTGCTGATGA
This sequence comes from Saliphagus infecundisoli, assembly GCF_020177375.1. GTDB lineage: Archaea > Halobacteriota > Halobacteria > Halobacteriales > Natrialbaceae > Saliphagus > Saliphagus infecundisoli. Next base: position 23,999 of record NZ_JAIWHV010000018.1, on the reverse strand, counting down.
TGTTCTCTACGCCAGCCATTTGACCAGCAACTCTTCCCCAGGCGCCCGATATAGGGGAGTTGGTGTGTAATATATCTGGTCGCTGTTTCCGAAGACGGTTCACCAATCCGAAAAACGTCCTTATATCGTAGTTCGATTTCGAATTCAAGGGGACAACATTAACCCCTCCTCGTTCGAATTGTTTCTGGAAGGTCCCTTCACCAAACATATAATAGACGGTTATATCGAACTCTTTGTTCGGGAGCGAAGAGCATATATTGTATAGGAGTTGCTGGGCACCTCCGTGTTCTTTATTGAGATTTCCGATGAGAAACGCCGTAGTAATCATATGCACGTGGGGGCTCGTTTATTCTGTCCGCTTGCCTGGCCATCGGTAACGGAACTGTTGGACAATATCGTATCTGTATTGACGGATACTCATGCTGTGCTTCCGCCCTCCAAGACCGACAAACAGCGCAAGCAATAGCGACGGGGTGGTTAACCCACCGAGCGTTGACGTGGAGAAGAACTGCGTCACGAGAAGGAATACGAGCATCGCACAGACGTAGCGGTCCCACGTATTTCCGGATAGTGCCGCACGAACTGCATACCAGAGTGCAAACAGATGTGCCCCAATGTATGCGAGGCCGCCGATTAGTCCGGCCTGATACATGACAATTATGAACATATTGTGTGATCCCAATGAAGCATCCCAGGCGGCACCGATCAGTGGGTCTGTGATGATTGTATCAATTGTCGTTACCCACGTATCGAACCGTAGCGTAAGACTCCGAACCAGCTCATCAAGGAATTCGCTGAGGATCGTTATAGTGGCTGCTACTAACGTGAGCGTCGCGATCGGCAGCAGAATTTTTACTTGTCGCCTGTTGTGAACGACCATAATCCCGATCGCAAGAGTTGCAGCTACGACTGACGCACGAGCGTTGGCCATGACGATACTAAAGTAAAGGAAGACACCAAGTATGATCCATCGTGAGAGTTTGTTTTCTTGCCAGAGATAGATAGCAGTAACAGCACCGACGGCGCTCGTAAACCCGAGATGGTTTGAATTATCGTATATTGAAGAAATGCGCAAATTGAACATTCCAAGAGTTCGACGTCCAGTCATCGATAGTCCGCCCCAGTCCAGTACCACATGAAAAGCCAGAAGCAGGAATCCACAAATCGCCAAGAGGGTGGTAATGGTAACGACACCGACAGCCCATTCCCCTCGATTTTCCCAAATCAACTGCGCCCCACCGAACACAAGTGCGACGATAGTAAGTGGGACAAGGCCAATATACGGAATCACGCTCGGTGACCCTGTCAGCCCAAGGTGGACAATGAGGACAATCCAATAGACTCCAAGACCAGCCAGCACCGGCCAGTGAGGGACGACAATTCGCGCTGATTGAATCGTCAATGCCAGTATAACGATAACAAAGACTCCAGAGAGGAGATACCCGACCAGTTTAGGAAGCAGCCACGTCGTTGGCAATGCACCAACGAGCAGAGCAAGCGAGACTGCCCCGCCGGGGACCAATCTTCCTAACCGTTCCATAGAACGAGGTTTGTACCACTCCTAATAGTGGTTCCGGATTCAATAGTCGTTGTGGACTACAGTCGGTAGTCATTGGTCTTTAGCTAAGCCTCCGATTCCAGTATTTGAATCGGCATGCGAGGAGCGGTTGTTCAGTCAACCGGTTGGGCTCGGTTAGCTCATTCAATCAGGGAGGGTAGCTCTGAATCGGGCAGAGACTTTTCTTATCCTGCCCGCGCCGTGATGGAGGGCGACAAGCGACCATCCAGAACATATCTCGTCATGAGGGAATTGCAAGCGCACCTGCGAGCACCAAAGTGTACCGAATTGCTTTTTTACCTGTCTATGGTTAATTCTCACATGAACACTCTTTCACGTCTATACCGCGCAGCAGGAAGTCCGAAACTATTCGTTCGCCACGCGAACCGTCTTTATTACCGCCGACTCAATCGGCGATCCTATAATACTGAAGGAGTTGATATTTTCGAGGAAGATTGGGACAACCTACTCATCCTCGATGCATGCCGGTATGATATGTTCGAACGCCAATCTAGGCTTCCGGGGCGTCTCGAATCACGTACCTCACGAGGGTCAGCTACTACGGAATTTCTCACAGCGAACTTCGGTGAACGGGACTTGCATGATACGGTATACGTAACTTCGAACCCCCAATTGTATCAAAATCGTGAATTAATACAGCCTGCTCTCCATGCCAGCATCAATGTTTGGGATGAGCCGGGTTGGAACGAAGAACACGGAACGGTGCTTCCCGAGACAGTCGTCGATCACGCACAGCGTGCTGCTCAAGAGTATTCCAACAAGCGTCTCGTAGTCCACTTCATGCAACCCCACTATCCGTTCATTGATTCAGACACAACATTTGATAAAGGACACATGAACGGCGACAAGGCAGAAAACGTTTGGGGACAACTGATAAAAGGAGAACTCATCGTCGATGAGGATACGCTCTGGAAGATTTACGCGGATAACTTAGACCGTGCACTCCCTCACGTGAAGGAACTAATGAAAGAACTCAAAGGACGTACAGTCGTCACTGCGGATCACGGCAACATGGTTGGAGAACGTTCATTTCCGATCCCGATTCGAGAGTGGGGACACCCACGGGGAATCTACACCGAACAGCTAGTCCGTGTGCCGTGGTTGATACACGATAATGAACCGAGGCGAGATATCGTAGCTGAACGGCCGGAGACGACAACAAAGAATATTGAGGAGGGAAAGGTCGCGGACCGGCTCAAAAACCTCGGCTATGCTGAGTGATTCGTTCGTAAACGCCGCCCATGGCCCGCGCGAGTTTCATTGCATAATTGACCAGATGGAGTATCACGGTCTCGCAGGTGGTCGGGTCGGTCACGTCGGTAAGCCGCTCGTAGAAATCTCTCGGCCGGGGCGATAAGAGCTTCTCGTAGTGTTGCCCGCACGTCTGTTGAGTCGCTCCGGTAGGTTTGGGAGAAAAGGCCGCGCCGGGCGGCCTGCTAACCCAGGTAGTTGAAATAGCCGTCCGTTTCGTGCTCACGATCTATCGTTCGGAACTCCTATTAAGACTCCAAATAAATTTTGAGGACCCGAGAGAAGAACAACCAAGAATAGCACGGCGTAACGGTATCTACGAGATCAGTCGACAGAGTTCCTCAATAGCTTCCCTATTTCACTATCGGTAGTTCCCATCGTTCCTGAGTGCTGACTCGATTTCTGGACCAAAACGAACTAAAACAGAGTACCGGATTCAGTGAGTCGAACAAAGAAGGCGGTCTCACGCCAGTGAGAGCGCCGTCATCTAGGGGATGATCCACAGCAGTCGCTCATTTATAGGGCTGGCGCTGGACGCGGGCGGGCTTAGCCCGCGTCCAGCTGGCTGTAGGTCGCCGGGATGCCGACGCCGTTTGTCGGTGCTTCCCACTTCCGGTCCAACGTGTCGTCAAGGACGTGATCAATCCACTCACGGAACACCTCGAAGCGAAACCAAGCAGGCAGTGCTCGCCCGCCGCGCCGCGGCGTGGCGAGCACGCCCCACCGAACGATGAGCCACAGATTCCGCAGCAGGAAGCTCACGAGAACGAACAACAACCGAACGGTTGGATCAGTCGTGCTTGTCCGCGCACGCGCTTCGCGCATCGTTCGGAAGGCTGTCTCGATCGCTGAGCGTTTCTGGTAGAGGGCTTCGACTTCTTTCGGCGTGCGATCAGCCAGATCGCACGCCACGTACGCCCGCACGAGCAAGCCGTGTTTTCCCCGGTTGCCCTGTTGGTAGGAGACACAGACCGCGAGCGGGAAGCGCAGTTCCCGCTCGCTCCCCTCGTACATCACGTACTCCGTCCAGTAGGAGATCGTCGTATCGAGTTTCTCAGCCATCTGTTTCCCACCGCGGATGACTGGAAGAGCGACTGATGCGGCTGCATCCAGTCGCTCGATCGACGCGCCGGCGTAGAACCCACGGTCGGCGAGGAGGGCAGCAATCTCAAATGGAAGGGCCGCGACGTGGTCGAGCAGGCGCTCGACCGCGTCGCTCTTCGGTTCGTCACTCCGGACGGGTGTGACCGCGACGATGAGCGGTTTCGCCCGACAGAGGATCAGTCGATCACATCAGTGACCGCACGAATGCATTGAGAACATGCTGAACCGGTCTGATCCGTGCTCGGATAGTGTCGGAGGAGTGGCGGAGACGGTGATCAGCACTGGACAGTCGCTGTCGGCGGCGGATCGCCGCCGACGCGACAGTGTTTCCACTCACGACCGCCGACCCAATTCAGGGACAACTACCGGAAGAACCGGTCGTCCAGAGGTTGATTCGCTGGAACAGACCTGCGAACGCCAAGTGCTGTCCAGACAGCGCGCAGCACCATCTCACAGAACTCCGTGAACGGCCAGTCCCAGAGGCGGCGCCCCCCGCGGCGGGGCGCCGCCACGTACTTCCAGTGGAGATACCGCCAGACGTTCTGGAGCAACAGACTCACGACGAACAGCAAGAGCCGAAGCCCAGCGTCCCGAGAACTGGTCAGAGCGAGGCTCTGCTTGGCTAACCGGTAGCTTGATTCGATGCCGAAGCGCTTGCTGTAGTGTTCTCGGGCTTCTCGTGGGGTGTCGATGAACGGCGCGTCAGCGGCGTGAGTGATTAGCGCAATGGATGAATACGCATCACAGGCTCCAGCTCAAAGCGCTTCTCACCACGAGTGGATTTCCCGATTAAACAAGCCTCCGAGCGTCGCTGAGAACTAGATCGCCACGTTCCTTCTGAATATTCAAGTGTTGCAGTGACCACTCTAGCCGTGACGCGCCACCCCGTGTTCATCGTAGCGACCTCGCTGGTAGACGCAGTCGATGAACACAAGGAACGTCACCCGCCCGGCGAGTTCGTGCTCGATCACCCGGCTCCAGCCGCTGCTGAGTTCGTCTTGAATCGTCTCACCCCATTTGACGATCGGTATGATGAAGGCGTAGTTGTGTGCGTACAGTAATTCGAGGCAGCCGCTGTTGTAGAAGCCGCGGTCGAGGTAGACGGCCTTGACCTGTAATGAATACGAAAACTTTTGTGAGTTAATTCCGACTGTCGTTCATGGAACGCTCACGTCGCAAGGAGATCAAGCACCACCTGTCTGAAGAGGAGATCGACGAATTGCTGCGTGAGGCTGAAGACGATCACAGACTGCGGCGTCTCGGGTTCCTGAAAAACCTCTATCAGGGTGATTCGATTCCGGAAGCCGCCGACCGTGAAGGCAGGTCGGCGGCGACGGGTGATCGCTGGGCAGAAGCCTGGAACGAAGGCGGCCTCGAAGAACTGATGCCGAGTTTCGGGGGCGGCCGGCCCCCGAAACTCGACGAAGACGAACAAGAAGACCTGGTGGAGATGCTCCGTGACGGCCAGCCCTGGAAATCGCAGGAGATTCAGCATCTTCTCACCGAAGAGTTCGGCGTCGAGTACAGTCCGAATTATCTCGGGACGTTCCTTCGGGAGCTCGGTCTGTCATACGCGAAACCACGGCCAAAGCGACCAAGTCGGCCGGAGAACCCAGATGAGATTCTCGAAGAGCGCGTCGATGACGCGCTCGACGAGGACGAGCAGCCACACAACAAACGCGAGGGAGAAGACGGAGACGGCTGGGTCGTTGACGACGATGTCTGTACTGATGGCGGCACTGTCCTTGGATTCTTCGACGCGTCGAAACCACAGCCGTACGATAATTCACGCCGTGTCTGGTACGTCGACGACCCGCACATTGAACGGCCATTAGTGAAAACGCACGACTCTGCGGTTGGATTCTACGCACTGAACGGTGAGAGTCACGTGACGTTCACGGAAGACGAAAAGAAGGAGCGGATCTGTGGCGTCTTGGAGGAGGTGCGCGAGCAGAATCCCGGCAAGCGGATTCTGCTGGTCTTGGACAAGCACGGAGCACATATCTGTAAGTATACGCGCAAGCGCGCGCATCAACTGGGAATCGACCTGATTTTCATCCCGTCAGGATCGCCGCATCTCAATCCTATCGAGAAAGTCTGGGACTTTCTCAAGTGGACAATGGCACCGATCGTCGTTGAGAACGAAGACGAGTTCAAAGAGCTCGTTCAAGAGACGTTCGAGAAAATAACGCAACGAATCAGCTTCGCAAAGAAGTGGTGTGAGAAGTTCCTTGACTTTCAAAAATTATCTTAGTCATTACGCGTCAAGGCCGTCGAGCAGAGTCAGAAACTCCGCGAGGACTTCGCTTGTGGTCTCGCCAGCGACCAGCTGGCGGACCGCCAGCGTATACCGCTTGTTGCGTACCCGCGCGTAGAGCGTGACGTAGGCGTGAAACGCCGTGGTTCCTCGTTTCGCCTGCGAGAAGTACAGCGCCTCCGTCTCGTCCTCGTCACCGTAGTAGGGATCGAGGTGGAGGTCGGCGACGACCTCCACCGGTCGATCGGGAAGCGTCTCGAGGGCATCTCGTTGAAGGAGCGTGTTCCCGACCGCCTCAACAGCGTCCAGGTCGAACTGATCGGTGAGATGGTCACGGACGGTGTTGGCGTGGGGCGACTCGTCGGTCGTCTCGCAGACGTGATTGATCGAGGTCCCGCCGGCGCTGGCGCCGGCGAGGACCTCGTATAACTCATCAGCGGAGACCTCTACGTTCTCACCGAGATCAATCGGGAGCTCGTCTCCGAGACTGTTGACGACAAAATTAAGCAGGTGCTCTTCCTCTACCTCGTTGTCTGCTTGGGTTTGTTGCACGCACTCTCCAAGCACACACTTACTCTAACCCGATGTGATCGACTGAGGATGAATCCAGCGAGGTAGCGATGGCACTGGGAGGTGCCATCGCGAGGCTTCGTGTGACAGAGTTCGCCAGGTTCAGCGTGTGGACAGCCGTGGTAATGGATATCGACGAAGTCGAGGCAGATGATCCTCGGGCCGGGGCCGAGGATCATCGCCGTCTGCTCGACGAAGAGGTCATTGACGAGTGCTTCCAGTTCAGCAGGCGGAACCGTGTGAAGCTGTGTCAGCGTGTAGTCGTCGGAGTACGTTCCCCGAGTAGTATCGGTGACAGCTTTGATTGATTTCTGGTCGACAGCGGCTTGGAGGAGTGTCTCTCGGATGATCCCGGAGTCGAAGCGGCAGTCTTCGACTCCGGGGATCGGTATCTCTGCGAGCAGACCGAGCGCTAACGTTTCAAGCTCAGAGGCCGTAAGAACAGTGTCTGGATGGTATAGGAATCTCACACGCACCCATCTAGACGCTCTCTGAGAATCTAACCCTATCAGTCCTGACTACGTTCTGATTCGATGGGAACTACCGACTATCGGTCACTCGCCAGCTCATCCTCGAAGGTTTGGTCCAGTCGTTCGGCCATCCACCGCCGAACCTGTCGGATTGATATTCAGTGACGCTCGTCAACCAGAGAAATCACGCCTCTTACTCAACGAACGAGTGGCTAAAGCTTTCACGAGGTCATTCAGTGCTTAACCGAACACCAATGCACTCACTAGCCATTATAGCGACTGTTCGTACAACTCGATGATCTGGGGAACGACCGTATCAGGTCGGTAATCCTCCACTTTCTGGTTCGCATGGTCGGACAACGACTGCAACGAGCCACTATCCACGAGCTCAAGTATCGAGTCGACAAATCCATTCACGGACCCGTCGGTAGTTCGCCCGCCATCCCCGATGATAGCCGCCACGCTCCCCACATCGCTGGCAATTACGGGTATGCCCGCAGCGAGTGACTCGAGGAACACCCTTCCAAATGGTTCATCCCAACGGCCGGGGTATAGGAAGAGATCATGGGAAGCGAACACATCTGGAAGTTTGTCGTTCGGAACCTGTCCGGTGAACGAAATCGCAGAGACAAGCCCACGGGACACCGCCTCTTGTTCCAATTCGGATCGAAGCTCCCCATCCCCAACGACAGTCAGCCGAAACGCGACGGACGAACGGTGGTTAAGCAGATCGAGAATCGGAATTAGTCTATCCACTCCCTTGTGAGTATCGAGCGAACCCACATACAGGAGTTTGTATGGTTCCTTGAAATTGCTGCGGTGCTCTCGACAGAATCGCTCATCAAGGATGTTCGGAATTACGCTGATCCGATCCGGAGGGAATCCAAACCCGGCGTACGTCGTCTTGACGTGAGGAGAGAGCGCATGATAGCTATCTATTTGGCGGGTCTTTTGCTCACCCTCTTGAATCAGTTTCAGATTTCCTAATCGACTCACAGAACGATAGGCGCTATTGTACTCGTCGTGCCCACCGCTAGTTGCGAGTGAACACATGGTGCACTTTGCTAGTCCGTTGCTAGTGCATGGTTCTCTATCGAGATAGCGAAGGTCGTTTTTCGGGCACACACCACCGTACGCGTTTAGCGTAATCACTGTCGCACTTGATGTATGAGTAGCAATATCTCCCATCGCAGGAATGGTTCCCATAAGATAGCTGTGAGTGAGATCATATGAATCGAACTCGTCTATTCGTTCGCGGAGTGCTCGATTCAGTTGGTGGCCCGAATGGTAGGGATACCCTGACTGGTCAAGCACTTTAAACGTCATCTCAGTATTTGTCTTCCACTGCGGTGACGGGGGTTTCGTACAATAGACGGTGACGTCGTGCCCACGTTCGTGCAATCCGGAAACGATTTGTGAAGCACTATGAGTGGCTCCGGTTCCTTCTCCTCGTGGATAACTCGGGTGGACAAACGCGGTCTTCACGTCAAGCCTCCCGTGGATCGATGGGAACCAATTGGCTTCATATCCTTCGAGAAGGATGACCTATCCCTTCGTACTGTCGATCCAAGAAGTAACGCAAAATTTATATTTTTATATTTAATACTCATAAAGAAAAATGTATGATAGAACGGTAAGAGTGGAATTAGTTTCTACAAGAGTGTTATAGAACGCTTGGTGTGATTTTCTACGACATTGAGAGATCTGCACCCACTGATTCTGAAAGACGGCAATAATACCCCTTCTCCATCCGTCTTTAGTTAAGAGACGAACCGCATGACAGCAGCGACTTATCGGGACTTCTTTGCGAGAGGAATGAGGAGGCGACGGCTGTGCACATCAAAGCCACCTCATCCCGGCTTATGCGTCGGCTCACTACACTGTTTCCCTCCAAGTTCCTCGAAGAGCACGCCGAGGAACTCGGCGTGGTCGAACGCGATCGCAAGCTCCAGATTCCAGCGTTCGTCTGGGCGCTCGTGTTCGGCTTCGCCGCAGGCGAGAGCCGAACACTCGCTGGCTTCCGACGCAGCTACAACTCCACAGCCGACGAACCGATCTCGCCTGGTGGTTTCAATCAGCGGTTGACGCCCTCGCTCGCGGAGTACCTCCGCGACCTCGTCGAGCGCGGTCTCGACGAGGTCGCTGTTCCCGATGCTGTCGACGCTGATCTCGACCGATTCAGGGACGTGATGATTGCGGATGGAACCATCCTGCGGTTGCACGAATTTCTCTCCGATGAATACCAGGCTCGGAAAGAGGAGCAGGCTGGAGCGACGCTCCACCTGCTCCACAATGCCACCGATCAGACGATCGAACGGCTCGACGTGACCGACGAAAAAAACGCACGACAGCACGCTGTTCAAGACAGGCTCGTGGCTGCAGGGACGGCTCGTTCTCATCGATCTGGCGTACTTCAAGTACCGCCGGTTCGCGTTGATCGATGAGAACGACGGCTACTTCGTGAGTCGGTTGAAGAAGAGCGCAAATCCGGTGATAACGGCGGAATTACGGGGATGGCGCGGCCGCGCCATCCCTCTGGAAGGCGAGCAGATCCACGATGTCGTGGACGATCTCTACCGCGAGTACATCGACGTGGAAGTCGAAGCGGAATTCAAGCGAGGGCCGTATGAGGGAACGCGCTCGCTGGATACGAAGCGGTTCCGCGTCGTCGGCGTCCGCAACGAGGACGCCAACGACTACCATCTCTACATCACGAATCTGCCCAGAGAGGAGTTCCTCCCGGCCGATCTGGCAACGCTATACCGGTGTCGGTAGGAGGTGGAGTTGCTGTTCCGTGAGCTGAAGACGCAGTACGAACTCGACGAGTTCGACACCCGGCGGTTGTTGAGATTCTGCTGTATGCAGCGTTGCTGTCACTGCTGGTGAGCCGTGATTTGCTGGATCTGGTCACCGAGGAGGCTGACGATGAGATCGTGTTCCCGCGCGAGCGCTGGGCGGCGACCTTGAGTGATCAGCTTTTGTTTTGAATACTCGAGCAGTGGCTATTCACCGGGCCGCATGGTACGCCGTAGAGTTGCTTAGCAGCCAATATTCAGAAGTGACGCAGACCACTCTCGGTCGCACGCCCAGCTCATCCTCCACGAACTCGGCGAACACCTCGGCTATTCGCCACCGCCGCTGTTGGACCGACTGATCGAAGACGCACAGAAGATTCGCCAGCAACGACCGATCCTTCAAGAGACGCTCGCTACCGCTACGCAACCGAGGTGTGAGGGCTAACTAAAGACGGATGTACCCCTTCTCAAACGGCCGTTTTTCAGGTGTTACCGAGGTGTGTAAAGAGTTCTACGACACTCTATTCTACATCTAATAAATCGTGGTCGAATCTGGCGGCATCTCTTGGTGTTCTTAACAGAACACGAATGGTCTGGTTGTGTCTTACAAGACCACCTCGTTAAAAGTGAGCGTGTCAGCGATCTTTGGAGATATACTGTTCGTAAATACCGCCAGCGGTACGGGTGAGTTTACTCAGATAGTCAAGCCCGTAGAGCGCGATTGCATCACTGACAGTCGGATCCATGCCATCAGTAATTCGTGCATAGAACTGTCGTGGGCGGAGGGGGAGAAATTTCTGTGGGGCGATTGGGCGTGTGCCCCCCGCTCGTTCGGGGTGGTATTTCTGTCGCTGGATAGACCCTCGTCCGACCCGAAACTGCTTTTTGAGCCATGCCCGCACGGTGGTGCGTGCCGGGTGATACACCGTGATGTCCGGTTCGAAATACTGATCGAATCCAGCGGCATGAACCCGTTCGCCGAATTCTCCATCGCCGCCCGAAATCAGCCGTGAATCGAAAAGCCCCACATCCTCGAAGACCGTTTTTCTGACCGTAAGACACGCGGTCACCACGAACTGCGCTTTTTGTAGGTAGCGCTCCACTGTAAATCCCAGTGCGCGGTCGTATCTCGCCGTGAGCGATCCGTGACCGTCGATATACGTCTCAATTTCACAGCCCATGTAGTCCCAACCGTGTTCGGTGTAAGAGTCAACCACCGATTTGGCCCACGTTGGCTCGACAGTCATATCGGCATCAATAAAGGATATAAGTGCTCCGTGCGCGTGTTCGACACCTTTATTTCGGGCGGCGTATGAACTTTGGATCTCGTCTTCAATCAGGAGGGTAACCAATTCAGGGTAGCGTTCACAGTATTCTTGAACTACCTTACGAGTCTCGTCCTCAGAACCGTTATCCACAACAAGGATTTCATAGGAATCTATGGGGTACGTCTGAGAAGTGAGCGATTCGAGGGTCGTCCGGATCCCGTAGGGATCGTTGTACACCGGAATAACGGCCGAGAGGGTCAGGTCTGCCGGAGGCGATTCGTCCGTCTGTCTCATTTTTGTTAAGAAGTCATACCCGCTCTCCTAAAACCATCGGTTGGCATTTGAAACATCCCGCCGAGCGACGCAGTGGTGGTACGTGCGGCTTCCTTGGCCCGTCGGCGTGGGAATCACACCAATTCTGCGTATAGCGCCTCTAGACGGTCATTGAGATCCTCGATGTCGAAGTTGTCACGAACGTACGTCCGTCCGGCAGCACCGAGAGTGGCACGTGTAGAGGGATCGTTAGCCAACTGCTTCAGTCGGTCAGCTATCGCCTCCGTGTCGCGTGGCGGTACGAGCAGGGCGGAGTCGCCGGGGGAGACCGCCTCCGGGATACCACCGACATCCGACGCCACGACCGGGAGTTCGCTCGCTTGAGCTTCAAGAAGGACCCGTCCGAACCCCTCCTCCAGACTCGGGAGCAAGAACACGTCGGCGGAGTGCAGTTCGTCAATGACGCCTGTCTGGTCCATTGGTCCGCAGAGCGTAACGACGTCACTAGCATCGTTCTCCTGAATCTGTTTTCGTAACTTGCCTTCCAACGAGCCGCTACCGACGATTCGGTACCGAACGTCAACGTCCTGAAGGCGCTTCGAGAGCTTTTTGGCCGCGAGAATACCGTATTCGAGACCCTTCGTCTCGTGGAGTCGAGCGACGGTAAGAACCGTCATTGTATCCGAATCGTGCGTACGGTCGTCCGGTCGAAATCTGTCGGGGTTAATACCGACGTGGTGAACTCGAACGGTATCCGGATCGGCACCAAACTCTATGAGTCGCTCCCGCGTGTAGCGGGTGTTCGCCAAAATGCAATCGGCATGGTCGAAGAGATGGGCATATATCTGTTCTCCATGCTCGTCCGCCCGTCTGATACCCCATCCATGAAAACTCACGACGAACGCATCACACGCTCCGATCTGATCGAATCGTGCAGCTCGTCGTCCCACTGGCCCGAAATGGGCGTGCAACACGTCCAATTCGGCGTGCAAGACGGGGTGTGCCCGATACGCGAACCGTCCCGCCTCTAGAACGCCACGCTCTCGCTCGATTTTAGCAATAACACCGAGGGCCTCTGGAGCGTTCGCAGCGAGCAACATCGTGTTGGGAACGGTCTCGAGTAGGGCGGCCGGCACCGAGTTTGGCGTATCCAAGTATGTGGTTCGCTCAAGTATATCGTATTCCTGTATCGTGGGATGCTGTATCGAGTCGTGGGCCGACAGCAGCGAGAAAACGGACACGTCGTGGCCTCTATCCATCATTCCAATAATATTATCTAAAACAAATGTTTCTGATAGTTTTGGAAAGGAGTGCGCCAGTATCCCAATTCTCATGAGCAGGCAGTTTCGTTCGATGCACTTCAGTCTGCCGCGTTGGTGAATCAGGCCGCTATCTCCGGCGACCACGAAGTTTCAGATTTACCTCAGTCTACGTCATCCGGCCGCCTCACGCTCACTCGCTCAGACAGATGTCGTCAAGGAGTCGAAAGTTCCTCTCGGCGGTCCGCCGGACGTCATCGCGGTTTGCTATCGAGTCGAACTCCACGGGAATAGACGTGTGTGGTTTGTACGACTGAACGCCAACACGGTCTGCGAGAGAAGACACTTTAGGCTCATAAGCGATTGCCAACGCCGGTGTTTCACAGATGGTTGCGAACACCAGTGAATGGTATCGCGTTGCAACCATCCGATCAACGGAACTCACCCGTTCGAGCGTCTTTCTGACGGAGAACTCGTACGGCAAGACCTCGATGTCAAGATGCTCGTGGGCGAAGGTCTCGTCTTTCTCGTGAAACGGAATAAATACCGGATCGTCGAGTTCCTCACAAATTCGAGTGATATTCGCCAGGTATCGATCCTGTGCCCTGTTAAAATTCGTTACGCCATCATAATCAAAGTAGTAAGACATGATCTCCGGGTCCAGATGGAACCATTGTCTGAAGTTGACGCCCGTTCGTCCGGACGAGGGTACGTCTGGATCGTGGCGAATCAGCGTTGGACACGCAGTGACGTGGATATCGCCATCGTAGTGCGGGGCGAGACGGTCACGTGACCACTTGTCGCGGACGGTAACCAACTCGACGTCTGAGAGGCCAGAGCGGACTAACTCACGGCCCTCAGTAGTTTTGAATCCAGGGACGCCGACACCGATTACTGCACCACCCTCTGAAACGAAGTTCAGCCGTTGGCGAAGGTGATCTGTTCCGTACCAATCGTGGAGCACACCGCCTCCACCGAGGATGTGGACCGGCGCTCGACTGTACTCGGTATTTCGTCCGAACGTTCGAGGTCGATAGCCCATCGCGGAGAGCTTCCCAGAAAACGTCCGTCCGAGCGCCCGATCACCGATATTTCCCGTTCGGTAACTTCCTTGAATACCGATATCGTGTGGTAGAACGGATCGAACCCGCTGCCACTGATAGTGCATCTCGCGCTCAGCCATAGCTGGGTACCGTAATCCCTTTCTGATCTGTTCGAGCGAGTACATCGACTGAACATTGCTCGGAGAGAGATCGTCATAAAACCGAAGGTTCGTCGGCGAATTCGCAATCACAATGTGAGCCGAAATAGAAAATCCAGCTATTACGGAGTAAAACAACGGCAGATTCCTTGATGAGGATGGCAATATGACTGAGGTTTTTTCTCCAATCGGCAGTATATACTAGTCACTTTGATTAATGACCTTCAACCCTATAGGTAGTGATGGGATGAAAGCCTGCTAAGTCCCCAGAGCACGGAGGAAGACTGGGGTGGCAAAGGCTGATAACTAGACAGCGCACCAAGCGCGCGGTAGTGAGTAGCTGATGTGCCAAGGAAGCTCCATCGTGAGGCCAAGCCCGACTGCCTGGCGGGCAGTCGGGCGACGACCTCGAATAGGTGTGGCTCCCTCCGTGCATTTCCCATCCCAGAGGAAGCCATGTACTACCTCGGAATCGACGTCCATAAGCGTGACTCGTACATCGCTGTCTTGGACGATGACGGTGAGGTCGTCGAAGAGGTTCGCGTCCAATAATGAGTACGAAAACTTTTGTGAGTTAATGCCGACTGTCGTTCATGGAACGCTCACGTCGCAAGGAGATCAAGCACCACCTGTCTGAAGAGGAGATCGACGAATTGCTCCGTGAGGCTGAAGACGATCACCGACTTCGGCGTCTCGGGTTCCTGAAAAACCTCTATCAGGGTGATTCGATTCCGGAGGCCGCCGACCGGGAAGGCAGGTCGGCGGCCACCGGTGATCGCTGGGCAGAAGCCTGGAATGAAGGTGGGCTCGAAGAACTGATGCCGAGTTTCGGGGGCGGCCGGCCCCCGAAACTCGACAAGGACGAACAAGAAGAGCTGGTCGAGATGCTCCGTGAGGGCCAGCCCTGGAAATCACAGGAGATTCAGCATCTTCTCACCGAAGAGTTCGGCGTCGAGTACAGTCCGAATTACCTCGGGACGTTCCTTCGAGAGCTAGGTCTGTCATACGCGAAACCACGGCCAAAGCGACCAAGTCGGCCGGAGAACCCAGATAAGATTCTCGAAGAGCGCGTCGATGACGCGCTCGACGAGGACGAGCAGCCACACAACAAACGCGAGGGAGAAGACGGAGACGGCTGGGTCGTTGACGACGATGTCTGTACTGATGGCGGCACTGTCCTTGGATTCTTCGACGCGTCGAAACCACAGCCGTACGATAATTCGCGCCGTGTCTGGTACGTCGACGACCCGCACATTGAACGGCCGTTAGTGAAAACGCACGACTCTGCGGTTGGATTCTACGCACTGAACGGTGCCAGTCACGTGACGTTCAAGGAAGACGAAAAGAAGGAGCGGATCTGTGACGTCTTGGAGGAGGTGCGCGAGCAGAATCCCGGCAAGCGGATTCTGCTCGTCTTGGACAAACATGGAGCACATATCTGTCAGTACACGCGCAAGCGCGCGCATCAGCTGGGAATCAACCTGATCTTCATCCCGTCAGGATCGCCGCATCTCAACCCAATTGAGGGCTCTGTTGAATCGCCATAGGGCGGTGGAATTCACTGCTTCACAGCTCGCTTGATGTTATAGACGACACACATCAGCGCAATCTCGCGGAACTCACGGAACCAGGAACGCGCTCGCACGGCGAAGCCGAGCGAGCGCTTGACAGCTGAATTCACCGTCTCGGTCATAGAGCGCTGATTGTAGCGTTGTTCGTCGATTCTGGCGTTGTGTGCGTGGTCGTATGGGGCGAAGATGCGGTGCTTGATCAGCGGTCTGATGCCGAGTTCGCGGAGTGCAGTGCGGAGCGCCTGCTTGTCGTAGCCCTTATCGGCGGCCAGAGACCGCAGATCGCCCGCGTTCCGGCGGGCGATCTGCTCACAGAGATCTGCATCGCTTCCTTCCCGGGTCGTCGAACAGTGAACGTCGAGGACGGCTTGAGACTCAGTATCGACGAGTTTCGTGACCTTCAGCTTCTGAACGCGGTAGCTGATTCGCTGGCAGTAGTGGCGGCTCGCAGCTGACCGTTCATAGAACGTTGCGTCGATCGCGCCGTGTTCGGACGGGTCGTGGAGCTGCGCCGACTGGCGCAGCAACACTCGACAGACGCTCATACTGATCCGGTCGAACGCTTTACACAACGTGGATGGTGAGGGGAGATCGGCCTCAGCGCGGCCGATCTCCCCGGTTATTTGTGGCATCTCTTTCAACAAGTCGATCGTCATCCGGTAGGACGCATCGAGGTAAATCCGCAGACAGTGGAGAGAAACAAGTGCGTAGTCGGCGAATCC
This sequence comes from Saliphagus infecundisoli, assembly GCF_020177375.1. Lineage (GTDB taxonomy): Archaea > Halobacteriota > Halobacteria > Halobacteriales > Natrialbaceae > Saliphagus > Saliphagus infecundisoli. Next base: position 7,679 of record NZ_JAIWHV010000018.1, on the reverse strand, counting down.
GCTGCCACCTTCCGGGGCGGCGGATTCGTCTCCATCGCCAGTAACGTTTTGAGCAACCGGCACAACCTCCCTGATGAAGCGGGAGATTTGGGTCATAGGCAACCGAAGTCTCCCGCTTCAGCTCCTTTGAATTAGCGATCGATCCCGCCGCCGTCTAGTGATTCAACAGAGCCCAATTGAGAAAGTCTGGGACTTTCTCAAGTGGACGATGGCACCGATCGTCGTTGAGAACGAAGACGAGTTCAAAGAGCTCGTTCAAGAGACGTTCGAGAAAATAACGCAGCGAATCAGTTTCGCAAAGAAGTGGTGTGAGAGATTCCTTGACTTTCAAAAATTATCTTAGTCATTAGACCGGATTCTGCTCGCGAATCGCCTCTAAGGCCGCACAGATACTCTCCTTGGTCGTCCGTTCTCGGAAAATAAGCGTGCTTGTGCCGAGAAGTGCGTAGAAGCCGAGCGTTTTCCAGGGAACCGTGACCAGCGGTTTGTCGATTTCGACGGTCCAATCGTACGACCACATCCGCTGAGAGTTCTCGAACGGCTGTGGCCACGAGGCGTCGAAGAAGCCGAGAACGAGTGGCTCCTCATCAGTCTCCTTCGTGAGCGCCTCTCCCAGGCGCTCACGAAAATCCGCTTCAGCATCGGGTGATTGTCGCGGATCCATCGGTCGTGGTTTCGCGTACTGCATGCCGTCAGAACGAAGAATTCGAGTGAGATGTGCCCGGTCGTACGTGACGCCGTAGCGGTCCCAGAGAAGGTCGTCGATTTCCTGTGGCGTCCATGGTTGGCCCTCTTTGAGGAGAGAGAAGAACTCCTCAAGCTGATCAGCGGAGAGCTTCGCGGGCGGTCCGCCCGCGAAGCGCGGACGTAGTCCATCGACCCCACGTTCGTTCCATGCTTTGAGCTAGCGTCCGCCGGTTGGTTGGGAGGCACCAACACGTCGTGCGGCCATTTCGTCGGTGTCGCCGAGAAAGACGTTCTTGATGAAACAGAGTCGCCGGACGAGACGCGTCTCATCCGCCTTCTGGGCATCGTCAATCGCCTCATCGAGCTGTTCTTCCGACAGATGCCCCACAACTTCCGTCCGGCGAGTTGTCTTCATCACTGCCTATACGCTCGCTGTAGATTCAAACATAGCGCCGACCACTCCTTCGACGGCTCGGGAGTCAGTTCACCCGAAGCGTGTTTTGACTGTGCCGCTCAGGTTTACCTTCGGTAGCGACGCTCCACACGAGGACAGTTACTGGGTACGAATTAACTGGCAGGTCCACTAGACGTTCTTTCTCCCGTGTGAAGAGAAGTTCAATAGCGATACCACGATTCGGCTGTTGGACGCACTCCAGACCGAATTCGGTGAGAAAATCTGCGTTGTCCTGGATAACGCCTTATATTTCACAGCGAACAGAGTGTCAGTACCTCACAAAGCGTCCTCAGCTCACTGCCGCTGAAGCGTGAGTTACCGACGAACCTGGGCTGGACGTGTGCTCCAACGATCCATCCCGGCGTCAGGAGACGAGGAAGCGTCGCAGTCGGCGGCGGTCAGCCGCCGACGCGACGGCGTTGCCACTGATCGGCAGGGCGGGCTCGGTCACCAGTTACCGGTGGAATCGGTCATCCGGTGGCCGGTTTGCGGGGACGGCCCGACGCGCTGCGAGGGCCGTCCACGCTGCCCTAATTACCATGTCGACGAACTCTTCGAAAGGCCACCACCAGAGGCGACGCCCGCCCCGGCGGGGCGTCGCCACATATTTCCAGTGCAGGTACCGCCAGACGTTTTGGAATAGCAGGCTCAACACGACGAACAACAGCCGTCTCGTCGGATCTTGCGTTGTCGTCGAGATCAGCGTTGACTCGGAGAGACGGTAGCTGGCTTCGATCCCGAAGCGTTTGCTGTAGTGGGATCGAGCCTGTCGTGGCTCGTCGATGAACGGCGCGTCGACGGCGTAGCCGTGACGCGCCACCCCGTGTTCGTCGTATCGACCGTTCTTGTACGTACAGTCGATCATGACCGGGAATTCGACGGTCCACTCGTGCTCGCCATAGGACGTCGTGAGATCGTGAGAGATCTCACGACTCCAACCCTGGCTGAGTTCGGTCTTGATCTTGCTGCCCCACTTGATGATCGGGACGATGTACGCGAAATTGTGCGCTTGGAGCAACGTGAGACACTTTCCGTCGTAGAAGCCACTGTCGAGATAGGCCGCTTTGACGTCGAATTCGAATTTCTCGAGCAGTCCAAGAAACTCAGCGAGAACATCGCTGGCGGTGTCGCCGTCGGTGAGACGGCGCACCGCCAAGGTGTATCGCTTGTTGTTCACGCGTGCGTAGAGTGTGGCGTAGGCGTGGAATGCGGTCGTTCCTGCTTTGGCCTCGTTGTAGTAGAGGCCATCTGTCTCGTCTTCGTCACCGTAGTAGGGTCGCAGGTGGAGGTCAGCGACGACCTCCACCTGCTCAGGGAGGGTTTCGAGAACGTCCTGTTGGAGAAGCGTGTTCCCGGTCGATTCGACGGTTTCGAGGTCGAACTTGGTCCGGAGATGATGGAGAATGCCGTTGCCAGAGGGTGCGTCTTCACTCTTCTCGCAGAGCGTGGAGATCGAGGTCCCGTCGGCGGTAGCGCCGACGAGGACCTCGAAGATATCCTCTGGATCGATTTCTGCGTTCTCACCGAGGTCTAGCGTGAATGCACCGGTGAGAGCATTGACCAGAAAATTAAGGAGCTGGTCCTCGTGGATTTCATCGTCCGCTTGTTGTGGTTGTTTGGACACATCTTCAGCAAGCGGACGTCTCAACTAACCGGCTTTGTGAGGTACTGAGTGTAGGAGTTCGTCGAAGATACACCGATCGAATTGTGTTATCTCCCGCGGGGTTCATTGGAGCTGAACCCCGCGGAGGAGTGTTGGCGACAACTCGATCAAGCACTCGGCCGCCTGTTCGAATCACTGGACGACCTCCGTGATACCGCACTTACCGCGCTTGACAGCATCGAGATACCAGATGTCTTCACGTACTTCTGTCTGTGAGTATTAGGGGGAGAATCGAAATCACATAGTTCGATGAGAAACTGTTAATTACTGCTACGATATACACCACCCCCATGCAGATTACAACCCCACAGATAACACATCGGGAGGGGGAAACACGGTGCCGGTTTTCGGTCACGTCGAGTTGGGCTCCGGACACCCTCTGGTTCGCCGTTGACTCCGAGTTCGAGGGGTTGCTCTCCGAGCGGTCGGATAGTGCTCTGTTGGCCCTTTTGATCCCGGCGATGGAGCGTGACGAGGACATCCACATCGCGGGGACCGTCTCTGAACGATTGTACTACAGCCTCTCGCGGCCATACCAAGCATTTCTCAAGGCCGTTATCCCTTCACTTAGTTCGATAGAGATCCACGCCAATAGCGTTCAACCCACCCAGGGCCAAGCCTCTGGCGTTGCGACCGGGTTCTCTGCCGGCATCGACTCGTTTGCTGTGCTTGCGGATTACTATTACAACGACGATCGGGCGGACTCAACGATAACCCACCTCTTGTATAACAACGTCGGGTCGCACGGCGACGGGGGCGAGCAGTTATTTCGGGAGCGGTACGAGCGTCTTCAACGGACGATCGAGAAGATCGGCCTTCCATCCGTCGCCGTCAACTCCAACATGGATGCGTTTTATGACGGATTCACCTTCCAGAAAACGCATACAGTGCGTAATACCGCGGTGGCGCTCTTACTCCAGGGCGGGATCGGGACGTTCCTCTATGGGTCGACCTTTGACTACGAGGAGATTTGCGTTAAACCGACGTATGATATGGCCTACACCGATCCGGTCGGCCTCCCGCTCTTATCGACGGATGGGATCGAGACCCGAGACGTAGGGTGCGAGTACACGCGAGTTGAGAAAACCCTCATCGTGTCGGATATTGTGGACTCGCATGAGTCGCTGGATATTTGCGCACGGCCAGATTCGGCTTCCAATTGTTCGGACTGTTGGAAGTGCCGACGCACGCTCCTCACGCTCGAGATCGCAGGCCTTCTAGACCGGTACACAGAGGTCTTCGATCTTCGAGCCTACCGCGATGGGCGCGAGCAGTACATGGCAGAGGTTCTGGCGAGCGACGACCCACTCTTGGAGGAGATTGTGACCTTCGCTGAGGAACAGAACTTCGAGTTCCCGGCACGAGCAAGAGTCCTGGCCCGCGGCAAGGTCGGGCCAGCGAACAAGCTCCGGAGCGTCGTCGAGTCGGCTGCCTCAAACCCGACGCTCCAGGGAGTGGTGAAGTCAAACCAAACACTCCGCCGAGCGGCGAAGAAATCGGTGCGCGCTCTCGGGGATACAACGTGAAATCCTCCTCGCCCTGAAAGAGCGGGCCTGAACCTATCACACGCGACGACAGCCGGCGGATAACCGGCTCGCGACGCGGTTTTCGACGATACATCCAAGGAGAGTTACAACAATGAGCGTGTCATAGAAACCCTCCCAAGGGAGGCCGCAGGGTTTGGAAACTGTGTCCAGCAGCTCCAATGCACTGCAAAACGTGGGTTCGGTCGACGAGTTCTTGAATGCGGCGGCGACAGAGACAGTACCGCTGTTCGAACATCTTGAGTTCGAGTTTCTCCAGAAGTACGACGTGCTCGCCCCCGATGGAGTGGTCTGCGTAACGTTTGAACACGTGGTCGTCAAGGCTGGGACCGACGGGACGAGGAGATGCAGTTTGCAGAGCTTGGACGTGCAAAGGTTACGCCAATTACTCGAACGGGGGCGAGCACGAGTTCATCAGCCACCCGATCTCTTTTGCGGCTTTCTACACTGCTACTACAAGAATATCTACGGCACACGCCCAGTCACTCGAGAACTCCAGCACACTCTCGTTTGGTACTACTGTGGACTCGACAAACCACCGTCCAGAGACACGATCGACCGATCTCGAACCCGTAATCGACGATGTTTTCGAATGGCTCGGAGAAGGTTTGAAAGTTAATTCTCAAGAGGGCTATAACAGTCTAAGAAAGCTGTGCACCTGGTGCACGGAATTCTAAGAGGGCCTCCAGTATATTGCCACTTTCGGTAGTTCCCATCAACCTTGATCGTTGACTCGATTTCTGGAGGAAGCTGCGGGAGATCAGACCAAGTAATTCACTGAGCCACGCTCAGACGGCGATCTCACGGAAGTGAGAGAGCCGTCGACCCAGAGAAAGTGCGGAGCCGTCGCTTCAGTACTGGTTGGCGCTGGATGCGGGCGATCTCAGCCCGCGTCCAGCTGACTGAAGGTCGCCGGGATCCCGCTTCGGTTGGTTGGAGCTTCCCACTTCCGGCGGAGGGTTTCATCAAGAGCGTGGTCGATCCATTCTCGGAACACCTCGAATCGGAACCAGACCGGCAGTGCTCGCCCGCCGCGCCGCGGCGTGGCGAGCACGCCCCATCGAACGATCACCCAGAGATTCCGCAACAGGAAGCTCACCAGGACGAATAACAACCGTACGGCTGGATCAGTCGTGCTGGTTCGTGCACGCGCTTCTCGCATCGTCCGAAAGGCTGTCTCGATCGCCGAGCGTTTTTGATAGAGAGCTTCGACGTCTTTCGGCGTGTAATCGGTCAGATCGCACGCCACGTACGCCCGAACGAGCAAGCCGTGTTTGCCTCGATTGCCCTGCTGGTAAGAGACACAGACCGCGAGCGGGAAGCGGAGTGGTCACTGCAACACTTGAATATTCAGAAGGAACGTGGCGATTTAGTTCTCAGCGACGCTCGGAGGCTTGTTTAATCGGGAAATCCACTCGTGGTGAGAAGCGCTTTGAGCTGGAGCCTGTGATGCGTATTCATCCATTGCGCTAATCACTCCAGTTCCCGCTCGCTCCCCTCGTACATCACGTACTCCGTCCAGTAGGATACCGTCGTATCGAGTTTCTCGGCCATTCGCTTTCCACGGCGGATGATCGGGAGAGCGACTGGTGCGGCTGCATCCAGTCGCTCGATCGACGTTCCGTCGTAGAATCCACGGTCGGCGAGAACGCCAGCGACGTCAAACGGAAGGGCCGCGACGTGGTCGAGCACTCGCTCGACCGCGTCGCTCTTCAATTCATCACTCCGGACGGGTGTGACCGCGACGACGAGTGGTTTGGCTCGACAGAGAACGAACCCAGCGAGGTAGCGATGGCACTGGGAGGTGCCATCGCGAGGCTTCGTGTGACAGAGTTCGCTAGCGTCAGCGTGTGGACAGCCGTGATAATGGATATCGACGAAGTCGAGGCAGATGATCCTCGGCCCGGCGCCGAGGATCATCGCCGCTTGCTGGCAGAGAAGGCGGTTCGCGATTGTTTCGAGGGCAGCAGGCCGGACCGTGTGAAGTTGGGCAAGCGTGTAGTCATCGGAATACGTTCCGAGAGTGCTGTCGGTGACTGCCTTGATGGACTTCTGGTCGACAGCGGCTTGGAGCAGTGTCTCTCGGATGATCCCGGAGTCGAAGCCGCAGCCTTCGACTCCGGGGATCGGGATCTCGGAGAGAAGGTCAAGCGCTACGCTTTCAAGGTCAGAGGCCGTAAGAACGGTGTCTGGATGGTAGAGGAACTTCATACACCATCCAGACGCTTCCTGAGAATCTAACCGTGTCAGTTCTGACTATCCGCTAACTCTATGGGAACTACCGACTTTAGATAGACATATTATTTCCTGTACCGCTGGTCCGTGAATTCAGACAATATACACCTCGATCCGGTAGATTTGATGAAGAGCTATAAACCCCTGTTCACCGATTCGAGCGGATGTACAACCACCGTACAGGGATTGAACGAACGAACGAACGACGTGGTCAAGGACTGCGGCCTCAGGCACGTCCGCGCCCGAGGCCGCGTCCACACACGAATACAAGCGTTCTTTGCGCTCTGCCTGCGGCTCGTCGTTGCAATTACCAACGACGACCGAGGCAACGATCCAGGACGTGAGATGCTCAAGCTATGAGATGGAGCTATGAAAATCCTGCAACCGACCTTACCAGGTGATTGATGATAATAGTTCGGGTGAGGGGCCCGCTCACCCGATGAAATGCTGAGGATCGGCGGAAGGCGGTGACTTCGAGAAATGGAATATCTGGTAGGCGGAGGAATTCTTGTGTGCGGTGCAGTTGCTGTTGGTAGCTCACACAAATCGTGCCTGAGGGACGGCCAGTCCCTCAGGCGCTCACCCCCGGTGGATCGTACATTTCCTTGCGTGTGAGCATGTAGAAGATCGAGACAAGCATTTTCCGAGCTGTAGCAACAATCGCTATCTGGTGGTTCTTCCGCTGCTCTAGGCGAGTATAGAAGTTCCCGAAGTAATCGTCACATCGAACTGCGATATTTGCACATTGAACGAGGGCCCAGCGCAATGGCGCTGAGCCCTCTTTACTGATACCGCCACGTATCTCCTTGTCGCCAGACTGGTGAACCATTGGATCAAGCCCAGCGTAGCTCACGAGTTGCTTGTCGCTGTCAAAGCGGTCGATTTCACCGACTTCAGCAACAATGACAGCGGCACATACGTTCTAGTTTAGTGGTGATCAAAGGTGAACTCACCCCATTCAATCTGCTCACGTAACCGTTCCCTGTGTGGATTTGGATCCCGCGACGCCCACAGCAATAACTCGTCTAAATCCGGTAGTTCATAGCCTAACTCTACCATGAGGTACAGCTGGATCAGATGAGCATGTCGTTCGATA
>NZ_JAIWHV010000017.1 GCF_020177375.1 Saliphagus infecundisoli | reverse complement strand
CCATGCTCATCTCACCCAACAGCGGGCCGACGAACTCGGCATCGAGTTCGTCTTCATCCCGCCGTACTCGCCGACGCTGAACGCGATCGAACCGCTCTGGAAAGATCTCAAACGCGAAATCTCACCAGAGATTTTCGCGGACAAAGAGCACTTCCGCGAATTCCTCACCGAGACGTTTCTCCGATTGAGCCACCGCGTAAGCTTCGCTAGTGACTGGATTGAAACTTTCCTCCCAGATATTCAGGTGTTACAGTGATCACTCGCCAGGAGTCCCGAACGACAGATTTTGTGCACGAGACGGGTAACTGACTCCGATTGGTTGCCGACTGTAAATGGATGTCTCAAACGACATCCGAGTTCGAGTCTGCGATGAGTGATTAGCGCAATGGATGAATACGCATCACAGGCTCCAGCTCAAAGCGCTTCTCACCACGAGTGGATTTCCCGATTAAACAAGCCTCCGAGCGTCGCTGAGAACTAGATCGCCACGTTCCTTCTGAATATTCAAGTGTTGCAGTGACCACTCCAGCAGACTCGAACGACAGACTGAGGAATTGATTCACGAAGACACGGACCTCCTGACCATGGTCCGTGGGTTTGACTTCAGTGAGACTGGGGTCTACGAAGCCGGGAAAACCGGATGGAACGGTCGTTACGGCTACGAGCCGATGGTACGGGCGTTCTACTGCAAGGAGCTTGCCGGCTTCACAACCACAGAGCTCCACGACTACCTCATCGACGCCGAGCGTGCCCGCACGCTCGGCTTTGATCCCGACCAGTTCGCTGGGAACAAGACCGCGCCAAGTCGGACGACACTCGGTCGCGCCTGGCGCGACCGATTCCCGAATCACCTCCAAGCCTTCATCCGGACATCTGCTGAACGCATCCTCGCGGTTGCCCACGAGATGGGCAACCCGCTCGGACTGCGCACGCTTGAGCCCGAGGACAAGAGTGACCTCTCCACTCGCTCGGAGCAGCGGTACATCACAGGAAAGGCCAAAGACGTCACAGAGGCTCTCTGTCAGATCGTGTTTCCGGCGATTGATCTCGATCGACCGGATGACGGAACGCGGTATGACGATACCGCGTTCCTCGATCTCCAGAGTTACCTCGGGTTGACTGGGACTGCTGCCAACCAGGGAAGCCGGATCTTCGACGAGGAAACAACCCGCGAGAACGGCAGTCCTGACGGTGATACGCACCTCCACTACATCAAGCAACTCGAGGCGATGGAGATCGCCTCGATGGTCAACGGAGCGATCGGGACGATGATGTGGGCTGCTGAGCGTTACTATTCGATCGATCGCCACGTCGATGTGGCGATCGATATCACCTATATCGCGTACTACGGGGACCGCGAAGAGTTCCAGATGAGTACAGGCGCACCACCGAGTAAGTCCTACTCGTGGTGTTACAAAATGGCGACCGTGTCGATCGTGGACGAAGAGGTGAAGTTCACGCTCGGGATGCGGCCGCTACGCGGCTACATCCCTCGAAGAGTTCTCGTCGAACAGCTGCTCGAAATCGCGAGCGATCACGTCTTGATTGGGACGGTCTACGCCGACGCCGAATTCGACGGCGTCGGCGTGATCGACGCCGTCGAAGAGGCAGGCCTCTTCTATCTCATCCGAAAATCCTCGGATGACCCGGTCAAGCGGTTTGTCCAGGATATGGACCACGATGTCGGCGTTAACCAAAACCACGAGATGGAAGGAACAATCCCAGGGGGCAACGTGACGGTCACCCCGACGCTGGTCGGGGTTCCCTCGGATCGGAAGAAAGGCGCAACGGTGACGTTCGTAACGAACCTCTCAGTGAGTGACGCGACAAAGAAGGCGCGAGGGCGTACCCGCCGCGTGATGCGGCGGTACGCCCGCCGGTGGGGGATAGAGAATAGCTACAAGTCGATCAAGGACTTCCTCGCGTGGACGACTTCTCGAAACACCGCCGTTCGAGTGTTCTACTTCGGCTTTGCGGTCATCCTCTACGATATGTGGCTAGTCGTTGACCTGCTGGTGCAGGTCAGCCTCGATATTGAACGGCGGCTGAAGCCACGGGTGCCTGCGCGGACGTTTCTGAATATCGTCCGGAAGGAGGTGCCCGTGACGTAGGCGTTCCGCGGCCGCGGAACGCCGACTCATGAGAGATATCTCTATGTGTCTCTTCTATTTTCGTCCAGTGAAGAGCAGAATGAATGGTCGGCATCTTCGAGAAGGAAGATGATTAGCCGCCCCCAATTTTCTTCTCAGCTATCGCTGTAGTTAACCGACCGACATCGATCGCTTATGCACATTCCGAACACCTGACTCGCCGAGTTCGTCGGCCCGTTGTGTGGTGAGTTTCGCGTGATGGGAAGCTGTAGTTGTCCGCCACGAGTAGAATCCGCCCGACCGGATTCTGCTCACGGATCACCTCCAACGCATCACAGACGGTTTCCTTGGTGACTCGCTCACCGAACGAGATCGTGCTCTTCCCGGTCAGTGCGTAGAAACCGAACGAGCGCCACGGGGCCGTTACTAGCGGTTTCTCGATTATTACCGTTCGGTCGTACGACCACATCCGCTGGGAATTGTCGAACAGTTGTGACCACGTTTCATCGAAAGAAGCCGAGGACGACCGGATCATCCTCCTGTTCATCCGCCTTCTCATACTCCTCGCCGAGCGCCTTAGCGAGGCGCTCGGCGAGTATCTCATCTGCGTTCTCGGGACTGCGCGGGTCCATTGGGCGTGGTTTGATGACGTAATGCATCCCGCTCTCGCGCAACTTCCGGCTCAAGTGAGCAGAGTCATAGGTGACGCCGTAGCGGTCTTCGATGAGCGTGTGGATCGCCCGTGGCGTCCACGGTTGGCCTTCTTTGAGGATCTTACACAGCTCGGCGAACTGCATGTCCGAGAGTTTCGGGGGCGGTCGGCCCCCGAAACTCGGTCGCAATCCATCGACACCGGCGTCGTTCCACGCGTGTGCCCAGCGGCTACTGTTGGCTTGTGAAACCCCGACGCGTCTGGCGGCTCCCTCCAGTACATCACCCGCGTAGAGGTTCATCACGAAATAGAGACGGCCGACGAGGCTCGGCTCGTCCGCCTTCTGGGCTTCGTTGATCATTCTATCGAGTTCCTCCTCAGAGAGGTGCTCCGTCACGTTGAAGCGGTGACTTTTCATCATACACTCTATAGGTTCTGTGAGTATCCATACTTTGCGCAGACCACTCAGGGTCGCCGAGAATCTTCAGATAGTTACAGCTGGCAGTGTCAAGCCATCGGCCGACCCGTCGCGGCGAGGTTCTCCTAGTCGGCACCGTCGATCCGGTTGGTCTCGACGAACTCCCAGTCGAACTCGTAGCCCAGTCCGGGCTCCTCGGGGAGGAGAACACGGCCGTCGTCGTCGAGCGGGTCGGGAACCTCGACGAGCCAGGGCGTCGCGGCCTCGTAGTCGAACGCGGGGTGGAGCAGTCCCCGTTCGTAGTACTCGCCGGAGTCGGCCATCGCGGCCAGCAGGTGGAGGTTCGGGAGGTTCGCGCCGTGGACCTCGCAGGGAACGGCGAAGGCCTCACAGAGGTGGACGGTCTTCAGGGCGGGCGTGAGGCCGCCGACGTCGGCGATCCCGACCCGGCTGACGTCGCTTGCGCCGCGCTTGATCCACTCCGCGCGGGTATGGTGGCGCCCCTCCGCGGTCTCGGGGCCGACGACCGGGACCTCCACCTCCTCGGTGAGCCACTCGTAGGCCGAGATTGAGTGTTCGTCCATCGGCTCCTCGAACCAGGCGAACTCGAGGTCGGCGAGCGCCCGTCCGATCCGGCGGGCCTCGGTCCGGCTGTAGAAGTGATGCGAGTCGAGCATGAGGGAGACGTCGGGACCGACCCGCTCGCGGACGGCCCGGCAGGCCTCGATCACCCGCTCGGGCGAGGCGTCGTAGGGGGGCATCCAGGTGTGGAGCTTGACCGCCGGGTAGCCCCGATCGACCAGATCGGCGGCGAAGTCGGCGTAGGCCTCCGGAGATCCCAGCCCGTCGTCGTCGCCGACCATCGTGCTGCCGTAGGCGGGGACCCACTCGCGGTGACCCCCCAGCAGGCGGTAGACGGGTTCGTCGTACAGTTTGCCGGCGACGTCCCACAGCGCACAGTCGATCCGGGCGAGGTTCGTGTCCGCGAACGACCCCTTGTGGAGGCGCTGGCTCCGTTTCAGCCGCTGGCTGATCGCCTCGCGTTCGCGGGGGTCCTCGCCGACGAGGTAGTCGGCCGCGAGGTCGTTGGTCGCCGCCGACCCGCCGGGACAGTAGCCGTCGGGACCGTCCTCGACGACGACGCGGGTGATCGTCCCCCTCGCCTCGTGGGGCTCGCCGGGGTGTGAGTGACCCTTCTCGTCGCGGACCTTGTTCGATTCGTAAGTGAACTCGATCGTCTCGACGTCTCGGATCTCCATTCCACTACCGCCTGCGCGGGAACGGTGTTAAACGTTCGCGTGCCGGAGGCGGTCGCGGGAGGCCGCTACTCGCTCGTCGCCGGCCAGATCACCTTCGTGTCCCGCGTCCGGCCGTGGCCGTCGAAGGTGCCGTGGACGTAGCCGCTCCCGCCGACGTACGCCGGCACCCGTTCGGCCTCGCCCCGCAGGACGGCGTCGAGCCGGAGGATCGCCAGCGGCTCGACCGTGTCGAACCGCGCGTGGACGTGGTCCTCGCTTGGCAGGAAGAAGCCGCGGTGGTAGCGCTCCTCGATCAGCCCGTCGGCGACCCGACGGGCTCGCTCGAGATACGCCGAGTCCCGCGCCGTCTGGTAGCACTCGAGGAGCGCGAACACCTCCTCGGGGGTCGGCTCGGCCACCTCGGTTTCGAGGGAGATACCCCTCCCGGGTTCGGTGCCGACGTCGCCGATTCCCAGTCCGTCGGCGATGTTTCGGGCGGTCTCCCAGAGCCGGTCGCGCCCCGAGAGCCGGTAGCCTCGGACGTACGAGAGCAGGAAGCCCATGTCGGCGTCACGGGGTCGCCATTCGGTGCCCTCCTCGCCGTAGTAGCCCGTTCGGCCGAAGCGCTTCCCGGCCAGGTCGGTCCCGTCGGCCCACATCGGCCGGAAGGCGTTTCGCTCGGGGGCGTAGGCGTGTTCCGCGAGCGCGTCGAGGCCGTCGACGGTCCAGTCCCGGAGCTGCCGGCCCTCGCTGCCCAGCCGCTCGGCCAGCCCGAGTTGCATCACCGCCGCGGTGACGTGGATCGTCTCGAGACGGCTCCCCCAGTGGACCCACCCCTCTCGGGCGACGTCGCCGAACTGCTCCCCGAACTGGTTCTCGGCGCGGTCGCCGTACTTGGAGTTGGTCAGATTCCCCGTCAGCGGCCCCGTCTCGGGGGGCTCCTCGCGGCGCTCGGGCTTGGTGTACTGGTAGGCACCGAGCCCGGTCTCGGGGTGGCGGGCCTTTACGTACATCCCTGCGAGCCGCTTCCCCCAGGTCAGCGCGCCCTCCTCGCCGCCCAGCCGGTAGAGCGCGCCCGCGGCGTGGACCAGGTCGGCGCCGATGTTGATAAAGGAGAGGCCCCGCCCCTCGTAGAACGGCTCCGGGTCCCCGAAACTGTTGTCCCACAGGTCGCCGGTCTCGAGGCCGTACTCGCCGTGGCGGTTCATGTCGAGAGTCTCCCAGTCGAGGACGTGGGCGTTCCAGACCGCTCGAAGGAACCGCCGGGTCGCCTCCGGATCGGTCTCCCACAGCAGCTCGTAGAACGGGAAGTGAGTCTTGAACTCATGGGCGCCGTTGTCGACGTGGGCGATCGGCTCCAAACTCTTGAGGTCGATGAAGCGGTGGCCGCCCCACTCGAGAAGCCCGTTCTCCCCGGAAAGATGCTCGAAGTGGTAATCGACGACTGCCTTCGCGCGGTCCTCGTAGGTGGGATCGCCGGTGAGGGCGGAAAGCCCCGATAGGGCTCGAAAGAGGTTCTGCTGGCTGGCCATGTTCGAGAGCACGAACGTCTCGCCGTCGTAGCGCCAGCGGGCCGGCTCGTTGTCCGCGACGCGGACGCCATCGGCGAGCAGCGGCGTCCCCTCGCCGCTCCATCGGTCGCGCCCGACCTCGAGCACCCTGTCGGCGTGCTCCTCGACGATCGACAGCCGCTCGCGGTCGGCGTCGGTCCGTCCGGGCACCTCGCCCTCGTCGAACGAATCGGTCGTCATGCGTCACAGCTTGCCATGGGCGCCTAAACCCGTTGAGGTACGGGAGATATGGGCTGGTACCTTACAGCCGGTCCGCGAGGTCGGCGACGACGTCCTCCGTACCCGCCTCCCCCCCGACGTCGGGTGTCCGGGGCGCGTTCGGGTCGGCGAGCTGTTCGCGGACGACCTCCCAGAGCCGATCGCTGGCCGCCGATTCCCCGAGGTAGTCGAACAGCAATGCAGTCGAGAGGACGGTCGCAAGCGGGTTCGCGACCCCCTGACCGACGATGTCGGGGGCGCTGCCGTGGACCGGCTCGAACATCGAGGGCTCGTCGCCGGAGGCGAGGTTCGCGGAGGCCGCGAGGCCGAGGCTGCCGCTGACGATCGCGCCCAGGTCGGTGAGTACGTCGCCGAAGAGGTTCGAGGCGACGAGCACGTCGAACTCCTCGGGCCGGCGCACGAGGTCCATGCTCGCGGCGTCGACCAGCAGCCGCTCGACGGCTACTGTGGGATATTCCTCGCTCACCTCGGCGACGACCTCGTCCCAGAACACCATGCTGTAGGCCTGGGCGTTCGACTTCGTAATATTCGTCAGATGGCCCTCACGCTCGGCTGCGGCCTCGAAAGCCGTCCGGACGATCGTCTCGGTCGCCTCCCGGGTGAAGACGGCGGTCTGAACCGCGACCTCGTGGTCCTCCCCGCGGTGTTCGCGCCCGCCGACGTCGGCGTACTCGCCCTCGGTGTTCTCCCGGAAGACGACGAAATCGATCTCGCCGCCTGAGTACCCTCGTAGCGGGCTCTCGATCCCCTCGAAGAGGACGGAGGGACGCTTGCAGATCCGCTGGTCGAACCCCTTCCTGATCGGCAGGAGGAGTCCGTGAAGCGCGACGTGGTCGGGCACGTCGGGGTGGCCGACAGCGCCCAGCAGGATCGCGTCGTGGTCGGCCAGCCGGTCGAGCCCGTCCTCGGGCATCATCGCGCCCTCCTCGAGGTAGCGCTCGCTGCCCCAGCCGTAGTTCGTCGTCTCGATCCCGAAGCCGTAACCGTCCGCCGTCCGTTCGATCAGGGGGCGGACCGCGTCGATCACTTCCGGGCCGATGCCGTCGCCCTCGATGACCGCGATGTCGTAGCTCATAGCTCCACCTCGTATTCCGCCAGGACGTCCTCGTCCACCTCGATCCCGATCCCCGGCGCGTCCCGGATCGGGACCCGGTCTCCGTCGTTTGTGATCGGCTCGACCGCGAGGCCCTCCCGGATCGGGTTCTCGGTGCGGTCGAACTCGAGCATGGGGTCGCCGGGGATCGTCGCGAGCACCTGGAGGCTGGCGGCCAGTGCAACCGCGCTCCCGAAGACGTGAGGGTACGTTTGGATGTTGCGCGCCTCGGCCATGCTCGCGACGCGGGCCGTCGATGTGATCCCTCCCGCACTGGTGACGTCGGGCTGGACGTAGGCCAACCCCCCCTCCGCGAGCGCGCGGTCGAACTCCTCGCGGAACGCCCAGCACTCCCCGCCCGCCAGCGGAGTCACGGTTCGGTCGGCGAGGTCGGCGTAGTAGCCGACCTCCGGGGGCACGGGCTCCTCGAAAAAGCGGACGTCGTAGTCGGCGAGGCCGCGGGCGACCCGGGTCGCGTCCGCGACGTCGTACGAGTGGTTCGCGTCGACCATCAGGTCGACGCCGTCGCCGACCTCCTCCCTCACTGCCGCGACCAGCCGGAGGTCCTCTTCGGTCCCCCACGGAAAGTGTCTGCCCAGCCCGATCTTCTGTTTGAGTGCGGTGAAGCCCCGATCGACGTGCGAGCGGGCCTCCTCGGCGACGATCGTCTCGAGCTCCTCGATCGAATCGACGTCCCTGAAGAAGTGGCCGGTCGCGTACGCCGGAACCGACTCCCGGCGGCGGCCGCCCAGCAGCCGGGAGACCGACCGGTCGACGGACTTCCCGTAGGCGTCCCAGAGCGCGACGTCGACGCCGCTTACCACGCTCGCCGGGACGAACGAGTGGTACGACGACCGGAGTTCGAAGACCAGTTCGTCGTGGAGCGCTTCGACCTCGTCGACGCGCTCGCCGGCCAGCCGCGGGGCGACCGTCCGCTCGACGATCTCGCGGTTGCCCGCGATCGGACCCCAGCATTCGCCCCAGCCGACGACCCCTTTGCGGGTCTCAGCCCGCACGAGACAGTACTCCCGGCTCCCGATCCACTTCTGGGCGTTGGCGAACCGCGCCCTGAGCTCCCTTCGGAGTGGAATCGCGCGCACGTCCATGATCTCCATGCCGGTTTCCTTCTCGGCGCTCGCCCGATAAGCGCTCCCGTATCGGGCCACGTTGCCACACCGGAAACAGCTAAGTACGGGAAGCCGTATGACACGGGCGAGGGACCATCACCCGTGTGTATGACGACGCAACGACCGCCGCCCGAGACCGAATCGCCGATCGAACAGCTCCCCCCCAGCGCGAAGCTGGTGTACAAGACCCTGGAGTACGAGGGTCCGCTCACCCAGAAGGGCCTCGTCGAGCGTAGCCGGCTCCCGACCCGGACGGTCAGGGACGCCGTCCGCACCCTCGAGGACCACGGCTACATCGAGGAGCGCCTCTACGAGGGCGACGCCCGCCAGCGGCTGTACGTACTCTGCGAGTAGAAGTCGACGCCGTTCGCCTTCCCATCCCCCAGTCATCTACGGGGGATCGGTGTGGCACATTCCACCACAACTCCTTTGTACGACCGGAGAAAACCCGACGTATGCGCCGTCGGCGATATCTTTCCGCAGTGTGGGCCGCCGCCGTTGGTTCGGTCGCGGGCTGTGTCGCCCCGCCGAGAGCGATCGGGTCCGACGCGGCGGGGACGGAGACATCGGATAGTACAGCCGGTCCAGTCGAGAACGGGACGGGGGACGAACCCGAAGCAAGTAGCGGAAACGAGACCGAAGACGACGAGACTGCGTACGTGTTCGACTACGTCGAACTCGACCTGATGGACCGGTTTGTTCTCGAAGATAGCGACATCGCGCTCGTCGTCACCGACACCCGACGGCTCGAGCCGGCGGAACTCGGGGCGGACCTCGGGGACCAAGACGCCTTCGCCGTCCGAATGACGGCCACCGACGAGAGTGGTGACGGGGCCGAACTCGATCACGAGCTGTTCTGGCTCGAGGGACTCGATCCCGACGAGAGCGCGCCCGATCCTGCCCTCTCCGAGCGCCTCTCGGAGGGCGTCTCCGGGACCCGGACCCGGCTGTCTCCCGGAGCAAAGACCGACATCGAGATCGCCTTCGCGATCCCGCCCGACCTCGACCCGAAGTATCTGTGGGCCAGACAGTACTACGTCTGTCTGGTCTGAGTCGTTTTCGCAGCCGTCGGATAATCGTCGGCAGAAACCGGGACCGGCAGCTCAGTCGTCGGCCTCCGCGGTACCCGGGCCCGTTCCCGAGTCGACGGAGTCGGCGTCGTCCTCGTCGGTGATTGGCTCGCTGTCCCAGTACTCGTGGTCCTCGTACTCCCGAAAGCAGGCCGCCTGCTGGTAACCCGGCTCTTCTCCCTCGGCCTCGACGAGTTCGGGCCGCTGGTGGCGACAGGCCTCGCGGGCCTCCGGACACCGGGTGTGGTACCGGCAGCCCGATGGAGGGTTGGCCGCGTCCGGGATATCGATCTTGCGCATTGGGCGCTCGCCGGGATCATCGTCGGGATCGAGTTCGGGCGTCGCCCACCGCAACGCCTGCGTATAGGGGTGTTTCGGGTCGTTGATGATCCGCTCGGGCGAGCCGATCTCGACGAGTTCGCCCAGGTACATCACCCCGATTCGACCGTCGGCCTTCTCGGTGATGTACCGGGCGTTCGCGAGGTTGTGGCTGATGAACAGGTAGGAGGTGTCGAACGTGTCCTGAAGCTCCAGAAGGAGGTCCATCATCTCGACGCGCAGGGAGACGTCCAGCGCCGAAACCGCCTCGTCGGCTAGAATCAACTCGGGATTGATCAGCAATGCCCGGATCAGCGCGATCCGTTGCATCTCGCCGCCCGACAACTGGAACGGATAGCGATCGATGTAGTCCTCCGGCGGCGTCATTCCGACGTACTCGAGCATCCCGAGGATGCGCTCGCGGCGGTCGTTCCCGTCGAGTTCGGGATACCACCGCTTGAGAGGAGTCTCGAGAACCGCCCGGACCCGTCGATGGGTGTTCAGGGCGCTCCCCGGATCCTGGTGGATGATCTGCAGCGACTGGCGGATTTCCTCGTAGGGAATGTCGATGTCGCCGACCAGATCCCGGGCCTGCCAGACGTCCTGACCGCGGTACTCGACTACCCCCCCGGTCGGGCGCTGGAGTCCGATCGCGGTTTTGCCCAGCGTCGTCTTCCCACAGCCGCTCTCGCCGACCAGCACGACGACGTCCTCGTCGTAGACGTCGAGATCGATGCCGTCGACGGCCTTGACGTCGTCCGGATCGGAGAACAGCGAGAACGCGCTGCTCTCCTGTTCGAAGTAGACCTCGACGTCGTCCATCGAGAGGACGGGCTCGCCGGACCGGCGTTCCGGCGTGCGTTCGGTCGCGGCCGCACCCATCTCGCCGGCGTCGTCGAACTCCTCGGTCACTGCCGGGACCGCCTCCGCGGCTTCCTCCCAGTAGTGACAGTTGGCGGCGTGGTCGCCGTCGACCCGGTAGGGTTCTGGATCGACCTCCCGACACTGTTCGTCGGCCATGGGACACCGCGGGTGGTACGAACAGCCCGATGGGATGTTCACCGGATCCGGGCTCTCGCCGTCGATCGACCGCATCCGATCGATCGGCGCTCGGAGGTTCGGCGTGGAGTTCAGGAGCGCCCGCGTGTAGGGATGGGCCGCATCGGTGAGCAACTCGTCGGTGGGCCCCATCTCGACCATCTCGAAGGCGTACATCACGGCGATCCGATCGGCCAGCCCCGCGACCAGCGGGAGGTCGTGGGTGATGAAGACGATCGACAGGTCGTGTTTCTCCTGAATCCCGTCGAGCAGGGAAATGATAGAGCGCTGCATCAGGAGGTCCAGCGCCGCGGTGGGCTCGTCCATCACCAGCAACTCGGGATCGAGGATGAGCGAGAGCGCGATCAGCACTCGCTGGCTCATCCCACCCGAGAGCTCGTGAGGGTAGGAGGAAAGCACCCGTTCGGGATCCATGTAGAGATCGGAGATCAGTTCTCGGGCGCGCTCGAGACCGTCGCTGACGTTGTAGTCGTGGGCCGAGAGCGTCTCCACGAAGTGGTCCCGGATCGTCCGGACGGGGTTGAACGAACTCATCGCGCCCTGGAACACCATCGCGACCTCTTCCCAGCGAAGTTCCTGAAGCTCGCCCTTCGAGAGCTCGAGGACGTCGACCGACTCCCCGGAGGGCGGGTGGTAAGTGACGTCGCCAGATGCGACGCCCGGTTCGACGACAGCATCCATAAGTGAGGAGGCGAACATCGACTTCCCCGATCCAGACTCGCCGACGACGCCCAAGATCTCGCCGCGCTCGATATCGACGCTCAGATCGTCGACGACCCGGGACTGGCCCCGGTCCATTTCGAAGGCGACCGTCAGGTTCCTAACCTCCGCGATGGGGTCGTCCGCCCGCGGCATCGACCGATCGGGATCGGCAGCGGTCATCGGGCCACCCCGCGCTCGTCGGTCGGATCCTCCGTTCTGAAGGCGATACACCGGCGGTCGGATCGGATTGAGCGGATCATGGTCAGCTGTCGGTCGGACCGTTTGCGGTGTCGACTCATACTTGCCCCATCGTCATCGTTGCGTCTCCCTCCTCCTCTTCGGGGTCGATGTCGGCCCGATCGGCGTGGCGCGCACGCACTCTCGGGTTGAACACGCGGTCTAACGACTGGGCGAGCAGGATCAGCCCGATCGAGAGCACGGTGATCGCGACGACCGGGATGATCAGCCAGTGAAAGGCGATCGGCCGAAAGTAGGCGTCGACCTCGTATGCCTGATTCAGCATAACCCCCCAGTTGTTGCTGGTAAACGGAAGGATGCCGAGGAAATAGAGCCCGACCGCCGAGAAGATTACACCCCGAGCGGCGTTTGCGGTGTTCACCATCACGTAGGGCATGAGATGGGGCAGTACTTCCTTGTAGAGGATCAGCGAGGTCGGAATATCCATCGCGCGGGCGGCCTCGACGAACGACTCCTCCCGGAGGGTGAGCACCTGCGAGCGGATCGACCGAGCGAGACCGGCCCAGGCCGCGACCGACAGCAGGATGCCGACCATAACCTCGTTTTCGGGGTTGAAGAGGACGGCGAGAACGATCACAAGCGGGAGTCCGGGCAGGTTGATGAAGACGTCGGTGAGCGTACTCAACACCCTGTCGGCGAGCCCGCCCTTGTAGCCGCTGACGACGCCGATGGTGGTTCCGACGATCACCGTGAACAGGGCACCGGCGATCATCATCTGGAAGATCGGGACCACCGAGTGGACCGTCTGAGAGAAGAGATCGTGCCCCATCTGGTTGGTCCCGAACGGGAACTCCCAGGTCTCGAAGGGCTGAACGTAGGGCTGGCCCTCGAACGACTCCGTCGGCTCGACGAAGAAGATGGCGGCAAGCCCGGCCAGCGAGTAGATGGTCAGGATCGTGATTCCGATCAGCGCACGCTTGTCGTTCCTGACGATCGAAAAGGGGGTGACGACGTAGTTTCGGAAGATCCGTCGGTAGCGGTCCGTGCGACTCTCGCTTACGTCGGAGGTCGTCCGAAATGGCGCCGCGGTTCCTCCATCGATCGGCGTCCCCCCGTCGGCGGCCGTCGGCTCGCCGAACACCTCCTCTACATCGTCGGACGATTCTTTGTCGTCGGCCCGTCTGTCGGTAGGTTTCTCGGTCATGGCTAGAACGCCTCGCGGTTCTCGTCTCCCGCACGCGGGTCGATGAGCCCGTACGTGAGGTCAGTGATGAACAGTGCGATCACGACACAGATCGTAAGCAGCATGAACCCGCCCATCATCAGCGGATAGTCCCTGGCGTTTGCCGCCTGGACCAGGTAGTAGCCCATCCCCCGGTAACGGAAGATCGTCTCGAGGATCACCGATCCTCCGAAGAGGCTCCCGATGGAGATCATCAGGCCAGTATACAACGGGAGGATCGCGTTCCGGGCGACGTACTGGGTCGCGATGACGCCGTCGGAGAGCCCGCGCAGGCGAGCGACCCGGAGGTAGTCTTCGCCCAACACCCGGATCGCGTTCCCACGCATCGACAGCGAGGCGATCCCCGAGAACACGACCGTCGAGGCGATCGGCAACGAGGCGTGGTAGATGATTCCTTTGATGAACGGCCAGTTGAGTCCCGCGGTGACGCCCTCCGGGACCCGTCCGTTCGTTGGGAATATCTGCCACCGGTAGGCCATGTAGACGATCAGGAGGAGCGCAAGCACGTAGTAGGGGATCGAGCCCATGATCACCGAGTAGGCGGTCAGCCCGACGTCGAGCTTACTTCCCTCCCAGTAAGCGATCAACGAACCGGTGATGATCCCGAGGACGAATCCGATCGCGAGCCCCCAGCTCAACACGAATAGCGTCCAGGGCATCGCACGGCCCAGGATGTCCGAGACCGGCCGGCTGTAGTAGATCGACTGGCCGAGGTCGCCCCGGAGCGTGTTCGACATGTAATCGAAGTACGCGACGTGGAGCGGATCGCTCGGATTCATCGAGAGATACGCCTGGACGAGCTCGTACTGCTGTTCCATGTCCGACCCGGAGGCACCACCCTCGCCGGAGGTCGCGCCCGTGGCGTCGCCGGACATCTGTGCCAGGATGTAGTCCATCGGGTTCCCCGGCATGAACCGGATGATTACGAACGAGAGCGTAATGACCAGAAAGACGGTCAGGAGGCCCTGTGTGAGTCGTTCAACACGCCAATCCATCGGTTCCCTCCCTGTCGAACTCGACCCGTTCGCCCGATCGTGCGCTCCAGGAGACAGACGACGATCGTACGCGGGCAGTCCGAACTCTGTGCCTATTAAGCATGTGGCATGAGATTCAGAGGCGTACCTACTAAATCTTTTCTTCTCTGGTGGCACTCGCCGGAGCCGACGGTCGTGGCAAGCGTACCGCTCCGACGGTGGCTATAAGTGATCGACGACCCACGGTAGGTCCATGACGACAGCCGGAGAGACCGACGAGGCCAATGGTGACGAACCGACCGCGCTCCTCCGGGACCTGATCACGGACTGGTGTGACCGGAAAGCGGAGTATGAACGGCAGGCCGACACCGCCGACAGCGACGGATCCCGGCGGCTCCGGGGGCGCACGGAGGCGCTCTCTCAAGGGATCAACCGCCTCCAGGCCGCCGACCTAGAGGAGGAACCGTTCCGTTCGGTCGGAAAGGTCAGAGGACGTCTCCACTCTCGGACCGGGGAGTTAGGCAGACTGATCGACGAGGGAGCACCCCTGGAGGAGAAACACCGGGCGATCCGCGAGGAACTGACGACGATGATGGAGGAGTTAAATCAGCTCCGGGAACGTCTCGACGAGACTCTGGACGACGACCAGCTCCCCCATCCCGACGACTGGGAGTGGGTCAACGACGAGGTCCGCGAACGGGTCCTCGAGGCCTGGGGATACGACTCCTAGAGGAACAGATTCCCGACGAAGTAGGCGGCCAGGGCCAGTGTCGGGACGACGACGACAGTGAGGACCTGGCGGTGTTCGAGGTCCGTCGAGTGCCGGACCGCATACATCCAGAGGAGGGCGCTGGGGACGAGCAGGAGGCAGCCGGCGGCGGTGGCGGCGACGATCGCCGGGTCGGCACCGACCTCCGCGACCATGTTTTCGTAGCCCTCGAGTTCGGCGGACATGACGCCCCGCCGAACCTCGTGGGGGAGGGTCTCGCCCTGAAACGCGTAGTAGTTTCCGACGGCGCGGACGATTCCGAATGCGGCGATCGGTGCGAGTCCCCAGCCGGCGAGCTTGAACAACCGGCCGACCCGTATTCGGCCGCCTAGGAGCTTCGCGAGGGCGAAGAAGGCGGCCCAGACGAACAGCCAGATGCCAAATGGCATCATGAAGTGGACGATCCACTCGGCGGCGGCGGCGTTCATGATGTCGATCCTAACGTCCTGATCGAGCGCGTAGAACGTCGCGACCGGCTGGAACGCCCAGGCGATCCCTGCCAGCAGCGCGATCAGTGTCGGGATCCGAAACCGACCGTACAGCGCTTGGTCCTTGAAAAAGGAGTTTAGTCGCTGGCCGAGGCTGGTTCCGGTGGTCGTCGAACTGGCGGAGTCACCGACGTTCGTTGCCATATCGGCTACAAGGGCGGCCCCGGTTAAAAGTTTATGTGGGAGTTGCTCGCGGGGAGCCAAAGTGGCCGATCGCCACGGCAACGCAACCGGCGGGATCCGCCCGCGCCGAAAGAGCTATGTCCCAACGTCAGTGTGGATGCGCTGAATGCACGAATTACGACGCGAGCAG
Source organism: Saliphagus infecundisoli (assembly GCF_020177375.1). Lineage (GTDB taxonomy): Archaea > Halobacteriota > Halobacteria > Halobacteriales > Natrialbaceae > Saliphagus > Saliphagus infecundisoli. The sequence continues at coordinate 62,109 of NZ_JAIWHV010000017.1, read as the reverse complement.
CCCGTGGAGCCGGAACGGGTGAGGATCGGCTACGTCGGCGGCGGGAGCCGATCGTGGGCAGCGACGCTGATGAACGACCTGGCCCAGTGTACGGACCTCGCCGGAGAGGTCGTTCTCTATGACGTCGACCACGAGAGCGCGCGGGCGAACGCCGAACTCGGCGAGTGGATCCAGAGCCACGACGACGCCGTCGGCGACTGGAGCTACGAGGTCGTCGAGAGCTTAGCGGCCGCCCTCTCGGGCGCCGACTTCGTGATCTGTTCGACCCAGGATCCGCCTGCGGAGACGATGGCGAAAGACCTCGAGCTCCCGGCGGAGTACGGCATCCATCAGACCGTCGGCGACACCGTCGGGCCGGGCGGAACCATGCGGGCGATGCGGGCGGTGCCCCAGTACCGCGAGATCGCCGCCACCGTCCGCGAGGAGTGTCCCGACGCCTGGGTCATCAACTATACCAACCCGATGACCGTTTGTACCCGCACCCTCTACGCCGAGTATCCCGATATCAACGCCGTCGGCCTTTGCCACGAAGTGTTCAAGGTCCAAGAGCTGTTCGCCGATCTCGTCGAGGACCATGTGAAGGGCGCTGAGGACGTCTCCCGCGAGGAGATAGACGTCACCGTCAAGGGAGTTAACCACTTCACGTGGGTCGACGAGGCCCACTGGCGCGACCGCGACCTCTACGGGTTGCTTGAGACGTGGCTCGACGCCCGGAAGCCTGTGCCTCGGTTCGATTCCGGCGAGCTCTCGGAGGCCTCTTACTTCGTCAACCACCGCGACGTCACTCAGGATCTCTACCGGCAGTTCGAGATCCTGCCCGCGGCCGGTGACCGCCACCTGGTCGAGTTCGTCCCCTGGTACCTCTCGGTCGACGAACCCGAGGAGGTCCATCGGTGGGGAATCCGCCGGACACCGAGCGAGTACAGAGTCGACCACTGGGGCGAGGGAGAACACGAGCGCCGCGACTATCTCGAGGGTGACGACCCCTTCGAGTTCACGGAGTCGGGCGAGGAGGCCGTCGACTGGATGCGCGCGCTCCGCGGGCTCGAGCCGCTGAAGACCCACGCCAACTATCCCAACGTCGGCCAATGTCCCGATCTCGCCGAAGGCGCAGTCGTCGAAACGAACGTCTTAGTGGACGGGGGCGGCGTCACTCCCCAAACGGCAGGGTCGTTCCCGCCGGAACTCCGGACCGTTCTCACGACCCACGTCACCAATCAGGAGACGATCGTCGAGGCGGGCATGGAGGGTGACGTCGACCGGGCCTACCGTGCGTTCCTCAACGATCCGCTCGTGACGATCGACACGGCCGACGCTCGGGAGCTGTTCTCCCGGCTGATCGAGGCCGAGCGCGAGTACCTCGACGACTGGGACCTCAAGGCGTCGCGGATCCTTCCGGAGGGGCCCACGCCGGCCGTCGCCGACGACTGATCTCAGAGGGTCTCCCGGCGCCACTTGATGAAGATCAGGATCGAGACTAGTGTCAGCATCACGCAGACCGCTCCAAGCGTCAACACGGCAGCGACGTACGACGGCGTCCCCGGTTCGACGTAGGGATAGGAAAATCCGAGCAGCAGCAGAAAAGTGACGTTGACCGCGACCATCATCTTCAGAAGGGGCGTCGGGATACGCATAGCCTGTCGTCGTCGCTCCCGGCTAATAAATCGTCAGGTCGGGGGCGATCGAGGAGGAGACCAGTACTGTTATTATCCGGCGGACAGGTGTGAGCGTATGGCGCTTTCACGGGGAACGGAATCCGAGGGATTCGGTCGTGGCCTGGAGATCGTCGCCAACTCCACGGCACTCAAGGTCGCGCTGTTCGGCGTCCTGCTGTGGGTCCTCGCCGTGATCCTGAGCACGGGCGTCTGGCCCGCGATCATGGCTATATGGGGGACCGCCCTGATCGTCGTCGGTGTCGGGCTCTACTCGCTCGTCTGGTGGTTCCACCAGTAACGTCTGTGCGGGCGATTCGACGGAACGGAAAACGAGCACTCGCCATCAGTGTGAGTCATGACGTGACCGACTCCGACGTACACAAGCACGGAGCCGCGTATAACTCGACTGACACGGCGCGATCAGTCTGCTGCGAGCCGACCGAGGGGGTCCCAGCCGTTGAAGATGGTCCTTCTATTGTAGTCGGTGGCTTCCTCCTCGGAAAGCTGGCGGGCCCACTCGACCCTCTCGGAGGGTGCGTTCCCTGGCCCCTCGTTGTCGTACTCCGCGTAGAACGCCGTCTCCTCCTTGGCGGGCTCGTCCCAATTGTGCCATCCGTCGGGCTCGATGTGGCCGCCTAAATACGAGCCCGTGAAAACCGTCCGCGCGTGGGGTCGCCATGGCCGGCCGAGATAGAACGATTCCGCCGACTCGTCGCCGACCACGGTACAGTCCTCGAAGACGTAGCCGAACTCCGCGTCCGCAGGGGTCGAGGCGGCAGTCACGTAACCTCTCTCGCCCTTACAAACAATCTCGCAGCCCTCGAAGACCGCGATCGACCAGCCGAACACGAAATCGACCGTTCCTTCGATATAGCATCCCCGGTAGTACTGGCGGCTGTCCCGGCCGTGGGTGTAGAGGGTATCCTGGTTGCCGAGAAAACCGCAGTTCTCGAAGACGGCGCGGTCACCGTCGACTCGGATCGCCACGGCCTGGCCGACCCGCCCGGCGTCGTTTCGGAAGGCGAGGTCCCGTGCGGTAAAGCCGTCGCCGAACACGAAACAACTCGACGATTCGGTCGTCCCCATCGCCTCGCCGAACCGGTTTGGCTTTCCGTTGTAGTCGTCGTAAGTGAGGACCGTCCGCTCGGGGCCGTCGCCGACGAGCGTCACGTTTGTCTTGGAGGTCGGAACAACGATTTTCTCCCGATACTCCCCCTCACGGATCAGAATCCGGGTCTCGGCATCCCGAAAGTCGGGCACCGCGTTTATCGCCGCCTGAACGGTTTCGAACGCCTCGCTTCCGTCGCCGGCCACGACGAAATCGTACTCGGTGTCGGACATTCCTTACGTCCCGAACTCTTCGGTGAGGGATAACAGTTATGTGCGATTATGAGGCTGCCTCACAGAGAAGGCGGCAGGAAACGTCTCCCGACTCGGAACGGACGGATTCAGCCGTTCGACGTGGTCCTAAACCCGGTCGCAGTCTACCGTCGTTTCGAGAGCCTCGGGGTCGATACCGGATACGGGAGCGGACGCCCAAAGGGAGAACGAAAGACGAATCGGGGACGGTCGCTACGAACGGTCGAGCTCCGAGTTACGCCTGGGGAACGATGTTTCCGCCGGGTGCAGTCACGAGGTTGAACAGGGCCTGCCGGCTTCCCCGGAGCCCCTGATCGCCCTCGACATACCAGTCGTTAGCCTGGACTGCGCCCGCGTCGGGCGTGTATGCCTGCTCGGCCGCGGGAAGGTACTGGTTCCAGGCCCACAGCAATTGGTGGAGGTCCTCGTCGTTACCCCGAGCGAGCCACTGGAGGCCGAGCTGTTCCTGGTTGATTGACTCGTACTCTCCGTCGCGCTCGCCGATCGGCGGAACCTGATTCCAATCGGATGGAACCCCGTGACACAGCGAGTGGAACCAACAGCCCTCGGGCCAGAGACCGCGAGTGGACATCACCGAGGTGCCGTCGGGGATCATCTCGAAGGCACCCTGGAACCGCTGGTTCCCGAAGGTCGTCCCGTCCTTGGCGTCGAGGTTGACCTCCAGACCGAGCTCGATTAGATTGTCCGTCATCACCTGTGCCATGAAGATCTGGGGGGCACCGGCCGGCGAGAGGACCGTAATCTCGAGGGGTTCGCCCTCGTCGTCCATCCAGTTTTCCTGCTCGTCATCCCAGCTGTAGCCGGCTTCCTCGAGATAGGCCTCGGCTTGCTCGATGTCAGGTTCGCCGCCGCCGTAGGACTCGAGGTTGTTCTGTTCGATGAACTCGTCGAACCGGCCGGCCTCGACGTCCGCGGGCGAGACTTTCAGTGGTGGCGCATCCATCATTTCGGCGTTCTGGCCGAGCGATTGGGCCATGTTCGCCTTGTTAAACGCTGACTGGAAGGCCTTCCGAACGTAGCGGTTGGTGGTGGCGGGGTTGTAAACGCCCTCGGAGGCGTCCGAACACTCGCTTCCGAACCGTCCCAGGTTGAAGATGACTTGCGTGAACGACGCGTGGTCACCGTTTACCGTGTAGTACTCGGGGAACTGGTTTTGGATGTCTTCCTCCGCAGGAATTCCCGAGTAAACGGCGTCGACCTGGCCGTTGGCGAACGCCTGGGGCGGACTTTCGATCTCGACGAAGGCGAACTCCGTGAACAGGACCTGGTCGGCGTAGGGGTAGTCCTCGTAACGTTCCGCGATGAACCGCGTGTCGTCGGAATCGCTGAACATGAACGGGCCGTTCCCGTACGGTTCGTCGATCCGCATTTCCAGGAAGTCGGTTAGGGCGCTCTCGGCCCCGCTCCAGTCCTCGTCATCGAGGAGCTGGTGAAGTTCCTCGGCGCTCTCCTGGTAGAGATCTCGCTTGACCTGGATATTCTCGGGAATGACGTTCGAGTGAAGATAGGACTCGCTGAGTTCACCCTCCTCCCGGAGAGTCAGCTCCATGGTGAAATCGCCGGTCTGTTCGTAGCTCTCGATGGCCGGCGACCAGGACCAGTCGTCCTCGCGGTCCTCGGGTGGGTTCGAGATCCGGGTCGTCGCCTCGTCGAGTTGCAACTGGACGTAGTAGTCCTCCATCGTCACCTGGGTTCCGTCGTGCCAGGTGGCATCGTCCCGAAGCGTGAGTTCGAGGACCGAGGAGTCGGGGTCGTACGAATAGTCGTCCCCGAGCACCATGGTCCAGCTATCAGTGTTCCCGTGGTAGATGCTGAAGTGAGCGTTCAGGAAATTCCCCGGTGCTTCCTGATTGTACGCGTACGTGGTCGGATTATAGGCGTTCCAGTTGAGGTCGGGAATCGGCTGTGCCGATTGGGGGTACGGAACCGTCAGCCGGGCGTCCGTGACCTCCTCGACCGGCTCGCCCTCGGGATCGCTTTCGTTGCCGGTCTCGTTGCCGGTTCCGTTGCCGTTTCCATTACCGTTGCCGTTCCCATTGCCGTTTCCATTACCGTTGCCGTTCCCATTGCCGTTTCCATTACCGTTGCCGTTCCCATTGCCGTTTCCATTACCGTTGCCGTTCCCATTGCCGTTTCCGCCGTCATTACCCATACAGCCGGCGAGGCCGGCTGCTCCAGCGATGGCGCTGTTTCTGAGAAGTCCCCGACGGGTTAGGTAACTGAGCGATCGATCCCCTTGACTACCGTTGTCTCCCGACATGCGATCCCTATGTTCGGATACAATGATTTAAATCTTTCCTAGCGACTCGGGAGAGCTATATAACCACGGCCTTCACCCCGGATCGCGGATCCACGCCACAGCTGTATCGGATGCCCCGATCCCTTACCGCCCGCGGATGCTCCCGACGTCGACCCACTCCCCGCGTTCGGACGACCGCTGGGCGGCGAAGACGATGTCGAGGGCCTCGCGTGCGTCCACGGGCGTGACCATCGGCTCTCGGTCCTCGCGGATCGCCTCGAGGAAGTCCCGGACCTGGCCGGGGATCCCGACGCCCATCGGGAACGGCTCGGCCGCGTCCTCGATCGGGCCATCGACGGTGACGGCCTCGTCGACGTCGTCCTCGTGCCAGCGGACGGTCCCCTCGGTGCCGTGGACCTGGAGCGTGATCGGGCGCTGGGGGTAAGTCGCGGTCGTGGCCGCAAGCTGGCCGTAGCCGCCCTCGGAGAACTCGACCATGAGCGCAGCGGTGTCGGGGGCCTCGACGTCGTGGTGGAGCGTGTCCAGGCCCGCAGCGACCCGGTCGACCCCGCCGGCGGCCCACTGGAGCAGGTCGACGCCGTGGAGCGCCTGCGTCAGCAGGATCCCGCCGTCGAGGTCGGTCGTCCCGTGCCAGGCGACGTCCTCGTAGTAGGCGGGCTCGCGGTGCCACTTCACCTGGACGTCCGCGAGGACCAGCTCGCCCAGCCGGCCGTCGGCCGCGGCCTCCCGCGCGAGGCGTGGCCCGCCGAAGGTGCGCCGCTGGAGGATACAGCCGAGTTTCACCCCCGCCTCCTCGCAGGACTCGACGGTTCGGGCGACCCGCTCGGGGGTGACCTCGAGGGGCTTCTCACAGAGGACGTCGACGCCCGCCGCCGCGAGATCGGCGACGATCTCCGCATGGGTCCCGTTGGGCGTACAGACGCTTACGGCGTCCAGGTCGGCCTCGACGGCCATTGCTCCGGGGTCGGTGTACCACTCGGTCCCGTAGCTCTCTGCGAACGCGCGTGCGTTCTCCTCGCTGACGTCGGCGCAGGCGGCGAGGGTCGCCCCCTCGGCGTCGCGGACGACGTCGGCGTGGTTCGTTCCCATCCCGGCACAGCCGACGATACCGTATCGGATCTCGGATGCCATTCGTCGGGAACGAGGAGGAGGCACCGAGTTATAGGTTGTGATGCCGGCGCTACTGCCGGTCAATCTCGAGGTTCGGGGCTCCGTCCACGTCGATCGTCGGCGAGCCGTGGTTCCCGCGAAGCGAGATCGTCCGCGTCTCCTCGCCGTCGGCCCGCAGGAAGGGGCCGTCGTCGGGAAGAACGCAGCCCCGGATCCGGGTCGCCCCGACGTCTTCGAGTTCGAGCGGGGGCGGAGAGCCGGACTTGACGGAGAGGCCGTCGAGCGAGACGCGGTCCGTATCCTCGAAGCGCATCGCGGGGGCGTCAGGGGTTCGGACCGTCACGTCCGAGAGGGAGACGTCGGCGATCGACTTGCAGAACAGCCCGTGGGCCTGCTCGTAGCCGTCGGCCATCGCGGGGTCGAGATCCGTCGCGTCCAGAGAGCGGGTCGCGTCGATCCGGACGTCGGAGAACGTGATCCCCTCAAGGCGTCGCTCGGGGAGACCCGCGAGGAAGGCCGCCGACTCGACGTCCCGCGCGGTGATGTTGCTGAAGTGGACGTTCCGGACCATCGGCGTCGACTCGTCAACCGGTTGGGGATCGCTATCCAGCGGCGTGAAGTAGTAGCCGTTGACCACGAACGGGCAGGCAACGGTTCGCATGACGATGTTCTCGAAGTGGAGGTCCTCGACGACGCCGCCCCGACCCCGCTGGGTCTTGATCCGGATGCCGCGGTCGGTCTCGGTGAACGTGCAGTTGGAGACGGTCACGTCCCGGACGTCCCCGGACATCTCCGAGCCGATGACGACGCCCCCGTGGCCGGCCTCGACCGTGCAGTTCGTGACCACGATGTTTCGGGCCGGCTCGCCGACCTCGCGTCCCGGCTCGTCCTTGCCCGACTTGAGACAGATCGCGTCGTCGCCCGCGTTGATGTAGGTGTCGCTGATCCGGACGAACCGCGAGGAGTCGACGTCGATCCCGTCGCCGTTTGGCGCGTCCGCGGGGTTCTCGATCGAGACATCGTGGATCGTGACGTCCGCGGAGTAGACGACGTGGGTGTTCCAGAACGGCGAGTTCCGGAGGGTGACTCCCGACACCGTGACGTTCTCGGAGTCGTAGATCTGGAGCAGGGGCGGCCGAAGGGTGAAGGAACTGACGTCGTCCTGGTACTCGTTTCTCTCGGCGAACTCCGCCAGCCGGTCGGCCAACCCCTCGGGGTACTCTGCGTCGTAGAACCCCCACCAGTACTCCCCGGAGCCGTCGACCGCGCCCTTCCCGGTGATCTCGACGTTCTCGGCGTCCCGGACCCAGAGGCAGGGGTGGAAGCCGACCTGATCCCAACCCTCCCAGCGGCTCTCGGCGGTCGGGAAGGCATCGTAGTCCTCAACGAACCGGAGCGTCGCGCCGTTCTCGATCCGGAGGGTCGTCTCGTCGCCGACCTGCAGCGGTCCCGTGACGAACTCGCCGGGCGGGATCGACACGGTGCCGCCGGTCCCGGCCCGGTCGTCCAGCGCCTGCTGGATCGCCTCGGTGTTCACGGCGTCCGACCCGCGCTCGGCGCCGAACGAACGGATATCTACCGTCGTGTCGTCTTGCTCGGGCATCGTTCCCACGTTTTTCAGGACGGACATAAGCGTTGTGCGTACCCGTAGCTCAGGGCGAATCGGACCCGAATCGACGAGACGTTTCGAACGGCGTCGGATACCCCGACACAAAAACTTATTATCCCGTCGGGTCGTTTCCAACCCATGCCGTCCGCAGAAGTCGCATCCGACCTGAAAGACGTCGCTGCGGGACTGTTGACCCCGTTCGACGACGCCGATACGGACGAGATACTGTTAGCGGAGCTGTCGGCGACGACCGACTGGCTCTACGACGAGGGGATTCGCCTCTTTCTGGCGGGAGCCAACGTCAGCGAGTATCACTCGCTCTCGCGCCAGGAGCGGATCGACGTCGTCCGCGTCCCCTGCGAGACGCTTCCCGCGGACGCGACCGTCCTCGCGGGCGTCGGCGGGAGCACGAAGACCGCGGTCGACCTCGCGCGGACCCACGAGGAACACGGCGCGGACGCGATCATGGTGATGCCGCCCCACCACACGTTCAAACACGAACGCGGCGTCGCCGACTACTACGGTCGGATCGCCGACGCCGTCGACGTCGGCGTCGTCCCCTACCTTCGGAACTTCGAGGTCACGGTCGGACTCGTGGAGGCGATCGCCGACCACGACAACGTCGTCGGGATCAAGTGGGCGATCTCCGACATCGAACTGTTCGCCGAGTGCGTCGCGACCGTCGACAGCGACGTCGTCTGGGTCTGCGGGATGGCCGAGCCGCCCGCGCCCGCCTACTACCTCGAGGGCGCCGAGGGCTTTACTGCGGGCGCGACCAACGTCGAACCCCGCCTGGGACTGGCGATCTTCGAGGCCCTCGAGGCCGGCGACGTCGAACGGGCCCGCGACCTCCGGGACCTCGCCCAGCCGTTCATGAACCTCCGGAGCGAACCCGGCACGGACAACGTCTACCCCGGGGCCAACAGCGTCCCCGTGCTCAAGACCGGTCTCGAGTGCGCCGGCCAGTACGGCGGTCCCGTCCGGGAACCCCTCGTCGAACTCGACGACGAGGACCGCGAGCGTGCCGAACGCGCCTACGACCACATTCAGGACGGTCTCCGGGAGCAGTCTCCAGTATCCCCGGAACGGCGATAGCGACGGGAACGACGATGGCGACGGCGGGTTCCTGGCCCCGCTTCCCGAACTGATCGCCAGTCGCAGGGCCCGCTACGAGAACTTGGTGTTGAGTTCGATCACGTTCGCCGCCCGGGTGACGAACTCCGGGAGCTCGTCGTGGATCCGGTCGTCCGTGAACCGGCTCTTCGGGCCGGAGATGCTCACCGCGCCCAGGATCTCGGATTCGCTCTTGACGGGAGCGGCGACACACCGTAGCCCCGCGATGTTCTCCTCGTCGTCGATCCCGTACCCTCGCTCGGCGATCGTCTCGATCTCGTCGTACAGTTTCTCGGGCGAGGTGATCGTGTGGGACGTGTGGGCGACGAACTCGGTCGCGCTGACGATCTCGTCGATGCGCTCGGGAGGCAGGAATGTGAGGATGGTCTTGCCGAGTGCCGTCGCGTAGATCGGCTGCTGGGCGCCGACGCTCGAAGCGGTCTCGACCGCTTGCTCCCCACTCGCCTTGTGGAGGTAGGTGACCTGGCCGTGCTCTTCGATCCCAAACTGGGCGATCTCGCCGGTTTCATCGGCCAGCGCGTCGACTTCCTCCTCGATGACGTCGTAGTTGCCGACCTGATCGCGGACGTGTTCGGCCATCCCCAGGATCTGCAGGCTCAGCCGGTACTCGTCGCCCTTCCGGACGACGTACTCCAGCTCCTCGAGGGTTCGAAGGTGGCTGTGGATCGTGCTCTTCGAGTGGTCCAGCCGGTCGGCGAGTTCGGTCACGCCGGCACCGTCCCGTCGTTCCAGGGCGTCGATGATGCTGAACGCGATCTCGACCGATCTGATCGTCCGGCCGGGGCGGGATTCGGGTGGCTGTGTCATACCGGGAGGACTGTCCCAATGCATCATAAACCTGTTCCCGCGTGGGGAACCAGCGGGAGGGGGTCGACCCCCGTGGTTCCGGAACCCCAACAGTCATGCTCGCGAACGACCCGGGCACGGACATGCTCGAACTCGAGGCCACGACCGCGATCGACCAGCCGCCCGACTGGGCGACCGACCAGCGACGACTGTTCGACCTGCTCGAGACCGCCGTCGAGCGGTTCTACGGCGACTACTTCGGCGAGAGCGGCGAACCGTTCTGGCCGCCGGAGGACCACGTCGGCGTCGACGGCTTCGACGACGTCCTCGAGGGGTTCTACAACTGGCCGCTCGTTTACGCGATGGGTGGGGACGAGCGCTTCCTCGAGTACGCTCGGGAGGCCCGCGAGGCGGCCGTCGAGCGGGGAGCGGAGACGGAGACGCCCTTCGGCCATCCGATGGTCGTCGACGGGTTCGAGCAGTGTCGCGACTGGTTCCACCTCGGCGAGTCGAACCAGCTGACCTACAACATGGGCCTGGCTGCGCCCGAGGACCAGGGCGTCGTCTCCCGGGCCAAGCGATTCGCCGGGCTCTACCTCGGCGACGGCGACGTGGAGAACTACGACGCCGACCGGCGGCTGGTCCGGGCACCACAGACCGGCAGCATGGGCCCGGAGTACGCCGATCTCTCGGCCTTTGGCTCCCAGTCCACCTTCGGCGGCTACGGCTCGGAGTACCGGTGGGCGCGCCACGGGCTCCCCTGGCGGGACCTCGAGTTCGAGTCGGCGACCGAGTTGCTCGATCCCGACAACGAGGAGCGGCTGTACGAGATCTACGCCGAACGGTGTTCGAAGGGGGATATCCCGTTGAACCTCGCGATCACGAGCCTGATGACCAATGCCTACCTCCACACCGGCGACGATCGCTACCGGGAGTGGGTCGAGGAGTACACGGAGGCTTGGCGCGAGCGCACGGCCGAAAACGGCGGGATCATCCCCGACAACGTCGGGCGTTCGGGCGAGATCGGCGAGTATACTAACGGGAAGTGGTACGGCGGCTTCTACGGCTGGTCGTGGGGCGGCTGGCACTACGTCGGGATCGGGCCGACGGTGGCCGCCGAAAATGCCGTCCTCCTCTCGGGCGACCGTGAGGTCCTCGACTTCCCCCGGTCACAGCTCGAGAACCTGATCGAGCGCGGGATCGAGGTGAGCGAGGACCCGATCCACGACACCCTCTACATCCCCCACAAGCACGGCGATCCGGGCGACTACCACTACGACGCCTCGGGCGTCCTCACCGAACCCGACGGCGAGGTGCTGTGGCGCGACGGCTGGTACGAGTTCCGAACCCACCGGGACGACCCCTACGCCGTCCACCTCTGGTACGCCTCGATGGACGGGGCCGACCGCGAGCGGCTCCGACGGCTCCGGGACTGGGGGAGCCGCGACTGGGACCGGGTCGATCCGCGCCCGAAGAGCAAACACGGCGCCGGCCACGAGTACGCCTGGCTCGCCTACCTCGACGGCGAGTTCCCCGACTACCCCGAGCGGATCCTCGCGGCGAGTCGCGCGCGGGTCCAGGATCGACTCGATCTGATGGACGCGGAGGGTGGGGAGCCGGCCGACCTCGACGAGGACTACCTCCGGGACCGCAACCCGGTGTTCCACCGGGGGCTGCTCCAGCTCACGATGGGTGCCCCCCAGCCCGTGTACTACGGCGGGCTGGTGATGGCCCAGCTTCGCCACTTCGATCCCGACCGCCGCCGACCGGGGCTCCCCCCGGGCGTGAGCGCGCTCGTCGAGGACGTGACCGCCGAGGGCGTCGAACTGACGCTCGTCAACACCGGCGCCCGGCCCCGGGAGGTGATCGTCCAGGCCGGCGCCTACGGCGAACACGAGTTCACGACGGTCCGGGCCGACGGCGCCGAACGGCGAGCCGGCGGGGCGACGCTCGACGTGACGCTGCCCGCGGGCACGCGCATGAGCCTCTCGGCGGGCCTCGAACGGTTCATCAACGACCCGAGCTACGCGCTCCCCTGGACGTAGGCCCGATCTCCTCCGTATTCGCACGGGTCCTCCGTAGACGACCCACCGCGGTCGTGGTCGATCCGTCCGCGCTCGGGATCTGTTCGTCGCTCTAAATAATACTTATTAGTGTTGGTGATAGTCTCGATAACGGTGCGACGCCAATGACACAGGACAGACGGACGTTTCTCGGAGCGATCGGTGCGGGGAGCATCGGCGGCGCGGGACTGTTCGCGAGCAACGCGGCTGCGGCGGGGAACGGACGCAGCGGCCCGGGTGGTCGGGGCGGCCCGGCCGCAGGGTCGTACTTCGACCCCGATGACGGGTTCGCCGACGCGGCCCCGTGGCTCGACGACGACACGCCAGTGTATAAGGTGACGGAGCCGACACGCGAGGCGCTCGACGCGGCCGTAAACCGGAGCGGTCCCCGGGTCGTGGTGTTCGAGACGAGTGGCACCATCGACCTCGGCGCGGAGCGGTTCACCATCAAGGAGGACGGACTGTACCTCGCGGGACAGACGGCCCCCTCGCCCGGAATCACGCTGATCCGTGGGGGCATGTGGGTCGACGCCGACGACTGCCTCCTCCGACACGTTCGGGTCCGCCCGGGCGACGCTAACCAGGAGGAGGGGTGGGTTCCCGACGGGGTCCGGACGGCAGACGGGACCCAGAACAACGTAATCGACCACTGTTCGATCACGTGGGCCGTCGACGAGAACGGCTCGCCCGGTTACGACTCCGTCGACACGACGTACTCGAACTGCATCATGGCGGAGGGGCTGGCCGACGCCACCCACCCGAAGGGGACCCACTCGTACGGGACGCTCGTCGGCGACGGGTCGACCGGGGTCGCCCTCCTCGGCAACGTCTGGGCGCACAACATCGGGCGCAACCCCCGGCTGAAAGCCGAGACGGAGAGCGTCGTGGTGAACAACGTGATGTACCACTACGACGAGGCGACCAACGTCGACGACTCGACGGTCGCGAGCGTCGTCGGGAACTCCTACCTCCGCGTCGACGAGGGGGACTACAACATCGAGGGCGGCAGCGCCGAGATGTACATTGAGGGAAACATCACCGACCCGGAGACGCCGATGGTCGGCCCCGAGGTGGTCCGTCTCGACGAACCGCCGGTCTGGCCCGACGGCCTCTCGCCGCTGTCGGCCGAACGGGCGGAGGACCACGCTCTCGCGTACGCGGGCGCGCGACCGGCCGACCGGACCTACCACGACCGCCGGGTCGTCAGCGACGTCCGGACCTTCGACGGCGACTACATCGACAGCCAAGAGGAGGTCGGCGGCTACCCCGACCTCCCGGTCAACACCCGGCAGCTGAACGTCCCGAAGGGGGAACTGTGGCAGTGGCTCGAATCCCACGCTGTCCGGGTCGAACAGCCCGGCGCCGGGTCGCGCTAACGCGCGCTCACTCGTCGTAGTGGAACTCGGTCCACGGCCCCCTCTTCGAAGGGTGCTCCTCAATCACGTCGAGGGCTACGTCGACCCCACGCTTCTGGGATAAAGCGTCTACAGACGAATCGTGGTGGAACCAGATGAAATCGGAGGGGCATTCTGTCGAACGTCGGTGACACTCTGCGAGTCGTAGAGCAAGACATGCTGAGTGGCGCGCAACACGTGATTGTGGAGAGGGAACGTGAGTCCTGCGGCTTGCCCCAGGCAAGCGACCATTGGCGATCTCGTTTCAGCCGCCTTGTCGAAGTGACTGACCAACCGCCCGGACGAACGTCCTGACGGTCATGACAGCGGCGAGCTGATTTCGCGGTCCATCGCCGTGGCGACGGCTGTCTCTACCGTGTTCTCCGAGCCCGAGACCCACCATACGAGGGCACTCGTCCGGCTCGGCGACGCCGGCCAGGAGACGGGCTGGGAGCCCGACGCGATCCAGATGGGCGACGACCGCTGGATCGATTCCCTCGAGTGGGACTTTGGCGACGGCACCACCGAGACGGGGTGGTGGAGCGACCACCGCTACGACGAAGCCGGCACCTACACCGTTTCCCTGACGCAACCGACAACACCGGCTACTCGACGACGGACACGGTGACGATCGAGGTGTCCTGAGCACTAGCCACGAGTACGCCCGACTCACGGACGTGAAAGACAGGTTTCCGGACCACCGGAGCGAATCCTGGCGGCGACCCGTGCGGGTCCGGAACCCTCTCTAGGTGACGGACGCGAAGGCCGGGGAACCGGTCGAGCTCGACGAGGACGATCTCGGGATCGGGTCCCGTTTTCAGTCGGGGCTGCTCCGGCTCACGACGGGCGCCCTCCGGCCAGTGTACTCCGGCGGGCTGGTGATGGCCCGGCTTCGCCGTGTCGATCCCGACCGCCGTGGGCCAGGGCTCCTCCTGGGCGCAAACACTCGTCGGGGACGGGGAACTGGCTTGTCAACACCGACGCTCGATCCCGGGAGCTAACGTCCAGACCGGTGTCTATGGCGAACACGAGTTCACGACGGTCCGGACCGATGGCGCCGAACGGCAGGCCGGCGGGGTGACCGTCCGGTGTGGCACCGGTCGCGGGCACGCGAATTGGCCCATCTCGATCGACCTCGGCCGGTTCGCCAACGACTCGTGCTATGGGTTCCCTGGCGCCACACTCGTTCCCGAAGGGGGAACAGAACCCGTCGCGGATTCCGATCATGCTTGAACCGAGCGTCCCCAAGTTGAGGCCATGGCTGGCCCGGAAACCGCCGTTCCGGGGTAAGATTACATCCATATGTTTGTAATTTTGAAGCGACACGCGTTCGACTCCCCTTCCCTCGAGAATCGGCTGGGACGTATGATACCACACGACATGAACATCCGGCGGTTCAAATCGATCGTCCCTCCCGACAAATCCGTTCCTTTCTCGAGAACGGTACGTCATCACCGGCGTCGAAAACGTAACTTCTCCGGAGAACGACGGGCGACCTGTCAGTGAAGAGTCTCGGACTCGCGAACGACCTCCTCGTGTCCATGGAGAGAGTATCGGGACGTCCGCCGATCTGACGAACCGTCGGCGGGTAAGCCCTCGTTCCACGGTGGCTACGACCAATCCTGCTGATACGCATCCGACATACTGACCGATCTGACAGCCGCTCAGATCGATCGGAGAACCGTCGCGCCGGTCTCGATCGATGCCGCGGGGTCCTCGGGCTCGTCGTGTTCGTAGATGAGCCACTCGACCTCCGCCTTCCGGGCAGCTTCGGCACACGCCGCCATGTCGACGTCTCCGTCACCGATCTCCCGGAAGCCCCGTTTCTCGTCAGTGACCATATCCTTCATGTGCAGAAGGTCGATCCGATCGCCGTAGCGCTCGATTAGCTCCACGGGATCCTCGCCCCCGACGAGCGCCCAGCCGACGTCGAGTTCGAGTCCGACCTCCGGAGCGAGGTCGGCCAGCCGCTCGAAGAAAGTCTCCCCGCCGACATCGACGAACTCGTGGGCATGGTTGTGGTAGTGGATCGGCCAGGCATAGTCCTCGGCGTCTGCGGCGAGGTCACTCAGTCGCTCTGCGGTCTCGCGAACGGCCGCCTCGCTCTCGAAGCGCTCTTGGCCGAGATAGGGGACGACCGCGCTCGCACATCTCAGCCGGTCGCCGTAGAGGTCGTAGCTCCCCGCGAGATCGGACTCGAGGTCGTCGATGTCGACGTGAGCCCCGGTCGTCTCCAGGCCCGTCTCCGAGAGCTTCTCGACGACATCCTCGGGGTCCGTGTCCCGAAGCCCGCCGGAGAACTGGACGCCGTCGTAGCCCGCCGCCGCGACTCGGTCGAGGATCTCGAGCATCGACTCGTCGAGGTCGCGCACGCTGTAGAGGTTGATCGCGGTTCGTGTCATGGATCGGCCTCACAGCTCTCCCGTATCCGCGTTACGGTTCCGCATCGAGGTCGTTCGTCGTCCCCCTCCCCGCTCGCGTTCGTCGTCGCTCTCGCGTGCGACCGGCGAGAACTCTCCGGCCTCGGCGGCGTGGGGACGCCCAGACCGCGAGGCGAGTGCCGAAATCGGAGAGCTTCTTCGCGCTCGTCCCGCCGCGCTCTCGTCCCAGACGATGTTCTCCGGGCCCGTCCCGATCGCCGCCGCGGTAACGCGTGTTATTCGACTCGCGGTTTTCCCCGCAGCGAAGTAAATCGTTCGCCGACGACGGCTCGGCGCTGCCCTACGGCCGGAGCCTGACCTACCGGTTCCCCCAGGCCGCCTTCTGGGGCGCCCTCGCCGTCGCCGACCGTGACCCCCTTCCCTGGACCGAGATCCGCGGGCTCTGGGAGCGCACCCTCCGATGGTGGCTCGACCAGCCGATCTTCACGGATGGCGGAATCCTCTCGCTTGGCTACCGCTACCCGACGCTGAAGACGACCGAGACCTACAACTCCCCGAGTTCGCCCTACTGGGCGATGAAAGCGTTTCTCCCGCTCGCCCTCCCCGAGAGCCATCCGTTCTGGCGGGCCGAGCCAGGCCTCTCGCCCGTCGGCAAGAAGGAATCAGTGGTCGGCCGAGATCTCGACCACGAACGGGCGATGGAGACGCCGGCGATGATCGTCACCCGCTCTGCGGGCGAAGTGACCGCACTAGTCGCCGGGAGGGACACCCACTATCCCCACAAGTACGACAAGTTCGCGTACTCGACGGCGTTCGGGTTTGGCGTCGGAAGCGACGTGAGCGGGGTCGCGAGTGCGGGCATCGACGGCATGCTCGGGCTCGGCGAGGATAGAGAACACCTCCGAGTCCGCGAGAACGTCGAGGGCTGGCTCGAGGACGGCCGCCCCCGCTCGCGGTGGGAGCCCTGGCCGGACGTTATCGTCGAAAGCTGGCTCGTCCCGGCGACGCCCCGGCACGTCCGGGTCCACCGCCTCGAGACCGATCGGCGGCTCCGTAGCGTCGAGGGCGGGTTCCCGGTCGATCGAACCGGCGAGGCCGACGCCGAGCGCAACGAGGAGGAAGGCGCCGCGGTCGCGCGATATCCCGTCGCCCATAGCGCGATTCGTGACCTCTTGGGGGGCCGCGAGGGGGAGGTAATCGACCAGGACCCGAACACGAACGTCCTCCATCCCCGGACGGCCGTCCCGGTTCTCCGGGGGAGACACGAGCCGGGCACCTCCTGGCTCGTCACTGCCGTCCTGGGGACGACCGAACCCGATTCCCCCGCCCGCGAGCGCCCGTCGGTCCTCGCCGACGGGTCGAGAATCCGGATCGAGGACGCGGACGGAACCCTCCTCTTCGATCGGGAGGCCGAGTGATCGCCGGGAGCACAACCTATTTACGCGCCATCCGGGATAGCCTGAGACATGACCGTACCCCACGACGGACTCGCGGTTGACTGGCTCGGCTACGCGACCGCACGGCTCGAGGGCGAGGGAGTCATCGCCTACACGGATCCCGGACGCTACGGCGTGCTCACCGGCGAGTGGGACGAGGAGTACGGCCTTGAGGGCCATCCCAGCGGCGGCCCCTACGACGCCCAGGATGGTGACCTCGTCGTCGTCACCCACGACCACCACTACGACGACGACGGCGTCCGGCGGGTCGCGAGCGAGGACGCGACGGTGCTCGTTTACGAAGGCGTATCCGCCGAGGGCGTCGCCGACAACAGCGGCCGGGACGTCGTCGAACCCGAGGAACTCCCCTACGACGTCCGGCGCGTGGAGTACGGCGACGAACTCACGGTCGAGGGCGTCGACGTCGAGGTCGTCCCCGCGTACAACCGCGAGGACGGCCCGCGCGCCGACGACGAGGGAAACGTCGCCCACCCGAGAGGACTGGGCTGTGGGTTCGTGCTCACGATCGATGACACCCCCTGCTTCTGGACGGGCGACTCCGACGTCGTCGACGAACACGACGGTCTCGACGTCTCGCTGCTGATGCCCTCGATCGCGCGCAGCTTCACGATGGACCGCCACGACGCCGCCGAGCTGGCCGGCGACCTCCGGCCGGACCTCGTCGTTCCGATCCACTACAACACCTTCGACGACCTCCGGTCCGAGTCCCGCGAGTTCGCCGGCGACGTCGCCTCGCGGGCCGTTCCCGTGGCTCTGGACGAGGGCGGCGACCGGCTCGCGTAGGCCACACCGCCGGGAGTCACCGGCCGATACCGTTATTGGCCGGGCAGCTGTCGATCCACCAATGGGACTGGTAGAACGGATCCGCGGGCTGTTCGGTGGGGACGACGAGGGGGAGGCAAACTACCGCTGTATCCGGTGTGGAGAGGGGTACGAACGGAACCACCAGTCGTGTCCGGCCTGTGGCTCCGAGTTCCTCGCGGCGGCAGAGGGCGACGAGGACTCCGGGGAGGCGAGCGGTCCCGGCGAACTCCCCTGATCGGTTCCCGGTCGCCGCCCTCGACTCGAGCCGGCCGGAACGGTTAGTTCCAGGGGGCGTACTCCCGGTCGATCAGGCGCGTTCGGTCGTCGATAGCGTCGATCCGCTCGATGTCCTCCTCGGTGAGGTCCTCGACGAGTTCGCAGGCCGCGAAGTTGTCGCGCATGTGTTCCTCGCTGCTTGCCTTGGGGATGACCGCGACGTTTTCCTTCGAGAGCAGCCACGCGAGGCTCACCTGGGCCGGCGAGGCGTCGTGGCGGTCGGCGACCGCCCGGATCTCGGGGCGGTCGAAGACCTCGCCGCGGGCGAGCGGACAGTAGGCCACCAGCCAGTGGTCGTCCTCGCGGGCGTACGCCCGAAGTTCGTCCTGGGGGCACAGGGGGTGACACTCGACCTGGTTGGCGAAGATCGGCGCGTCGAGGATCTCACGGGCCCTGTCGAGGTTCTCGGGCTCGAAGTTCGAGACGCCGATATGTCCGACGACGCCGTCGTCGTAGAACTCTTGGTAGACCTCCAGAGTCGTCTCGGGATCGTAGACGCCCGCGGGCCAGTGGACGTACAGCAAGTCGAGGTAGTCCGTCCCGAGTCGGTCGAGACAGCCCTCGATGGCGTCGGTGAGATCCGACCGGTCGGGGCCGGGGACGTCGACGTGGACGGTCTTCGTCGCGAGGAAGACCTCCTGGCGGGGGACGTCCGAAGCCGCAAGCCCCTCGCCGACGTACTCCTCGTTTCCGTAGACCTGTGCCGTATCGACGTGGCGATAGCCGAGCTCGAGGGCGGTCTCGACCCGGTCGGCCCACCGGTGTCGGTCGTCGTCGGAGTACGTCCCGAGCCCGATCCGGGGCATGCGTCCTGACATATCCGGCTCGCGGAGAGTGAACGCCCTAAAGGTTCCGATGCCCGCCGTTCGTACTAGCCATATTCGTTCTTTGACTGAACGACAAAATGATAAGATAAACGTTATTACTCCAATACACCCTCCGTCGAGAGATAACGATCGAGTCGAGCCGAACGGGGGTATAGTTCCGTTTCAGTTCACGAAACGTCTTTGACCGAGTTATTTATCATATCCGAAATATCAATTAGTCCGTTTCAAATATGGATATCTGATCTGATATCATGGGACTCAGGACGGCCGGAGCTCGTCCGGCGATCACGTGCCGAGGGTGGCGAAGCCGGAGTCGGACGTCGTCCGACGAGAGGTCGAGTGGATCGACGGAGCACTTAGAGCGCGTTACCGGCGGATCCGCGGTCGGGGGTGGCTGCTTCTCCCGTCTCCGCTCCGATTCTGGGCACGCAGGAGGGAGACGAGAAACTCCGTGACGTCGATCTTCTCGGCGAGGAGGCGGTCGCGGCGGGCGGACTGTCGGCCCGGCGGGGCGTCGGCCAGCGCGAGCGCCGAGTCGATCGCGCGGTCCTCGTCGGGCGTCGAGCGGAGGAGCCCGTAGCCTGCAAGCTCCCGGAAGTTGCTCATGTCCCGGTCGCGCCCGGCGAACGACTGGACCCGGACCGCGGGGGTGCCCAGAACCGCGGCCTCGGTTGCCATCGTCGCTGAGTCCCCCGCATAGAGGTCGGCGTAGTACAGCAGGTCGTGGATCCGTTCGGGGGCGACCGGGAGCCGGTAGGGCTCGAACGCGTCCGGAAGGGGGTCGGTGCTCGTGATGTAGACCGTGCCGCGGTCGGCGAGCTCCGAGACGAGCCGGCGCTTTCCCGCCCGCGAGAGGCCGGCCTCGCCGACGTCGTGGAGCGCGTCCCACCGACGGAATCGCAGGAGGAAGTAGCGGTCGTCGGGCTCGACGCCTCGTTCCCGGAGCGCGTCGGGGTCGGGCTCGAACCGATCGGGATGGAGGTAGGCGAGTTCGTGGTAGCCGTCGTAGCGGCGGTGTTTCTCGCCGAAGTCGCCCTCGAACCGCCGTGGCGTACAGATCACGTCGGCGAAGGGAGCCATGAGCCGGTGGGAGGCGACGCCCTCATTGTCGACGAAGACGACGCTGCGGGCCCCGACGAGCGGGGCGACGTGGGCGACCGCGACCCCGCCGATGGCGGCCATGACGTCAGGTTCGATCGCCCGCGCCCGCCGGAGCAGGCGGAGTTCGTACGTCGCCTGGACGGCCGCGAGGCCCGCCATCGAGGAGGGCGGACCCGCGAGGACCTCGTGGGCGATCCCGTAGCGCTCGAGCAGGGGCACCGCGAGGTCGTTTTCGCGGGCAAAGACGAACACCTCGTCGTCGCCGGCCTCGAGTTCTCCGATCGCGTGCCTGAAGAAATGGACGTGGGCGGGATGCTGGATCGTGAGGACGACCTTCATCGGACCGACACCACCGTTCCCCGGTTGTCCCGGCGATCGAGAACGAGTCCGGCCAGCAGGCTCCAGGCGCCCACGACCGCGAGGAGGATCGCGGGCCGTCGGCGCCCGGCCGGCGATCGCCCACGAAGCGCGGCGATACTCTCCAAGAGCGAGCCCGCGAACCCGGCCGCCAGCCCGAGCGCGCCGACGGCGACGAGCGCGCCGACCGGCGGACGGCTGGAGTCCCCGCTGCGGAGCCGGCGGACGAACGCCCGGAGGAGCAGCCGGGAGAGCCCGGGGACGAACGATCGGTAGACGATGCCGCTCTCCTCCTCGCCGTACCGCGCGGGCATCGCGACGTCGGCGACCTGTACCCCGCGGGCGTTGAGCGCGACGAGGACGTCGTTCGTGAAGCCGTAGCCCTCGTAGAGGTCGTCGAGCGCGAGGTCCTCCAGGGCAGCCCGCGAGATCGCGGTGTAGCCGTTCTGGGGGTCGGCCATCCCCCAGTAGCCGCTTGCGACCCGCGTCAGACCCGTCAGCAGGGCGTTCCCGAACAGCCGCCAGCCCGACATCTCCCGGAGGTCGGTCCGTCCGCCCAGGCGATTCCCCTTGGCGTAGCCCGCCCGGTCCTCGACGATCGGATCGAGGAGCCGATCGAGGTGCTCGGGGTCCATCTGGCCGTCGCCGGCCATCACGGCGACGACGTCGATCCCCTCCTCCAGGGCACGCTCGTAGCCGGTAGCGATCGCGGCCCCGACGCCCCGGTTCCGGTCGTGGCGGATCGAGACGATCCGTCCCTCGCCGTCGGCGCTCGAGGCCGGCCCCGCGAGCGCCCGGCGGCCGGCGTGGCGTTCGATCTCGGCCCAGGTGCCGTCCGTCGAGCGGTCGTCGACGGCGTAGATCCGGTCGACGAAACCCGGAACGGTGTCGAGTACCTCCCCGACGAACCCCTCCTCGTCGTACGCCGGGACGACGACGGCGACGGTGTGATCGCGATACATCAGCGACCGGGGCGGGTTCCGGGAACTCTCTTCGGGTCGGTCGCCGTCCACGTCCGACTCAGGGGCGGGGCGCGTGCGTTCATCGACCGTCCCCACCGGGGAGAGCGGTTTTGTAAGCCGCGGCCTGCGGAGTCGTAACGTCGACCTATGTGCCAGTAGCGTCGCCGTACAGCGCCTACAGCGACACCAAGAGCGCGACCGTCGTCGCCAGCAACACGAGGAAGACGCCGATCCCGATTCCCGCTCGTCGCGTCAGGACCGCCGACAGCGCGCGCTCGGTCGGGCGTCGGCGACCCTCGCCGGCCGCCGTCGAGACCGTCGTCACCGTCCGCAGGCTGCCGAGGACGGCCCGGGAGGAGCCCCGGTCGAGGACGCCGATGCCGTCGTTGACGCCCCGAAGGAGCCCCCGCATGAGCCCGATCGACACCGGGTTGTACGCCAGGTCGATGTCGGGGAGCTTCGGCGCCCGCGAGAGCGGGTTCTTGACGAGCGCGAAGCCGATCACGCCGCCGAGCGCGAGCCCGAGACCCTCCTGGAGGTGGCCCACGGTGAAGACGTGGAACTCGGAGACCACGGCCCGGTTGGGAAGGATCGCGAACAGTTGGTCGGGGAACAGGCCGTAGAAGACACAGAGGACGGCGACCGATCCCATCGCGACCGACTGGCCGATGGTCGCGCGCTCGACGTCGTGGGTCCGGTCGTCGTAGAAGAAGACGTAGTAGCCGAGTTTGAGAAATGACATGAACGTGCCGACGCCGCCGATCAGGAGCATGTACCACAGCGGCTCGTACTCGGCGTAGTGGTGGGCCTCGGCGATGACGATCCCCTTGCTAACGAAGCCGTTGAAGCCCGGGAAGCCGGCGATCGAGAGCGCCGCGATCGTGAAGGCGACGAACGTGACCGGCATCGCCCGGGCCATCCCATGGACCCGTTTGAGGCTCTCAGCGCCGGTCCGGTAGATGACGACGCCGACGGTCATGAAGAGTAGGGCCTTGTAGAGGATGTGGTTGAAGACGTGGGCAAAGGCCCCGGAGGCGGCGAGTTCGGTGCCGATGCCGACGCCCGCGACCATGTAGCCGACCTGGGACTGGATGTGATAGGAGAGCAGCCGGCGCATGTCGTTCTGTAACAAGGCGAGGGTGACGCCGACGACCGCCATCGCGCCGCCCATGTAGGCGATCCAGAGATGGCCGTCGGGGAACGCACGGTAGAGCCCGTAGACGCCGGTCTTGGTCGTAAAGACACAGAGGAAGACGCTCGCGGCGACGTGGGGGCGGGGGTAGGTGTCGGGAAGCCAGGCGTGGAGGCCGACGAAGGCGACGTTGACGCCGATTCCGAGCGCCGCCAGGACCGAGGCGACCGTCCCCTCGATTCCGGCGTCGGTGATCAGGAACGAACCGGCCGCGGCGTAGTGCCAGACGACCGCCGCGATCAGCACGCTGCCGCCGATTCCGTGGAGGATCGCGTACCGGAGCCCGGCCCGGACCGCGACCCCGCCGTGGTGCCACACCAGGAGGGTGCTCGTCACCGCCATCAGCTCCCAGCAGAAGACGAGCGTGAGCCAGTCGCCCGCGAAGACGGCGCCGAGGCTCGAGGCGACGTAGGCCAGCGCGTAGCCGGTCTGGACCGGGTCGGCGTCGGTCGACCACGAGTAGAGGACGGCGATGACGCCGATGAACCCGAAGATCAGCCCCATCAGCCGCGAGACGGGATCGACCGAGACCAGCAGGACTTCGAACTGGCCGAAGGCGGTCGCCGACAGCTCGTAGCCGTCGGGAACGACGGCGGCGTAGACGAATGCGAGCCCGACCGCGAGCAGCCCCGCCGGGTGGATAAGCCGCGGGCGGATCGCCAGGACCGCCAGCACGGCGAGGACGATCAGGACCGGCGGGATCACGAAGGGATCCATCAGAGGCTCACCCCCATCGCGTTCTCGACGATCAACTGGATCAGATCCAGGAAGACGAGCCGGTCGGGAACCAGCCCAAGGGCGACGGCGCCGACGGCGGCGACGACGATCGGCCCGAGCATGAACCAGGTGCTCTCGGTGAGCGGGCTCCGGCGCTCCCAGCCGGCGGCGTGGTCAGTGGCGGCGTGGCCGCCGTGATCGCCGGTTTCGGTGTGGGCGCCGTGGGAGCCCGCCGGCTCCTCGGCGTCCGTGCGGTCGTCCTCGCGGGCGTAGAAGTCGGCGGCGGGCGACCCTCCGTTGGGGACCGCCCTGGCCTCGCTCCCGGCTCGGCCCCCTCTCGGCGAGCCGCCGGCAGGGTACTCGAGCAGCGGTTTGGGATCGGGGTCGGCCCCCTCGAAGAACGCCTGGGAGACGACCGGCCAGTAGTAGCCGATATTCAGGATCCCCGAGAGCAGCAGGACGGCCGCGAAGGCGTAGGCGTCGATCGAGACGCTGCCGACGACGAGGAACCACTTGCTGACGAAGCCCGCAAGCAGGGGCATGCCCGCCATCCCGGCGGCGGCGACGGTAAAGGCGCCCATCGTCAGAGGCATCCGCCGGCCGATGCCGCCCATCTCGCTGATGTAGTCGGTGTGGGTCTCGACGTGGACCGCGCCCGCACAGAAGAAGAGGGTGATCTTCATGAACGCGTGGGCGGGGATGTGCAAGAGCGCGCCGACCAGCGCGTACTCGTGGAACAGTCCGAGCCCGAGGACGATGTAGGAGAGCTGTGAGACCGTCGAGTACGCCAGACGGCGCTTGAGGTGGTCCTGTCTGAGCGCGATGACGCTCGCGACGAGTAGGGTGACGGCCGCGACGGCCGCCAGCGGGATCCCGACGCCGAGGTCGGCGACTGCCTCGGGCCCGAAGACGTCGAGGACGACCCGCGCGATGGCGAAGACGCCGCTCTTGACGACCGCGACGGCGTGGAGCAGCGCGGAGACGGGCGTCGGCGCGACCATCGCGTCGGGCAGCCAGGAGTGAAACGGCATGAGCGCGGCCTTCACGCCGAAGCCGGCGACGAGCAGGGCGAAGGCGACCCGCGCGAGGGTCGGATCGCTCGTCGCGAGCCCCGCGATCCCGCCGGGGGTAAAGGCGGTCGTCCCCGAAAGCGAGAGGACGATGAGCGTTCCCGCGAGGATCGCGACCCCGCCGCCGAAGGTGTAGATCAGGTACTTCCGGCCGGCCCAGATGGCCTCCTCGGACTCGTCGTGGGCGACCAGCGGGTAGGTCGCCACCGAGAGCAACTCGTAGAAGACGAACAGGGTGAGGAGGTTCGCGGCGAAGGCGACGCCCATCGCGGTCGCGATGCTCGCCGCGAACGCCGCGAAGTAGCGCGTCTGATCGTGCTCATTGAGCCCGCGCATGTAGCCGACGCTGTAGCTGCTCGTGACGATCCAGAGAAAGCCCGCGAGGGTGCCGAAGAGAACCCCCAGAGGGTCTGCCCGGAGCGCGAACTCGAGACCCGTGGCGTACGTTCCGAGGTCGGTGACGTAGACGGTCTCGGAGAGCGCGCCGGGGACCATGCTCGCGACGGTAAGGAAGGTCGCGATCGCGGCGAGGAAGGTCCAGCCCTCCCGGAGGTTCGGCCGGCCCCGCGAGGCCAGCACCAGGAGGACGGCCATGGCCGGGAGCGAGACGGCGAGCAACGGTCGGAGGGAGGCGACTGAGTCCATCAGTTATCGAGTAGGGTGGAGACGGTGGGTTCGAGAAGCGATTCGATGCCGGCGCCGGCGAAGCCGAGGACGACCGCGGCGATCGCCGCGGCGACGGTAACGGCGACGATCGCCCGGCCGGCCGACCGCCGGCGGGAGACCGGGCGGCCGGACAGGCCGACGGGCCCGCCCTCGGAACCGCCTCCGGGGCCACCGTCGGCGGCGGCCCGGGCGGCTCGATCGGGAGCGGGGTCGGTGAAGTAGATCCGTTCGAGCAGGCGCAGGACGTAACCCAGCGTGAGTACCGTGCTCGCGACGATGACGGCGACGAGCGGCCACGCGCCGGCCTCGACGGCGCCGATGGCGACGTAGAGCTTGCCGACGAAGCCGACCGTCGGCGGGACGCCCACGAGCGCGAGCGCGAGGACCGCGAAGGCGGCGCTTGCGTACGGTGCGCGCTCGCCGAGCCCATCGTACTCCTCGACGGTGGTGACCCCGTAGGCGCCCGCAAAGGCCGCGACGCCGAGGAAGAGCCCGCCCTTGACGATCGCGTGACCGATCAGGTGGACGACGGCGCCGACGAGCGCCGGCCCTTCGAGGAGGGCGATCCCGACGACGACGAGGCCGAACTGGGAGACCGAGGAGTACGCGAGCATCCGCTTGACCCGGCTCTGGAGCACCGCGAGCAGGCTGCCGGCGACGACGCTCGTGGCGGCGACCGCCAGCAGGACCTGCTGGACGACCGGGTTCGCCGCGAAGAACTCGACGGTGAAGACCGTAAGCGAGAGGCGGGCGAGCGCGTAGGCCGCGGTCGTCGAGACCAGCGCGGCGATCAGCGCCGTCACCCGGTCGGGCGCCGTCGTGTAGGCGTCGGGCTGCCAGGTGTGGACCGGAAAGAGCGCGATCTTGATCGCGAGGCCGGCGGCCACGAACGCGAACGCCGCAAGCACGAGCGGGTCGGTGTAGCCGGCTTCGGCCAGCGCGGGCGCGAGGTCGCGCATGTTGAGATAGCCCGTCGAGACGTAGGCGTAGCCGACCCCGATCAGGTACAGGGAGGCGCCGACGGTCCCCATGATGAGGTACTTCAGGGCCGCGAGCGCCGATCGCCCGGTCCCGTCGCTGGCGATCAGGGCGTAGGCCGCCAGGCCGCTGATCTCGAGGAAGACGTAGAGGTTGAAGACGTCGCCGGTGACACAGACCCCAGCGAGCCCCGCGACCAGGAGGAGATAGAGGCTATAGAAGGTGTCCCGGCGCCGGTCGTCGAGGCTCGCGACGGCGACGGCGAGGCCGGCGACGCCGATCAGGGCGACCACGAGCGCCGACATCCCGTCGACGACGAGCGCGATCCCGCCCTGGGAGGGGCCGTAGCCGCCGATCTCGGTGACGATCTCCTCGCCGTCCGAGAGGGTCGTCCAGGCGAGGACCCCGGCGAGAACGGCCTGGACCGCCGTCGCGGCGAGGGCGGTCCCGACGCCGACCCACTCCGAGAGCCGGCCGAACGCGATCGGGATCACCGCTGCGAGGATCGGGACGACGACCACCAGGATCGAGGCCAACTCGATCCCGACGGCAGGCTCAATCACGCTCGAGCACCTCCACGACGACGTCCTCGCGGATGCTGCCGTACTCCTCGTGGATCCGGACGACGAGCGCCAGCGCCAGCGCGGTGAGGCTGACGCCGACGACGATGGCGGTCAGGATCAACACGTGGGGGAGGGGGTTGACGAACGTGCCCTCCCCGGTGCTGGTGACCGCGGGCTCGGCGCCGTCCTGGACGGCGACCGTGATGAAAAAGAGGAAGATCCCCGTCTGGAAGACGTTGAGGCCGATCACCTTCTTGACGAGGTTCTCGTCGTCGATGACGATGTAGAGCCCGATTCCAAGCAGGAGCGCGAAGACGACGTAGTTGTACCGGGCGAACAGCGCCTCGATCACGCCCGGTCACCCCCTTCGGGTGCGTCGGGCCCGTCGCGGACGGGCCCATCGCCGCCGGTCTCCTCGCTACCGGGGGCCTCTGAGGAGAAGGTCCCGCCGTCGGTCGCTGCGGTGCCCTCGTCGTCCCGGCCGCTCTCGCCGTCCTCGCCGACGGGGGGCATCGCCCCCCGGGCGAGCGTAAAGAAGAGGCTCGTGACGACGCCGGCGACGGTCATCCCGATGCCGACCTCGACGAGTTCGATCCCGTACTTGTCGGGCTCGGGAATCGGGTAGACGCCGACCTCGAGGAATTGGCCCCCGAAGAGGACGGCGCCGAGGGCGATCGCGCCGAAGAGGGCGACGCCGCCGCCGACGAGGCCCACGAGGACCCGTTTGTCGATCCACTCCCAGGTGAGGTCGATCCCGTAGGCAAACGAAAGCATGATGATCACCGCGGCGGCGATCACGCCGCCCTGGAACCCTCCGCCGGGCGAGGACGCGCCGTGGAGGGTGACGAAGATCCCGTACGTGAGGACGAAGGGGGCGACCAGCCGGACCGTCGCCATGATCACCGGGCTCTCGACGTACGGACGCCGGGAACTCATTCGAACACCCCCCGGCGGAGCACCGCGAGCACGCCGACGCCGGCGGCGAAGACGACCGTCGCCTCGCCGAACGTGTCGAACCCGCGATACGCGACGAGCACCGCGGTCACGACGTTCTCGACGTGGGTGTCGTCGTACGCCTCCTCGACGTAGTACTCCGAGATCTCGCCGAAGGCGGGGTTCTCGCCGGGGCCGGCGCCGACCGCCGGCAGCGCGGGGACCGTCGTCAACACCGCCAGGACGAAGACGACACAGAGCGCCGCCGCCGGCAGGTTGACGTCGACGGTGGTCGCCTCGAGTCCGGTCAGGCGGGTCGTTCGGGCGATCGTCGCCAGGAAGAGGACGGTCATCACGCCCGCGCCGACGGCGGCCTCGGTCAGCCCGACGTCGGGGGCCTGGAGGACGATCCAGAGGATCGCCATCCCGAGGCTGTACCCCCCGAAGACGATGATCGCGGCGAGGACGTCCCGGAGCAGGGCGGTCATCACCGCCGTGGCGACGATGAAGACGAGCAGTCCGGCCTCGATCGGGGTGATCACCGCTCGTCACCCCGCTGCCAGGGCTCGATCCCCTGGTCGTGGGCCGCACGCGCGATGGCGTGGGCGGCCGTCGGGCTCGTGATCAGCATGAACAAGGCGAGCAGGGCGACCTTGATCGTCGCGGCGTCGGCCCCGAAGGCGATCCCGACGGCGACCAAGGAGAGCAACGAGCCCAGCGTGTCGCTCTTGGAGGCCGAGTGGGCCCGCGTGTAGAGGTCGGGAAGTCGGTAAACGCCGACCGCGGCGACGCAGACGAAAAAGAGGCCTGCGGCGACGAACGCGCCGATCGCGAGGGTCCTGATCATCAGAGCACCCCCCCGCGCTCGACGGTGAACTTCGAGATGGCGACGCTCATCAGGAAGTTGAGCAGGGCGTAGACCAAGGCGATGTCGAGGAAGGCGGGTTCGGCGAAGGCGGCCGCCAGCAGGGCGATCACGATAACGGCGTTCGAGCCGATGACGTTCAGCGCGATCACCCGATCCTGCATCGTCGGCCCGATCATCGCCCGGCCCAACAGGAGCACCGAGACGAGGACCGTGCCGACCGCTCCGGCGAGCAGGAGCGTCGACTCCCCAACGTCGATCACGCGGCCTCACCCGTCCGGTCGTCGTCCGCGTCGCCCGCGGCCAACCGTTCGCGCGGCGAGGGATACCGCATCGCCTCCCGGCCGTAGAAGACGAACCGGACCGCCCGCTCCAGGCCGCCGTCGAGCAGGTCCGCGCGGGCGTCCTCGGTCAGCGAGTGGACGACGAACTCCCGGTTGCGGACGTCGAGGGTGAGCGTCCCGGGGGTCAGCGTGATGCTATTGGCGAGAGTCGCGGTCGCCGTCCCACCCCAGACGCCGGCCTCGAAGCGCTGGACGGAGGGGTCGATCGGCAGATCGGGGTGGAGAACGACGTAGGCGATCCGGACGTTCGCCGTGAGTATCTGCCAGAGCAGGTAGGGGACGTACGCGAGCCAGCGGGCGGTCGCCCGGACCATCCCAACCGGCGCGGGCGCCCGCTCGAAGGTGATCCGCGAGAGCGCTCCCGCAACGACGAGTGCCGTCGCGGTGCCGGTGACGACATCGAAGACGGGCTGGGAGAAACCGCCGACGAGCATGTAGAAGCCAAAGGAAAGCCCCGCGAGCGTCAGAAACTGCGCGAGTCCGCCCCGGGTGGCAAAGCGGCGCTGGCGGGCCAGGCGCTCGACCGGCGCGACCTCGAGGTCGATCGAGTCGGCCTCCCGGAGCACCGACTCGAAGGTGTGTCCGATCGGCGACCCGCCCGCGGTCCGGTGGTCGGGATCGACGACGACCGTGTGTCGTTCGCCCGCGACGAACTCGACGATGGCGTCGGCGTACTCGACGGAGTCGACAGGATAGCGCTCGAGTTCGAGGGTCGCCCGCTCCAGGTCGACCGTTCCCTCCGGGTCGGTCATCTTGAGGATGTCGGCGGCCGTCGCCTCCGCCTCGGCGAGGAGGGCCTCGCGCTCGCGCTCTGGGTCCCCGGGAGGTCCGTCGCGGGGGGAGGGAACGAGGAGAACGAACGCGACGCGGTCGTCGGTTTCGGCGGCCACCTCCCGTGCCTCGCGGGCCGCGTACTCGACGGTCGCGTCGAGGGTCGGCGAGTCGGAGACGGGGACGAGAAACCGGATATCCGCGTCTCCACTCCCGGGGTCGGTAGTCATTGCGCTGGGATTGCTACCGAGCGGCCTTCAATGTTCCTGATTCAAGGTGTGACGAGCCCGTTTTGGAAATGATCGAGGTCGAGGGTGGCGTTTGCGGAACACGTCTTCGTTTCCCGGAGAGGAGTGGACGTCCGTTCGATCGGCGATCCTCTGGCCGGCGAGCCGAGACGTTTACGGTCCCGCCACCCCGACGACGGGACGATGACGCTGTACGCGCGGCTCCGCCCGTACGCCTTCCGGCTGCCCGCCGAAATGGCCCACGAGGCGAGCAAGGGGCTGCTCCGGGTCGCCGGGGCGACCCGGCCGAGCCGGGCCGCGCTGGAGCGGGTCTACCGCTACGACCACCCCGCCCTCGAGATCGACCTGTTCGACACGACGTTCCCGAACCCCGTGGGGGTCGCGGCCGGCTTCGACAAGGACGCCGAGGTCATGGGCGGGCTGGCGGCGCTCGGCTTCGGGTTCGTCGAGGTCGGCACCGTCACCCCCGGGCCCCAGTCGGGCAACCGAAAGCCCCGTCTGTTCCGGCTCGCGGAGGACCGGGCGCTGGTCAACCGGATGGGATTCAACGGTGCGGGTGCCGACGCGGTCGCCGAGCGCCTGGCGGCCGGCCGCCCGGAGATCCCGGTCGGCGCCAACGTCGGCAGGATGAACGCCGCGGGCGAGGAGGAGGCGATCGAGGACTACCGGCGGGTGTTCGCCAGGCTCTCCCCTTATCCCGACTACTTCGTCGTCAACGTCTCCTGTCCGAACACCCCCGAGACGTTCGACGAGAGCTCCCCAGAGCACTTGGAGCGAGTTTTCGGAACGCTCCAGGCCGAGAACGACGCCGACGAGCCGATCCTCGTGAAGATCGGCCCCGACGCCACGGCGGAGGGAATCGGCGAACTCGTCGAGATCGCCGAGAGCCACGGGATCGACGGCATCGTCGCGACGAACACCGCGAGCGACCGCGAGGGGTTCGATCTCGAGTCGACTAACCGAAAGGAGTGGGGCGGCCTGAGCGGCGCCCCGCTTGAGGAGCGTTCGACCCGAGTCGTCCGCACGGTCGCCTCCCACACCGACCTTCCGGTGATCGGCGTCGGCGGCGTCGACTCCGCCGAAAGCGCCTACCGGAAGATCCGTGCCGGCGCCTCCCTGGTCGAACTCTACACCGCGTTCGTCTACGAGGGGCCGACGGTCGCCCGCGAGATCAACCGGGGACTGGTTTCCCTGCTCCACCGCGATGGCTTTTCATCCGTGGAGGAGGCCGTCGGCGCCGATCTCTGAGTCGGGGCGAGCGGAGGGGAGTCGTTTTTGGCCGCCGGCGTCGTGGAGGGGGTATGGCGAGCAAACCCCCGGTCGAATGTCCCCTCTGCAACGAGGTTCCCGACGAGGACCACGACCTCGAGACCCACCTGGTCCGCGCCCATCGCCGGCGAGAGCTTGCGGCGTTCGTCGTCGCCAACCACGAGGCTGACCTCGAGGGCGACTTCACCTGATCAGCGGTAGGCCTCGAACTCCTGGCCGAAGATCGCGAAGTAGACGACGCCGACCATGCCGACCGCAGAGGCGACCCCGAACGAGGTTTCGGGGGTGGCGAACTCCCAGAGGGCGCCCCCGAGCAGGCCGCTGGGAATCACGACCGCGCCCCGGACGAGGTAGTACGAACCGGTGACCCGTCCGCCGGCACCCCGTTCGGCGGGGCCGACGATCAGGGCCTTGTGGGCGGGCAGCCCGGCGAAGCGAAGCCCCGAGAACGCAAACAGCGCGACCAGGACCCACACGTTCTCGGGCGCGAAGATCAGCACGATCGGGAAGGCCGCGTAGACGAGAAAGCCGAGGCCGACGACGGGTTTGAGCCCGGTGTACTCCGCGACCTTCGCGGCGGGTGCCATCGTGAGCAGGGCGACCGTCATCTCGACGCCGAGGAGGACGCCGAAAAAGGCAGCGGGCGCGAGGTCGATCGTGCCGACCGCGGGCACGGAGAGGGTGAGTCCGATCTCCATCAGCTGGGTGATCACCAGGATGAAGAAGGCGTAGACCATCCCGTTCGCAAAGCGGACGAACGTGTCGGCGACGAGCAGCGGGCGCAGGGGCTCGGGAAGCGCCCGGAGGTCCGCGAGGATTCGGGAGAGCCCCTCGAACTCCGAGCCGACGCTATCCTCGTCGGCCTCGTAGAGGTAGTGTTGGAGGATGGTGCCCAGCAACGCGAAGACGATCCCGATCGCGAGCACCCAGAGGAAGCCGGGCATCAGGTCGTCGGCGACGAGGACGGCGACGATCAGGGGTGCGATCAGAAACGCCGTTCGGCGAAAGGTCTCCGTGCTCGCAAAGCCACGAGCCAGCCGTCCGGGTTCGGTCGCCTGCTTGACGATGGCGTAGTGGCCCCCGATCCCGAACGACTTCCAGCACTGAGCGAGCAACAGACCGACAAACACCCAGACCCACGGCTCGAGGGTGACGACCCCCAGATCGATCGCGGGCACGTACGCCGCGAGCAGCCAGATTCCGAAGCCGATCGCCGAGAGGAAGCCGAAGACCGTCAGCGCGTAGCGCGACCCCACGCGATCGGAGACGATCCCTCCGTAGTAGGGGTAGACCGCCCCGATGACGTTGCCGAGGGTGGCAAAGGCACCGACGACGACCGCCGTCGCACCCAGATAGACGAGGTACTCCGAGAGAAACCGGTTGGTCATCTGGAAGCCGAGGCTGAAGGCGAACATCGCGAGCGAGAGCACCAGCACGTCGCGCTCGAGCGAGAAGAACTGCCTGAAGGCGTCGACGGGACCGGAGACCTCGGCTCGTTCCGTCATGATCGGTGTTCTCTCTGCGGGGGTGAAAAACCTGAGCGAAGCGCCCGTTCGGGCCGGTAGTTCGGATCAGAAACCGAACCCGGGGCCGTCGAAGCCCTACCCGACCCGGCGACCCCAGCCGGAGTCGCCGACGACCTCGCCGTCGGCGTAGACGACCTCGCCGCGGACGACCGTCGCCGTCGCTCGCCCGACGAACTCCTCCCCGTCGAACGGCGTGACCGTGTTCTTGGAGTGGAGGTCCGCCCGGTCGAGAGTCCACTCGACGTCGGGATCGACGAGCGTGAGGTCCGCGTCGGTGCCGATCTGCAGGGAGCCCTTCTCGGGATACAGGTCCCAGACCTGCGCGGGCCGGGTCGAGTGTCTGTAGACCCATTCTTCGAGGATGAGCCGTCCCTCGTCGACAAACGTGAGCATCGCGGGCACCTCGCTCTCGAGGCCGACGAAGCCCGAGACCGACTCCCAGGTGTTCCTGAACGGGTCGTCGACGCCCTTCTCGCGGTCGGTGTGGGGCGCGTGGTCGGTCGTCACGAAGTCGATCGTCCCCTCCTCGAACGCCGCCCAGAGCCGTGCCTGCTCGCCGGCGTCCCGGATCGGGGGCTGGACGCGGGCGACGTTGCCCTTCTCCCGGAGGACGTCCTCGGTGAACCGGAGGTAGTGCGGGCAGGTCTCGCAGGTGACGTCCACGCCCCGCTCTTTCCCGCGGGCGACCGCCTCCGCCGCAGAGCCCGAGGAGACGTGGAACATGTGGATCCGTACCCCCACGTCCTCGGCGAAGGTGATCATCCGCTCGACGGCCTCGCGCTCGGCGATGGTCGGCCGCGACCGGGCGTGGTCGATCGGCTCGTTGCGGCCCTCAGCGCGGAACTGCTCGCCGTAGAAGTCGATGATCTCGCCGTTTTCCTCGTGGAACCCCAGCCGATAGCCGGTCTCGGCGATTTCTTCCATCGCCGCCAGGATCTCGCCGTCTCCCGGCGGCGGCACGTCCCCGACCGTCGAGCCCAGAAATATCTTGAAGCCGACCGGGCCCGCGTCGGCGATCACGGGAATCCGCTCTACGTTCTCGCTCGTGACGACCGCGAAGCTGCCGAAATCGACGTGCGATTTCTCCCCGCCGGCAGCGAGTTTGTCCTCGAGGCGGGCGGGCCGATCGATCACCGGATCGGTGTTGGGCATCCCGACGACGGTCGTCACGCCCCCCGCCGCGGCCGCCCGGCTCTCGGACTCCCAGTCGCCCTTGTGCTCGAGTCCGGGCTCGCGGTTGTGGATGTGACAGTCGAGGATCCCCGGCACCAGGAGGTTTCCCTCGCCGTCTACCGTCCGCTCTGCGTCGGGCAGTCGGTCGCTCCGGCCGACGGCGACGATCTTTCCGTCCTCGACGGCGACGCCTGCGTCCTCGCTTTTCCCCTGGGGAGTGACGACGGTGCAGTGCTCGACGGCGAGATCGACGCTCATTGCCCGGGTGTGGCCCGGACCGGGCAAATAGCTTCCCGTTGTCGGGCCGTCGGCGCCCCCGGACAGAATCGGATCGTGAGCTCAATCGAGGACCCGATCCAGGGCGTCCATCGTCCGCTCGACGCGATCGATCCGGGCGTTGTGGCCCATGTGGCCTACCCGGAGGATCTCGTCGGCTTCCTCGCCGATCCCGGTCGCGAGCAGGACGTCCTCTTCGTCCCACAGACGCTCTTTGATCCCGT
The DNA here is from genome assembly GCF_020177375.1 of Saliphagus infecundisoli. Taxonomy (GTDB): domain Archaea; phylum Halobacteriota; class Halobacteria; order Halobacteriales; family Natrialbaceae; genus Saliphagus; species Saliphagus infecundisoli. Next base: position 27,738 of record NZ_JAIWHV010000017.1, on the reverse strand, counting down.
CGGCGTCGGCGACTGACAGCGCCGTCACCGTCGGCGAGGCCATCGATTCGTCGGCGTAGAGTTCCAGGCCCATCTCCCGGGCGCGTTCCCGACACCGCCGCGCCGCCGCCTCGTGGCGCTCGTAGACCGACTCGAGACCCTCCTCGCGGAGGAGGTCGATCGCCGAATCGAGCGCGAGCAGGTTCGAGGCGAGGTGGGTGTAGGGAAACCACTCCTCGTCGGCGGCGTCCCGCCAGGGTTCGAGATCGGTGTAGAGCGCGCGGGTCTCGACCGCCTCGATCCGGTCCCAGGCCGCCTCACTCACCGACAGCACCGCCAGCCCGGGCGGCGCGCTGAAACACTTCTGGGAGGCCCCGAGACAGACGTCGATGTGCTCGGTCGGTACCGGAACGCCCCCGAGCGAGGAAACCGCATCGACGACCGTCAGGACGTCGTGGTCGGCGAGGGTCGCGAGGATCCCCTCGAGGTCGTTCAAGGTGCCGGTCGGGGTCTCGCAGTGGACCATCGTCGCGACGTCGAACTCCCCCTCGGAGAGGTGGTTCTCCATCGCCTCCCGGTCCAGGGGTTCGTCCGGCGGCGCCTCACAGACGACGGCCTCGCCGCCGTACGACTCGACGAACTCCGCAAAGCCCTCCCCATAGACGCCGTTCGAGAGCGAGAGCACCCGGTCGCCCTCCGCGACGAGCGATGCGATGGCGGCCTCGAGCCCCAGGATGCCCTCGCCCCCCAGAATCACGACGTCGTCGCCGCCGTAGATCGGCTCGAGTTTCCCACAGAGATCGCGGTAGAACGCGAAGAACTCGGGTTCGACGTCGGGATTCGGCGGTTGGCTCGCTATCCGCTCGCGGACTGCGGAGGGGATCTCGGTCGGACCGGGGGTCATCCGCAGCGGGCCGTCGGGATCGTCCGCAGGGTCGTCCACGTTCATGGATGGCCAACGGGGGTCGGGCACAAAACCGCGTCGCCGATCTCCGACGACCCGCCCGTGCCTACCAGTTCCTGCACCAGGTTCAACCCGGACGCGAACCACCGACGACCATGTCGTCTTCGACTACGGATATCGCCGAGCGAATCGAACGCGTCGCCTCCATCGAGGCCGACGACGACCACCTCTTTACGCTCGCGGTCGCCGCCGACGAGCCGATCGCGCAGGGTCACGAACGGCTTGAGCCAGACCGGGCGACCGCCGACTACGTCGACCCTCAGCGGGCCTCGAAGCCGATCCGGCAGGCCCTCGAACGCGCCCGCGAGCGCCTCGAGGAGTACGACACGATCCCCGAGAACGGCCTCGTGATCTACGCTGGCGTCGTCGAGAGCGAGGTCGTCGATTTCGTCTTCGACGACCTGCCGACGCCCGTCGAGACCGGCACGGTCGCCCAGGACAACGAGTTCGTCACCGCGCCCCTCGAGTCGGGCTCCGGGGCGAGCGCGGACCTCGACGGCGAGTTCGGCCTCCTCGTCGTCGAGCGCGGCGGCGTGGCCCTCGGGCGACTCTCCGACGACGAGGTCACCGTCGTAGCGGAGTACGACAGCGAGGTCTCGGAGCGTGCGAGCACGAGCGGCTACGCCGAGGGGAGTTACGAGCGCGAGGACGACCGGCAGGCGGAGGCGTTCTACGACCGGGTGGCCGAGGACGCCGCCGAGGCCTTCCTCGCGGATTCCGCCGCGACCGGGGCCTCCCCGGCGGCCGCGGAGCGAACCGGAGACGGGGACGGAGCCGCCGTCGCCGGACTCCTCGTCGGCGGGACCAGCCACTCGGCCGAACAGTTCCTCGCCGACGACCGCCTCGACTACCGCCTCGAGGAGGCCCTCGTCGCCGACCCGATTCCCGTCGAGGACGCCTCCGAGAACGGACTGGAGCAACTGGCCGATCGGGGCCGCGAGGAGATCGAGGCGGCGAGCCGCGAGCGGGTCGCCGAGGCCCTCGATCGCTTCTACAGCGGGGTCGAGACCGACGAACCGGTCGCATCCGGCCCCGAGGAGGTCGATCGCGCTCTCGAGTTCGAGGCCGTCGAGACCCTGTTGGTCACCGGCGAGTTGTCCGTCGAGCGCCGTCACGGGTTCGAGCGCCGCGTGGCCGAGACCGGCGGCGAGTCGATCGCGGTTCCCGAGGACGTCGAGGGCGGCCAGCGACTCGCCGAGGAGTTCGACGGCGTCGCGGCACTGCTCCGGTACCCGATCGACTGATTCGTCGATTACAGCTCCAAGGCGTTCTCGAAGACCTGGTAGTTCTGGTAACCCCGTGCCTCGGTGCGGTGTTCGCCGTCCCGGAAGAGGTGGAAGTAGGGGGTAGCGTCGACGCCCGAGCGCCCGGCGGCGTCCTCGTCCAGGACCACCCGGTCCTCGTAGGCGCCCGACTCCGCTTCCGCCCGGATCGCCCCGGCGTCGAGGGAGGTGTTCTCCTCGAGGAACGAGACCGATTCGTCGAGAGCGCCCTCCACGTCGTCGATCGACTCCTGGACCTCGAAGACGTGCTCCCGGAGGTCCCAGAAGGCGTCCGTGTCGCGTTCGTAGGTCCCCCACTGGAACTGGAGTGCGGGGCCGCCCCACTCCTGGATGACGCCCAGTCCGCGCACGACGATGGAGAGCTCGCCGGCCGCCGTATGCTCGCGCAGGTCGGGCATGACCTCCGCCTCGAAGTCGGCACACGCCGGACAGCTCGGGTCGTCGAACATCACGATTGTCGCATCCACGTCCTCCGGATCGGGACCGATCACCGGCGAGTGGCCCATGTTCCGCGTCGAGGGGTGGTCCACCTCCCAGCCGTCCTCGCTGCCGTCTCCGCCATCGTTCCCGTCACCACCATCGCCGTCATCTCCGTTGTTGCCATCACTGCCGTTCTCGTCATCACTACCGCCGTCGCCGTCACTACCGTTTCCGTTGCCACCATCGTCATTACCCTCCTCACTCCCGTCACCGCCATCGCCGTCGTTCTCGTTGCCGCCGTCGTCTCCGCTTTCGCCGTCGGACTCCCCACCATCGTTGTCGTCCCCGCTACTGCCGTCATCGCCGTCACTTCCTCCACCGTCGGTGCCGCCATCGTCCCCATCGCCGCTACTGCCGTCGTTTCCGTCACCGTCGTCCCCTGGCTCGTCGGTTCCTTCGGTCTCTTCGGTCTCCTGGGTTTCGGTCTCTTCGGTCTCCTGGGTTTCGGTCTCTTCGGTCTCCTGGGTTTCGGTCTCTGTCTCCTGGGTTTCGGTCTCCGTCTCCTCGGTCGTCTCCGATTCCGTCGCGGTCTCCTCGGTCGGTTCGTCCGTCTCCGGAGGCTCGGTCCGCTCGGTTTCCTCGGTCGTTTCCGGCTCGGTCTCCTGGGTTTCGGTCTCCGTCTCCTCGGTGGGGCCGTCGGTTTCTTCGGTCTCCTCGGTCGTTTCCGGCTCGGTCTCCTGGGTTTCGGTCTCCGTCTCCTCGGTAGGGTCGTCCGTCGGCGACTCGGATTTCGTCTCCCCAGTGTCGTTTTCGGTCGCCTCTCGGAGCTCCGTCCCGTTCTCGGTCGGGGACCCGGTGTCGTCGTCCGTTGCGGTGTCGTTGACCGTCTCCGTTTCCGTGGCGGTTTCGGGTGTCGATTCGTTGCCCGTCCCGTCGTCGGTTCCGTTGGCGTCGCCTCCGCTGTCGTTGTCGGCGAGTTCGGTGGCCTCCTCGTCGTCCAAGGTCTCGGGATCGGCGACGTTCGCGTCCCCGCCGTCGTCCGTACAGCCGGCGGTCGCGGCCATCGTGGCGCTCGCGGCCGCGAGAACGGTGCGCCTGCTCGGGTGGAGGGGGAGTCGATCGGCCCGGTACCGATCGTCGGGGCGGTCCTCAGCCATTGGCGGGGTCACCACGACCACTGTGATAAGAGTTCGTGATTGTCACCGACCGATACCAAATCGAGGTGTCACGACGGGGCACGTCACCGACCACGAACAGGGAACGGAAACAATCCCTGCAGGCACCCGCGGGGTCGGGGGTCAGCGCCGGCGCCGGAGCCGTCCCCGGACGAACGGAGTCGCGGGGAACAGCCCGCGGTCGAGACGCTCGATTTCGACGACGTCGAACGCGTCCCGAGAGACGAACAGCTCGAGCGTGTCGCGGTTGAGCTGGCACCCCCCGGCGGCCCGCGCCCAGACGGGGTTGATGAGATCCTGAAGCCGGCCGGTCGGGCCGTCGGCGTGGACGTGTTCGAGAAAGCGGAACTCGCCGCCGGGTTTCAGGACCCGGGCGACCTCCCCGACGGCCGCCTCGGGCTCCCCGATCGTACAGAAGACGACGCTCGCGACCACCGCGTCGAAGCTGTCGTCGGGGAAGGGAAGCGACTCGGCGCGGGCGTCCCGGAGGTCGATCTCGAGGTCGAGTTCCGACGCCCGCGCGGCTGCCCGCCGGCGCATGTGGGGATCGGGTTCGATCGCGGAAAGCGAGAGCGCGCCCTCGCCGCGCGCTGCTTGCTCGGCCACGTGGGAGAACAGCGATCCAGTGCCGGCACCGAGGTCGAGGAGCCGTCCGGAGAGATCCCGGACGAGATAGTCGCGGTGGGCTTCCAGCAGCCGCTCGTCGGGCGCCAGATCGTAGATTCGGGCGAATCGGGGGTGGGAGATCTCCCCGTGTTCGTCCGTCGTCGCGTCGCTCATGGTCCCACCGACGGGATCGACGGAGGTAATCCTTGGGCACCGCCAAGGACGAAATAGCTGGCCGCCGTACTCCCCCCATGTTCGAGAACAGGACCGAGGCCGGCCGGCGCCTCGCCGCTGCCCTCGAGGACCGGGGAACCCGTGCGGACGTCGTCCTCGCGATCCCGCGGGGCGGGCTCCCGGTCGCCCGGCCGGTCGCCGACGCCCTCGAAGCTCCCCTCGACGTCGTCGCCGCCAAGAAGATCGCCGCGCCGGGCAACCCCGAACTCGCGATCGGCGCCGCGACGAGCGAGGGCGGGGTCTGGCAAAACGACGACCTCTGTGCCCGACTGGAGGTCTCCGAGGCCCATTTCGAGCGCGAACGCGACCGCGCGGTCGAGGCGGCCCGGACGAAAGCCGAGCAGTACCGTCCGGGGGGAAAGGTCCCGGAGGTCGCCGGCAAACGGCTGCTGGTCGTCGACGACGGGGTGGCGACCGGCGCGACCGCGATCGCGGCCCTGCGGGGGCTCCGGGCGGCCCGACCGGCGACCGTCTCGATCGCCGTCCCGGTCGGGCCGCCCGACGCCCTCGAGCGCCTCGAGGACGAAGCCGACGAGGTCGTCGCCCTCGAGCTCCCCGTCGCGTTCCGGGCGGTCGGCGCCCACTACCGGGAGTTCCCCCAGGTGGGCGACGAGGAAGCGGTGGCCTACCTCGAGTGACTCAGGGTCGGCCCCGCCGGCCGGTCTGACCCGGCCCGCTCGCCGATCCGACCTGCGGGTTGCTCCGATCGATCACCTCGCCCTCGAGCTCTTCGATCTCGATGGCGCCGACCGTCGGGCTCCCCCGGAGGACGACGTCGCCGCCGACGCCCCCAGCGGAGAGCGTCCCCTCGATGGCGCTCGCGCCGCTCAGGTCCACGCCGTCGGCCACGTCGCCTGCGACCGAGAGATCGCCCTCGACGGTCGCCGATCCCGCGAGGCCGATCGCGCCCGCGACCGATCCGATCGAGAAACCGCCCTCGACCGCGGCGTTCCCGCGGAGGGCGAGGCCACCGACCGAGCCGTCGATCGCGACGTCGGCGACCAGGGAGCCGGCAGTGATTCGGACCTCGCCCGCGACGTCGCCCGCGACCGAGATCTCTCCGACCTCGGCGGCACCGTCCACGACGAGGTCGCCGCCGACGTCGCCGGCGATCTCGATCGCCGGCACCGCTGCCGAGCCGCTGACGTGGACGTCGCCGGTGACCGAGCCGACCGAGACGGGATCGTGCTCGCCGTAGCGGACGGTCAGCTCCTCGACGGGTGGCTCACCGACCGGATGGAACAGCCCGAACCGCTCGTCGAAGCGGCCCGTGACCGGGAGTCCGGGGTCGTCGGCGAGGTTCGACTCGGGATCGATCACGCGGTCGTCGTTCAGTCGGAGGTCCGAGCCCAGTCCCGCCGCGACCGCCTCGAGGTTCCCCCGGTGGGCGGCGCTCGCCTCGGCGCTTCCCAGGAGGACGACCGCGCCGCCCGCGTCGCGGTACTCCGCGAGCGCGGCGAGTTCGGCGTCGGTGTACGCCCGCCCCGGCGCGGTGAGGAAGACGGCCGTCGGTTCGTCCTCCTCGGGCAACGTGTTCACGACGTCGTTGATCTGGCGCAGGCGGCTCCCGACGCCCTCGACGAATCTGAGGTAGTACCGGGCGTCCTCGAGCGAGATCGAGCCGGCGGCACCGAACTGGGCGTGGCCGCCCTCGATCAGGAAGTCCCCGTCGTTCTCCGAGAGAGAGGCCGCGAGGTTGGTTACCAGGGGGAAGTTGCCGTAGCCGCTCGTGTCCACGCCGAGATCCTCGTCCTCCTCGTAGGCCTCGTCGATGAGAACCCCGCCGACCATCCCGACGCGGCTGTCCTCGTCGACGCCCACGAGCGGGGCGTCGTCGTAGCTCTCGAACTCGCCGCCGAGGGAGTCCTGTTCGGCGCTCTCGCCTGCGAGCACCGGCGACCGGTCGGCCGGAAGGGGACCCGAACTCGTCGTGATGCTCGAGGCCCGCGGGACGTACACCTCCTCGACGGGGTCGTTGCGGTGTTCGGGGACGGCCTCGAAGTCGGACGCCTCCCAGACCCCGCGGCCGTCGGCGAGGGCGGCCTCTTCCGTGGCCGCGAACTCGTCGTGGCGCGCGAATCCCGAGGAGTAGACCCGGGCGTACCCCTCCTCGACCATCTCGAGGTTGTACTCGGCGGTGTAGTTCCCGTCGGGACCGGCGTCGAAGTCGTCGGGGTCGTAGCTCAGGTAGCCCAGGAGCCGGCCGTAGTTCCCGCGCAGGGGCTCGACCTCGTCGAAGCTGAGTTCGATCCGCCGGCCCTCGATGGACTCGCCGGTTCCGGCTCCATCCGGCGCCAGCCGATCGAGCGAGAACGAGGCGGCCTTCCCGCCCCACTCGTCGAGATGGGACTCGCTCTCGATCCCGAACCACTCCTCGATCTCGTTTCCGCCGCCCGTCTCGGGCGTGTCGAAGCCGAGCGTCCGGACCCTGTCGGTGTAGTCGTACTCGCCATCGAACTCGACGTCCACCGTATCGCCGTCGATCACGCTCACGATCCGTCCGTAGTAGGTCTCCGCGGGATCGAAGTCGATCCCGAGGACGGTGTCGCGCTCGGCGAAGTAGTCGAAGTCGGTGTTGAAGTTCGTCGTCTCGATGTCGAACTCGCCGTCGCCGTTGTTGACCTGATCGGAGTTAAAGCGGAAGGCGAGCTCGAGGGCGTCGGCGATTCCGTTCAGATTTTCGGTTTCGTCGAAGCCCGTCTCCGTGTTGCCCACCCCGCCGAAGTCCGACTCGTCGAGCAGGAAGACGGCGCCGCCCGAATCGACGAACGAAGAGAGGGCGTCGAGTTCGGGCCCCGAGAACGCCTCGGTCGGCGAGGCGACCACGAGGCCGTCGGCGTCGGCGAGGCCGATCCCGCCGAGGTCAGAGAAGACGTCGAACCCGTCGTTGAAGTTGGCGGTCGTCGGGACGTAGGGGGCGCCCGCGTTGTTCTCGGGGTCCTCGACCTGGTCAGCGTTGAAGCGGAAGCCGAGATCGAGGTGGTCGGCGATGGCGTTCAGATTCGGGGTTTCGTCATACCCGTTGTAATCGGACTGATCGAGCAGGAACACGGCACCGCCGCCAGCGAGGTGGTCATCGAGCGCGGCGAGTTCATTGTCGGTATAGGCCTCGCTTGGCGACGGGACCGCGAGCAGGTCGGCGCCCTCGAGATCCGATATCCCGTCGCCGACCGCGAGTTCGGCCTCGACGCTTACTGGATCGGCGTCACCCTTGAGCGTGATCGTCGCCGTCTCGCTTTCGGCGGGGTTCTCGACGCCGTCGATCTCGACGATTACGGGACCGGCGACGTCGCTCTGGAAGCTCCCCGAGAGGTCGAACGTCGCCGACGACCCGCCGTAGCTCCCCTGGTTGACGCTGATCTCGGTCGTGTCCGGCCCGCCCGAGAGGGTTCGGGTCATCGTCACTGTGACGTCGTCGTCGGTCAGCCCGTCCAGCGAGGCGCTTTCGTACTCGACGGCGATCGTGTCGACCTCGTCGCCGTCGGCTCCCGACTCGCCGAAAGCGAGGTCCTCGAGCGTCCAGGTGTGCGTCGAGGGTTCGCCGGGGGTAGCGGGGTCGGCCGCCAGCACGCCACCCTCCGTGCTGCCGCCGCCACTGCCGCCGGAGCCGGCGAGCAGGTCCTCGCTCGCCTCGAACCCGTAGCCCTCGTTCTCGACCGCGTCGGCGAACGCGCCGAAGTTCGAGGAGTCGTAGAAGGTGTCGTGGGCGTCGTCCCAGACGACGGTTCCCGAAGCGCCGATCGTGTCCTCCAGGAGAGCGAGCGCGAACTCCTTGTTTGCGTCGCCGAAGTCGTCGTCCGCGATCAGTTCGGGCGTGCCGAAGCCGACGACGTCCCCCTCGCGCGAGATCAGCGGGATCTCCTCGTCCTCTCCGTAGAGGTGTGCGGCTTCGTCGCCCGCGTTGTCCACGTTCTCGGCGGTGTCCTCGGCCCATACCATCACGCGCTCGGGGTCGGTCAGGGCCCCGCCGTCGGGGGCCACCTGGCTCGCCGTCGAGGGGAGGGTGAGCGATCCGCTTCCCAGGAGGTCCGTCGTCGCCCGCAGGTCGTAGCCGGAGTCGCCGGCGTACTGACGGAAGGAGTCGTAGTAGTCGAGGCCGAGTTCGTAGAACTGGTCGTGGCCCTCGTCCCAGACGACCGTGCCCTCGCCGCCCATCCTCGCGTCGAAGAGGTTGAGCATGAACTGCTCGTTGTCGGCGTCGAAGCCGCCGTTGGAGTCGCTGACGAAGTCGGCGGTGCCGATCCCGACGACGCCGCCGTCCTCCGAGACGAGCGGGATCGGGTTCTCGTCGTACACCACGGTCTCGGGACCGTCGGCGGTCGTCTCGAAGTTGTATGCCGTCGGCTCGGCCCACACGACGACGTGATCCTCGTCTCCCAGCTCGCTCTCGCCGTCGGCGGCGATCTGGCTCGCCGACGAGTAGAACGTGAGCCGGTCGAGTTCGACCCCCTCCGCCGCGCTCGCGGCCTCGGACCCGAAGACGGTCGCCGGGAGCGCGAGCGAGCCGACCGCGGCCCCGACGCCCGCGAGGAAGCCACGTCGGTCGAGCCGGTCGCCGCCATTGCTGTTGGCCATGACTGTCGATCCCGCCAACCGGTCAAAAATATTTATATGATCGGCCAGAAGCGATATATACTCACACCCTTCTGCAGACGACACCACCCCGTCTCGTCCCGATGCGGTGACCGTGCCGATGGGAGGCGTCACCGCGCGTCCGGTCGGACGGCGGGATCGACGGACCGCTCGCCGTCGCCGACCGCATCGGCCCCGCAGACCCGCTCGTAGACCGAGTGCATCGCGTCGGCGGTCGCCTCGATGCTCACCGTTCGAGCGGCCTCCCGTCCGTTCGATCGCTCGCTGCGTTCCAGAACCCCGATCAGCCCGTCGATCAGTTCGTCGTCGGTTCGAGCGACCACGGAGGGAGAGACCCCCCGGAGGCGCTCGCGGACGTCGCCGACGTCGGTAGTGACCACGGGAAGATTGCAGGCCATGGCCTCCTTGACGGAGTTCGGCGACCCCTCGCTGTGGGAGGTCAGCAGGAGCGCGTCGGCGGCGTTCATGTAGTCGGGAATCCGGTCGTGGTCCACGCCCGAAACCGTCCGGAGGCGAACCGGGCGGTCGAGGAGGGCGTCGGCGACGCCCGCGATCCGCTTTGCCCGCGGGTAGTCCTTGACCTCGCGGCTGGGGTGGTAGGGAAAGAGGACGTCGTACCCCTCGCCGTTCCAGCCGACGCGCTCGCGGGCCTCGTTCCGATCCCGTGGCCGGAACAGGGCGAGATCGACCCCATCGGGGATCACCTCGCCCGTGCCGATCGCCCGGCGCATCTCGGGGGACATGACGACGACCGCCGCACAGAAGGGCACACAGGCCCGGCTCACCGGGGCGACGGGGCCGTGGACGTCCGAGCCCCACAGCGAGAGGACGACTGGAACCTCCCGCCCGGCGAGGGCCATCGGCGCCGTCAGCCCGTAGTGGGCGTGGATCAGGTCGTAGCCCTCTCTCGCCTCCCGCCGGACTCGCGGAAAGAATCGGAGGTAGTCCGCGGGCGACCTCGAGGTTCCGTTTCCGATCTCGCCGCCGACGGAGAGGGTGCTAAAGGAGACGCCGCGTTCCTCGAGGGCGGCCTGCTGCTGGATCATGAACGGCGCGTTCTCGTTCGTAGTGAGCGTGAGAACCTCCATCACTGATCGGGAAGGTAGTCGGGTGCTTCGCGTTCGGCGCGGGAGACGACCCGCGGCCGGTCGCCGACCGACCCCGCGAGCGTCCGACACCGGTGGTCGGTCCCCGTGAGATCGAGGGCGTCCCGGCCGTCTACGACGACCATCGGGTCGATGCGTTTCCACTCGATCGTCTCGAATTCCGTCTGGGGCGTCACGAGGATCGCGCCGTCGAACTCTTGGTCGGGGATCTCGCCGACCGCGACCGGGCGGACGCCGAACTCCCCCGGATCGACCAGCGGGTCGCAGGCGGCGACGTCGGCACCCAGTTCCTCCAGTCGGTCGATGACGCCCAGCGCGGGCGATCTGCGGGTCTCGGCGACCCCTGGGCGATACGTGAGTCCGAGGACGAGCACCGACGCACCCGCCACCTCCTCGCCGGCGGCCGCGAGTTCGTCGGCGAAGGCGTCGGCGGTCGCCGCCGGCATCGTCTCGTTTCGCGTTCTGGCCGTGCGGATCACCTCGAGGGGCGTCTCGCTGCCCGCGAGCAGGAAGTAGGGGTAGTTGGGGATGCAGTGGCCGCCGACGCCGGGACCCGGATCGTGGAGGTCACACATCGGGATCGCGTTCGCGGCCGCGATCGCCTCGCGGGCGGAGATCCCGAGTTCGTCGCCCAGGAGGCCGAGTTCGTTCGCGAGCGCGATGTTGGCGTCCCGGTAGACGCCCTCGAAGACCTTGACGGCCTCGGCGGTCGCCGCGTCGCCCACGACGTGGATCTCGTTATTGCTGACCTCCCGGTAGAGGGCGCTCGCGGCCCGTGCGCTCACCTCGTCTACCCCGCCGACGACCTTCGGGTACGCACCCCGGATGTCCCGGAGGGCGGTCCCCGAGGCCGTCCGCTCGGGGCAGGCCGCGACGCCGAACTCCGCGGGTTCGAGACCGCTTCCGGCGGCCAGGTGAGGAACGATGGCGTCCCGGCAGGTCCCGGGCGGAAGCGTCGATTCGGCGATCACGAGGTCGCCCGGCGAGAGGCCGGCCGCGACGACGTCGAGGACGGCCTCGACCGTCGAGAGGTCGGGTTCGCCCCCGGAGACGAGCGTCGGGACGATGACGACGTGGACGGTCGCCTCCCGGGCCGCCCGCTCCCCGTCGGTGGTCGCCGTCAACCGGCCGCCCTCGACCTGCCCGGCGACGAGGTCGGCGAGTCCGGGTTCGGCCGTGACGTGGCAGTCGCCGGTAGCGACGGTCTCGACCACGGAAGGATCGACGTCGACGCCGGTGACGGCGCCGGTCGCTTCGGCGAAGACGGCCGCGAGCGGCAGCCCCATCTTGCCGAGGCCGTACACTGCGATCGGGTACTCGCCCGCGTGGAACCCCTCACGGAGGCGCTCCTCGCTCGCGCCGTAGGGACCCCGGCTCATCCGGCCCGCACCTCGATCCCCTCGCTCTCGCCGATCAGCCGGTCGATCCGCCGGACCGTCTCCAGGGCCCGAATGCCGTCCTCGGCGGTGACCTCGGGAACGAGTCCCGACGACGCGGCCGCGAGGAACGACTCGAGTTCGACCCGGAGCGGTTCGCGGTTGGCGATCCGGGGGCGTTCGATGACGCTCTCGTGGCGGTAGCGGTTGGTTCCGTCGACGGTGACGTACTCGGGGAACGACTCGCGGTGGATCAGCACCGACTGGTCGACGTAGTCGACCTCGACGAGACACTCGGCGGCGGTGATCACGAGCCGGCGGACTTTCTTCCTGGTGATCCGGCTCGCGGTCAGCGAGGCGACGACGCCGCCGGGGTACTCCATCGTCGCGGTCGCGTACTGGCCGTCGTCGGTTCCCGTCGCGGCGATCGAGTCGGGCTCTCCCCCGAGGAGGGAGTTGACGACGTCGATGTCGTGGATCATCAGGTCGGCGGTGACCGAATCGGCGCCCGCCCGGTCGACCGGCGGCCCCAGGCGTTCGGCCTCGACCGCGATCACGTCGAGGTTCTCGACGATTCCCTTGAGGGCCTGGACCGCCGGGTTGAACCGCTCGATGTGGCCGACCTGGAGCACCAGGCCGGCCTCGCGGGCCCGGTCGGCCAACGCCCTCGCCTGGGCGGGGTCCTCGGCGATCGGCTTCTCGACCAGAACGTGGGCGCCGGCGTCGAGGCAGTCCCGGACGACCGTCTCGTGGGCCGGCGTCGGGACGGCGACGGTGACGGCGTCACACTGGCGGGCCAGCACGTCGGCGGGGATCGCCTCGGTGCCGTACTCGCCGGCGACACGTTCTGCGGCCGCGCTGTCGAGGTCGGCGACGCCGACGAGGTCGGCTTCCCGGATCTCGCTGTAGATCCGGGCGTGGTTTGCGCCCATCGCGCCGACGCCGACGACGCCGACGCGGAGGGGTGACGGTTCGATCGTTGTCGATTCGGTGGCAGTCATGAGTAGTGGGTCGAAAGGGCTTCGCGGACGGTACGGCGGTCCGCCTCCGAGAGACCGGGATGGACGGGGACGGAGAGCACCCGGTCGGCGGCGCGGTCCGTGGCGGGAAGGGAGACGTCGGCGGCCGCGACGTCCTCGTAGGCGGGCTGGCGGTGGATCGGCGTCGGGTAGTAGACGCCACAGCCGACGCCGGCCTCCTCGAGGCTCTCGGCCAGCGCGTCGCGGTCCTCGCAGGCGACCGTGTACTGGTGGTAGACATGGCGGTAGCCCTCGGGAACCGACGGTGTCTCGACCGGGAACTCGGCCAGTCGGTCGTCGTACCAGGCGGCGTTCTCCCGCCTTGCCTCGTTGAACGCGGGCAGCCGTTCGAGTTGGGCGAGCCCGATGGCGGCCGCGAGGCTCGTCATCCGGTGGTTGTGGCCCAGGCGAGCGTGGTCGTAGCCGGCGTCGGGCGAGCGGCCGTGGTTGACGTAGGAGGCCGCACGCTCTGCGACCTCTCCGCGATCGGTGGTGATCATTCCTCCCTCGCCCGTGGTCATGTTCTTCGTCGGGTAGAAGGAGAAGCAGGCGGCGTCGCCGAGGCTCCCGACCCGGTCGCCGTCGATCGCGGCGCCGTGGGCCTGGCAGGCGTCCTCGACGACGAACAGGTCGTGGTCGTCGGCGATCTCTCCCAGCTCTGCCATCGGCGCGGGGAGCCCGTAGAGGTGGACCGGGAGCAACCCGACGATGTCCTCGCGGGCCTCGACGACCGCCCGGACCGACGCCGGATCGAGCGTGTAGGTCGCGGGATCGACGTCGGCGAAGACGGGGGTCGCACCCGCCAGCCGGACGGCGTTGGCGCTCGCGATAAACGAAAAGGAGGGCGTGACGACGCAATCGTCCTCGCCGACTCCGAGTGCGTGGAGGGCGGCGACGAGCGCGGTCGTCCCGTTCGAGGTTCCGACCCCGTGGGCCGTCCCACAGTAGTCGGCGAACGCGGATTCGAACGACCGGACCTCCGGCCCGTCGGCGAGGTGGCCGCTCTGGACGACGCCGCTCACGCGATCGACGGCCGCCGCCCCGAGGTCGGGGTCGGCGATGGGGACTCGGCTCATGCGAGTTGGTTCGGTCCCGCCAGCCGGTCGGGAAGCTCCCGCTCGCGTGCGGGCGCGCCGACGGCGAGCGTGTCGGGAGGGACGTCCTCGCAGACGACGGCGCCGGCGGCGACGAAGGCGTTCTCGCCGATCCGGACGCCGGGGAGGACCGTCGCGTTCGCGCCGACGGATGCGCCTTCTGCGATCGTGGGCCCGCGGAGGCCGTCGTCGGCCCGGATCGGGTAGGGGTCGTTCGTGAGGACGGCGCCGGGACCGACGAAGACGTTCGATCCGATCTCCGTCTCCCGGGGGACGTAGACCCCCGTCTGGAGGCTGACGTGGTCGCCGATCTCGGTCGCGCCGTCGACGACCGTCTTCGTTCCGACGAGGACGTCGTCGCCGACGGTCGTCTCCTCGCGGACGAGGGCGTCGTGGCCGGTCGCAAAGCCGTCGCCGATCTCGACGCCGGCGTAGACGATCGTTCCGGCGCGGATCCGCGCGCCGTCCCCGATCCGCGTCGGGGGCGGGCTCTCGCTCCCCTCGACGTGGGCGGCGTACCCCACGTCGGCGGAGGGATCGATGCGGGAACCCGCGCCGCAATCGACGTGGCTCCGGTCGGCGCTCATCTCGGCTCACCTCGCGGGGCGAGGCTTCGAAGCTCCGTGTGTGGTTCGGTCATGGGATGGGGGCGGTCATCGGGAGACAGACGTTACCGTGGCTTTGTTATCCCCGACCTGCGCCGGGGTAGCCCGGAGCTACAGGCCGCCGCCGGATCGGCCCGCGTTGCCCTCCCCCTCCCGACCGCCGCAGGCCCGCGACGGGACCGCGTAATTCATCGCCATACCCCTCTTTCAGCCGTTCCGACGGGTATTCCGTCCTTTCGTGGCGGGTAGCGGATCGATAGTAAAGGCCCGGCCCGTGGGATCGGCCCACGTGAGCCATCTCACCGCTACCGAACCGGCGACGACTGCGACGCCCTCAGATCGGGGGATCCGATGACGGCGGCCACGGCGGAACTCACGCAGGCGGAGCTGTTCGACGTCTTCAGCAATGCCCGCCGGCGCTGGGCGGTCCGGTATCTCGAGGACTGTGGCGGCGCCTGCGATCTCGACGAGCTGGTCGAACGGGTCGCCCTCCGGGAGAACGACGTCGGCCCCAACGAGTTGACCCGTCCGCAGCGCCGGCGTGTCTACATCTCGCTCTACCAGACCCACCTCCCGATGCTCGCAGAGCACGGCATCGTCGACTGGGATCCCGACGACCGACGGGTCGAGCTCCGGGAAGGAAGCGGGACGTTCGACCCCTACCTGGACCGGGGCGAGCCGTTCGGCCGCTGGCACGCCCTCTACGCCTCCCTCGCCGCCGTCGGAGTGGTCGGGTTCGTCGCCGCGACCCTCTCGGTCGGCCCGCTCTCTCCGACGGACGCCCCGATCGTCGCGCTCGCGCTCGCGGTCGGAATCTTCGCGCTCGCGCTCGTACACCACGCCTCCGAACGGTCCGCCGGACCATCGGGTCCCGTCGGCCGCGGATAGCTCTCCGATCACGCCGGCCGGAGGACGGGCTCGTTGGGACTTGCGACGGCTCTCCATCGGTTTCCTCCCGGCGCTCTCGCGGTTCGGCGGACGGGCCGTGACCATCGGAACAAACGGGCGGAACTCACGGCCTGGCCGACCGAACGAACTGACTGATTTGTCGACTGGCGCAACCCATACGGAGCGGCCGCTCCCGTTCGGTTCGCCGTCCGCCGATCACTCCTCGCCCACCGATTCGGAGAAGAGCACCGGTCATCCGTCGAAGCTCCAGGTTCGGTCGCGTCCTCGAGATCACTCGCCGCCGTCTCCCACGTCGTCCGACCCGTTGCCGAAGATCTCCTCGAGGACGTCCTCGGTGTCGTTGCCGCTTTCTCCGTCGGCGCTCGCGTCGTCCCCGTCGTCGGTCCCGACGTCGTCGCCCCCGCTCGTCCCGGAGTCGTTCGACTCGTTTCCGGCCCCGTTCGTTCCGTCCTCGGCCTCCACCGTCTCGTCCGTGTCGTCGGCGTCGGTTTCGTCCCCGCCGTCGGCGATCTCGAGCCAGAAGTGGACGTCCTCCGCGGGCTCCGCGTCGGAAGCGGGAGATTCGCCCTCGTATAGCAGGACCGCGATCCGGACCGTCCCCTCCTCCGCGGTCGGCGTGACCGTCCACTCCGTCCGCTCGCTGTCCCCGTCCTCGACGGCGAACGACGCCTCATCCAGCCGGGTTCGATCCGCGACGCCCCCGTCAGCGATGCGTTGCTCCTCGACGACGACCGTATAGTTGGCCGCCTCACGCTCGTGGTTCTCGACGGCGACGACGAACGGGACGGACTCGCCGGGCTCGATAGCGTCGGGGAAGCCGTCGGCGACGAGGTCGCCGTCTTCCTCCTCGGTGTACAGTCCGAGTTCGGTGAATCCGGGCGTCGGCTGTGGGGCGACCAGCCCGGAACCCAGTGCCAGAGCGGCGGCGACGACCCCAGCGACGAGCACGAGCGCCGACGCGGTCGCGACGGCGCCCTGCTCGCCCCGCAGCCGCCGGAAGGCGTTCCGAGCCGAGACCGTGTAACGCTCCCCCTCGGGCACCCGCAGGCGCCGGAGGACGCCCACCTGTGCGACGACCGCCGTCACGCCCGCGAGGGCGGCCGCGACCGTTCCGGTCGTCAGCCCGACCGTCGGCGCGAGGGCGATCACCGCCGTCGGGACGGTCGCGATCGAAAGCGCGAGCGCACACGCGAGGCGTTCGGCCGTGTCGATCCCGCCGGGCCGGGAGCGGTCTGTCTCTCCCTCGGAGGCACCCACGGGGTTCCAGCCCCGGCCCGCGCGTGCCGATGCCGGGAACAGCGCCGCCGTCAGCGCGTAGCCGGGCAGGAAGAACACGAGCGGGAGCGCAACCGCGAGCCGGAGAGTGCTCCCCGCCGGCAGGACGGTCACGAGGTAGCCGGCGGCGAGCCCACCGACCGTACAGGCCGCGAGGTCGCCCGGATACCATCCGGCCCCGAACCTGGTTCCCGACCGGACCGGAAAGCTCATCCGGCCACCGCCGGCGTTCGGGATCGATTACGACGCGCGTGAGGGCGGCTCCTGGCTGGCATGGTTACCTGGGCCCGTCGCTCGATATCGGTTTTGTTATGGCCGGGTTACCCCTACAAATCGACGTACTGGGACTCCCACTCGCGGCGTTGCTCGATCCGTTCTACCCCGTCGTCGGTGATCGCGTAGTAGTTCGTCCGGCGATCGAGCTGGCCCTTCTCGACTAACTCCTTGTTGACGAGCGTGTCGAGGTTCGGATAGAGCCGACCGTGGTTGATCTCGCTCTCGTAGTAGGTCTCGACCTCGTCTTTGACCGACTGGCCGGAGGGTTGGTCCGCGCCCGCGATCACGTACAGTAGGTCTCGCTGGAACCCGGTCAGGTCGTGCATTGTTCACTCACACGGACCGTTCGACTGATCGGATATTTGTTATCCGCCGCGTACAGACGGTCGTCGTTCGTTACTGGCTGCGGGTGCGACGATAAGCACGATTTTCCGCCCGCCGTCTCCCGAGGGGATCGACGTTCCCGACCGCTCATTCCAGTTCGCCCGGATTCGATGGCCCGCCCGACCGGACCACGCCGACGTCGATCCCACCACCACCGATCTCTACGTGCACCCGGTCGACGGTCGCCTCGTAGGCGGTCGTATGCGAGCCGTCGTCCGCGAACCGGATACACTCCTCGACGAGGTCGCTCTCGAGGAGGTCGTTGAGACGCCGGTAGACCGTCGCCGACGAACAGTTCGTCCGGTCGGCGAGTTCCTTTGCGGTGTGTGGCCCCTCGCTCGTCGCGACGAGGATCGTCCGGGCGCAGTCGTCGCCCAGCACGTCGAGTTGTCTCGTCGGCTCCGGTACCGTGGTCGCCCCCGCGTCATTGACTTTTCCAGACATGATTATCGTTCGGTCGGTCGGGGTCGGCCGCCCTGTCGACCCCGGCCCGGGTGGAACACGGTATGCCGTTGTGGTACTTTATAACGATGTTCCTTATTTCGGGAAATAGTACCGTACCGACCGGAAACACCTCGTTAGTGGATAGAAACCCGGAATTTCGCGCCCGTCCGCCCGCCACAATACCGCGTTTCCGATCGAATACTGGCCAAGGCGGCTGAAGTCGTGTCGACCGATCGTCTCGTGCAGGACGCGAAATCGTCCGCCACGACCCGTCTCGCGCCGACCAAGGTGGTGTTTACCGCTCCTAATACCACCTCAGATACTGAACGGTCGATCGCTTTTATTCGCGTCCCAGAGCCTGATACGACCGAGATCACACGATGTCCACTCGAACGCCCTGGATGCCGACGGAATCGTCGACGGCGGGAACCCGCTGTCGAAACTGCGACGCCCACGTCACCCAGCAGTTCGCCCGCGTCTTCGGCGACAACGGCGACGTCGTCCACGGCTGTCCCGCCTGTACCACCTACCGGGAGATGCAGTCCGGCGACCACCTTCCGGGCGACTGATACTGCCGGCGGCGGTACCCCCGTGGCGGTCCGCCACCTGCGTCCGTCGAGAGTCTCGAGCCGCGTATCGACGGTCGGACGAGGGACCGTCCGTCTCCCCGTCCCACTACGACTCGTCCGCGGATTCGTCGAGTAGTCACCGACGAACCGTTGACCGACCCCGCTACCGTTTTCGTACCGACCCGATGGTTTATACGACCGCGTGAGATATCACGGGGCATGTCGCGCCTAGCACCAACCGGTGCCACCCACAGCTCATGACGAACCAGAGCCTCGACAGAGCGGAGACGTCGCCGGCCGTTCGCTGATCCATGTCCGTCCAGACCGGAGACTCGGGCACGCTCGAGGAGAGCGAGATCTTTCATCTCCTGGGCAACGACAGGCGGCGGGCGATCATCCGGTATCTGACCGAGAGCGAGGGCCGGATCGACGTCTCGGAGGTGGCGACCCGGATCGCCGAGACCGAAGCCACCGGGACGCCGGTCCCGAACAACCTCTACAAGAGCGTCTACGTCTCCCTCCAGCAGACCCACCTCCCGCAGCTAGAGGAGGACGCCATCGTCGTCTACGACCCCGACGAGAAGACCGTCGATCGAGGCCCCCGATTCGAGGACGTCCTGGGCTACGTCGACGGCGACCGGGGCGATCGCGCGACGGCCCTCGTCGTTCATCTCGTGACCTGTGTCCTTGCCCTCGCGGTCATCGCCGTCACCGGCTTCGACGTCCCCGTGGTCGGCTCGGTCGATCCCGTACTCGTGGCGATCCTCGCGCTCCTCGTCGTCGGCGCGAGCAGCCTCTATCGCCTGCTCGCTTAGGGGTCGGGAGTGTGGGGTGGCCGGGAGGCTCGGGGTTCGTGGCCCGGCAGACAGATCAGGTTCTCGCGGCCGAGCCGGAGCTTCGTGATCTCCCCGTCGGCCTCCAGGTCGGCGAGCAGCCGGCTCACCTTCGCTTTCGACCACTCGACGGAGTCGACGATCTCGCTCTGGCGCATCCGGCCGCCGTGGTCGACGAGCAGCCGGCGGACCCGCTCGCGGTCGGTGACGACCTCCTCTCTTGGCGCCGTCGCCCCTCCTCCGGCGAGGCGGTTCCTGACGATCAGGCTCCCCCCGAGGACGGCGAGCGCGACGATTCCGGCGAACGCGGCGACGTGGGGGCGGTCCTCGCCGATCGCCTCGGACGTATCGATCGACGAAACCGCCGCCTCCCCGTCGGACTCGACGACCCCGGCATCGACCGCGCCGGCGCCGACCGGATAGGCCGCGCTCGCGACGAGCACCGCGATCGTCGCCGCGACGACCGGGCTCGTGATCGGTCCCCGAGACCCCTCCGTCCCTCCTCTCGTGCTCGCTCTCACAGGGACCGACGGACGACGCCACCGAACAAAGTGTTTTTTATAAGATAGGAGCTGTTATTGGAACATCCGTATCTCGCGAGAAACTGATACTGCCGGCCGTAACTATGTGCTGATTCTCGCCACCTCGGGCGAGAACCGCGAACGAGGTGTGGCCGATCGTACGGGGCCGCGATCGCAGTGAGGGTCCGCTTGGGGGACGTGCTCCCGTCCCGAAACCGCACCACGGTTTTCGGTCGCCAGCGCGGGTCTTCCCCCGAGGAACCGTTACCCGGTCGAGCCGTCGCCGGTCGTCGCCCCGAGAGCCGGGCGCTCTTGGGCCAGGGCCCGGATCCCCGCCTCGAGCCCGACCGTCGGCTCGAACCCGAGCTCCCGGCAGGCCTTCGAGACGTCCGCGACGCTGTGTCGGATGTCGCCTGCGCGGGGCTCGCGGTGGACGATCCCGGCCGGGGAGTCCGTCGCCTCCCGGACGACCTCCGCGAGGCGCCGGATCGTGTGTCGGCGGCCGGTGCCGACGTTGAACGCCTCCCCCGTGCGGTCCGTGGTCGCCGCGAGCAGGTTCGCCCGGACGACGTCGGAGACGTGGACGAAGTCGCGAGTCTGCTCGCCGTCGCCCTCGATCTCGATGGGATCGCCCGCCTCGGCCCGCTCGAGGAACGCCGAGACGACGCCGCTGTAGGGGCCTCGCTGGCGAGGACCGTAAATATTGAAGTAGCGCAGGGCGACGGTCTCCAGGCCGTAGAGGTCGGCGTAGAGGCGGGCGTAGCCGTCGACGGCGCGCTTCTGGAGGCCGTAGGGCGAGGTCGGTTCGGTGGGCTGGTCTTCGGTGATCGGAACCGTCTCGGGGTCGCCGTAGATCGCGGCGCTGGAGGCGACCACGACCCGGGCGTCCTCCCGGCGGGCCCGTTCCAACAACCGCAGGCTCGCCTCGAGGTTCGTCCGGTTCGTCCCTATGGGGTCGGCGACGCTCTCCTCGACGCTGACGACGGCGGCCTGGTGGAAGATCACGTCGACGCCGCGGGTCGCCCGCTCGAGGACGCCGGGCTCCCGGAGGTCGCCCTCGATCAGCGTCGCCTCGGCGGGACAGCGCGACCGCCGGCCCGTCGAGCAGTCGTCGAGAATCCGGAGTTCGGCGTCGGAGACGAGCGCGTCGACGAGGTGGCTCCCGACGAAGCCGAGGCCGCCGGTGACCAGGATCGTCCGTCCGTCCAGCGAGTCGTCCATCGACTGTCCGGTCCCCTTCCCGCCCGATTAGTATGGCTCGCGTATCCGGTTGCCGGCTCTCCCGGGGTCGGGTTCGGACCGGCCTACCCCGGGGGTAGGCGCCGGTTTCGAGACGATTCGACGGTTGACGGAGAAGCCGTGAGCCACCGAACAGTTATGGGATCGGTTCCCCTCGTGTCGGTATGACCAGCGAACGCGATCCGCACCGCCGCGAGCTCCTCGCAAACGTGCTCGTCCCGATCGCCGACGAGGAGGACGCCAAGAGGACCGCGATGGCGCTCGAGCCATACGATCCCGACCGGGTGACGGCCCTCCACGTCGTCGAGAAAGGCGGGGGCGTACCCGACAAGACGCCCGTCGAGCAGTCCGAGGAGGTCGCCGAGGACGCCTTCGTCGCCGTCCGGCGCGTGTTCCCCGAGGCCGACGATCGTACCGCCTACGACCGGGACGTCGTCGACGCCGTTTTCGAGGCCGCAGAGGAGGTCGAGGCCAGCGCCATCGTCTACCGGTCCCGCGGCGGGAACCGGCTCGTACAGTTTCTCTCGGGCGACCTGTCGACCAAGCTCGTCACAGAGGCCGACCGACCCGTCGTCGCCCTGCCCCGATCGGGGCCCGAGAAGTAATCCGCGTCAGCGCCGTCCGAAGAGCCGGGCCCGGAGCGACCGCGACGATGGTCGCTCGGTCAGCAACACCGGCGTCTCCAGGGTCTCGAGAACGTCGAAGACGAGCGATCCCTCGACGATCCGCGCCAGGAGCCCCTGCTCGGTCGCGCCGAGGACGACCAGGTCGTAGTCGGCACCGAGGCGCTCGATCGTCGCCTCGGGATCGCCCGTCTCGACGCGCAGGTCGGCGTCGGCCAGCCCGTGGTCGTCAGCCCACTCGCCGAGGAACTCCCGGCCCGCCCCTTCCTCGCCCTCGCCCGCGACGTACAACAGCGACACCTCGACGCCGGCGGTCTCCCGGAGTGCGAGGGCGACCTCCGCGGAGAGGTCCGACGATCCTCCCCCTGCAGTGGGGACCAGAACCCGCTCGGGATCGAGGTCCGCCCCGTCCAGCACGAGGAAGTCACACGGCAGGTCGTGAGTCAGTTCGTCGATGGCGCCCTCGGCACGCCCGCCCGTAAAGCGGGCGCCGCCGTAGCCCATCACGACCATGTCGGCGTCGTTCGTTCGCGCCGCATCGTAGACCTCCTCTAACCCACGGTGCGAGAGGATCGTCCGCGTCTCGATCGGGACGTCGAACGGCGCCGCGTCCTCTCGTGCGGCCTGGAGCAGGCCCTCTGAGGCCGCGTCGAGGTCCGCCCGGTTGTCAGCGGCGGCCTCGAGTGAGGTCTGGTCGGGGACCGAGACGATGTGGGTCGCGAGGACCCGCCCGCCCTCGTGGGCGGCGAGGGCACTCGCGAGCGTGATGAGCGCGCTCTCGGTCCGCGGGTTCGACACCGCGACCATGATCGTCGGCCCCTCCGCCCCGTCGGGGGCGACCGCGTCGGCGGCGTCGACGACCCGATCGGGAAGCTCCTCCTCGCGGTGACGGATGTAGTCCGAGAGGACGCCCCGTTGGGTCGTGTTCCGGCGCGCGTACGCGAAGTACCAGACGACCGCGGCGGCGACGAACCCGACCGACAGCGCGATCTCCTGGGCCTCCATGAACGCGACGAGTCCCAGCGAGAGGACCGCCCCGAGGATCGGCGTCAGCGGATAGAGCGGGACCCGGAAATCGGGGTCGTACTCGGGGACGTCGGCCTCGCGGAAGACGATCAGCGCGACGTTCATCAGCGCGTAGACGATCAGGTGGAGGACGCTCGCGGCCTTCGCGAGAATCTCGATGTCCCGGCCCAGCAGGGCGATGAACGCGACGATCAGCCCGCCGGTGACGAGGATCGACCGGTAGGGCGTCGCGAAGCTCGGGTGGATCTCGTTCAGCCAGTCGGTGACGATCCGATCCCGGCCCATCGCGAAGTTGATCCGGGCCGACGCGAGGATCGAGGCGTTGGCAGACGATGCCGTCGCCAACAGGGCGCCGACGGTCATCACCGCCGCGGCGGCCGCGGCGACGCCCTCGATGGGACCGATCGAGACCGGGAACGCGACCTCGGCGGCCTGGGCGACCGGGGCGTCCTGGCTCAGGTCGGGCCAGGAGACGACCCCGAGCATCGTCGTCACGAGGACGGCGTAGATGACGGTGACGATGGCGACGCTCCCGATGATCGCAATGGGGAGGTTCCGTCCCGGATTCTTCAGTTCCTCGGCAACGGTCGCGATCTTGGCGTAGCCCAGGAAGGAGACGAAGACGAGGGCGGTCGCCGGTAGGATCGCACTAGTACCAAACGGCGCGAGTCCATCCTCCCCTGCGAGCGTCGGGTAGTCGAACGAGGCGAAGCCGGCGACGGCGAACGCGCTGAGGATCGCGAGCAGTACGAACACGATGACCGTCTGGATCCCGCCGGTCTCCTTGGCACCGATATAGTTGATCCCGACGAAGATCCCGCCCGCGAGGAGCGCCCCCAGCTGGATGGGATTGAGGAAAGCAACCTCGGGGAGGGGAACGAAGACGGCGAGGTACTGGCCGAAGCCGATACAGTAGAACGCCGAAGCAAAGGCGAGGCCCATCCAGTCGCCCATGCCGGCGATCGAGCCGAACAGCGGCCCCAGGGACTTGTTGATGTAGTAGTAACCGCCGCCGGCTTTCGGCATCGCGGTCCCGAGTTCCGAAACCGAGAGGGCGTTGACCATCGCGATCAGCCCGCCGACGACGAACGAGACGACGACGACCGGGCCCGCAGCATTGGCGGCGACGCCGGGGAGGACGAAGATCCCGGCACCGATCATCGTCCCAATCCCGATCGTCATCGCGGAGACGAGCCCGAGGTCCTTCGCGAGTTCCTCGTCGCTCCCGTCCTGGCTCATGTCCTGGCCATCGGACACCACACATATAACCACTCCGGTAGGATTACTGAATCAGTAATATCCCTAATCTTGATTGCTGATTGCGCAATTCCCGAACCCTCGTTATGAAGTCCCGTCCGACGAGAGGGGCCACATGGACTATCGGCTCGACGAGATCGACCGGCGCATCATCTACGAACTGATGGATGACGCCCGAAACACGTCCGCGCCGACGATCGCCGACGCGGTCAACGTCTCGCCGGGAACGATCCGCAACCGGATCGCCCAGCTCGAAGAGCACGAGATCATCCGGACGTACACCGCCGAGATCGACTTCGAGCGGGCCGAGGGCCATCTGACGACGCTGTACGTCTGCAACGCGCCGGTCTCGGAGCGAACCGCCCTCGCCAGGGAAGCGAGCGTCGTCCCCGGCGTCATCAACGTCCGACAGCTGATGACCGGCCGCCGGAACCTCCACGTCATGGCCGTCGGCGAGGACACGGAACAGCTCAGGCGGATCACCCGGGCGCTCTCGCGGCTGGGGATCGAGATCGAAGACGAGACGCTCGTGGAGTCCGAAACCCACAGCCCGTACACGTCCTTCGGGCCCGACGAGGAGATCACGACCTCACAGGCGACCGACGTCATCAGCCTCGCCGGCGGGGCGAACGTCGTCGACGTCACCGTCGAGCCCGACGCCCCCATCGTCGATCACACCTTGGAGGAGGCAGTCGAGGACGACCTCCTCGCCGAGGACTCGCTGGTGATCGCCATCGAACGGGGCGATCGGGTGGTGACGCCCCACGGGACGACCACGATCCGGTCGGACGACATCGTGACCGTCCTCTCGCGGAGCGGCGACACCGTCCTCGAGGCGTTCACCGCGGAGGAAGCGCCCCGGGAGTAGCAGGCGGGAACCGCCGGCGAGGGACCATAGCTTCATGTACGATCATCGGGAACGCCCGGGTATGGCCGAACGGATCGCGGACACGCACGCCGAGACGGGCGAGGGACCGCTGTGGCACCCCGACGAGGAGCGGGTGTACTGGGTCGACATCCCGCCGGGCCACCTCTACCGGTACGAACCCACCACGGGCGACCACGAGCGGGTGTACCAAACCCCCGACGGGAGCCCGCTCGGGGGGTACACGATCCAGACCGACGGCGCGCTCTGTCTGTTTACCGACGACGGACGGGTGAGCCGGTGGGACCCCGCCGAGGGCGGCGAGAGCGAGGAACTCGCCCGCATCGACGCCGACACCCGGTTCAACGACGTGATCGCCGACCCCGAGGGGAGAGTCTTCTGTGGGACGATGCCCGGCGAGGAGCTGGGCGACCTCTATCGCCTCGAAACCGACGGGAGCTGGGAGGTCGTCGTTCCCGACGTCGACATCGCCAACGGGATGGGCTTCAGCCGCGACCTCGAGACCTTCTACTTCACCGAGTCCGAGGTCCACCGGATCTACGCCTTTGACTACGACCAGGACTCCGGCGAGATATCTGACCGACGGACGTTCGTCGAGACCCCCGAGGGCGACGGTATCCCCGACGGGATGACCGTCGACGAGGAGGGGTACGTCTGGTCGGCTCGCTGGGACGGCGGCCGGGCCGTCCGCTACGACCCCGAAGGAGAGGTCGTCGCCGAAATCGAGGTGCCCGCCCGGAAGGTCTCGAGTCTCACCTTCGGCGGCGAGGAGTACGACGAACTCTACCTGACGACGGCCCTGGGCGGGCCGGACGCGACCCGCGAGGAGGAAGGCGAGGGCGCGGGCGCGCTCTTCCGGTATTCGGACGTCGACGTGCCGGGGGTTCCCGAGTTCCGGTCTGCGATCGGCGAGCCCTAACCCTCGACCGTCGCTTCGGCCTCCGCCAGCAGCTCCTGAACGTCGACGGCCTCGCCCGTCTCCGAGCTCTCCATCGCCGCAGCGATGAGCGCCATCGACTGGAGGTTGTCCCGCACGTTGGTCGCCATCGGACCGCCGCCGTCGAGCCACTCGACGAACTGCTCGATCAGCCACGTGTTCGCCCATTTGTCTTGTTCGTCCAGCGGGATCGGCTCACCCGCGCCGGGGTCCTCGCCGAATCTGGCTTCCGCGTCGGGGTCGTAGGCGTGCTTGCGGAGTTCGCGCCCGTCGAGAACGAGCGTCGAGTCCCGACACTCCGCGCGGACGTACTCGTGGCCCCAGCCGTTGAGCCCGACGGCGTTGGTCTTCGCGCCCTCGTACGTCCCTCGAACCCCGTTCTCGAAGCTCAGCTGGACGAGCCCCTGGGCGTCGCCCTCGTACTCGCCCCACTCGGGGAGCCAGGTCTGGGCGTAGAGCGTTTCGCAGTCCGCGCCCGCGAGGTCCGCGAGGATGTCGAGGTGGTGGACCGCCCCCTCGACCATCAGCGTGTCCTCGATATCGTGGCGGAACGCACCCCAGCTTCCGTACGTCCGGCAGTTACAGGTAAAGCGACAGACGAGGTAGTCGATCGGGCCGTGGTCGCCCGACCGGAGCTCGCGGCGCAGGGTCGTCTTGTCGCGGTCGAAGCGGTGGCTCATCGTCACGCCCATCTTCAGGCCTGCCGCCTCCACCTTCCGGGCGATCCGGACGGACGCCTCCAGCGTGTCCGCAATCGGCTTCTCGGAGAGGACGTGGAGGTCGTGTTCGATCGCGGCGTCGACGACGTCCTCGTGGAACGCCGGCGGGACGACGACCGTACAGAAGTCGGCGTCGTGTTCGGAGAAGGCCGCCTCGACGTCGGTGTAGCACTCGTCGGGACTGAGCCCCAGCCCCTCCCGGGCGTTGTCGAGTGCGGCCTCGTCGACGTCGACGGCGGCGACGGGGTTGACCAGCCCGTCCTCGACGTTCGGCGGGAGGAATTTCTTGCACCACTGCTCGCCCTGACCGCCGGTCCCGACCTGGATGACGTCGTAAGTCATTCGGTAGCGCGTGTTCGGGGCCACCGTAAATACGCATCGTTGTCGGGTGTCACGGAACAGTTCACGAGAAATTTTATTTCATTGTGACTAACTGCGAATCTCGTGCTCGGTACAGTCGGAGGCGTTACCGGAACAACCACTCATTTCTCGAACAGGCGTCAGAAACAACTTTGAGAGCGTCAGAACGTGTCGTCAGGGAGACGTTCCCTGCTGTCACTGAGTAATCGAACCGTCGGTTCGATCTCTTCCCAGTTTGGCCCCTTTACGATATCCCGATCGTCCCTGTTCCACACGATGTAGCCCGTCTCGTGGAGTTTCGGGAGATGTATGTGGATGAGTTCCAGTTCTCGTTTCTCGTTCTCTCGCGCATCGTTCTTCGTCACAACTTCTGATTGTTCCACTGGATTATGATATAGAACCTCCAACAGGATCTGCCGTCGCGTTCGGGTCCCGAGGGCATCAGCAATGTCGTTGAATCCCATAGTTGGTCCCACGATACCCATAGATGCTTTCCATACGGGTGCTTGTACTGCATGGTAGACAAGGTTGTATCGGGTAGCATCCGGCGCAGTAGTCCTTTTGCTGGGATGAGGTGTTCAGGAGTCCGGGACGTGCTCGAACTCCTCTGCGAGTTCTTCCTCCATCGCAATGAGCGTGTTTTCGGTGAGTGCCACAATCGCCCGGCGGAGTCGCTCTGTGACCGCCTGGTCGGAGA
Source organism: Saliphagus infecundisoli (assembly GCF_020177375.1). Lineage (GTDB taxonomy): Archaea > Halobacteriota > Halobacteria > Halobacteriales > Natrialbaceae > Saliphagus > Saliphagus infecundisoli. The sequence continues at coordinate 329 of NZ_JAIWHV010000017.1, read as the reverse complement.
TACCGAGGTCATCGGCCAGATCCTGCGTGGACATTCGTCGTGGAATCGAATAGTACCCGCCCTGAACAGCACGCATCAGCGTTTCACGCTGGGCCTGCGTCACTCCATACCACATCCCGGTTCCCGGACGCACGGGATTGTAGATGCGACCGACTTCGAGGGGAATGTGAGCGTTCGAACAGTAGTCTTGAAACTCACTAAGTGAAGCTTCAACTCTGAACTTGCTGGTCCTCGTCAATTTCAACCGGGTAGAGTCGCCGTAGCTTGATTCGTGCGTCGTCGGTGGTGAACTGCCAATCGATGAGTCGGTCAACCGCGTTCCGATGCTC
>NZ_JAIWHV010000016.1 GCF_020177375.1 Saliphagus infecundisoli | reverse complement strand
CCGCTGTACTGCTGCACCGTCATCGACCTCCGCCAAGATCTGGCGGAGGTCTTCGGTAGAGACGTTCTCCAGATTGGCCATACGGCCATTACTGACTCGAACTCTATGAACTTTTAGCCGTCAGTATGAGTCTACTGGTGACCACAAAGCGTCACATCGAGAAGCGAACTACTGCGGAGTTCAGTCGGTACAGCTGCACCTCTCGAACTCTACCGAACGCAATCCAGAGATGGTCAGTACCAAAAACAGGCGGATGGCTTAGGTCCGCCTGCAAGGATGCACGGTGGTGTGGTGAATGCGACGCAACGGTTTGAACCATGCGTGTGAATAACAATCTCGAAATCCAATAAGCCTATCGGGAGGTGGGATGTTCACCTCCGAATCGAGGGTGCTGAATAGGCAACGGAACTCCTCACGTGAGTTCGTCATTAAAACCGTAGCTTCGAGACGATGGAAATCCATATCGAGTCTGCTACGCATCGAAGTTATCCGCTGAGGTTGTGAGGATAGGTTGGCTCACAGACGCTGGTGCCTGGCTATGACACTGACCAGACGCCTAGTGGCGTCCCTCCGAACCGCAGCTACGGGCAAAACAAAAGAAGTCCCGAAAGACTGCTCACTTCGCGTACTTACGTCATCGAGCGGCAGGACTCCGCACATCCAGTTTACTGTGTTTTGTCTAGGGAACCCGTGATGGAGAGATCAAAGCCCATACTGGTGGACCGGGCGAAGACCACCGAGTCCGCGTCCCAATAGACAGATATCGAACGAGAAAACACAGTTTGAGACGATGGAGTTCGTCAATCAGCAGATGGAGGTCCACTCGCGGGTGAGACACCCGGGAGCGACGGGAGATTCAAATCAACCCGACGGAGGAACTGGGCGTTGATCGCGACAATCACCGTCGACAGTGACATCAAGAGCGCGCCGACTGCAGGTGAGAGCAGAATTCCGATCGGAGCGAGAACGCCAGCTGCGAGCGGCAGTGCGAAGACGTTATAGCCGGCAGCCCACACGAGGTTTTCCTGCATCTTCCGGTAGCTGGCCTTGCTCAGTGTGACGAGACGGACGACGTCCATTGGATTGTTCTGGACGAGGATGATATCCGCCGATTGGACAGCGACGTCGGTGCCGCTTCCGATGGCGATGCCAATATCTGCACGAGTTAACGCAGGTGCGTCGTTGACCCCGTCGCCGACCATCGCGACGAGGTGGCCCTGCTCTTGAAGTTCGGTCACCTTCGTGTCCTTGTCCTCGGGAAGGACCTCGGCGAAGACCGTGTCGATACCCAGGTCATCAGCCACCGCTTGAGCGACGTCTTCGCTATCACCCGTTAGCATCGCGACCTCGATCCCGAGCTCGTGGAGGGCATCGACGACCTGGTAGCTCTCATCGCGAACGACGTCGGCCAGCGCGAACGCAGCGATCGGCGTTCCCTCCCGAAGCAGGTAGATGACCGTCTGTGCGTCATCGCCAGCGTCCTCCGCGAAGGCAGTGAGTTCGGATGGGACGTCGGTCTCGAGTTCCGAAAGGAGATTCGGCCCACCGACGTGGACCGCCTCACCGTCAACCGTCGCACGTACGCCGCGACCCTTGAGCGCCTCGAACCCGGTTGCACTCGGAACGGTGACGTCTCGGTCGTGGGCAGCCTCACGAATCGCCTGAGCGATCATGTGTTCGGAGTCGCCTTCGACGGCAGCGGCGAGTGCCAGTGCCTCCGTCTCCTCTACGGGGTCGACGGTCTCGACGTCGACAACACCCTGTTCGCCTTTCGTGAGCGTCCCCGTCTTGTCGAAGACGATGGTATCGAGATCGCGGGCTTGCTCCATGGCGATCCGATCACGAATGAGCATCCCGTTTCGGGCGGCCAGGGATGTATTGATCGCAACCACCAGCGGGATTGCCAGCCCAAGGGCATGCGGACAAGCGATCACGAGAACGGTCACGACTCGTTCGATGACCGTTGCATTGAACGAGACCGCGAGCGTCCACGCGATGCCCGTTACGATCGCGGCCCCAAGAGCAACGTAGAACAACCACCCTGCTGCACGGTCAGCGAGCTGTTGGGTCTGGGACTTGCTCTCCTGGGCCTCCTCGACGAGACGCATGATGCCAGCGAGCGTGGTCTCTTCGCCCGTTGCATCGATTCGAACGCGTAGACTACCATCGCCATTGATCGTCCCGCCGATGACCTCGTCGCCCGGGTCCTTCGAAACGGGTTTCGACTCGCCAGTGATCATCGACTCATTGACGTCGGAGTCCCCCTCTTTGACGACGCCGTCAGCGGGCACGTTTGCTCCCGGCCGGACCAATACAAGGTCGCCCTCATCGAGTTCACTCACAGGGACTTCCTCGATGGCCCCCTTGTCGATGATACGCTCGGCAGTATCTGGAAGCAGTTTTGCCAGTTCGTCGAGTGCGCTGGAGGCGCGCCGGACCGAACGCATCTCGATCCAGTGGCCGAGCAACATGATGTCGATCAGCGTCACGAGTTCCCAGAAGAACGTCGAGGCCGTCGGAAAGACGACGCTCGCGAGACTGTAAACGAATGCGACGGTGATGGCCATCGAGATGAGCGTCATCATCCCCGGCTCACGATCTTTCAACTCGGGGGTGGCCATCCGAAGGAAAGGTACGCCACCGTAGGCGAAGACGATTACCGCAAAGACGGGGTTGATCCACTCGCTGCCAGGAAACACGGGAACCGAGAATCCCAGCCACTCCTGGAGGGTCTCGCTGTAGAGAAGGACCGGAATCGAAAGCAGTGTCGAAACGAAAAACCGACGACGAAACATCTGCTCGTGACCCTCGTGCATCCCGCCACCATGCTCGTCATGGCCATCTCCGTCGTGGCCACCGTTTCCATGGCCAGCATGCGTCCCAGATGAGTCGTCCCGCTTGTCGCCAGCGTCTTCCCCCTTATCGGCGGCGGCCTCCTCCTCGAGCATCGACTGCTCTGCTCGTGAATCCCCTGTCTCCTCGGGCGCATCGTGATCGGAATGAGCAGACTGTCGACTCGGTGTCTCCCGATCGTCGGGTGTATCTGGGTCGTTCATGGGCTATCCTCACCGGTGGGAATACACGCTCACTGCAGAAAGAATAGGTGGCTCAGCGAGTGTGAAGCGGTCTACACACCCGTACAATCAGTTATGGCGTCCGAAACTGCGCCGCCGGGCTACGGCGTACCCGCACCGCACAGCACCGCAGCCCCGCACAGCATCGCACCCTCGCCGCTGTCCTACTGGCCGCCTGCCAAGGCTTCTGACTGTCCCATCCTCCACTCGAGTATGCTCGTCACTCGGCCAATCGGCCTGGAGCTCCACCCCTCTGGACCCCCACACTGCTGGAGCCATCTCTCCACGCTCTGGCTCGCTCGATGGACCCCCACTTGGCTGAAACCCGATGCCCCCTCACCCTGCTGGTACCCAGTGGACCCCTGGCCTGCTAGAGCACCTTATCCCCTTCCTGCTGACTCGCTCGATCCCCACTCTGTTGACTCGCTCACTCGAGCTTGAGTATAATTTCTCCTTCTGACTCACTCGCTGGTCCTCCTCTCGAGTAATTCTTGGAATTTGATACTCTCCTTCTTGTAGACCCCCTTCATCCGAGATCAGTTTCGCTTGATCTGCCCCTTCACACTGCTTCGCTTTCCCTCTCCACTCGAGGAGGCTGTCGCTCTCTTGTTTTGTGGATCGGTTATCAGCCAGCCTGTCCTTCCCCACGCGGTTTTGGTTTGTTTCCTTACACTGGGTGTCAGCCAGGCCAGACCCCCACTTCGAGGTCGGTTGGAGTAGTGCAGTACTAGGAGAGTACGGGGTCTATTAGTGACGCTAAAGAAAATATACTACGAAACGCTTCGAAATCGGTTAGCTGGAATCGGCTAGAGGGCAATCGGTTAGTGGGGAAATCAATTAATCGTTCGTAGCGAAAGTTTTAGAGTTAGTGACTTCATGATATGTTGTATGGCGCTTGAGGATCTCGCGTTAGACTGGAAGTCCGAGGCCGTATTGGTCGCCCTCGCCGAGGCAGATGGCGAGGCAACGACGACGGAGCTCAGTACCCTCACGGGGATCGAAAAGAACGATCACATTTTGTATCGATTTCGTGAGAAGTTAGTCCCCGCTGGCCTCATCGAAACCACAAAAGGTGAGGCAACAGATGCGCCGATCCCACCCACTGTCGCGATGCTAACCGATTCGGGTGAAAAAGTCGCCACGCAGCTCCGGGATCAAGACCGACGGGCACTGGACGTCTCTGAGCGGATCGAACAGGTCGCTGCAGACGTAGCACAATTAGAATCGCAAGTCGAGAGTATCAAAGGTGAATCGGTGAGCGAGGATCGGCCAGCACCCTCCGATGAGCTCAACTCCATTAGTGAGGACGTGGACACACTCACGACTCGCCTGGACGCTCTCTGGGAGGGGATGGCGGTGATGCGTGATTTCATCCAAGAAGAGCACGACGTTGATCTCCGAGCCTACAAAGAAGAGCACGAGATCGAGACACGTGAACCTGAATGAGGAGTATCTGAGGCTGCAGGTGGTAGATCGAGAGAGTGCATACGCTCAGTGCCTTCTTGTCTCTTCGCCACCTCGGTGTAACGCATCAGTTGGATCACGCCGATCATCCCACCTATCGTTACGTCTCGTAGTTGGTCCTACAAGGCACATCCTGCTCTAGTCACAATGACACGAGAGCGTCATTGTCACCTTGGCGCGTCCGAGCTAGTGGGTTGTAGCAGTTCGGGCATTGGTACAGAGTACTTTCGTATTTGTCTGTAGTCACCAGTTGTTGGCTTCGGGAGTAGCCGCGCCCGCAATCGGGACAGCCAAAAATCACGGCCATGGATATCGATACCGTCCTGGTCCTCCTATAGTTCTTTCTCTAAGATGATCTGTTCGCCACGAGTATTTTACAGACGGTGGCACGATGAACGGCGCGTTACATACAGGGTGCAAATGTACCGCTTCACCCTTTGTTCAACGGGTCGAATGCGTAGTACACCACAGTCATCATGATACCCAACGAAACAGCATTTAGAATCCCGATATCGTTGAATAGCGGGCTGACAACAAGCAGTCCTACCGCTGACCCCACACCGACGAGGAGAGCAAATCCACTGCGAGACTTGGCCTGTGCCCACTCCTCAAAACGGATGTAGAACTGTGGAGCCTCCATCATATTTGCGATTTCTATTCGAGCACAAGAAGCTTACGTCTGAGAAACGCAATAGTATATTCGTCCGTGGGTTTTCCGCTCTATGTGCACGCACACTGAGCACGGGTTTCGAATGAACTCCATCTGAAAATAGCGTCCGAGTTTTGGCGTACTCTCGGACGTGCATTCGGTCAGTACAGGGAAGATACTTATCGAACGGCGAACGAGGCATACATATGAAGTTCCGGCTCTGTTGAAATCCTCTTCTTTAGAGAATTGTTTACGTGAATCTACTGAACACTACACGTGCGTACTGAACAACGATATAACGGGATTTTTATCGGCAGAATGTAATTCATCAGTATGGTTGTCAGCTTAGCCGCCTATGTTCACGCTTCTGCCACCACGTCTGAACACAAGTTTCAACCGTGGTTTGCTTTCCTTCTATTTGTTGCTGATGTATTCATTGCAGGCGCTATCGGCCCATCTACACCTCTTGGGTGAACGTTATCTAAATGCCCTGTACTGGTCGTTAGATTGCTTGGTCAAGATTGTGGACGATACACGCAAGAGCGAGTTCACGGAACTGCTTCCACCAGCGTCGTGACCGGACGAACGCGCCGTACTTCCGCTTGAGTGTTGAGTTGACTGTCTCTGATTGACTCCGTTGGCCGTAGAGATTGGCGTCTAAGCGTGCATTCCATGCCTTGTGAAGCGATGTGAACTCACGATGCTTGATTAGTGGACGAATCTCGTGTTGACGGGCAAGCCGTCTGACTTTCTGGTCGTCGTAGCCTTTGTCCCCGAGCAGGATGTCGATAGTCTCGGGGTTGCGTTTGATCAACGACGGAGCGATCTGGCTATCGTGTTTTCGTGTCGTCGTCACGTGTAAATCAAGGACTGCATTCACTTTGGAATCGACCAGCAGTGTTACTTTGAGTTGCTGAATCGTGAGTTTAGCCCGTTTCGTGTAGTGTTTTGAGGCGTGACTGCGGTCGAATCCCGAAGCATCAATCCCCGCAACGCCATTGGTCGGGAGCAGTGAAACAGAGAGATTGAGCAGCACTCGCCAGACAGCCATATCGAGTCTATCGAACGCTTTACACAGTGTTGATGGGGCAGGCAGTTCAGTGAGATTGATCGCGTTCCGAATACGGGGCATTTCGATGAGTTCGTCGAGGAGTGTTCGATACGTTGTGTCCTTTCGAACTTTGAGACAGAGAAGAACGATGTGCTGATGGAGCGTGTAGCGTTGCTTCGAGAACTTCGAGGAGTATCGAGCTACAGCACGTTGCGCTAACTGAAATGCTTCCTCGACAAATCGGAGCAACCGTGACTTTGGGAGGGGCTGCATCTACTCAAACTACCGGCTGAACCTGTAACTCACTAAGGATTTCAACAGAGCCGAAGTTCCCGAAACCAGACCTCCAAGAACACGCTAAATTTACAGCGACTGTCCTACTGACGTTAGCTGTTCTACAATATACCGGCATAATCTATGAAAACGCAGGAACGGTCAACTGGCGATTTCTACTTAGTGTTGGAATACTTATTCCCATATTCGGCTCTATTGAATCACTAGAAGGCGTCGAGGTGCGGCAGTAGATCAAAGGAGTTGAAGCGGGATAGTGGCGATCGGCATGAACGTCACCGCCCGCTTCGCAGAGGAGTTTGTCTCGCTCGCAGAAAGTTATTCCGACGATGCTGGCGAACCTGCCGCCCCGGAAGGCGGCGGCAGGTTCGCAGAATACGCGGCTCCATTGAATCGCCATAGGGCGTTGGATTTCACTGTTGAACGGCACGCTTGATATTGTAGACGAGACACATCAGTACGATCTCACGGAATTCACGGAACCAGGAGCGCGCTCGCACGGCAACGCCGAGCGAGCGCTTGACAGCGGAGTTGACGGTTTCGGTCATTGCGCGCTGTCCGTAGAGTTCGTCGTCAATGCGGGCGTTCTGAGCGTGATCGTAGGGCTTGTTGATGCAGTGTTTGATCAGCGGCCGAATACCGATCTCGCGGAGATCTTCACGGAGCCAGTTGCAGTCATAGCCTTTGTCGGCGGCGAGGACGCGTAACTCGCCCGCGTACCGGCGGGCGAGTTTCGCGCAGACCTCCGCATCGCTTCCGTGCTTGGTGGTTGTGCAGTGGACGTCGAGGATCGCTTGCGAATCTGTATCTACGAGTTTCGTGGCTTCGATCGTCTGAACACGGTAATTCGTTCGCTGGCAGTAATGCTTGCTCGCACGTGATCGATCGTAATAGGTCGCGTCAACGGCAACGTGATCGGAGGGGTCGTGCAATTGCGCCGAATGGCGCAATAGCACTCGCCAGACGTCGATCGTAATCCGGTCGAACCACTTACACAACGTGGACGGATCGGGGAGATCGGCCGGTTCGAGGCCGATCTCCTCGAGTATTGGCGTCATCGTTGCGAGAATGTCCAGAGCCATCTCGTAGGATTTGCCGAGGAAAATCCGCATCCCGTGGAGGGAAATCATCGCGTATTCGGCTGTGATTCGCCATGGTGAGGTCGAGGCGATCCATCGGCACACGGTCGATCGTGGAGAGTACAGCGGCACCACGATGATGTTCCGTATCGGGACGTCGTCACGGCCACACCACGGAAATTTCGTGTTTGGGGGTCTCATCTTCGATTGGGCGTGGCACGAAAACGCAGGGATGCAGGGCCTCAATGCGTTCATCGACGGACAGGCTGAGATCCGGAATATCGTCTTCCATGGAACGCATTCGCTCGGGTCATTCGCCAATTTACGAGTCGCGTCTGCCGAGCCCGACTCCGTGGCCCTCGTTGACTCGATCGATATGCGCGGTGGCGGGCTCCACTACATCGATACGATCAACACCCGAGAAGAGCGCCGATTCGATGACGGACCCGAACACCCCGATTTCGGGCAGAGCTGGGGCTCGACGGGGTTCACGGGCCATCCCGATCAGCAAGGGACGACCGTAATCCGCAACATGGTCTGTGGACCCTGGCCCGATAACACGGTCTACCCTCGAGGGGGCACCGGCCGAAAGATCGTCTCTGGGTGCACCGTCTGGAACGGCGGCGGGTCCCAGATTCGGAACAACGGAGGCGACGACTGGGAACCCATCGACTGGGTGGATGGAACCAACGACAAGGAGGAGGCCCTCGATGGGCCGTATCCAGGCTCCGTCATCGAAAACTGCCACGTGCTGATCGATCACAAGCCGGAGGGTGTCTACATCGCCCCACGTGGAATCCTGCTCCAGGACGGCCCGCAACTCGTTCGCAATTGTGAAATCGAGATCGCGTTCTCTGAGGCCGGCGGTGCGGGTGGAACGTACGGCATCGGCACTCGCGGCGAAGGCGGGTCGGCACCGGCCGGCCCAGCGGTCGTCGAGGAGTGTGTGATTACGCTCCACGAGGATACGAACGCAGTGTACGTCTCGCCATACACGGACTCGATCGACTTCCGCGAGATGCAGGTCAACGTCGTCGGGTGGAACCCAGTATCCTCGGGTGCGTTGATGGGTGGCGAAGCGCCACGGATGGACCAGCTGACGGTCAACACGGTGTCAAACGATGGATAGACGTGAACTCTTGGCGACTGGCGGCGTCTCGCTTATCGCAATCGCTGGCTGTCTCGGCTCGTACGAGGTCGCGAGACAGTCGAGCCTCATGCCTGATGGGGGCAATAGTGGATCCGGTTCGAACGATGATTCGGACGAGGCTGGGCTGCAACCGAGCGATGATGACGATGGTCCGCTAGCCGATATCGACGACGGCGAGGACGACAGCCCGCTCGAGGGCGACGAAAACAGCGAGAACGAGAGTGAACCAGTACCGGAGGACAACGAGAGTAACAACTCGGACGAACCCTACGAACCTGACGACGGCCCGCTCCTCGACGATGTGAACGAGACGGACAGCAACCAGACCAGGGGGAACGAAACGAACGAAGCCGGCGAGAGCTCTGAAAACGAACCAGAGGTCAACGGGAGTGACGAGAACGAGACTGGCGGGAACGAATCAGGTGATGTGCCCGACGATCGCCCAGAGGACCCTATCGAGCACGTCACCTGGATCGAGACGGATTACGAAATCCTCGAGACGGAATACGGTGATTCAGAGGTGATCATCCTTGGCGAGATTCGCAACGAAACTGGGTACGACCTCTCGTATCTCCGTGTTGGCGGGCAGGGCTACCTCAATAGCGAACTCGTCACCGAAAACTCGATCGAGATCGCCGGGTTGGCCGCTGGAGACACCCTCACGGTCGAAATCCCGCTCTACGTCGAACCAGAAGCCATAGACGAGTATCGGTACGGTGTGTGGGAAGCCGAATACGAGGAATAGCCCTCACCGCTGAGCAGCAGCGAAGTGGTGAGAGAGCCAGCGGACCCAATCCCAACACCGATCATCGCGAACAGCGCGACGGACGCTTCACGTAAGCTGCGACGGTCACCTCGCGAAAGAGCGCGATCGGTCGCTCGAGGGCGTCCGAGCCGTTGAACGTCGCTGATGATATGAGGATGATCTCTGGAGTACCCATCATCGTCTGCTACCCCTCTATTAGTCATAATTCTCAGGCGTGTAGAGAGGAAAATAGGATTGGGCGCAGAGCCTTGTGCAACAATTGGAGGGGTGTGACCATCCGATGTTGCACAAGGTAGTCGTAGAAACAGACCTACGACGTTACATACAGGGGAGAACATATCAAGACAATGGATAGATTGAGGTTTTCATTGAGAATGTGACCTGCGCTTTCTCTACAGAGGTGGAAACTTCAGTGTGGATAGTCGGTCCGTGGCCGTGTCTCATTAGTGATTGGAAACGCCAAGAGAAGGACCGGCGCGTTTCACCCAGATCATGAAAATATTGAGGGTTATTCCGTCTGGAAACCCTGTTTTGGGTATGGAGCGAACTATTCCTCCAGATACTCAACCCAGTAGCTGCATTAAAAAGCTCATTGCTGAATTAGAGGAATGTGATCCTTCTCAATTAGGAGATCTCAGCACGGCAGTCGATACTGGCGAACTCAATACTCTCACAAATCCGCCCCCCAATAAGCGCACAGAAGAGCGACGATCAATAGGGTTCGTGTATTGTGGATACCAAACCGAAGTGAATAGCGACCGAACACTCTATATCGAAAAGTAAGCATTCGTAGAGGGTGTCATAGAACGGTTGGCATGGTTTTCTACCATCGGTTGAGAGATCTGCTATCGCTAGTTCTGAAGACCGGCAATAATAACCCCTTCTCAGGCGGCCGTTTTTCGGATGCTATCGAGGTGTGTGAAGAGTTCTATGACACCCTAGTTCGTATGTAACGCGAGAATCAGCTTCTCGTCCCGTGAAAAAACGACTCCGATGAGTGAGGCTCACTCAGACTGGGTTCCAATTCGATTGTATCAAACTTCGGAAGTATACAGTGGGTTTGAGCTTCGTCCCAAGGACTCAGCTGATAGGACTAGACCACTGGGGGTTGTAGAAACAACCACTGCTTTAATCGCTATTTCGGTATGAAAAGTACTGAAGAGATGAGTCATATATCAGAGGAAGACCGGAAGCTAGCGAAATGTGAACGGTGTGGAAAAATGTATCCCGTGAACGTTTCCGAGAAGGGGGATGTCAGACCAATCGGTATTGGTGAGTGTCGCGACTGTGGTGGGATTGGATTTACGATTCTTGAATCTGATAGCGGCGACCGCCTTGCCGCTGGAGATTGAACTGAGGGGAAACTACGGACTCACAGGTTACGTACTGTAGACAGGGATGCAGTCGTCGATAATCTCAACCATGTACTCAATGCTTTGATATCATAGAGAGAGAAATCGATGTGGAGTTCGAATCCATGTCTCACACCGGATTGACCAGGGGCTTATTTCGCTTCGGCGTCCAACCCGGTTATGAGTGTCATCGGGGAATTTACTGTCAAATCCGAGGATTTCGCGTTGTATCACTCGCTGACTGAAGCGTCAGAGATGATCGTTGAAATCGAGCGCGTTGTTGCAACGCTCGAAGATCGGGTCATGCCGTATTTCTGGGTCAGTGGTGGTGATCAAGCGGATTTCGAGGACGCGTTCCGCAACGACGAATCCGTCCAGAACATCACCGAGATCGACAAAATCGACGGAGCGCGACTGTATCGTGCCGAGTGGACCGAGAACGTCGAGTCGCTCGTTTATGCATACGTTGAGCTCGGGGCGACGATTCTGCAAGCGATCGGACGGGACAAAAACTGGGAACTCCGCATACGCTTCGACGACCATGACACACTCTCCGAATTTCAAGACTACTGTGAAGAGAACGGGGTTTCGTTCGAACTCAACAGCCTCAAAGAGCAAGAGCAGCCGATGGCGAGCGCTCAGTACGATCTGACGACGAAACAACGTCAAACGCTGGTTAGCGCATTCGAGGCAGGATACTTCGATACTCCACAGGAAACGACGATGAACGAACTGGCTGACGAGTTCGGAATTACGCAGCAAGCCGTCTCGAAACGCGTTCATGCCGCCCACAAGAACCTCATCAGGAGTACCCTCATCATCAGTCATCCCGACGACGAGTAACGAGAGTCTTACTGGCTTCTCCTCCACCTGTTGTCTATACAACTACCGTTGTTACCAGGATGGGGAGCGAAGAAAGATTTGTCTATGATTGAGTTGGAGCAGGAGACGGACTCACTGGAGGAACGTATCGACTGCGTCGAGAACTATCAGGAACTACTGACGGTTGAATAATGTCGAGGGTAGAGGATTGCCCGAAAGTAGCCGCAAAATGCGGTGAGTGTGGGACAGTATGTTCCGCATGGATCTTATCCGATGACACGATCCAACCGATCGGCCGGGGAAATATTTGTCAATGTGAAGGTTCGGAACTTCACGTTCTTTCCATCAACGAAAATCGATAGACTAGGTAGTCTTTGCGCTAGCGGTCATCTTCAAGAGGTTCATAGACATGAACCCATCCGTCGCTTTTCACGGTGACAATGAGAGGGCCATAATAGAACGAGACCGAGCCAGACCCCTGCCGGGGGTGCTCTGAAATATCTGGCCCGAAGAACGTCTCTTCGAGCGCTGATGCATCAATGACCTCGTAGAGCGGCGGGGATTTCAGATCGGTCGGGTGAGTTCCTTGTGCATCCGCGATCGTCTCAACGATCGTCGTCGTCAGTTCAGTATCTTCGTCCGGAGCATAGTGTCGTTGGGCGACTTGTCTTACTTCCTGGTCGGGGAGAGCGGTGTCAGATCCGTTTGGTGGCCTATCTGTCATCCATTTCACTCCGGGCGTGGGTTTCTTGCTCAGCGTCGAGACTGGCTCCAATCCCCTCCAATGCAGTCAAGACCTGTTCAGCATGGCCAGCGGTTGTGATTGTTTCGTCATCAGTGTCGAACGTAATCACTCCCTCATCAACGAGTTTGGGGACGTGAGCATGGTAGAGTTCGTACTTAAGTCTATTCAAAGGAATACGGCGAGTATATTGAACACTCGGTCACTGAAAGAAGTCTCACTCTCAAGATAATACCCTCCTCATCCTCTACTGGTATTGACCGATTCGCACGCTCGATGTAACAGCACCGGTTGGACCACGCCGATCGGACCACCGATCGTTACGTACAGATCAATAAGGTAACGGAGCAGCTGTCGATCTCCATGTCTCCTGTCAAAAATCGTCTGCTGCATATAGAGGATGAGTTCAGCACGTACAGTTATCGAAACAGGACCCGAAGTACGAAGCCATGGGCATCATACAATGTAACGGAGCTAACCTCTATTACGAGGACTACGGAGAGGGGCAACCGATTGTTTTTCTCCATGGCGTATTGCATGGGCTTCGGTTCTTCGAACCGCAGTTGACCGGGCTCTCGGATGACTATCGGGCAATCGCGTTCGATTGTAGAGGACACGGCCGGTCAGAGAAGACAGAGCTCGGCCACACAGTCCCACAATATGCACGAGATCTCCACGCGTTCCTCGAACAGTGTGACCTTGAGGATGTCGTTCTGGTCGGCTGGTCGATGGGCGCGTTTGTCTCGTGGGACTACGTGGATCAGTTCGGTACTGACCGGATTCGCGGGTTGGTTGATGTCGATATTGAAGCCACCCGGTTCAAATGGGACGATTACGACTACGGGCTCGCTCGGCTGGAGGACGTACAGAGCCTGCTCGAACTGGCTCAATCTGACCAGCAAGGTCTCATCGATCGGTTCACGGAGCAGGTTTTTGCCAACCCAACAGCCGAGACGAGAGCCCTACAGTACGACGAGATTTCCCGGACGCCACCACCGATTCAAAGCGCAATCCTGTTCGATACACACACACGGGACTACCGATCTGTCCTCCCTGCAATCGACGTTCCGATGCTGATCTGTGCTGGTACCGCTGAAACAAGAGGTTCCGTTGACGCCGTTCGGCACGTCGCCGAACTCGTTCCCGAGGCGAGGGTGGAACTCTTTGATGAGAGCGGCCACGGTCCGCCGTTCGAAGAACCTGAGCGGTTCAATCAGGTCGTGAGCCAGTTCGTTGACTCGCTGTGAACGATGCACGCCCTCTACCATTCATATAAGAACGGCATCATTTTCCATATGGCAGCTTCCATACCGATCAGTTCGCATCTCGATGTAACACTGGGTCCGGTGTTACGTACAGGGGTTAGGGAAAACACTGGACAAGAGGAGTCTCAGTGATTGACTATCTCGTTAGTTTCCTGTCCGAGATGAGCTGCCGATTCGGATGCGAGACACCCACTCGTACCATCGTTTCAGCCGCGATCCGATCTCTAGGTTCCGCTTTACCATGAGCACGTCGCTGTATGCGCCTTCTCCAACGGTTTGAGGAATGTTTCCGAGGACGAGTCGCTGGAGAAGCCCCTCGCGGGTCGCTCCGATGATCGTAAGATCGTGGTGTTCGGTCTCGTCGATGATCGTCTCGGCGACATCGGTACCCTCAACAAACCCCGTTTCGACCGGTACGTCTCCCTCCTCAAGTTCGGCGAGTGCCCGATCGAGATATCGTTCGCCATCCTCCCGGGAGTCCGGATCGTCCGGATCGAACACGTGCATCGCATGGACCGAAGCTCCCGACGTTCGGGCAATGGATCCGGCCGCTTCGACGGCGAGTTCTCCGTGGGGGCCGCCGGCGACCGGCAGCAGGATTGAGTCGATCGGATCGGTTCTCGGGGTATGGAACCGGTCGATGAACACGTCACACGTGGCTTCGGTCAGCACCGTATCGACGTTCGAACCGAGTACGACGTCGCGAGCCTCGAACTTCCGTCCTCGCCATCCCATGAGCACCCCGTCGCTTCCGTATTGGTCGATCGTATGGAGAATGGCGTCGTCGACGTGATGACCGATTCGGATCGTTCCACTGATCGGCACGTCGCTATCGGCGGCGTACTCGAGGGAGCGTTCCACCACGGCTCGCTGTTCGTCAGTTCGATCGCGCCCGTCCTCAAGGGGAGTCTGCTCGGGCACGGTAGCGACGCTCATCACGAGGATCTCCCCGTCCGTATCGGCGGCGAGATCGAGGGCAGTCTCCATCCGATGGTCGACGTGGTCGGGGTTGGCGATCGGAACGAGCAACTGGTAGTCTCGATCGGATTCGGTAGCTCGAGTTGCCGACGCCATCGGAGTCTCCGCTTTCGTCTCGTCGATCGCACCGGTGGTCGACGACCCAGCAATCCAGGTGAACCAGACGACCACGCCGACGGCTTCGGCTATCAATCCGAGTACGAGTGCAGTAAGACCGAGGTTGAACAGCAGAACGACGTTCGCGACGACCGCGAACGCGGGCAGCCAGGGGACCAACGGCACTTCGAACCCCCGTTCGAGATCCGGGGACCGCCGCCGCGAGAAAATGAGCGCGACGTTGACGATGGTGAGTCCGGTAAGCAACAGTGCGTTCGCGAAGGACGTGATCCCCTCGATGCCCAGATCGAGGCCAAACAGTGCCGGTGTTCCGGTGGCCCCTGGCGAGTCCCGAAAGACAATACCGAAGACGAACAGGTAGATCGCGATGAGTCCACCGGTCATGAGAACGGTCTTGTAGGGCGTGTTGAGAGACGGGTGAATGTTCCCGAAGTGACTCGGAAGATGGTTTCGACGGGCCATCGCGAGTTTCACGCGCGACCCGGCGAGAATAGTTGCGTTTGCTGCCGACAACATCGAAATAAGCGCGCCACCGATGATGACCCAGAATCCAATCGGTCCCATGTAGTACTGGGCCGCGAGTCCCATCGAGAGTTCGCCATGGGACGCGACGAACGCCGCCGGCTCGAGGCCGCCCAAGTCGACCTCACCGGCGAGGAACTGGAGGAAGGCGCCGTCGTTGACGGCCAGGACGACCACGAGCACGACGAGCGTGTAAAGAAAAACCACGACCCCCATACTCAGGTAGATGCTCCGAGGAATCGTCCGTTCGGGCTGTTGGATCTCCTCTGCGTTGGTCGTGATCGCGCTGAATCCGAAGAAGGTGATGAAGACGAGCGCACTCGTCAGGCCGATCTGCGTGAGGTTATCAGCGTTCTCGGCGAACGACGTCGTGACGACCCCGGGATCGAACGTCTGGAATCCCCCGTAGAGAAAGACCACTAGAAGGAGGACCTTCAGTGCAGTAAAAACGATCTGGAACTTGATCGACTCTTCGGTTCCCTTGACGTTGACCCAAACGAGCACTGCGAGAAGGAGGGCTGCGGATACCCAGTAAGGAATCGCAGCCGGAATATTGAGGGCCGGATAGACGAACTGGAAGAACCATTCGGCGAAACTCGCGATATAGAAGGCCGCGCTTGCGGGATAGCCGAGGATCATTGTCCACCCCATAATGTAGGTCAGGTCAGTGTCAAATGTCTTGTTGGCATACATATATCCACCACCACTCTCGTGATAGATCGACGAAAACTCGGCGTAGGCAGCCGCCGTGAGGGCTGCAACGATGGCTGCGAGCACAAACGAGACGATCGCCATCGCACCGACGTTGCCAACCGCCAACCCCGAAAGAACGAAAACGCCTGCAGCAATCATCGTCCCGATACCGATAGCTAATGCTCCCAACAGACCAATGTCTTTGCTGAGTTCCTCACTCACTTCCGTCTGATTCATAGAATCTCCGGACCGCGCCGACCCGTCCATTGAAGTGATTGAATGTAGGTGGAGACAAAAGTAGTGGAGTTGCAAGGGAAAGGAGAACGAGATAATCGAGAGACGGGGTTGTTTTTGCGTTGATTAATGCATCCCCACCTAAACATTATTCTGCCATGTTTTACATAGTTTCTACGTTACGTATGCATCTTGATGTAACGCAGCGATTGGAACACTTCGATCAGACCGCCTATTGTTACATACGGGTGAGGGGGGATCGAAGTGCTCATTCGCGCTGGGCCCGTTTAATCCATCAACTTTTTAATCATATATTCAATATTATATACTCTCATATTTATTAACTAAAAATCATCTGTTGAAAGGGGAAGGGACTTAGGACATGTGGTTGAAGAAGCTAAGTGAGACAATAAATGGTAGAGGAATGAGTAATACCCTTTCCAGTAGTAAACGTCAAAAAAGAACGGGGTACATATTAGTAGCCGTTGCAGCAGTTCTCCAGCTCGGAGGCATTCTTGCTATCCTATACTACGATGTGCCGCAGATGTTCTATCTAGGAATGCTTGTTCCAGCGGGTATTCTCGTCTTTTTGGGATATAGAAAGATCTCCGCTGGTCGTCGTCGGCAAATAGTCCAAGATAAACGCAGTAGGGAATTATACAGGAAGGCAGGTAGTACTTCGTTTTGGTGGTTACTTGTAATCGTGTTTGCTGATGGGGTATTTAGCGTTTTTCCGGACAATCAAACCCAGATATCATTCGTATTTGTTGGATTGATTATATATGGCATGAACCTTGGGTATTATAGGTATATTGAGCTGAGAAAATAAAAATGAGATGAGTAATATTAAGGGGGACTTCCAAGCTCAATTACTCTCTAGATAGCTTGGAAAGCGAGAACGAAGACCAGATTAAATACGTTACGGGGTTTCGAAGATTATCTTCAATTATCTAATGGTCCCTGAAACGATGATAATGCAGACAAGCGGTCGGCCGCTGGGACCACTATAATATTCATCACCTTTCTGATGGATTAATTTCGAGGATATCCGAATCACTGGCCATTGAGCGGGTACAGTTCTGGCATAGATATGAAATGATCGTTGCGCCACTTTGATAGACGACCTCCATACGCTCTCCCTCGTCAGTTTCACAGCGAGTGCACTTCATACAAGAGATATGGATTGGCCCGCATTAACGAATTCGGAAGATCAGAAAATCTGAACGTACGGAATGAGGATGGCTTAGCGACCTAGTTTATTTCGGAGGTGGGTAATAGGCTTGCTACGCCGAATGCGTGATGTGAGCCGCACTAATCGAGAAGGGAGGTCCTGATATGCTTTGACCATCAGCACCGAACTCGTCGATTGACGTCCCACCTGTTCTGGAAGCGACCCGATCACAGAACGACGGAAAAGGTCTTCAGACGTTGCTCCGAGAACGGAAAGATCGACATTGTTCGATTGGTCTACGATGGTCTTGCTGATAGAGTCGCTTTCAATAATTTCCTGAGTGATTACTGGGACCTCCGTGAATCCAGCAATGACTTTCGCTAACACTTGTTCTTTCTCTTCACGTTCTGTTGTCGTTTCCTTGGGTGAATTGACAATAATGACGTGAATTTCGGCATCGTGAACGCGAGCAAGAGAGCCTGCTACGCTTGCTGCCAATTCAGTGTTTGGACCACCAGCAACAGGAAGGAGGATTCGATGGAGGCCACCATCACCGTCCATCCGTTTGACGAGGACATCACACGGAGCCTTTCGAAGCACTTGGTCGAGATGCGATCCCAAGATGATGTCTCGTCGTCGCGGACGCCCTCGCCACCCCATAAGAATCGTCTCAATATCTCGCTGCTCTGCTATGCTAAGAATTCCGCTCGCAATGGAACGAGCAAAGCGAATACGGCATGTGACTTCGATAGCCTGATCTGTGACCATTTCGGCAGCATAATCGAGGATCTCACGCTCATTATCGACAAGGCGTTCACCCTCCGAAAGTGGGACCTGATCAGGCACGGTGATTACAGTCAACAGGTCAAGGGGGCGTCCTGTATCTGACGCAACATCCGCAGCTGTCGAGACGAGGTGGTCTGCTGTCTCTGGATTCGCAATCGGTACGAGAATCGAACCCTGCGATGTGGAATTACTCATGAGGTGTTGAATGTTCGGCAGTGGATATAGGGATTCGGCTCAAGTATATCCGTCAGTTAGGTGGTTGGACTCGGATTTATCGTGAATCGAGCCCCGGTTCACTACAGGCGGTCATCGAAATTCAAACTCCTCATGGAGTCGATGTTTGTTCTGTGAGCGCCACTCTTCGAGAGAGACATCGTCGGTAAGTACCGTTTGGACCTTCTCTAAGAGCTGTTCCGAGGCGAGGAAGTCGGGAACAATAACATAGTCTGCACCAGCTTCTAACAGTTCATCTGCTTCGTCGATACGGTCCGATCGAAGGATGACGTCTGCTTTCGCCTCTAACTCGAGAATCCGAGTAGAAACTCGAGAGTCAGGCACTGTCGAGAGAATCAATCGCGCATCATCAGCATTCGCTCGCTGCCACGTCTCTTCGATTACCGCATCGCCGAAAATGTGGTTCTCGTGGGTTGTAGCCAATTCGTGACGAACAGGATCGTGGTCGATTACGACTATAGGTTGATCTTCATCGTTACAGATCCGCGCAGCAAGCGTCCCGAGTCGTCCGTATCCGACGATGATAACATGGTCCTGTAGGGATGGGTCGACGGAACTTCGGCTGTTCAGCTTGGAGTGGGTTGATTCCAATGGGAGGATTCGCCTCAGAGACCGATAGAGCGGTTCACTGAACTGGCGAGTTGCTGTCGACGTGATCATCGTCAGTGCTGCAACGAGGATGATCGCCTCGAAGACGTCCGGCTGAATTCGCTCGAGAATCAACGCCTGGATGGCGATGATGAGGGCGAATTCACTCACTTGGTCAAGCCCAAAGCTCGTTAGCGATGCCGTCCTGGTTTCGTATCCTTGGTAGAGTAGTGCAAAGATCGTCACGAGGGGCTTGAGGACAACGATGACGAGGGATAGAACACCCGCAAGGAGCAACGCTCGCGGCGTAGGGATGGTGATCAGACTCCCGATCGTGACGAAGAAGATTGCCGCGAAGAAGTCGTCGAACGATTCAAGACCTGCTTCGAGCGCTAATTTGTTCGGGAATTCTTGCGTGATCGCCAACCCGGCAGCGAACGCTCCGATGACGATCGAGATGCCGGTCAACTCCGCAAGGCTGATGAATCCGAGAAGCAGCGCGACACCGGTTAGAATGATGAGTTCGTCGGAGTCTCCCGATAGCGAGACGAGAATATCGAACAGATACACTCGAACGAGCACGGCGACGAGGAGGATGACGACGCCGTACCCGAGTTTAAGCGCGATCCCGTCAGGTGTAAAGACGTCTGCACTCAACGTAAGGATGAGCACGACTGCGAATAGATCCTGTGCGAAGTGAATTGACGAGATGAGACGCCCTTGTACGAGATTGCGCCGAATGTCGTGAGCGGCCAGTTCGCGACCGACGAGTGATGAACTGAGCGCAGCTGCACTTGCGAAGTACACGGCATTCAGCGCATCGAGTCCGACTACGAGTCCAAGACCAAAGACCAGCGTCCCGATTAACAGAATTTGGAGAGCTGCGACATGCTCGCTGTCGCGTGCAACCGCCCGAAATCGTCCTGGTTCAACGTCAACACCGAACGTGAACACAAGGAACGCGATTCCCCATTGAGCGAGTTCCAGGGTCGTCCCTTGAGGAATAAATGGGGCGAGGACTAGTCCGACAACGATATAGACCGGTACTGCGGGGATTCCCACTCTGATCGCAACTATCAGGAACAGAGCAGCGCCAATGAAAATCGCAGCGAGGGGTGCCAGGAGTTCAACCATCGAACTCACCCCGGATCCAACGGAGATGCCCGATATCGCTGTCTACCACCGACCAGAACTCTGCCGGGTCGTTGAAATACCGATGCAGGTGGTCAGCCAATTTCTCACTCGTGAGCGCGGTACTGAGGATAACATAGTGAGCACCACGGTCGTACAAATTCGCTGCATCCGTAACCGACTCGGCCTCGGCAAAGACGACCGTCTGGTCCCCGACTTCCTCAAGGACTATCTGATTGATGTCGGATTCGACCGTCGAACTCAACACGAACGCTGCTCGCTTGAGGCCAGCGCCACTTCGAATTTCACCATGTTTGAAATCACCGTAGATGTACTCGTAATCCGCGGACTGGTGGATCTCAGCGTGCGCTGGATTCCGATCAACGACGACAACGTCACCAAAGTGTTCTTGGAGTGTCGGTAATGCAGCACGAATGATCTCGTCATAGCCGACAACGACGGCATGATCCTGATAGACATGGAGATCGACGTCACGCTTCTCTTCACTTTCGAAGCGCGCGAGGTAGGGTTTGACGCGTTCATAAATCTCGTAGTTGTAGTTAATGAGGTACGTTGAGAGACTCATCGTGACGATCGCCATCAGGCTGAGATACCCCAGAATCGATGCGTCGATGAAGCCCTGGGTAACCGCTAACGCGCCGACGACGAGTGAGAACTCGCTGACCTGGGCCATATTAAGGCTCCCGATGAACGATGTTTCTGGTGTGAACCGTTCGCGGTCTATGAGATAGAAGATTATCAGGAAGTTCCCGATCATGAGCGCAGCTGATGCGATTAATGCCTCTACCCAGTACGCCAGCAAGTTATCCGCAGCGAGCTGGAGGCCGATACTGGTAAAGAACACGACCATGAAGAAATCGGTAATCGGACGGATTCGCTCCGTGAGCTCACTCGTATACGGTACCTGTGCGAGACTTAACCCTGCGAGAAATGCCCCGACTTCGAGAGAGAGATCGAGCTGTTCGGTTCCAAGGATGAAGACGAACGCCCATGCGATGCCGACAATGAAAAACGCTCGTCTATCGTCAGCAACGGCCTTGAACAGCGACGGAAGGAGATATCGTGCAGAGAGATACGAGACAATCCCAATCCCACTCATCAACAAGAGTATCGTTCCAACACTGACGGCGATTTCCTGAGGATTCGAGAGCGAATCAGCACTGAGAACAGCAAGGAGAATGACTAGATAAATGTCCTGAATGATGAGGACTCCGACGTCGATCTTTCCTGGAAGCGTCGCCAGTTCATCCTTATCGGAAAGTAATTTCACGATGATTGGTGTCGCCCCAAAGACAGTCGCTAACGCGATAATCGTCGTTTCCAGTAGCGTGAAGCCCAATGCAAACGCAACGACAAAGGCGAGTGCTGTCTGAAGAACTGTCTGCCAGATGGCGATATTGACGATAGGTCGGAGGATCTCGCGGATGTCATCAATACGCATTTTCATCCCGATGAGAAAGAGGAGAAATCCGAGCCCGAGTTCGCTCATCAACACGACGAGTTCCGACTGGGAGACGACGTCAAGGAAAACCGGTCCGAGAACGAGTCCGGTGAAAATGTACGCGACAATTGTCGGCTGGCCTGTCAATCGGGCGATGTAGCTCAGTAACACCGCCGTGATGATGATCACTGCAAAATCTGATGCAAAGGGGAGTGATCCAGTTTGCAGAAGCCCCAACATAGACGGCACCTTCCTTCCAACATCAAAGAGCATACCGATTTGAAAGACTGATCTGCCTCTTCACTGGGTCAGGCTCTTCACTGGGTCAGGTGATGGTGGAAGAGATTGCGTTCCGGTATCTGCTCACGACGAAGCACACGAAATCTCGGTTATCTACTGATTGAGGAGTATCCATAAACGATGATGATCCCAAGAACGACTTATCCGAATAATTTTGAATAAGCGAACAACAAATTTCTAATTGTGAATGAAAGTAAAAATACGAGGAGCGCAAGAGTCGCATATTGAGTATAGTCGAATATCCACAATCCTATCGATAGAAATAGTGTAAGCAATACGTACGGATTGAGGTTGTATACTAACAGTTCTCTTAGCCTCTCATTATTCTCCTGCCGATTCATTGGATCCAAGCCATCCATTCTGATGAGACGACATGTCTAGGTGGACCACTCTGTCCTACAGCGTCCATATCTACCCGGTCCTCACTTGGTGGGGGTTGAATTTCCTGTTTCTGTGATCGATCCTTCAGGAAAAGGTCCCACGATGATTCCAAACTCCGCAGGCGATTTCCCTTTTCAGGTGATTTGGAGTGCCCTATCTCTGTTTGATCGACACTCGGGCGCAACCAACGATGAACATTCATTGTCACATTTGATCCTCGTCGGGACGTGGCACACATCTCAAAACACTCCTTAACCAGGTGGATAAAGGAGGTCGCTTCATACCGAAGCAAGATGCTTAAGTGTTATATTTGCTCTCTTCTTGTACCTTTGGCGATCGTTGAGGATTGACCTTGCTATCCCAATTCATTGTTAAATCATCCCCGTCGCGTCCGATATTCTATTTTATTGGGCATAGAATGATCCAATACGACATTTTCATACGTGTGAATAAAATAATAGTTATGTATCATTTTGAGGATGGCATCGTCCGAACAATAATGACGCTCCTCGATCCACTATAGATATGAGAGTTTTCGAGACACAACTCCCTGGTGTCGGACAGCGGTATCAGATTACGTTCTCTGATGGGGGAGTATTCACAATTGTTATCCACAATGATGGATCACGACAAGTGTTTTGGCGAGATGATCCGGACGACGATGGCAAGGAACTGTTCACGACGACCGAACGGGACGCACAGAAACTGGCAGAGATCTTCGAAGGTGTCTTTTTCGATCCAGTCGCTGATGATCTTGACGACGCGCTCTCAGGCGCTCGTATTAAATGGGTGGCCATTCCGGGTGATTCACCCGTTGTCGGACAGACAATTAGTGACCTGGATATCCGAGCCCGGACGGGAATCTCTATTCTCGCCGTCGAACGCGGTGACCAAACGATAGCAAATCCGGAGTCGAGCACGGAATTACTAGCCGATGACATTCTCGTTATCGTCGGCGATGACGATGCGCACCAGGCCCTTGACACGCTGCTCTCGAAATCCGGATAATCGAGGTGTAAAATCTCGTCTTCTTGAAGAATCATCGGGCATCGAGATCAAGATTTCATGAAGATTTTGGTTGAGACTCCTTACGAATTTAAACCCGCACCACAAACATTGTCATGGAGGACGAATGGAGGAAGTAACTGGAACAAAACTCTATGAGTACACGACTGAGGTGATCGTCGAAGTCATGGGTATCGATAGTGGAGGCGACTTTGCTGTCGCCTCATATCAATTTTCATATGATAATGGCGAGGGGATCGTCCGCGCAAAAACCAATCTAGAGTCAGCACACAAACCCCACGTGGAATCCGCTCTTGAAGACGCTGGATATACCCTTAAACAAACTGAATAGAGTTTGGATCTCTATGAATGTCTCATAGAATTCGCCTCACACGCTCTATTCAGCAATTATACGGTCGTCATTTCTTGCCTGACTCAGTTAGCCTCAGGAGTTGAGGGCTCTATTCGGGACACACCTTGTGAATGATATCTGTAGAGGACTGTTATATGATATGCTCTCTCTGTGAGACTCTCTCGACAGCAAGCGTTTCACATTTTTTCAGACGGATTATTTAGCGATTATTGTTCTGATCATCGCACAGGGCAGCTAGAGTCAACTCCCTCGCCCTGAATGTCTTCGGTCACTCTTCGTATTGTTCTCCTCGGAGAGTCTCGTTCATCCGTTCGCCATCCTCGGAGAGGTAACTAATTTCCCGTTGTGGGAACGGGATGTCGATACCGGCCTCGTTGAATCGCTCGTATACGCGCCGATTGATGTGATCGGTCGCACGTGGTTCACTAAATGGATGCCCGACATACGCCCACAGTTCAAAGAGAAGAGCTGAGTCACCGAATTCCTGGAACATCACCTGAGGGTCCGGGCTCTCCAAAATGAGTGGAATGTCCTCACAGAGGTCAAGCAGGATCGCTTCAACCTCCTCGTGATCGGTTCCATAGGCGACGGCGATCGGGACTCTGATTCGTTTCCGATGTTTCGGCGCGGATTCGTTGATTACAGATGCCGAGTTGAGAACCGAGTTCGGAATCGTAATGAGGATGTCATCCCGTGTGAGAATCGTTGTACTCCTGATTCCGATATCGGTGACCGCGCCACGTCGTCCGTCCTCGAGCACGATGACGTCACCTGTCTTGTAGGTATTATCGAAATAAAGGGAGATACCGCCAATCAAGTTCCCGATGGCTTCCTGCGCGGCCAGCCCTAAAACGATGGTGAGCACACCAGCGGAGGCCAAAATTGGAGTGATATCGATCTCCCAAATGACGAGCAGAACGCTACCAGTGATGAGGACGAGAAAAATGGTCCAGAAGTTCTTGAAAACTGGTGAGAACTCGTAATCGCTGTCGGCTGCATTGA
Source organism: Saliphagus infecundisoli (assembly GCF_020177375.1). Taxonomy (GTDB): domain Archaea; phylum Halobacteriota; class Halobacteria; order Halobacteriales; family Natrialbaceae; genus Saliphagus; species Saliphagus infecundisoli. The sequence continues at coordinate 55,267 of NZ_JAIWHV010000016.1, read as the reverse complement.
CGACTTCAATCCACTCAGCACCGATCCGGACGAGTGCCCGCATCCATAGGATAATGACCAATGATGTGAGGAAGTTAACCAGATAAGGAGTTGAGGAAAGACTTTCGAGGACGATCAAACTCAGCAGGATTCCACCGGTGATGATTGACACATGCAGCGGGATCCGCATCTCGTCGATGAATGCTTGGCTAATCGACAATTCTGACCAGCGTGTGGATCGGTTGAGAAGGTAAGCCCCACCCCATTCAAGCACCCAAGAGAGAAGCACCGACCCGAGAAGGATCCCCACAACGAGTGCCCAGGGTTGGTCACTCAGTGGAATACTGAATTCGGGGAGTGAGCCTACGTCGATCATACTAATGCCGTAGAGAGGTGCTGATAGCCAGCAAGGTGAAACGGGTAGTAGTCACCACTGCGGGGAGCGACATCAATCTTGATATCCCTATTCAAACGACTCTGATTGTGATGTATGCGGGTCGGCTCCGTGCAGACTCAGTACCTCATCTTTGGTAACGCTGCTAACCGCCCAACCTGTCATCGAAGAACGTCGAGATAATCGCTTTCGGTCAAACCATCCAATCCTATAGAGAACCTGAAATCAGGTCTGGGTCAGGCGGTGCTCTTGGGCCTTGTGCAACGCTCCTTTGAAATTGGGGATTTCTGTTGCACAAGGCCAGATATGAGTTGTATCCTGAGCAGAGGAGGAGGACGGATTCGTTAGAGGAGGTCCTCGACGTACTGGGATTCCCAGTTGCGTCGATCTTCGATTTCACGCCGTCCGCGACGAGTGACCGAATAGACGTTCGTTCGGCGGTCTTTCTCGCCTTTCTCGAGAAGTCCCTTGTCGACGATCGTATCGAGGTTCGGATACAGGCGTCCGTGGTGGATTTCGACTTCGTAGTAGTTCTCGAGTTCGTCCTTGATCGCCAGACCATGGGGTTCGTCCAATCCAGCCGCAACGTACAGGAGGTCCCGCTGGAAGCCGGTCAAGTCGTACATGCCGATCTCTAAGACCCAATTCAAGTTAACTGTTCGGAAGTATACCTATGAATTCTGTGAACCGACCGAATAGGGACCACGCCCTCTGTGGCGTTCGTTAGCTCTCTTTGGAAGCTATCCAATCCTAAAGAGAACTCGTATCAGTAGTTTTGGAGAGAGCCATTGATGTGATCAGCGAGGTATCGGTCAATTCGATCACGGCGCCAGCCAAGCGAGGCACAGACCGTCTCCGTGGCATCGATCAGCATCTCCGCGTAGAAGTCCTGATCATAGCGATCGAGGTCCTCGTATTCCAGTTGGACCCGCTCTCGAGAGTTCTTTTCGTCGTCGACGACCACATACGAGACGTCCTGGCCTGGTTGGGGATTGAATCCTGCCTCCGTCGCCCGTTCCAGCGCAGCGACCGTCCGCGTTGATTGCTGATAGTCACCTAATCGCTTCGAGGCTCGGTTCGTGATGAGCAAGTCCGTTGGATCGACCGCCCCGGAGCGAAGTTCGCCTAGCGCTTGCTGAAGGTGTGAACAGACCGCTTCGGGTGTTCGCTGGGCGTCGAGCGTCCGAATGAATTCCTGTTGCATCGAGGCAATCCACTCGGGCGTACTTCGCTGTCGGCACGCAATCCCCCGATACTTGTACTCCCCGTCGCTCCGTTTCCCGAAATACTTCGTGAGGGCACCTTCGTCGCTATCCGCAAGCGGGACGAACGCCACCCAGTCGAACTCGGATTCGTACTCCAAGCGGATACCGACCTCCTCGGAAATGTCACGAGCCAGATCTTCCAGTGGCGTCTGTGACTCACCTTCAATCGGTGTGACCCAGATACTATCGACGATGCCGTGGAGGAGTCGCCACCCGTGTTGCTCGAAGACCGCCTTCGTATCGAGCAGGATCTCGCGAGCGTAGGCGTTGATCGCCTCGTGGCACTCGATGCGCCCGAATTTGGCGTTACTGAAGCCCTGATAACCGAAACACGAGACCAAGATCCACTTGATCGCACTCGAGCGACTCCGGAGTTGGGCTTCGCGAGCTTCATCATCGGTCTCCGCGATCTCGGCTTTGATCTCGTCACGATCGTCGATCAACGGTTGGAGAACATCAGGGAGATAGCCTGGCTCGTCACAGATCGCATACTCGAGCCCGGGGACGTCCTTCCGATCACGGTGGCACTCACATCGGATCGTCTCCGGGCTGATATTATAGGTACAGATGATGTTGGGATACAAGCTTGAGAAGTCGAGTTCGTGCACGTCTTCGTGGAAGCCGACTTCCGGTGAGAACGTATAGCCGCCGCGATCGGCGTCATGCAACGTTCGCATCGATTTGAAGAACTCGTGGCGCCACGATTTCCAGGGGACCAGCACATCCCTCTCGCGAGCTTCACGGATCTGAATCGCCGTGAGCACGTTACCGATCGACGCCCACGAGAGTTCCTGGAGGGGCTTTCGCGACCGCGAGACGAGGTCGAGACAGCCGTCGAGGCCCGATTGGTCGTAGAAAAACGTATTCGACCGATCGATGATCGCCCTGCCGGGAACGTTGTACCGTGCGGGCGAGTGGCCCGTATTTCCGTAGCTCTCGTAGGTCGATCGACCAGCGAGGCGCTGCCAGCCAGGTACCCGTCCCCACTGAAAATCAACGTTGGACTCACCAGCACTCGCGCTGAGTGTCGGGATCAGATCCGCCGAGGACAGCACCAAGACATCAGGATCAACGGTTTCGAGGCGGTTTTGAACGGTCTGGAGGATCGCCTCCGGTGAACCTGAGAACGATTCTCCATCGATCGTGAGTTCGGTAATCGGCGGCTCCGCTAGCTGTGGGGGTTCGACGTCGACCTTGAGCGTCGAGAGCTCTGAGGCCGGCGTCGGATCGACACCGGTCTCGAGACAGTAGCGAAACTCTCGCGAGAAGTCGACGTTGAAACAGCGGTAGGCACCAGGCTGTCCCCGATCGCGAATGAACGAGGCGACGGTCCGGACAGCGTCGATCCGATCGACGTCGATCCGAAGGACGTCTTCGTGATCGTGGCGAAAGCCCGGTCGCCACTGCTCGAGAGCCATTTCTATAACAGCGGGATGATGCTCGAGATTCCCGCGAAGAGTCGCGAGTGTCGCCTCCGAGTCTGCGTCGGCGCTCGCGTATAGAGAAGGTGTGTAGTCGTCGTGGATCGTGTACGAGGCACCGTCTGCGTCGGTTGTCCACGAGTAGACGGTCCCATCGATATAGTCGATTTTGAACGGCATGGAGCGGTTACCTCTCAATCCCGTCGCTCTCGGGATCGACTGTTTCCTCGAGTGTCTCAAGTCGGCTGTCGAATTCCTCGAGTTGTGCTTCCTGTTCGAGGGCGATCGAAACGAGGAGTGCGTACATCGGCTCTGGGTGGTTCAAGTAGCCGCTCGCATCCGCATGGCTTCGTGCGTACTCGAAGAGGCGATCGAACTGGTTTTGTTCATCACGGCGGAGTCCCCGCCGATAGTCGGTCCACTGATTTTCGAGCGCCCGTAGCGTGTCTCGATACGTCGCGTTAGTTCGCCCCATCGACGACCACCTCCGGACTGGATGGGGCGACAGGTCCAGAGGCCTGCTCGTAGAGCAGCTCGCGAGCGTCGAGGATCCGATGCCAGAACGCGAGCGTCGTCTGGAGCTGGCCGTGTGAGGCTGGATAGACGAGCGTCTCGAACTCGTCGGCGACGAATCGGGGCCCCTGCGTCGTTGACTGGCATTCGATCGTCGTCGCAGCACTCGCCTCGACCGGCGCCGCGAACTCGTCATCGCGACTCCGAGTCACGAGAATTGGGATATCGTGTTCACGGCCACACCGAGCGAGCATCGCGAGCACCCGAACGAGCAGTGCTTCGCCTTCGTCGAGACGGAGATCGTTCTCCCGGTAGAACCTATCTACTGCGGGAACGACGAGCAGTGTAGTCTCTTCGTCGATTTCGCGGCGGAGCTCATCGATGAGCGTGTAGTGTTGGAACGGGGTGAATCCACGTGCCACCTGTATCCGGTCGAGGACCCGGGGATCGGGCGCGATCCGCGCGAGTGGCTGGGTCGTCGCATGCCCTCCGGTATCGACCCAGTAGGCCGAGCCCTGGCTCGTGAGGACCTGATCGACGACGAGGGTATGCAGCGGGCCTCTCGGCTCGCCATCGACCTCGAGGAGTTGCAGTCCCGATCCAAGCGAGGGGAGTTCGGGGATTGGGTTCGATCGATTCGACCGTATGTGATCGGACATCTCACTCCAGCAATCACGAGGAGTTCCGATAAGCGCCGGCGTGGCGTTTCCGGCGGTTCCGAAACGCTCTCTGGAGGTTCACAGATCGCCGTTCAGTCTGGCGTTTCTGGGGTTAGGAACCAGCGTTTCCGAAATCGGTTTCCGAAACCCGATAGACGCGACTGCGTTTCTGGCCGTCAGCCTCGATGATGTTGTAGTGTTCCATCTTCGAGAGGTAGTTGCGAAGCATCCGACGAGACTTCGGTGCCTCACGTTGAGCCTCATAGGCCTCATAGAGGGCCCCTGGCGTGATCTCACCGTGATCAGCGATGATTTCATAGAGGAGTTGCTGATCTTCGATGAGCTGATCGATCGTTTTCCGGTGGAGCTCCGTCCGTGCTTTGGGGATTGCCTCGTCAATATCTTCGCTTGAAAGTTGGGTCGCACCGTCGCGGGATGCCTGGCGGACGGCCGTCCGCAGGATGCCAATCGCGACCCGTGCATCGCCGGCGGCCGCGTCAGCCACCTGTTCGAGATGGGTTCGGTCGAGTGTCTCGTCGTTGAGCCCACGCTGGACGCGTTGTTCGAGGATGCTCACGAGTTCGTCCATGCCGTACCGCTCGAACTCGACACACTCGCTCCCACGGAGCCGACTGTAGAGGCGATCATCGAGACCCGAGAAGAGCTCCTGTTCGTCGTTCGCGATGAGAATCATCGAAAGATGGGGCAATGCATACAGGTCGTAGAGGACGTCCTGATCCTCAAGTTGATCGACCTCGTCGAGGATCACGACATAGGGGTGGGTATCCGCGTTCCGAAGGCGCTCGTAGAGTTCATCCCGAGGGGTGGACTGGCGGTGAATGTCTAGCGTCTGGTTGAGTTCGTCGAGAAGCCGATAGAGCACGCGATAGCTGTTGTAGTTGTGCCAGCAGTTGATGTAGGCCGTTTCGACATCGAACGTTGTTTCTCGAAGGTCCTCAAGGGCGTACTGGGCACAACAGGTTTTCCCGACACCCGTCGGTCCGAACAGGCAGGCAGTTTCGGAGGAATCATCGTGGAGGACTGGCTCGATGATCCCCGAGAGGCGGTTGAGTTCGGCATTCCGGTTCACGACGGTCTCGGGAACGAATTCGTCCTGGAAGACCCGAGCGTCGGTGATCACATCACGACCCGTTCAGCGGGAGGGGTGATAAACGGTGGCGGGTGATTTCCGAAACTTCCGAAAGTCCACGCGACCTCGAACATATGACGAGAACTCGCCGAGTCGCGATTGATCCCACTCTGGGGGCGGTGACGGAAGATTCGTCGTTTGTGGGTTGTCGATTCGTGTTACCCTCTCGTACGCAGAGACGTCGTCGTCAAGGTAGAGTTGACAGAGATTTTGATTTCATCGCTGTTAGAGGTGAATCTCGTGCTTGCTACAGGCTCTACGCGTATCGATCAGCACAAGAAGGATTATGGATCAACGACAAGAATGCTCGTGTATGTCTTCACTCGTGCAACAAGTGATTGATTTTTGGGGGACACGAACTGCACAGGCCATCGGAACGGTGGTTGTCCTCAGCATAAGTGCATATACTCTGGTGTACGATACCGGAATGTACGCTCTCATTAGTGGTATCGTTACCCTTGCTGTTGGACTGTTGATGTTGTATGATCTGCTTGCCGAGTAACCGTCGAAGTGCGTAACCTTTAGCGTCGGGGTGCTGACGGAGTGGAGACGTTCGCATCCATACTGAGCACAAGAATCAGTCTAGTCACTGTCGGAATTATCTGCTTAGTCCACATGGCAGACGGTGACGGGGTCCAGTGAGCGTTAGTCGAGCGCGTCGAGAATCTCCCGGTCTTCCTCCATCAGCTTGCGGATACGCTTCCGGTACTCCTCGCGATCGTCGTCTTGGAGGTCCTGGCTCATGGTTACTTGCTCTCCGTTTGTGCTCGACGCGTATTCAATCTTCGCCACCCCGGGGGTATAGCCTATCTCGGTCAATCTCCCCCGTCTCGAGCCACTCGGCGATTTCCTCGGGATCGAATGCTCGGATTCGTTTCAATACTCGAACAGTCTCCCTCAGGTCGGCGGGCTCCTTGCCGTTCTCTGCAAGGTAGTCCCGAACGACCATCCACGATGTTCGCTTGTTGCCGTCCTCGAAGTAATGGGACGTAATGAGCTTCTTGAGTAGGTAACCCGCGCGAAGATACAGCCCATCATGCTCGTCGATTTCATCGAGAAGCCGCTCAATCTTGAGGCGTGGAGCGACCACGCGAGCGCCGGTGTGTGTGAGGTCGTAATCGTCTTCGATCTCATCATGCGCAGCGAGGACGTCCTCGGGATCGGGGAATTCCGGGGACTCTGTCATTCGTCGTCGAGTGTGGCCTGTAGCATCTTTACACTGCCTTTCATACTCTCGTGCTTTTCTTCGAGCCGCTGCTCAGCGTCTCGCTTCGTTTCAATATGTTGTAGGGATGCGGTCAGCACGCACCTCGAAGGAGCAACTGATGCGTTTCAATTCAACCGGTTCCTGACCGAATCTCGTGCTCGATACAGGTCTTCAGAGTTCATACCAGTCGTGTTTTGACTCCGTTGATGACGGTACCGAGGATGTAGGCGATGGTTCCCGAGATGACGGCAAAGAGCAGCCCAAATCGCACGCCGTATTCAAGTCCGCCAAGCAATTCAGTGCGTGCGGAGGTGTACCCGAACCCTAGCACTCTCGGATGCATGTAACGAGACGCCATCGTCGTCCATTCACCTGTGAAATAGCCGACAAGCGGCGGAAAGACAAACCACCAAATGGCAATGAGCCAGAGGGAACCAACGGTTGACCCAAGGCCTGCCCTGAATATTCCACCAAGGAATGCGATCCCGAGTACAACCACAATCCAGCCCCCACCGACGTCGAACAGCCCGACATCCAGTCCGAGAAAGAATGCCCCTGATGCAAGTCCCAGTAACCCGAGTACCGCGCCAACAAGGGCACGACGCGGGCGCTTATCACCGACAACCCACCGTCCAATTTGCCCGGTACTGACCGGCGCCATACTCTCAACTGAACTGCATAGCTGTTAACAGTTCGGCAGAAGGAGCGATCGATACGCACCTGCAGTGAGCAATCACTGCCTATCTTCGCCTTGTGCAACATTCTTTGATTGGTTCGCCAGTTTGTTGCACAAGGTCCGGATAACGATGTCTCTCGATGGCGAGAGGGGCCATATACTACAGCTGTCCCCTTAGATATCCATCTCCGTAGGAGCTGATGGCCCAGACTCTCGTGCATACGTCTCAGCCAGCTCAACCACGTCATAAACGTGAATACCAGTCTTGAACCACAGCACGCGATCAGCAGCACTTCCGAAGTCTCCGCTCGCGCAATCCAGTTGCTCAGAGACAGCGAGCACGAAGTTGTCAGCCTCCACTTGCCGAATCTTCTCCAGTTTCGACTCCAGGTACTCTGGGGTCCAGAAGCCGACGACCTCGAGAATCACCCGGCGACCGTCCGGATGCTCGATCGCGAAGTCGGGGATCATCACCTCTGCACCGAGGTCGAACACATCATCCTCGCGCATTAACTCCCAGTCAGTCGTCGCCCGCTCCCACTTCTGGGCGAGCGTTCGTTCGACGTCGCTATCGAAGTGCTCTCCCGCGCTGTAATGCGAATCCAGCCCGTCAGTATCGTCCAGCGTGAGTTCTCGAGTCTCGCCGAGTGCCTCGTCGATGAGGATCTCGGCGGTCATTTCCCACCGATCACAGAGCGGGAGTGCCGGGAGGAAGTTCGCCATTCGGATCCCGTACTTCTGGGATTGCGAAAACAACGATGCTGGGCCATCGAGCACGGCTTCGTACCCAACAGCCTGATCGGTACTCGCGACGCGCTCGCCCTCAGCGTCGATCGGATAGATCCGGTGCATCAGTCCGAACAGCTTCACGTAACTGAACACCGTCCCGAAGTGGTCCCACACGCGAATACGCATCTCCGTCGCATCGTAGAGCACTGCCTGGGCGAGCGCGAGATTATACCGAGTCAGCAACCAGTCAACCGTGAAATCCGTCCGTTCGTACTCCTCGTCGCTACTGCCCGTCAGCGCAGTCGTCGACATCGATGCCTCTGTATCCTCACCGCTCGCGTACTGCTCAGCCGTCCGCGTCCCGATACGGACGAGTCGTTTGTTGTCCTCGAGATCGGCATACATTCCCCGATAGCACTCTTCGAGCGAGATACCCAACTCGTCGGCGATCCCACTGTACATTTCCAGCTTTTGGGTGTCCTCGCCGAGCGTGGGCTGGCGAACGATCGGATACTGTTCGTTGGCTCTCTCGAATAGGTGCCGACGAATCTCTCGCGGATTGGCAGGGGCGACGACCTCAAACTCACACTCGTCTTTCAGGAGCTTCGCTAGGCCCTGAACGATCTTGTAATCGGTATCCGCGACGGTCAGTTCGTCGATCGCGTCCTCGAGATCGCCTTTCGGTTCGTCGAGATGCGCCTCGAACAACTGGATGAGCTCCCCGGCGGTCTGCCGGTAGCGATCGTCCTCGGGGCCGATGAATAGTGGTGTCACCTCCTCATCGGTCGTGCGCGAGCGAGCGAGATCAGCTGTCAGCACTGGTCGTCACCCCCTCACGGCGGCGTTGAGAGACGTACGTCTCCATCGTCTCCTCGGCGATGATCTCATAGAGGCGCGCCGGCTGGCGATCGTCCGTCGGTCGGAGAATGCGGCCGAGCCGCTGGGCGTATTGGCGTTTCGAGGCACTCCCCGAGAGGATGATCCCGACGTTCGCAGCGGGGACGTCGATTCCCTCATCGAGAACTTGTGAGGTCACCAGCATCGAGTACTCTCCAGTGCGGAATCGCTCGAGAATCTCCGTGCGTTCCTCGGTATCCGTCTGATGGGTGATGCAGGGAACGATGAACTCCTGGGAGATGTCGTAAGCGAAGTCGTTGTTGGCAGTGAAGATGATCGCGCGGTCATCGTGATGGCGCTTGATCAGGGTATCGAGCGTGTCGAGTTTCTTTTCGGCTGTACGGGCGAGCCGCTCGGCCCGTTGCTTCGCGACGAGTGCCCGCCGGCCCTGTGGATCGTAAGAGGTCCGCTTGAGGAACTCAGCGTACCCTTCCTCTTTCCAGAGGTCGAACTCGTGGCTGTCGACGTAGTCGCGATAGAGCTGGTACTCTTCGTCGTACTGCTCGCGTTCGTCGGCCGTCAACTCAACCGACATGTGGATCGTCTCATACTCGCTGAGATACTCGCCGGCGAGTTCGTCGACGTCCTCCTGGTAGACGATCGGCCCAATGAGATCCTCTAAGAGTTCGTGTTTGCCGTCGGGGCGCTCGTAGGTGGCGGTCAGTCCGAGGCGATACGGCGCGATCGTCATTTCGGGGATCTGCTGGTAGGTCGGTGCGGGGAGGTGGTGTTCCTCGTCGACGACGAGTAAGCCGAATTGGTCGCCGTATTCGTTGATGTAGCGGTAGGCGCTGTCGTAGGTGGTGACCGTGATCGCAGTGACGTCGTGAGAACCGCCACCGAGAACGCCGATCGGCTCTAAGAGTTGGTCGCCGAAGGCGTTCGTGAGCGTGGCATGCCACTGGTTCATTAGATCGATCGTTGGCGTCACAATGAGTGCGCTGACACCGGCGTCAGCGATCGCCTGGAGACCGAGGAAGGTTTTCCCGCTCCCCGTCGGAAGGACGACGCTCCCCTGACGTCCGTGGTCGATCCACGCATCGAGAGCGGCCTGCTGGTAGTCACGCGGTTCGATGTGGAGGGCGGGTGTGAGGTCAAGATCGGGATAGCCACGGGCAGCGTCCTCGATGGATTGCTCGAACCCCTGCTGAAGCGTTCGTTGCTCATCAGCAGCGGCTTCTTGTCCGTGGGAGTCATCCCACGTTCCAGCCCATTCGAGTAGCGCTCGATACCGATATGCTTGAGCACGATACTCATCGACGCGGTCATCCCACTCTGCATACGGAACCGTTTCGGGGGCTCCGCGAAGGAGGAGTGTGCCGTCGTCGAACTCGAGTTTCATCGCCTCTGTGAGTCCGTCATCGGGAGGTGGGGAATACCTTACTAGAGTTGCCGTGCTATATCCGAGATCGTCGACCTTCGCACTCGCATGCAACGAATTTTCGGTTCACGTTGACGCTCAAAATAGGGGTGGTTGACCATCTCAGTCAGTCTTTCGGCTCAATGAAGCCGTATGCGGCGTCCGCGACGTCGTCGAGAACTTCGTTCGACACGTGGGCGACCCGGCGGTCAATCTCGTCGTGGTCGAACTCGTGGACCGACCAGGGCTTGATAAACGATGGGAACGTATTGAGTCGACCTTCGGTAATATCATTAGCGTTCAACTGTACGGCTTCGGAAAACTCCGTGGTCGTCATTACAGCGAGGGTATAGTCCTCGCCGAAGTAGGGGCGGGTGTCATTTGAGACGACGAGAAACGGTCGGCGACCGCGTTTATACGGATCATCGACGATGACGACCGAGCCGTGAGCATACGCCATTCAGGCGTTTTCGCCGAGGTTCGGAAGCTCGTCGGACCAATCAGGATTCTCTCCGTAGTGATCGTCGCCGTGGCGTCGGCTGATCCTCGCCATTTTCCCCGAGTCCGGGACCCACCACACGACGGCACTCGCACCGATCTCTCGGCGTTCGATGTCACCACTGTCGTGTAACTCGGTGAGCTTGCGGCGGGCCGTCTCGCGGGAGCACTTGATCGCTTCGGCGACGTCGCCCACTGTGACGAACGGAGACTCAGCATCTCGCATTACGAGGAGGACGTCCTCTGGAGTTGTCGTCTCCACGTACTCCCCATTGTCAGAACGCTCCTTTCCAGCCATACTCTTGCTACGAAATTGAGGCACATGAACCTTGTGCCCCGGAGCTTATGGGAGGCATGAATCCATGTGATAGCGCGTGATGGTAGCAGGCCAATCCTCAGGCGTTGTATTAGGACCGCGAGCCCTCCCCAGCGGTGGAATGACAAGAAAGCATTATGAATAGTGGCTAGGCATACTTGTGCCCACAGGAAGAAGTACATAGTATGACAGGCGACGACGAAATTGTATATCAGCGTTCTTTTGAGGAACCACTCGACCTTCGTACTGGACTTGAATCGGCTGGTATCGAATTTCTTGACATCGACGAGGATCGGACGGTCGTCATCCATCAGCAAGCGATTTTCATAGTCACCGTAACAGAGGGTTCTACAACGACAGCCCAGGCAATCGATGTCGAACTGTGGGAACCCCCCGCGGATGGGCGTACTGATGATCATGAGACGATTCTCGCTGGATTTGTGGAAGAACTCCTTGCAACTGCTAATCGCTCGCATCATTAGCGAGCAGTCGGAATCAATTGGGAGCCTCGACAAAATGAGCGATTAGGAATTGCGGGGTTTGTAGAGACCACAGACACACCACCTGTTCAATCGTTTTCTTAGGTTAGAAGGTGTGAGGAACCCGAATAGAGGCCTTTAGTGGTTGGAGGCAGGAGACCAGTGCTGCAATCGTTTCATGCGGACCCACTGGGAGACACACACCACCCATTCAAACGTTTCATGGGTAGAAGAGGGGAGAGGAGATCCGGGAAACACACCCCCTGTTCAAACGTAACAGTCCAATAGAGGCCTCTACAAACAGGATATGGTGAGAAACTGCTGAATAAGCTGCAGAATTACAGGGGGGACACCACCCATTCAATCGTTTCTGCAACTGTTCCTAGTGCGGATCTTGTTGTGGCTATATTGCTATAAATCTAGGCCTTAGATAGAACCTTCTTCGTCGAATTTTGGCTGGGAAGGGGACTCTCGAGGGGAGAAACGTTTGAATGGGTGGTGTCTGTCTCCCACAACGATCGAAACGACTGCATCGTTTGCAACGATTGCACCCAAGCTTTATTACGCAGACTTTCAATTAGCATCGTATGGCACTCTTTGAGCGATCTGAGGAAGTCTTCGAGGAGGAAAATATCCTCCACGATGACTATCAGCCTCAATCGCTCGAAGAACGGGATGAGGAACTTGAGCAGTACACTGGATATCTCCAGCCCGTGATCAATGGTTCACAGCCTCGCAACCTCTTTTTGTACGGTAAAACGGGAGTCGGGAAGACAGCGACAACAAAATATCTGCTCCAACATCTAGAAGAAGATGCGAAAAAGTATGAAGATCTAACGATTCGGACAGTCTATCTCAACTGTGAGGATCTAACGAGCAGTTATCGTGTAGCTGTTTCCCTCGTCAATCAGCTCCGCGATTCAGAGAATCAAATAAGCCGGACGGGGTATCCACTAAACGCAGTCTACGAGAAGCTCTGGGATCGAATCGATGAGCTTGGCGGGACGATCCTCATTGTGCTCGACGAAGTCGACTACATCGGTGAGGACGACAGTATCCTCTATCAGCTTCCTCGTGCTCGAAGCAACGGGAAAATCGAACAGGCTCGCGTCGGAATCATCGGGATTAGTAACGACTTCAAGTTCCGGGAAAAGCTCGATCCCCGAGTCGAAGACACGCTCTGTGAACGCGAACTCCATTTCCCACCGTACGAAGCCGCTGATCTCCATAACATCCTCGAAAAACGGGCAACGCTAGCGTTCAAAGAGGGAGTGCTTGAGGGTGACGTCATTCCCCTCTGTGCAGCGTTTGCTGCCCAAGACAAAGGGAGTGCTCGCCAGAGTCTTGACCTCTTGCTTGAAGCTGGCGACCTCGCACGACGTCAAAGCGATCCGACTGTGACTGAAGACCACGTTCGGGATGCGAAACAACTTCTCGAAAAACAGCGCATCGAAGAGAGCATGAAAGAGCTCACCTCCCACGGGCACCTCACATTGTTAGCTGTTGTTGCATCTACCGTTGCCGAACCCGAATCTCTTCCACTACAGAAACAGGTACTGTACGATCAATACCAGGATCTTGCTCAAACTACCGATCGTGACCCGCTTGGGGGACGGGCATTCCACAATCATCTCGCTGAACTCTCGATGCTTGGGATTCTGGATCGAGCGAAGCAAAACGAAGGTCGAAGTGGTGGTATCTACTATGTCTATAAACTTGACGTCACGATCGATGCGGCCCTCTCCACACTCGAAAACCTCCATATGACCGGTAATCTTGATCTGGACTCGCTTCGAAAGAACGCTCGTGAGAGAGGATTAATGACGATCGACTCTCATTGAGAATTTGTCGATATCTGACCTCTGAGACCATCCTGATCAGCTGAATTGTAAATTCGATGCTCAGAGATCAATGTACTGACTCTCCCACTCGCGTCGCTCCTGAATCGCGTCTTCGCCTGCCTCCGTGATCGCATAGTAATTCGTTCGCCGATCGAGCTCGCCCTGTTCGACGAGCTCCTTGTTAACGACCGTATCGAGATTTGGATAGAGCCGTCCGTGATTGATCTCCCCATCGTAGTGGTCTTCAAGTTCCTCTTTGACGGATTGGCCCGAGGGCTGGTCGAATCCGTTGATGACGTACAGGAGGTCGCGTTGAAAGCCGGTGAGATCATGCATGAGGCTCTGATATCCTACTGACCAGGATATTGTTATGTGCAGTAAATACGCTGTCAGCGGCTCATACCTGTCTTTTAGACGGAGAATACCACTCGTACTACCGGCAGTATGGCCTTCACGAACTTGAAGCGAAGAGAGAGCCGCTAGAGATCACGTAGTTCACATTCGGTCTCATCGACGGTTCACCTCGCCATCGAAGCATCTCCTACTCGGAACATAGAGGCGGGAATCGGAGCCGGAATCGGGAACTACCGAGGATTAAGGTGGCTGCGTAATAGGCAAGCTCTGTTCACGGATTGACTCGAAAACCTGCTCTGTCCATTCGATGGCTTCCTCATCTGACCCATCCAACCCACTCTGTAGTTGTCCCTCATCGTCGAAGGCTGCGATCATTGCAGCGCTACGATCGAACAACGCGACCGAGATTCGCAAGTCCTCTGGATACACGTAAAGTGTGAAATTGTCAGAGTTCAGAGCTGCCTCAGTACCCTCCTGATAGCCAGATTGCATCGCTCCAAGGGTATCCTGACCTACGACGAGTTCCATTTCTGTCCCTGAGTCGAACATTTCTTTCGCGATTTGATTGTATCCCGGGCTTAGAACCGGTACGACTCCTGCGAATCGTCCCACCTCTGAGTCTGTTGCATCTCTGAACACTCGCATAGTCGCGTGCGGATCGCCCGGTGATGCTGTCGTTAATTTGAATTTCTCGGCTACTTCTTTCGGCATCTCAATATCTGACTCAAAATATTCAAAGAAACTTCTCTTACTGAGTATTGTCGAAAACGCTTCCTCGAACTCGTCATAGTGCTCAATGAGTGTAGTGCCGATGGGTGTAAGACGATACTCTCCGTTATCGTCAGTAACCCATCCACGGTCTTCCATTTCTTCGATCGCTCGATGAACCGTCGCGCGTGAGGCCTCACATCGACGTGTTAACTCCGATTTCCGCCCAGATTGTTGAGCCAATTCACGGAGCAAATCAATCCGATTTTCCGAAGAGGTCAGAAACTCAATGTGGTCTGCTGTATTGGTGGACATAGCAATTCTCTCCTAACCAACTTTCGAACCGTATCCATATAAATTTGATAGTTCTTTAGCATACAATTACTCTATAGAAAAATATCTTAATTATGTATCAACTAGGATATTAGTGGATCTAACCGGTGAATTACGATGGCGTACAAGACTAACCGATCCGCACCTGATGCCGACTGTCTATTGCGCGGCCGGAACTGATAGGATTCCAGCGTAAAATGAGACTTTATGGACCGACTCCTCGTCATCGGCGGAAGTGGATTCATCGGCCAAGAAATCTGCCGTTTTGCACTCGCGGCTGATTACGATGTGCGAAGCGTCTCTCGAGGTGGTCGTCCCGATGGAACAGCCGACTGGATTGACCAAGTTTCGTGGACCGTAGGCGACGTATTCAGCCCCCATCAATGGCGTGACCAACTTGACAGCTGCGATGCGGTCATTCACTCAATCGGAACACTTCACGAGTCTCCAGCGGATGGCAAGTCTTACGAGCGTTTCAATGGTGATTCAACGATTCTAACGGCACTCGAAGCCGAGCGTGCGGGCGTTGGCTCATTCGTGTTCATCTCGGCAAGTGCTGCACCTCCAACCGTTCGTGAGGAATACGTTTCGTCAAAGCGGCGGGCCGAACGCGCGATTAGTGATCTCGATCTTCAAACGACAACCCTCCGACCTGGCCCCATCTACGGGGAAGGTCAGCCCCACTTTTCAGAGGTTGTCAACGCAGGATTTCGCCTCCTCGATCAGATCAAACCCATTTCCAAACGCCTCGGTGTTGCTCGTCCACTCCCACTCTATCCCGTCGCCCGGGCCGCTTTGGCGGCTGCTGATCCAGATCGCGAGCTGCCGTCAGTGCTGAATATAGAAGCAATCGCAGCATATCGTATTTGAACTATATAGGTGATATTATTAAATTATTGACCCGTGATTTATAAGGGAGTGTTGCAAGGGGGTTCACAGTGTGGCGCCGGATACAACTATTACCATTGGATTCCAAGCCGGTGATGAATGAAATCGAGGTACAGCAACGACCCAATTGCGGTTTGCGGAGAGATAGATCAGTCTACACACTTCACTCGTTCTCAGGATCAAGAGCTTCGATCTCGTCCTGGGAGAGCTCTCCAGTTAGAAACTCTCGGCCAAGATCAGAGAGAGCATAGTGGCCGTTATCAAACTGCACTAACAGCTCCGAATCCCGAAGTGTTCGGAGTCGACGCCCCATATAGGACGGATGATACCCGAGGTTTGCCGCCAAAACTTTCGGGGACATCTCCAAATCATGCTCCTCAAAAAACCCCATTATCTCGTAATCGATTTTCGAGAACCACCCAACCTGCTTCATTATCTCTTCGATACAACGCCGCATGGAAAGACAATAGTGTATCCGATCTAGATAGATCTTATGCCCCGTTAGATATGAAAATAACTCCAGATAAAGACATAAGTAGGAAGGTGAACAAGAATATCGAAGCAAGCAAAATGCTATCGACAAACAGTTACGCAGGAAACGAGGGCGCTGATCGCTTGGAATCCATCAAGCGCCCTGTTTGCCGTTCAGAAGGAACGACATATGTTGCTACACGCTCATAAGGTAAGTTCGTTACTGCCATCGGTTGGCGATCGGCCGGCGAGCGGCGATACTCCGGAACCGGGAGCAGAGACTAGTCTCTTAGTTGGAACCTTGGTGGCTAGTGCCTGCTCCCGACGGAGGGCGTCGTTCGGCGGATCGATCCCTCTGAGAGGAACCGATCATAACCATCGTCGAGCACGACAGCACTCGCTCAACCGGAGTCTGACACTGGTGGCGAGCGCTGTCGGCCCTGATTACCATGACGCCACCAGAAACATCATCCCCGGCTAACAAAACCGTTGCCCCTCCGATAGACGACGAACAAAGCAACCGCTCAGAGAGCGAGCTGGACGAACCGATCGTTCTCCTCCCACAGGGCAATCCACATGGGGAGTTGCTCTACCACAGTACGGCTGATTCCCAGACTCCCATCTGCAACAATAGAGGGGCGTATATCGCGGTCCCCAAATCCGAGGCCGAGGAACGAGCAGATCGGCACTGTGGAAAGTGTCACTCACTCTGCGTTGATGGTGGGAATACGAACGCCTGCCCGAAGTGTGGCCAGGAAATCGCCCTCACTCATTGGGCCCACCATTTCCGTCAGTGCGACGGGGACTCCGAATTTACCGGAGGCAACTCGTGAACCCCGTTCCGCTGGGGACTGCGATCCACCCTCAGGGAACCCAATCATTTTATAAATGTCTTGAGAACAGTTGCGGCACAGCTCAGGAAACCACTCGCGTCGGAGAAGGGAACGTGGAACATTTCCTTCTTCCCGGCCAAAGCACAAAAGCTTTCCTCCCCAGAAAGAGCCGCAGCACTCTCTCCGAAGAGAGTGGTCTGGACGCTCTTGCGGAGCGATCCGCGTTGAGGGCTGCTAGTCGCTTTGGCATGACGGACGCCGGCCGTCAGCGCCTAACTCGGGCACATGGATGCCCACGAACTTACAGAGAGAGCAACAGCAAGACCGACGAACGGCGATAGACCCAGGGATTAGCGCCCGACGGGACGGGGTGCATCGAGCGGATGCTACAATCGGTCCAGATGTCGACTGGACGGCCCCTCGGCTTCACAAGGAGCTGTTCGATTCGCGTACAGCGATGGGACAGAAGCTCGTCGAGGCGATCGGTGACCTCACGCGAACCGAGCAGGCCCCAGAACTAGCGCTCGAAGAGCTCGGGGTAACGGCACTCGATGGCCTCTTTGCCGATCTCTGTGTGGGCGCTGTCGAAGGCCGCGAAAAGGATCTGTGGAACCTCCTGCGGCTCTGTCAGCAGCTCGGCTCGGGACAAACATCTCCGCTTAACCTGCGCTCGTCTCGCGACGATCTCGACCGTGCTGCGATCCCGATTTTCACCGCGAGCAGTGTTACTCCCGAGATAGCGATCCACTTGGACGGACGATTCACCGACCGAAAGGCCGACCAGCGCCGCGACGTTCTCGAGCTCTGTCTCGCGCTCGCCGAAGGCTGCCGAGTGTATCTCGTCGCGACTGGCCAGGCCGGACGGGTCCTCTGGGAAAGGCACCGCGACCACCTCCCAGTGAGCGTTACGGACCCGTTCGATCCACGCGTGTCCCCTACACCTGGGACGCCTCGATCGGTTGCTGATCGCGTCGAGGACGCCCGCGAGACGCTTGACCCCGATGGGACGGCAACGGCCGTCCTCCGGGCGCTCCGGGCCGAAAACTCCGAAATGCTCAGCTATGACGATCTCTCGCGAGAGCTCCGACTCTCTGAGGCGAACCGGCGACAGGTCGGTCTGAAACTCGATCGCGACCTCGGTCTCGCCGAACGGGTCGATTACCCTGGCGACGGACGGGGACTATCGCTTCGAAAAGCCGGTCTCGAGTACCTCAAAGCGCTAGACTCGGAGATCGGCAAACAGGGGGAACTACCCAGCGTGAGAGACCCCCCAAATCCGTCCGAGTATAGCCGTGTAAACCCGCACGCTCAAGACGGGGGAGACGGCACCGAGGCCGACCGAACGAGGGACGGACAGGCTGAAGCGGAAGGAGACGCGGTCGCTGGGACCGCCGAGTACCTCCCGAAGCACGTTCAGCCGGTGTACACCGAGACGCCCGCTGTTGAAGCCGCCCGTGCAGCAGCTCATTCTAGCGAGATTGCCCTCGTTGACGCGCCTATTCAGATGCTGAAAGGGAGAGATGGAGACAGGGACGATCGGGTGATGGGGTGGAGTTACGGGGAGGCTCGTGACGAACTCACCGTCTCTGCAACCTACACCAACCCTATGCAGTACACAACGTGCATCGCTCGAGCGTTAGCGAGCCCTTGGACGTGGAACCGCGTGCTCACGGAGGACGTTCTCGAGGATCTCTTCGCGACCCACAGCCGACGGATTCTGAGTGACGCACGGAATATCGGCGGTCTCTCGGCTGAACGGTACGAAGATCCTCGCTTGTTCGTCGAGTTCTATCAGGAGCAAGAAGAGCGATTGTGCGAACTCACTCGAGAACTAGCGAACGGCGACTACACCGACGAATCGGCGAAACGCGGCGAGATCACGCAGTTTGCGAAGGGACTCGCTGGCTCGATCGTCCAACTACTCGACCTCGCTGGCGTCGATCTAAGTCGGGAGGTCCGTCTTCCCGAGTTCTCACGCAACTGGTCCGACTCTGCTCGCCGGCGAACGCTCTGCCAAACGCTCGCCCATAGTTGTGCGATCGAATCGCTGTACGGCCATCACGTCACCTACCGACACCTCTACGAACAGCGAGAAGACCATCGAGAGGCGGCGATGGGCCTGACAGTCGATGCTCGCGATCCGCTCGGTGAGCTCGTCGGCTCACTCGTGGTCGTCGGCCCTGGCGTCTCCGACCTTGAGGACGAGTTGCGCTCGGCGCTCCGGTCTCCGGGCGATCTCCACGATGATGCTCCCGAGATCGGGGTCTGTATCCCGATCCGAACGACCGCCTCTCGTAGCGTTGTCTCTCAGGCCGTGAGGCGTCTCTGTGAGCGAAAGGGCCTCGAACCAACCCGAGAGGCCGTATCGCTGTTCCATGCGTTCGTCGCGACCAGCTACGACGTCGCTCGGGCCATGTACTACGGCCTCGGTGGGGAGGACCGACCGCGAGAGATCCACGTCGATGAAATTCGGCGGGCGCTTGCTACTCTCGATCCCGCCCGTCTTCTCGCGACCGGTGACGTGGCGCCCTCGATGCAACAGGCACTGAGCGTGCTGCTTGGTGCTGATTACCCGCTTTCTGGAGCCGAAATCGCTCGCCGGGCAGGGATCACGACTCAGAGCTTTCGCGATAACCGTGAGGGGTTCGTCCTCGCCGATCTGCTTCGAGAGGCCCCCGGAGGGTGGCGGCTGTCGCTCTCGTTCAACGATGAGCGATATGGTGGTGATATCCTCCCGTGGTTCTTCGTTGATGAACCGGACGGTCGGCCGCTTGTCCCATCTCTCGACCTCCGCTCGAGGATGGATGTGCTGTATGAACTCGCCACCAGTCTCGTCGATGATCCGGCTCGCTTCGGTGATCCCGACGACGTCCTCTGCTGGGGATTCACGCTCCCCGATCGAGACGACCCGGAAGCGATTGCGGATCATCGACAGGGGGCGATCGACGCCCTCGAGGAGGAATGGCCGTGGCTCGGTTCGGTCCTCCCAGTAATCGAGGGGGCGTGTGAGTCGCCAGAACCCGATCCAGGATACGATCCAGTGTTGATGGGGCAGACCGTCTCTCAGCAACCATTGGCGGGCGCTCAAACCGGCAGGTGATCGCGTGCTACTCCGACCGTTCGCCCTGTTCGTCGCGAACGATAGCTCGAACGTCTCCTTCCGAGAGCCTGGATTCGTTCCGGGCGGTGGCGAGTTCCTCGCTCAATGCAGCCACGTGCTCACGGAGTTGACGGACCTGCTCACGAACGTCACTCGAGGTCCCCTCGACTTGCTCCGGTGTCAGGACCGGCGTCGCGAGTTCGTCTGTCCCCTCTCGTGAGAGTGGAATCGGCGTGAGGAGCCGTGACCGCGTCACCTGAGATGTAGTTTCGACGTTTCGGGTGAAGTGTTCGGCGAGTTGTGCTTGGGCGTATTCGGGGCCGTGGATCAGTGCAATCGTCTTCGGGCTCACCTGCCGGGCGTATTCCAGAAGGCCGTCCTGGGCGGCGTGTCCGCTGAACCCATGGATCGTCTGGAGCCACTCGGACGGGATCGTTGCTCGAGTCACCCGGTCGGGGCCGTCGTCGGTGTCGATCGTCGTCCACTGGACGGTCTCCGAAGTGGGCCAATCAGTTCCAAAGGGCGTTGCCTCGGTCGTATACGTGAGTTCGTCGTCGTCAGCCTTGACCTGGTTCTGGAGCGTTCGGCCGAGGGTTCCAGACGCTTGGTATCCAGTCAAGAGAAGTGTTGCACGGTCGTATCGAGCCGCGAACTCGGTGAGATACCGTGGCGAATTTCCCCCGCTCAGCATCCCCGAGGGTGCGATGACGATCGGGACAGTGCCGGTTCCGCCAGCATCCTCGAGGAGTGTTCGTCGATCGGCATCTGACTCAGGGAACTCGGCGATATCAGGCTGGAACGGTGTCTCGTACCCGCTTTCGACGACCCGGTTCACCATCGCTTCGTCCATGACCGTGTCGTCCTGGACGTATTCGTGATAGATCTCGGTCGCCTCTTGGGCCATCCCGTCGACGACGAGGCGCATCTTCTGGCGCAGCTCAGCAGGGAATTCGTGCAGTCGGTCACCGATCACGAGTTGCAGGAGCTGCGCGCGGCCGACAGCGAACGTCGGGATCAATACGGGGGATCCGTTTCGGACGGATTGTTCGATCGCCTCGAAGAGGGTCGTTTGCGCATCGTTGATCGACGTATGGCTGTGGGTTCCACCGTAGGTCGACTCACAGATGAGGAGATCGGCCTGCGGTGGCGTCTCGATCGAGGGGAGGTGTCCGGCACGACCACCGAGATCCCCAGAGAAGACGACCTTCTGGCCAGTGCTCTGGAGCGTGAGCCAGGCCGATCCCAGCAGGTGGGCGGCGTTCCCGAATCGAAAGACGAGCGGCTCTTGTTCGGGGACGTCGGCAACGCCGGCGACGAGTCCGCCGCCGTAGGAGACGGGTTCGAACCGGTCGATGACGGCAGTGACATCGCGTTCGGTGAATTGACGATCGCGATGCGTCGTTTCGTGTTGGTGGATTTTCAGCGAGTCACGCAAGAGGAGCGTGGCAAGGTCAATAGTCGGGGGTGTCGCGACGATCGGGGCATCATCCTCGAGGAGGCCACGGGCTTCGAACACGGGGAGGCCGCCGCAGTGATCGATATGGGCGTGGGTGAGAAAGACGGCGTCGATGGCTTCGGGGCCGAGACCACGGTCATCGGGGAATTGGTTACCAGTGCCTTGATTCAGACCGCAATCGACGAGATACGTGGCGTGCTCGGTGTCGACTTGGTAGCAGCTTCGACCGACTTCCCGAGCACCACCACGGGGGGTGATGATGAGGGGTGTTTCTGCGTCAGGTGAGACGTCAGCGTGATCGAGTGGATCGAAGGTTTCGTCGGTCTCCGCGGGAAGCCAAGGGTGGTCCGTATTGATGGGCATTCGTTAGGCAGTTGTGTTGGTGTCCGGAGCTTTGCCGAGATATTCCCTGCGAACCGTGTCACCGTCGCGATACGCTCGGTAGGCGTAGGGGCCATGTTTTGAGCCGCCACTCATACATTGACAGGTATCATCGCCACAAGTCCGATACTCGTGATAGACGGTTCCATCCGAATCTTCCTCAACGACGTCGACGTCATTGGGGAGTTCGTCCTCGGTGACGGGCTCTTCTCGGTGCCGTTCGCGATCGGCTATGAGTTGGTCGATGTACTCCTGTGTGTCGCGAAGCGTCTCATCGTCTTGTTTCGGAAGCCCGTCCGCGATGTACTTCGGGAGTGACTCCGGCGGGGTGAGTGAAGCCATTGACCTTGTGCAACAGTTGGCCGTCTCTCTCCATAAAGATGTTGCACAAGGTAACAGTGAAGACGCCTTTTGTTCGTCTAGTGGACCTGCCAGTTAATCCGTACCCAGTTAGAGACCTGATAGATTGAGCGGAACTCTTGACAGCAGAGTACTCCCCGCGTGTTTGCCGTAGGACTCGCTACGTAACCGGGTAGGAACTTACTGGAGGCTCCACTAGTTGTGTGATCGCCAGGTGGGGGTGTCTGGGCGTCATTCTGGGTGGGCACAGGTCGGAGGGATCAGGATGGCTTGGTTTTGCCGGACGCGAATCTGAAACAGCTATTGCGTACAGGTTCAGGACTCACCAGTCACGGTCTATTGGGAGCCCACGCGTGAAGGAGTAGTTGATAGTCGCTTTTGAGCCTGTCCAAGAAACATCGGCAGAGAACTCACATGACGTAGACCTTATCTAGCAGAAAATCCTGTATAGCGTAAGGAATCACCCGTGACGTTCAATTTTATCCGATACGATCAAGATCAGCAACACCTCCTGCCAAAGAACGTCGCGGAGTGGGTCGAAGAGGATAGCCTCGAACGCTACGTTTCCGACGTTATCGATTATCTCGACAACGAGTTTTGACATCAGTTATGAGGATCTTCTCGGGTTCTTCGAAGAACCAGCCCATGACCGTTCGTTTGTCAGGGGGTGATCCGACGTTTCAAACGCTTTGTAGACGGGCCCGATGTCTTCAGCTTCCATATACCAGAGTAAACAGAGATTGCCGTCATCTCGACAGAGAAAGGCGGATTCGGTGTACATTCCTTCAACGGTCAGAATCGGCTCAAGTTGAGCATTGAGCCAGTCTCGAAACGCATCTCCGATCATTCCCCCATCTTGCATGATGAATTGTTCGAAGCAAAAACTCGGACAAGAAACTCCATGACTCGCCGTGGCCAGCCGGATCGCACCCTCAACCGGAGGAGGACAACGTCTACCATAACTTCTCTCGCTCTTGCGCAACGTAGCGAAACGATGTGCTAACATACAACAATCCCTGATATATTACGGCTTGAGACGCCGTTTTAGCTGAGGGAGACCGGTCGTTTCCCCCGGTTATACACCCTGTTCGCCAGATTTCGGAAGAGCGATCGCGGAAGTAGGATTAACCGAATACAGATGGTTGACATACCATCTGAGCCGCATCCAAAACCAATATTTACGCAAACATGGTTAATTCAGGTAGCAGACATCTTATAGATGAAACTACGGTACTACGCCGACGCGCAGCTACAAGAGTTCCATGACCGCATTCTAGATCTATTAGAAAAAATATATGAAATGCACGGCATTCCTGTTGAGGTGGAACGAGTTGAGGAACGATTCGGACCCCTCTCCAATTTTCCTGGGAGGGTTACGGCAACACCTGTTGAGAACGTGTATGAGCGGGACATTGAGCAGAATCAGAAGCTACGGTCGAATCTTGACCGCATGCCGTCAAGAGTGTACAAGATTGGTACCCGGTTCGAGATAGCGGGACACGTGAGTCTTGTTGACGAGAGCGTGATCTGGATCAGTACGCTTCGTGGCGATGCTTATGGTCACGGGCCCAGGGCCGAGGAGGCTACGCCGATTGATTTCTTGGCTGACGTTGCCGAATCACCGAGCAACCGGGTGTGTCTGGAATGCACCCACCTGTTAAACGGAAGTGAAACCTTCTGTCCGAACTGCGGCCACGAACTGCCGTAACACCCTTCTGACTGCTCACCATACTCCTAAACCAGTCCAACCAGTAGCCGTGTGTATGGCCACGCTTGAGGAACTCTACGAGGCGGTAGATGAGCTTTCCCTTGACGAGCTGCAGGACCTCAACAAGTACGTTGTCGAACGGATGCGGGGGAAACGGAACGCTATCCAGTCTGAGAAAATGCCCCGGTTCTCCGAAGGCGAGACGGTCAAGGTAGTTGAGGACGATGAGATCAAGTTCACAGGCAGAATCGCCAAGAAGAAGCGCACGCATGTCATTATTGACACCGGTGATGTTGAATACGATGTCCCCATCCTCTTGGTGGAAAAACAGAACGACTGAATGCTATTCGGATGAAAAAAAATGTATAGAAGCATGCTCCCCCTGAAGACACGATAGCTCCAGCTATGGTAAACGCGAAAGAAGCAGTCTATACCGACTTGGTTGACGCCGTCAAGACCGTCATTCAGCAGACCTTCGATGATGCCCGCGTCGTCACGATCGAGCAGGACAACTGGTATCCTGATCTCCAACTCCGGACAGACACGCTCATCCCGTACGAGAACGATGCCATGATCGAGGTCAAGACAGAAGCAGAAGCGACCCACACCGAAACCGTGGGCGATGAAACCTTCTATCACAAGCGCGTGCCCGATGTGATCCCCTGTCTGGACGGCACACTCACTGAAGCAGGCTTCGCAGCTGAACCGTACCGTCACGACTATGCAGGGATACGCGTCTTGGGCTGGGAACGCAATCTGCGGTGGTTCCAACCTGGGGATTACCTGAAACTCTACAAGTGGCGCACACCGATTGAAGTTACTCACGTCTGCCTTCCCGACGACCGACCACCACGGGATTTTCCGCTGCCCGTCACGCCCAACGGCGACTATATCGGATCAGCTTCGCTTCACCTCGGTCTTTCCGGCCAACGCGGCGGCGAATACCTGCTTGACTACCAAGACGAGACCGCGGCACTGTACGAACGTGACAGCAGCGACGACACCGTCCTCGTGAAAACAACCGAGCCCAGCAGGGTCATCTTCGTCGGCAACCCCGAGACAGGCCCTCGCTTGAACGACACGTCCACCGATCCCGCTCACTGAACCGCCATGCAAACAGAAACCTGGATCGAACACGTAATCATTCACCAGCTTGCCGCCGAAGACGGGCGCTACAAACACGGCTATCGCAGCAAACAGCACACAACAGGCCAATTCGTCGTTGACTGCGCCTAGCTCGCCGATATGACCGAAATACCGGGACATCCGACGTTCCAACGCACGATGGAACTCGAAGACGCTGTCGAACCAGACGTCCAAGAGGCACTGCAATCGTTGCATGAGCGCGATCTCATCACCAAAGCTGGTGAACGCCAGACAAGCATGCTCTTCTCCGAGGAAGATTCCGGATCAACAACTGTCTGGGAGCTCACCGACACTGGCCTCCAAGAAGCACAGACGTTAAACGATCATTATACAGATGAACTGGAAACGCTCAAACAGCGGTACGGCGGTATTGAAGACATTCCCCCATGGACTTGCCACCCTGCTCCACCACTACGGTATCATCCCGTAGCACCCAGCGACACGGCGGATCGCGCCTCACTGTGGAGCGAGGTTATCTTGGGTCGCGGACGACCGAGATCCCCAGCCCAACCTCGCCAGTAGCCGTCGGCTCAATGATGAACACAAGAGCAGTGTCACAGTCCGGACAGTCGAAGGGTGCCTCAATCCCGTAGTCAAGAGCAGCATCCATCACCTCTTCGGTCAAGTCTGGAAATACTGGTTCCTCACAAACCGGACATTCCGTCTCGCCGGTCACTTCGATATCCTTCGCTTCCGAGTTGTACACTAACATAATATCGTAGGACGCTTCGACCATTGGAAGCCTCTATGATCGCCAGCTATTCACACGTTTTCCCTGTCAGTGAGGTCTTGAGGATCCATCCACCGTCTTTGATTTTGGAGACATTTCTCGACCAAGAGAGTCAACTGGGTGCTGACTGCATTCATTCGAAGAATAATCAAGATTCATCCAGATTCGGCGGTATCTCTATGTGCTGTGACGCGCTACTGCCAGTGTAGGTATGCCCGACTGCCGGTACTGCGAGCAGTCATTCGAGAGTGAATCTAACTACAGATCCCACCTGTACCACGACCACGACCGAGAGGAACTCGGCCGGATTGACGAGAGGCGGGTTGAGCAGTCGCTCGACTCACTCACGATAAATAATACGTCTGCATTAGAGGTGTCTCTCAAGCGCGATTTCACGAGAGACACCAGTATTCAGGCGATCGATGAATATACGCATCTGCTGTGGAAGACACTCGAATGGGAAGATTTCGAGACCCTTCGCGATCTGGTCTGGACATACTATGAACCACTGGCCACACACGTAGACGAGACTGTCAAAGCGGAGGGCTGGCCGGTGCTTAGCAAGTTACTCGATACTTCAGATCCTCGCATCGAGACGCCGCCACCCGGCTTGTGCCATCTGATTGCAAATGTGTGCGGCCGGTATGTGATCCGCAGACGCGTTACAGACGGTGTGGAATCAATCCCCGCCGAGGCACTTGACTACCTTCAAGTCTTCGCCGATCGCGAACTTCCTATTGAAGACCGGCAACCACTGGCGTTGTCTGAGCCCTCGCTCGGCTATCTTGAATGGGAGGCCTCGTATGCCTATGGCTGGGGAATCGGCCATTCCGATCACGATGTGGCCGCTCGCATTCACGAGGTGGCTCACAGTTCCGAACCGGAATGGAGCCAATCAACGCTCGAACAAGCGTTCTACGCCAACCAGCATGCAGCCGCTGGTCTCGTCGAACGCATTCTTCAGGACCCCGACATCGATTCCCGGCTATTCTTCCTTCGAGCCGTTCCCTTTGAGGAGAGCGAGGTGACGATCTACACACGCTATTGGGACTGGCACGATGAACTTCCCTCCGAATTCGAACTCGCTCCTGATGTGATCACGCGTCTCCAAACCTGCGTGATCGAGGCTGACCTTGTTATAGACGCCCCTGAAGACATACCGCTCGACGATACATCTGATCCTTGATCTCCAAGTCATGTGCCGTACTAACCAATTCCAAACCTCACAGATTACCTTTTAGTCTGTGCCACAGCCGCGCTGTATATCCCGCATGGCCACTGTAACATTTCTCGGAACAGGAAGAATCACTGATGGTCAGTTCGCACCTGGATGTAACGGGAGAATCAGGTAAAACGCGCTGCAATTTTCAACTCCTACCGCCACCGGCTCTCGACTCGCGTCCGGTAGCGCAGCGCTAGGACACTCGTGTTCGCGATCGACTGGATGGCGTGGGGCGGATGCTCGTCGCGAGCCTTCTGGATGTTCGTTTCACTCTCGAGCTCGGCTTTGCATGTTGGAGATGCTACAACTTGTATCGCCAGATCAGCAGAAGAGTGGCTGTTGACCAGATATTCTGACGCTGGTCAAGCACCCGATCTCGTTGATAGCACACCGATCGGTACGAAAACGTGGGCCGGTCGCTCCTGTCGGGGGCAACTCGTCGTTCCGCTCATTAGGGGAAATACGTCAGTAGACTGCCTTTCATGGCTGTTTCGGCAATATATATGTCACCCGCACTACGTGCAAAGCCGAGTCTCGAGGAGATGGGTGAGTGCCGCGTCGATCACATCTGACATCGGTGGGTCGTCCTCCGGACTGTCGGCGACAATCGCGCTGGCTTCCTTGAGGATCGCTGGCGCTCGTCGCTGAGTCTGAGGGTGGTTCGTTTCATCGGCATATGAATCGACGCTCTTGCTCAACGCAGCGAAACAATATGCTAACACACAACAACCTCCACCATATTACGGCTTGAAACACCATTTTAGCTGAGGAAGACCGATCGCATCCCCCGGTTATACGTCCTGTTCGCCAGATTGCGGAAGAGCGTGTCACCAAGTCATGAATGGGATGATCCCGGCACTAATCCCGTCGTCCCGAACGGAGCAGAAACGCTTATTCAATCCGGTTGTCAGCAGTCATCTATGACCGACTCCCGCTGGACCATCGGCGATGTTGTTCACGATCGCGATGACGATGATCCCGATCCCGCAATCGTCGTGAACACTCGCGATACTCCTGCTGAGGAGTGGGATCTTCCTCGCTTGGACACGACCCTTGCAGAGGACAATCCTGACTACCCATCGGATGCACCAGTTGTGACTGTCCTGTTCGAGGATACTCTCACCGACTCGTTTCCTGACTGGGATCGCAATGCGCCGATCTCTTATCCAACACTGGATGACAGCGATCTCCGGTATTACTCGTTTCCTGCCCCTCGACTCGAATCTGGTGAGCCACCCGAAGCAACCGACCCTGCAACAGAGACTGACGATGAAGCGACGTCCTCATCCAGAACCGGCGAGTGTGAAACCGACGGTCCAGCGGACGCTGACACCGACGCCGAACCCTCTACATCGGACGCTTCTCAAGAGCCATCTGAGACCGTCCGTACCCTACAGAAGCGCCTCGACGATGGCGGGATGACTACCACTATCGAAGACGACAACCGGACTATTCGGGCCTCAAAACTCGGAGAAACATACCGTGTCCGTCCCGGTGAGGTACTCGACGGCGAAGGTCCATTCCGAAGTCGCCTCGAAGACATCGTTACCGATGTCCAAGATTCGAACTAATCGATTTCGGACCCTCCTACGTCACGTGGATCGGTCGGTTCATCGGTAGCACTCCAATTCCTTCACCCTACTATCTTGGCTCAACTGCCGACGTACTGCTAATCATTGGTTACACTATTCGACGGCTGTAAGATAGACGGCGAGGATGGCGCACCCGATGCCGGCAGCTTTTCTGATGGTGAGCGATTCGCCAAGGACGACAATCCCGATGAGTGAGCTCGTGACGAGGAACATCCCGAAAATCGGTGTGACAACGCTCACGGGGCCCATCGCGAGCGCACGGTAGTAGGCGATAATGCCGACCGCAAGCGCGAGACCGGCCGCATAGGCGTAGAGGGCCTTCGGATGGGTGAGATACGGTGTGACTGATTCGTTCGTGAAGAGCACGACCACAGCGGCCGCCCCAACGAGTATCAGGTTCGAAATGAAGACGGCAACGTTGCTCGGAATGTCGCTCGTCGCTACCTTCATCAGCGGTGCGACGAACGTGTACGCCAAGAGACCGAGAAACGCCCACGAGAGGTACTCGCTGTTCATATCGTATGGACCAGTTGCAGCCGTATTAGTCCGTCCGATCCGAAGATATCCCAGTACTGATATACAGATACAGATGGGTTTTGGTCATTCATCATCTGATACAGCTCCCTCCATCTAATTGAAAGCAAACGTCGTGTCACTTTCCAGTACGAGTATACGATTTATCGTACGATGGTTAGTGATTATTCCAACGTTCCCCGGTCGACGAGCCTGCTCACTGGGCCTCTCCGTTCGGTTGTTTCGGAAGGTCGGATTCCGGTCTATGATTTCCTGATGGACACGTCCGTGGTTACTAGCGAGTCTTTTTGCTGTGCCAGAGGTCCGATTCTATACACGGCAATATCATAATCTCCCAATACTCTGTGATTATTCACTTGGGTCTCTTTCCGATGACCGTTCGTCAGATTATAGTGGGGTGGTATTATAGCCGTAGTTGATGACGTACGAAAACCTCGACGCAGAACTCGTGAACGCTTTGTTAGGTGACGGTCGGGCAAGCCTCCGGAGTCTCGCCGAGGACTTGGACGTCTCGGTGACGACCGTCTCGAACCATCTCTCGGACCTCGAAGAAGAGGGCGTTATCCAGGGATTCACTCCACAGATCAATTACGACGCGCTCGGCTTCGACGTCACCGCAGTCATTCAGCTCAAAGTTGAAGGTAGTGCCCTTTCCGATATTACCGACCGACTGCGTGAGTTCGAGCAGATGACGAACGTCTACGAGGTGACCGGCGACTACGACGTGATCGCGATCGGGCGGTTTCGGGACACCGACGAGATGAACGACCAGATCAAGGCCTTACTGGCCGATTCCGATATCAACGAATCCAACACCAGCGTCGTCCTTAACGCCGTCACCGAAAACGAGCAGTTCGATCTCGAGATCCGCGACGAGTAGTGGCAATGAATTTCGTCGTTGCATGACTCTTAGATATCAAACCAGAGTCGCAGGATCTGCAAACGCCCCTTATTGCTTATACCTTCTACAGACGCCACCATAGAACGGTTCCTGTGCCCACCACTCATCACCACTCGATAACGCAAAAGGCGACTGCTACCACTGGTATGTGGCTCCCAGGGGAGCTTTCTGATCAGGCCGCCTGCAGATCGGGCGGAATGAGCGATGTTTCGATAACTGAGGAGGATACCTAATGCCCGTACTCGATTTCGATTCTACAGACGAACTCCCTGAAGAGATTAGAGACACTGTAGACGCACCCTCACAAGATCAGCTCTCGAAGGACGTGATTTTTGATCTGCTGAAAAACCGTCGTCGACGCCAGGTGCTTGCATATCTCCAGGAGGCTGATGAGACGATAACGTTGAGTGAGCTTGCTGAAGAAATCGCCGCCTGGGAGAATGACATCGAGGTACGTGAATTAAAATCCGACCAGCGAAAACGCGTCTACGTCGCTCTCTACCAGACGCACCTCCCGAAAATGGATGACGCGGGAGTCATTGACTACAACAAAGACCGCGGTCTGATCACTCTCTCGGAGAACGCAGATTCTCTGCAAGAGTATCTCACAATAGTACAGAAGCGACCGGATCGATGGTCGCAATGGTATGCGCTTGTGAGTAGTGGTGGGATGGTGTGGATGGCAGGTGCGTATCTCAGTATCCCCGTCTTGTCAATCGCAACGATACATCTCGTTTCAGGACTGGTCGTTAGTGCGCTTGTACTCAGTTCCGTTACCCACTTTCTCGCTTCGAATCAAACTAAACTGAGGATCAATGAAAGAGCATCAAGGTGAGATAATGGCTGAAATTGGCATGATTTGTGTACCGACAGGGAATACATGAGTTAAATAGCGTATAGAGATTGGTATTCAGAAAGTTACACCCACTTTCACATTGAAACGAGACTGAGAGCGGCAATCGATTTCGTATATCTCTCAACCCTCTGAAGTCCTGACAAAATTATTGTTCATCCTTCACTATGGCTCCTGAATCGTATATGTAGCGATTTCAGCCGTATTACAGGTTGGGCACGCGGACGAGCTTGAGTCAACACTCGTCCCACAATGGCGACACTCGCGAATGGTTTCGACAGCGTCGTCGGGGCGCACAGCACGTTTCACCCGGGTGGCGAGTCGTATCATGGCGTTGGTGTGGGGGTTACGACTTCCTGGCACGCCGGGCACTCGGCGAACATGTTTTGTTCTCCTGGTGTACTCTCGTACTCAATGAGCACGTGCAGGGGTTTGATCTCCGTGCTACACCGCGGACAGGAGCCGAGTGCGTGGGTTTCGTTTGTGGCCATGGGATGGATTCCTCGTGGGTGGCGCGAGCTCAAGTGAGGCGCGTGGTGATTACCAGCTAGTATCTCTTCACGGTTCATTGACCATTGTCTGACGTAAATAGGGCGGTGATAGTCAGAGAAAGAAACAGACCTACACATATTTATATTAGGAATGGTGGGAATATAGAACGTTCTATTTTATCGAACGCACAACAGATTGGGGGCACTAGCGACCTCTGATGATCCAGGCTCATAGGTATCGGGAGATTTCACCGGCAACGACACCGATTGATAGCCGCCGTCGCAAATTCACACGATGAGCACAACTCAAGCGTCGATTTTCGGTCGTGGATGGAGCGCCTATCGCTCTATCCCGATCATCTATCGTATCACTGCAGCGTTCGTACTCGGGACTGCACTTGGTGCAGTCGCCGGTGAACAAGCGAGTGTCTTGAGTCCGCTTGGGGATCTCTTCTTGCGACTACTCGAAATGCTCATCATCCCGATCATTGTCTTCACTCTGCTCGGTGGAATGCGAAAGCTCACTCCGTCACGCTTGGGGAAGGTCGGAGGGCTGACAGTGGGGCTCTATATCGTCACCACGTCAATCGCAGCCGGCATCGGACTAGCCGTCGCGAATCTGTTTAATCCTGGCCGGGCAGTGGAGTTCACCGGTGGCGAAGCACAGGAAGCCGAACCACCGGGAGTTACGGAAGTCGTGTTAGGAATCGTTCCCGAGAACCCATTGGCGGCAATGGTTGAGGGTGATATTCTCGGGACGATATTCGTTGTTATCGTGTTCGGGTTGGCGTTGACGATGGTCCGCGAGACAGCCACTGATCGGTCCGTAGAGGAGCCTATCGACGGCTTCTTTGCATTTATCGATGCTGGCACGCAGGCGCTGTTCAAGATCGTCTGGGGTGTTCTAGAGTACGGCGTCATCGGCGTGTTCGCGCTGATGGCTACCTCGATTGGGACCGAAGGACTCGGCACGATCGTGCAGCTCGGTGCGCTTGTTGGTGTGATCGCTGTCGGAATCAGTATCCATATGACCGTTACGTATCTCGGTCTCATGATAGTCGGAATTCTGGGTCAATCGCCGCTTGCTTTTCTTGATGGCGCGAAAGACGCCATGTTGACGGCCTTTACGATCCGCTCATCGAGTGGGACGCTTCCCGTGACGATCGCTGATGCAGAAGAAAACCTGCGAATCGATGAGTCGGTCTATGGCTTCGGTCTGCCACTTGGGGCGACGATCAATATGGACGGTGCGGCGATTCGGCAAGCAGTGACCGCAGTGTTCGCTGCAAATCTCGTCGGCGTCTCGCTCGGGATCGGTGATCAGGTTATTATTCTGTTTACTGTCATTCTGATCAGCATCGGCACCGCGGGTGTCCCTGGAGCGGGCTTAATCATGTTGACAGTGATATTGAACGCGTTAGGGCTTCCTCTCGAGATTGTTGGCTTTGTCGCTGGTGTGGATCCGATTCTGGGCCGCATCGCAACAATGAACAATGTTACTGGCGATCTCGCAGTGTCGTCCGTCGTTGGTAAGTGGACCGATGCGATTGATTTCACAGAAGGCACTTGGGGTAATGCTGATGGATCCCAAGGTGATGGGAGCACCATGGCTATGGAATAGCTTATCAATAAATTTACTCAATTAATGCCATAGGCGATCTAAAGGCCGAGGAATCAACTCAAATTTTTTGGCCCTACCAATTTTCGTGTTGGTGACTGAGCGAACGAACCCAAGAAGCAACGATGAGCGGTATTGTATGGGTTTCTAACATCTGATTTTGAAAACCCCTTTTTGGACGGGCTCTTATACTCGCCGCGTAAGTGAGTCGATAACGGACGATTTGGCCATCAGTATCTTCCTGAGCGTGTCTGTACACTCAGCTAGAACAGGAAAGGAAGTTGACAACGGCTGATAGAGGTAGGTTTGCAACGTGATTGGACCATTGGAGCGCATGTCAACGACGATCGCATGAACCCTTTCTTGACGCTCCTTCGAAATTGCTTCCGTTCGGTCCTGGAGTTCATCCAGTTGCTCCCATACTCTCTCCAATTCGATGTAGGACTGTTCAGATAATATCCGCACGTTCATCTCTTCGAGCGCTGATTCGATCGCGTGGAGTTCTTCTTCTGCGATTTCGAGTGATTGCGTTTCGTTGATAATGGTCTCTTTGAATTGTTCCCGTTGAGTCTGTGCTTCGTGCGCCAGGGCGCTCGCATACTGACACAGTTCTTGCGTGAGAGGAGTATCGTTTTCAAGAACGGCCGCAATCTCAGGATTGAGTTCCTTACTCACGTTTTCGGCAAGTGCTTCACCATACATCTCTTCGTAATGTGACACGGACATCACCGTCTTACGATATGCCTCTCGGACATCGCTCGTCCCGTCGGCTATCTGTACCGGGTCAAGTGTGGAGGTACTGGGTCCAGTAGTCGCTTGCGCTGGGGCAGTCGAACGGGTAGACGTCGTGGAGAGCTCTTGGACTCGAGTGGCGAACTCCTCAAAGGCCTGTTTCTCATTGTGTGTCAGTGTAAGCTCTTCTTGACAAAGCTCGCGAGCGTGAGGTATGACTCCGTCTATATCCTGATCAGAATCTCTTGAAGACATGAACTAGTGGGTTGCCCTCTTTTCTACTCGTTATCGCGAACTCGGGCACCACATGAGTCGCTTCGGATTCGCCCTGGCGAGCTCGCCGTACGTAGCTGGGACCATTCTGTATAGGGTGAACACTTTTATTGGTAATAACCGTTGTTGTTAGCATGTGTACTATCGGACATCAGTGTGTGGATGAGATCTCTCAGGAACACATATTCTGACCTGAGTGGCCGTAATCAGGGGTGCTAAGCCTCGTTCCTAAGCGAGCGAAACGAGCCGAAAGGGCTACACCGTCTCCAGTGTCCGATTTCATGCGGAAGGAAATGATTGTTACTACTCGAATCCGGCACTATCGATCACGGTTTACAGAGTCAGCGATTAGAGTTCCTCGCTAAGCGCGCCGATCGATTCGAGGTGGTCACGAACCTCCACCAGAAATTGTCGGTACCGCTCGAGATCATGCAACGCGTTGTAGACGACGTCCTGATCGATACTATCAAGGCTAGTAACAGCATGAGCGGGCGGTACGGTGGGGGAAACCGCCCGCCAGAGAGTCCGTGTCGGGACACGCCTCTAGTTACGAAGTGGACTGGATCTGGCCGCGGATCTCACCGCTTGGATGATCTTCGGTGTGGACGTTGACGTATACCTCACCTTCTGCGAAAGCTGTCTCAACATCCTCGATGGTAGCCCCTTCCCACGCGTCAATGAGGTCGTCCTCAGTGATCGTCCCTTCAGTGAGCGTACCAGAGACAGAACCTGCCATCAGTGCAGGCTCCATGCCGGTTTCGGGGTAGAGCCAAGCGACGACTGGACCATCTTCGCATGCAGCACCGAGATGGATGTGTGCTTGCGTGACGTTACAGATATCCTGAACCGTCGCCTCGTAGTGAATGTCGGTTCCCTCATCGTGGCTATCCACGGTGAAGGTTACACGTCCTCCCGCATCCGTCTCTATCCCGTGGTCCTCTCCGGACAGGTGGGCCTCGTATGTCCGTGAGTAATCATCCGACGATTCATCCTCTTCTTCGGTGGATTCCTCCTCAGGTTCCTCTTCCTCTTCTGCTTCGGGCTCTTCTTCCTCCTCCTCCTCCTCGGTCTCCTCCTCAGGCTCTTCGGGTTCGTCTCCCGGGAGCGTGATCAACGCATCATCGGTAACAGCGTTGCCCTCCCCATCGGTGATCGGGCCGTCCTCTGCACCATCAGTCTCCACGAAGTCGAATGCCTCGTTGTCATTCGTTTCTTCGTGGAGCATCGCAACTAGCGTTGCATCTGTCTCTAGGGCCGGATCGAGGCTAATTTCCAAGTCCTCGTGAGGACCAGCCGTCAGATACTCCGAGACACCGAGTACGTCGCCATCCTCGCCGTGAATAACGACGAATCCCGCTTGCGGAAGGTAGACAGACTGCACAACGACACTATCGCCCTCGCTTTCCTGATCCTCGAATCGCAGGTTGAACGTCTCGGCCGCCTCACCCGGCTCACCCAGCCCGTATCGGGTAACGACACTTCTCGTGCCACCCGCAGCGATAGACCCGAGCTCCCAATAGAGCAGCCCAGCACTGTCTCCCGACTCGTATTCGGGATCGAAGAACTGCCGATCGGGGTCAATCTCGTAATCATAGGCGACCCCCACTGCGCTCGGCCACGAGACGAACTGGATCAACTGGGGCTCCGTTTCAATCTCTGCGAGACCGGTGAGCGTCGGATCCGGGATCTGGTTGTACGTGTTCCAGGAATCGAATGTCAGGTCCTCAAATTCCCGTTCAGTGGTCAAGACCTCGTTCTGGAGCCAGATTGGGCTGCCGTCTTGCTGTTGTACCTGGTAGTCGAAGAGATACCGAACGTTAACGTCGTGGGCCTGTCCGCTCGTGTTTTCTACGTCAACGGTGAATTCCGCGAGCGGTCCGACGAGCTCGATCGTTTGGGTGACGACAACTCCCTCGGGTAACTGCCAGGCCATAGCGACAGACTCACCATCGACAGCTGGCTCGTCCGTGAGATACTGGTCCATTTGCTCGCCCGCACTCGATGTCGTGTAATTCGTCCCATCCACCTGGACCGTGAGATACGTCGTACTTGCTGATGGGTACAATAGATAGCCATCATCGAGCTCCGTCGCTCGTAGGGTAAAACTCCCGACCCCACTTCCCATACTGAGCATGAGCGTGACCTCATCATTCTCGAGAGTTCCAGCCGACTGCCCTGCAGTTCCCGTCGAGAGGAACCCTGCAGCAGCGGCCGTTCCTACGACAGCAAGAAATCCGCGTCTTCCAGTCGATCCACTCTGAAACAGCCGAGTGGGTGACTTTTTCGACCCTTCGTTCGTAATGTCCTTTCCCTTCTCCGGTAGATGATCAGTTGTTCCCATTGCAGATCATTATTCGGTGAGGATATATATCAATGTATTTATCAGTGTTTGACAGCTACTAATCCAGAAAATTTATATATAGGATCATATTAGTACGCTCCGTCGATCGATTTCTGTAAACCACGTTTCCAGCCCATAATTCTTCGTGTATATGGGGATGAGTTGGCTATCAGGAATTATTCACACACCCCGATCTATAGAAACCAGTCGAATTTGAGACCAATATACAACCACAGATATATTCATATTGTCCGATATCGTACTGGTAGCGATTATGAAAGAACGGACGACGGAACAATATGAAGGGTGGTTCGACCGACGGCATGTTCTTCACGCGATTGCCGCTGGTACGGCCAGTATGGCTGGGTGTCTTAGCGGGGGCGATGCGCCATCTCGCGGAGGTACTGGAAATGGATCGGACCCTAGTCCAGGTACGGGAGACCCATTCGTGAGCGATGATGCAGACCCGTTTCTTCTGCCGGCCGGTGACGTCGATACGACCTTCGATGTCGATCTTACCTCTGAAACCGTTCTTCTCGAAGGTGAGGATCTAACCGCCTTAGAGACGTATGATCTCGAGACTCACCAGTATATCTTTGACGCGGATCGTCTACGATCGTCAGGTGTCGATTTCGAGGAAGGGTCAGTCCTCTGGATCTCTGGATTGGCACTTCGTCGAGTGAACTCTGTCGAGGAACGCGGATCGACACTGGTGGTCGACACTGAATTCGCGTCGCTCAATGAGGCAATCAGTGACGGGACTGTCGGCTGGGACGCTGATCTCGGATTCACCTCGAGCTACACAAGCGAGCAGTTTGACCGGGTTGCTGCCGAAGACTCGGTTCTGGGCAGTTCGAACAGTCTCGGCGTGTCGCCAGCGTCGAGCACGGTCGCGCTTGCGGACGTCGCTGTGACGAACCGTGCGGGGGAGGTGATGGGACGACCGACGTTCCAACGAGTGCAAAATGGGGACCGAGAGGTCCTGCAACTCGAGTTCACACAGGGGACCACCGATTACGTCTTCGGTCTTACACCGATGGGTGATGAAGTCCGGCTCAAAGCCGAAATGACGTCTCCTTCGGGTAGCGAGGCGAACCTTCGATTTACGGGTATCGGTACTGCGAAGGCCGTTCGAGCCACC
The DNA here is from genome assembly GCF_020177375.1 of Saliphagus infecundisoli. Taxonomy (GTDB): domain Archaea; phylum Halobacteriota; class Halobacteria; order Halobacteriales; family Natrialbaceae; genus Saliphagus; species Saliphagus infecundisoli. Next base: position 17,717 of record NZ_JAIWHV010000016.1, on the reverse strand, counting down.
GGGCAGGTGGAGTATGCGGATAGCGAATTAACGGCGATGGATGTCGAGGCGAACCAGCTAGAGGGCGAGATCGAAATCGATATCGCAGCCGCAGGCTCCGGTGTTGAGGAGGAAACGGAGATTCCGCTTCCCGGCGGGTTCATGTTCCGGCACATTTTCATGGTCGGGGCGATTCCGATCACGGTCACGACATCGATCGAATTGAAGGCACGCATCAATGTCGTCAGTAACGCCTCAGCGACCGCAACGTCGCGGTTCAGCTTCGGTGGTGATACCGGGTTTGTCTACGACGGGACTGAGGTCGTTCCGGAAGCGGCGATCGGGACGCTGAAGATCGACCCCGAAAGCGCCGATTCGGGGGCCTATTTTGGCCAACCCGTCCACGCTGGATTCGGTATTATCTTTCCGAGGGTATCGATTAGCGTCTTCGACCAGCTGTTGATTCCCTATGTACAGGTTGGGATGGCACTCAATACATCCCTTTCGTGGGGACCCGTCTGCAAGAGATCATACATCCAGCTCATCGTCCAGGCGGGCTACGATCTAACGATCCTTGGCGTCAATCTCGCCGCTCACGAAACGACCCTTGCCGAGGAGACCACTGAAGGCGACCAAGAAGGCTGTGAGTGATGGTTAGATGAAGAGATCCGGACAGTCAGAGTCGGGTCATCGAGGGTATCTCCGGCAAGCCCCTCATTGAGGCAGCTTGGCCACGAACTCGGCGAACACCTCGACTATTCGTCACCGCCGCTATTGGACCGACTGATCGAAGACGCACAGAAGATTCATTAGCAACGACCGATCCTTCTAGAGAGGCTCGCTACCGCTACGCAATCGAGGCGCTCGGCGAGATCTCGTCCCATTTCGAAATGGAACTCTCCGTCCGGAGTCTCCGCGACATCCCGATAAACGTTCTTGACTTCCCGTTCTAACTTCTCGACGTCGAGTGTTTGGGCCATCCGTCCCACCTCAGGAGCTCGAAACGACCTCCGTTTCGAGCGGGACGGCGTTCATGATGTTGTCCATCAGGGGTGAGGTCGCTTCGACTCGATCACGGAGTTCGTTGAGTTTTTCCTCTGACGCGTCGGCATCGATGTAGGCAGTGCAGGTCATGGTGTTGTATCCCGGGCGGACCTCCTCGGAAATCCCTAGGAACCCACGGAGATCGACGTCACCCTCCATCTCGAACTGGAGCTCGTCGAGCTCGATGCCCATCGCTGCGGCGTTCGCTGCATACCCGACACTCAGGCACGACCCGAGGGCGGCGAGCAGGAGTTCGACCGCGTTCGGGGCCGTTCGCTGGCCGAGGATCTGTTCGGGCTCGTCGCCCTCGATCGCGAACTCTTGGGTGTGGATCTGCTCGCCAGCCTGATCGAAATCATCGATCGCAGTCACACATCGCAGACCGTCGGTCCATTCGGTATTTGCCCGAAATCGAAATTGGCCCCCTGTTGAGTCATCAGTGAGTGCTTCAACTGTCTGTCCGAGCCGTTCGACATCTACTCCATTTGTTTCTGCTGACATTGGTTTGAATTTCTATCCGACCACTGTTCGACCGCACGATACACCTGTTTCCAGTGTCTACGGGCTGTGTTCTCTGGTACCTATCGTCAGTGAATGACTGCGCTGGCGGACATGATGTAGGTATCTCGTGACCTGCATGCAGAGTGTGGCCGGAATGCAGAGAGTGACCTCCTTTCATTGACTGCAAAAATAGATCAGGTAGAGAGAACTGTATGACGATATAGACGACCTCGCTCGAAACGGGTCGCGTTCGTGCTCATCACGCATATTTCGTCTCAGAATCCAATGCGAGTGGTCGAGCATCGCGGAGATACTCCTCATATATCGATTGGGCCCACTCACGGGCCATCGGGTGGTCGGTGTCGAGGAAGACGTGAACGGTCCCGCTCTCCTGGTTGTACCCGCTGATCCCGATCCGGTCATCGAATAAACTGATCCCATACGGAGGCAAATCATCGTGGAGCCAAACAGTGAGATTGCCACTTGCAAGTGGATCAGCGCAGTGCTTCGGGTAGGTCGTGAGGATATAGTTCGCGATGCTCGGTGGATCAATAATCTCAGCCTCCATTCCTCCGAGAATCCGCTCGGCGAGATCGTCTCGACACGGCTCAAGCAACGCCACGTCGAATCCGACGAATCGAAACTGATCCGTTTCGCGAAGCAACGAAACGAATCGATTGACGGGCTGATATGGATCGTTGATATCAGCGATCGTGATGGTCGCATCAGCACCCATTTCGATCGTGAAGCCATCGTCCTCGGACGGAAGCCACTGCCAGACCTCGCGAAGCGTTCGTTCGGCTTCGATCTGCTCGGTGAGATCTTCGAACTGGGTCGCTACGAACGCGCCCAATGAGGTCGCAGTATATTGGTGGCCATCCCTTCGGATCCAGTGGCGCTCTTCGAACGCCCGCAGCATCCGTCCCACTGTCGAGGGTGAGGCGCCGGTTAGCATTTGCAATTCGTCTCGGCTCCGGGGATGTTCAGCGAGCATTTCGAGCGCCGTGACGCGTGACGGCGACCGAGCGAGAAACTCGATGTCGTCGAGTGCGGATTCCATGGTGTGTATACACCTGCCATACTAATACTGTATCGGGTCCATCGTCTTACTACACGAGCGGAATGGCTCAGCCTCTCGACGAAGCGATGTCTCTGGTCGTGTTCGACACATTGAGACGAGTCACGCTACCTCAGCCGATGCCGACGACTCGTAGGGGGGATAGGATTTGTACGGGCCCATCAAGTAGACGAGAAAATCGGGTTTGCTGGCCTCCGTCTCGATATAATCGCTGTCGATAAGCGCCTCACGGAGACGGTCTCGCATTCGTTCAGAGCGACTGTCGGCTACCAGGATAAACCCACGCGATTCCGGTCCACTTCCACCGGAGTAAACATATTTAACTTGGTCGGGGCCGAACATGAGGATACAGGAATCGAAGATGACCGACCACTCCTCCACACGATCGGATGGCGGCGTTCTTCGGAAAGACAGCAGCCATGACGGCGACGACGATACACCGACGCTCGAGATCGACCTCCCGGAGGACAGTCTGTTTACGGTCGAGGACTATCTGGAGATGTATGATGTGGCTTCGTCCGAACCCGCGTTCCGGATCCTCTGTACGCTGAGTGAGGAACAACGACTCAGCGCAAGTGAGCTTGCTTCTGCCCTCGATCGCGAAGGGAACGAACTCCACTATTATCTGCGCAAACTCAAGCGGTCGGCTCTCATCGCGAACCGACGTGATCCGAATACCGGGACTGAAGACCCCTATTCGTACTATACCCTCACTGATCTGGGTCAGACTGTGCTTACACACGGTCTCAAGACGGGCATCGAGAAGCTGGCCGCTGACGAAGCGACGATTCACGATACGTACGGCTGAGCGTCAATCCGAGACTTTGCTGACAAAGGTGGGAGGCTACCTGAAACGAGGCGAACTCTTTCTTGAAAATGAGACCGCCACGCTCTCGAACAGATTAACCCTTCAGTGTGGATAACCGGCCCGTGGTACGTGTCTCATTAGTGGCTGAAAACGCCAAGAATTGGCACAAGGCCAAGAGGTGAGACGATCCAGAGCGTCACGATCGTCACAGGCGTTGTGACGAGAGTGCAAGCGACAGTCGCTCCAGAGTGTTACTTACTCTTCCACGATTTCTGAACAAAAGGCCGCTCCTCCCTAGCTGTTGCTACTGCATGAAGCATTCCCAGGCGGTCTGGGGTGGATCGATTCGTGGGTTCGGGTGGATCTTGAGGACTTTCTCCTCTGGGATCCGTTCGTCGATCACGTGTGCCCCATCGAATAGCGTCGTCATCACTGAGGGTGAGAGGTCATTGCCCTTCCCAAGAACGAGCGGATTCAGCGCTCTCTCACGGAGCGCATTGACCAACCCGAAGTAGGTTGCAATGTTGTCCGGGTCTTCGGCGCTGTTGTACAGCCCGTTGAAATACGAATCGTGGATGATGGTAATCTCGGTGGTTGTTTCGGCACTCGCTGACGTGCTCGCAACCCCCGCGCCGAGGAGTGCCCCGCCAGCACATCCGAGAAACCGTCGTCGACTGTGGGTCGAGACTGCGTCCATAAACTGGTCACTGAACCCGAGGTACATGTAGGTTGGTACGAACGAACCGTATGTCTCTGGATATCACGGTGTGGGCCGGTACAGGGTGGGATTCGCCCTGACCGTACCCAACTGGGAGTGATCGGTTCGTTTTTCGTTGCGCCACCAGACGTTGTTCCCATGGCTGCACGGCCACCGATGAGCGTCCTCCTGCCGACGACCAGGTGGACCGATGCATGCACCGAACTGGCCGCCCAACTTGGAGAGGGAGACGAACTGTTGGTCATCCATGACAATGAGGCCGATCCGGTCACCGAGCAGGAGGTCTATCCGGAGGGCGTCAGACTCATCGCCGCCGGCGAACCCGAACGCTGTTCGGGGAAGGCTAACGCCATCGCTGCCGGGATGAATGCCGCAAATCATGACCGACTTGTCTGGACGGACGACGACTTCCATCATCCCCCGGACTGGCTGGCAACGATGAACTCGGATTATGCGGAGTACGGGCCGGTGTCGGAGGTGCCGTATTTCGTCGGTCGGGATCCCCTGTCGGTGGTGCTCGAACCGCTGTATGCGTCTGCTGGCTCGCTGGGGCTTTATCTCGGCAATCAGATCTGGGGCGGCGCGGTCATGTTCGAGCGCGACGACATCGACGAGGCAGCGTTTCTCGATGAGCTTCGGCGGACCGTCAGCGACGATGGCCTCCTCATGGAGTACCTTGAGGTGACGACGGTCGGCCGGACGCGAATCGTCCCGATCGGAGGGTCCCTTCACGAGGCCGTCGAGCGCCCGGTCCGGTGGACGAAGATTCTCCGGTGGCATTTCCCCGGCACCGTCGCCGGGACTTGTCTCGTCTCGCTGTTCGTCCTTGCAGTGGCGATTCTGGTCCCGCTCTACATGGCGGTCTTTCTGACGGCAGCTCACGTCGCCGTCAACGAAATTCTGGGCGTCCGCCGATGGACGGCCGTGCTGGCCTACCCGGCACTGTTCGTATTCGTACCCCTGGTTTTCTATGCACTCGTTCGCCGGACGTTCGTCTGGGGTGGCCGACGATACCGGTGGGTGGAGAAGTTCGATGTCCGGGTCGTCGAGTCGTGATCTGGTGAGGTCCCCCCAACCGATTCTCCACTCCGTGTGGGGTTATTCCGTCGGAACAAGATTTATTCCGTCTCACCTCGTGGATTTGGTATGGAAACCCCACGTTCCGACCGTCAGGCAGGTGTCGACCCGGCTGATTCACCGGACTTCGATGCGTTGACCCCGTCATCGGATCTCGTCAGCGGACCGCGAACGAGAGACGACTTTTTCGATGCCGTGCTTGGGCTAGAGAGCCCGGCAACCGCTAGTGAGATTGCCGATCGGGCTGGCCACGGTGTGGATGCTGCCCGGGAGTACCTCGAGTGGTTCGAGCGAATGGGCATCGTTACGCAGGTCACTGACTCGCCAGCAACGTATGAACGCAATCAGTCATACTTGAACTGGCGACGCGTCCAGACCCTTCGAGAGAACCATACGACGGATGAACTCGTTGAGTTCTTGGAGACCGAGACCGAACGTGTGGAGACTCTCGCTGACGAATTCGACGTCGAGTCTCCCGATGAAGTCTCTCTTTCGGCGTATGCGGCTGACACCGGCCAGTCTATTGAAGACGTGTGGAAGACGGTCTCCGAGTGGAAGACTGCTCGACGCAAGATCCAACTCCTCGAACGGGCTCTGACGGCCGAGTCGGGGGACGCTGCCGACCAGCAGCCGGCCGTATGACCGACGAGTCGGACGACGGGTCCAATTCGGGTAGCGGTGCACCGGTTGATTTCGATCGACTTGACGTAATCGAGGAACGGTGGTCCGCTGACGAGCGCTTCGCTCGGATCGATAGCCAACCAACATTTGCTCCCGAGCGCCTTGTTTGTGTGTACGACCGACGGTTCTACCCGACGACTGTTCAGGTCGCTCGTCTTGAGATCGTGTGGTTCGAAAATGGTGATTTCTCGCTGCACTACCACGAGGAGCACGATGACGGGGTGTTCGATCATCGGTGGGATCGGCACCCATCTAGCCACAACGCCCGTGATCACCTCCACCCAGGGCCAGAGGCGCCGACTCCTGGCACGGACACGTCCCACCCGGCGGATTGGCGTGACGTTCTCTCACGGGTCCTCGATGAGATCGAAGATCGACAACGTGCGTTCTGGAACGAATAATAGAGGACATGGTTCTGGGAGGATCTTCGGGTCGAGCTGCCGTACTCGCACAGACTGGTAATTACCTTGTGCAACATCTGGACCCAACTACGGCCGGAATGTTGCACAAGGCAAAGAGGTGAGACGATCCAGAGCGTCACGATCGTCACAGGCGTTGTGACGGGGGTAAGAGTCCCAGCCGCTTCAGAGTGTTACTCACTCTTCCACGACTTCTGAACAAAAGGCCGCTCCTCCCTAGCTGTTGCTACTGCACGGAGCATTCCCAGGCAGTCTGGGATGGGTCGGTTCGTGGGTTCGGGTGGATCCTGAGGAGTTCCTCCTCTGGGATCCGTTCTGAGCCCCCCTTAGGCGTTCACCCCGGTCACAACAGGTGTGACGCCGCCCTGGGCGACGTCGCGGCTGTTCATATCGGCGAGTAGGTTCAGTCCGACGTAGCGTCCTTCGTCGAAGCGATCATCGGCGTCGTCATCAATTTTGAGGACGACCTTCTTCGATTGGGGGGTTAGTCGGATCGGCCATCGGCTGTTTCTCGGTGATATCAGGGCCACCCATTTCGCGAATGTACCGCCAGACCCGCTGTTGGGTTTCCCGATGGGGTTGTTCGCCCATGATTGCCAGCAGCGCTTCCTTGAGGGCCTCCGAATCAAAGAAGAGCCGTCCGTCACCGTTCCGTCGCTTGGCGAATTCCGCGCGTCTGCGGACGATCTCGACGGCTCTCGCGCGATTGGCCGAGAGGCTCTGGTTGACGTGGTACTGCTGGCAGTTCAGGAAGAAATCCATCGGCGAGGAGGCCTCCCCTGGCCCAGCGGTATCGGCGCTCTTGGAGTCGGACTTGGATCCGCTCTCGTCGGTGTCCGTACTGCTCTCTTCTATGGCGCCGTTGACGGTAGCGGCGATCTCCTTACTGGTCGCGACGGGTTGATCGGCGGTCTCTTCGATGTCGTCTGGATCGATTGGCAATTCCTACACCTTCCCCTGAGAGTCGTCTTCGTAGATTGGTTGAACGCCCTCGCGCAGTGAATTGGTCTCAGTCTCACAGGGCAGACATATGCTTCGAATCACCAACGAGGAGGATGCCACGAACGAATCACCTGATCTCTCAGTCCTCGAAGACCCGCCAAATATCGGCGATTGACTCGAGGACGTAGTCCGGGGTTATGTCGCTTTCTGCGAGGGTAGCATGGTCGGTGACTCCCGAAAGAACACAGACGGTCGTCATTCCCGCATGTTCACCCATAGCGATGTCGGTCTCGAGACGATCACCGATTAACAGACACTTCTTGGGAGTGGTGTCAAGCCTCCCCATCACGGTCTCGAGCATCGTTGCTGATGGCTTGCCGAGCATCGCATCTACGGAACGTCCAGTAACGCCTTCGATCGCACCTATCATGCCAGCGGCATCCGGTATCGCCCCTGACTGGGTCGGACAGGTCCGGTCCGGATTCGTTGCCAGAAACGGCGCACCACTTTCAAGAGTCTTCATCCCTATATCGAGTTTCTCGTAGGTAAATTCTCGATCCATAGAGACAACCAGAAGGTCGCCAGAGCCGGTTCGAGCGATATCGATCCCCGCTCGTTCTAGCTCCTCGATTAGGGGCTCCTCACCGATGACGAACGCCTCCTGATCTGGGTAGTTTTCTACGACATATCGTGCGGTCACCCACCCGGAGTTTATGACGTCCTCACGGGTCGCTGGGACGCCGAGGTGCTCGAGCTTCTCGCTGTAGTCGGCGCGACGTTCGATCGCTTTGTTTGTCAAGAAGAGGACGGGGAGGTCCCGGCCCCGTAATTCCTCAATTGCTCCGGCAGCGCCCGGAACGAGTCTGTCGCCGAGATAGACCGTTCCGTCGAGGTCGAGAATTGCTGCATCGTAGGTACCGTCGCTCATTGTGACCAGGGATCGTCTCGTCGAATTTCTTTCGTCACGGATCGCGTTCGGCACCAATGCCAGTCGAGGGTCCTACTCGGTCGACTTGACACCAGTTGTACGTTCATCCTCCTCACCTCGATTTTGGACGTGTGGTCTGTCCTTCCATTGTAACCCGTCTTGATCCCTACGCGTGGCCGATTCATGATTTAGTCAGCAGCCGTTTCCGACAGTATCGGATCCAGCTCCGTCATTGTATTGATTACTGACATGATGTAGAAGTCTAGACAGTTAGTATTTGTGTGGGGGAAACAAACGGCGGGCACCGAACGGAAAACGGGGCTCAGCGGACCTTCCGTCGCAGGTACGCGGAGACAACCTCGCTAAAGACGACGAGCGCAAGGATGGCGATCAGGATGGTCAGCACATTCTGCCACTGGAAGGTGTTGATCGCTGTATTGAGTTCGACGCCGATGCCGCCGGCGCCGACGAAGCCAATGATCGTCGAGGAACGGACATTGATGTCCCACCGATAGGTCGAGACACCGACGATGGCGGGCTTGATCTGGGGCATGATGGCGTAAATCGCCGACTCGAGTGAATTGGCGCCGGTCGCCTTTACGGCCTCGACCTGACCGGGATCGATCTCTTCGATGGCCTCCGCGATCAGCTTCGAACAAAAACCGATCGAGCGAAGGCCGATGGCGAGCACGCCAGCCAGGGCTCCGGATCCGAAGATGATCACGAACACCAGCGCCCAGATGATGACGTTTACCGAACGGGACGCGGAGATGATGAACTTCCCCAGGAGGAAGCTGGCCCTATTCGGCGTGGTGTTGGCGGCACCAAGCAACGCGACCGGAACCGACAACACGATCGCTAACGCCGTTCCAAGGACCGCGATATGGACGGTCTCGATCAGCGGGGAGAGGATCTCGCCGGAGTAGGTCATGTTCGGCGGATACATCCGGTTGAAGAGATCCATGAACTCCTCGGGTGAGGACGTCAGATAGCTGTAGTTGACGTCCAGCAGGGTCCAGGCGACCACCGCCACAACGATCGTCAGCAGGCCGAGCGTGAACCGCACGAGGCGCTGGCGCGGCGTCCGCCGCTCCCAGGTCCGGTAGTCCGTCATTGGATCCGCCCCCGAACGTAGGTGCTAACCAGTTCACCGATCATAACCACCGCGATGATGGCGAGGATGATCGTCATGAAGAAGTCGTAGTCGTACTGGTCGAAGGCGTTCAACAGCGTCGCACCGATCCCGCCGGCACCGACGATGCCGACGATCGTACTGTGGCGGATGTTGATGTCCCACCGGTAGATCGTCAGGCCGACGATCCTGGGCATGACCTGTGGCACGACGCCGAACAGCAACGTCTGGATGCTGTTCGCACCGGTGGCCTCTGTCGCTTCCATCTGGCCGGTGTCGATGTCCTCAATCTCCTCGGCGAGTAGCTTCGCGAAGAACCCGATTGTCTTATAGGACAGCGCGAGAACGCCGGCCAGCGGACCGATCCCGACTGCCTTGACTAAGATGATTGCAACGATCAGCTCGTGAAACGCCCGCGAAACCGTGATGATCCCGCGGCCGAGCCAGTAGATCGGTCGCGGTGCGATGTTCTCCGCAGCCATGAACGCGATTGGGATCGAAATGATCACGCCGACGATAGTCGCGATCACCGACATCGCAAGGGACTCGACCATCCCCTCGATCAGGAGATCCGTTTTGAACGGCGTGAACTCCGGCGGGAACATACCAACGAGCAGTTCCACGGCGGCATCCCACCCCTGGAGCATGCGATCCAAAGAGATCCGCATGTTCCAGGCGCTCCACAACAGGAAGACGGTGATGACGAGATAGACTGTCCACTTGACGTAGTGGTTGTAAAACGCCGTCGGGCGGGTCCATTCACGTCGTTCGGTTTGTTCCGTCGCCATGCTAGCCTCGCCTGATTTCGCCTTCTTCCGTCGCGCCTTCGGTGGCATCACCATCGGTCGTCGCCGACTGTTGGGCGCCGGTCGTGACGTCGGGGATCTCCTCACCACGATAGATCTGCCCCTTCGCCGTCTCGTCGAGATCGTCCGGCGTCCCCTCGAAGACGAGTTCGCCGTCCCGGAGCCCCACGATCCGCTCGGCGTACTCTTGGGCGAGGTCGACCTCGTGGATGTTGATCAACACGGGGATGTCGTCCTCGGCGGCGATCTCCGTCAGGAGGTCCATCACGGCCTTCGAGGTTTCCGGATCCAGGCTGCTGGTTGGCTCGTCGACCAGTAGAATCTTCGGCCGTTGGAGGATCGCCCGTGCGATGCCGACGCGCTGGCGCTGGCCACCCGAAAGCTCGTCCGCTCGGTTGTTCTCGTGGTCCGCTAAACCGACCCGATCCAAGACCTCGTACGCCCGTTCGACGTCCTCGGGCGGGAAGTTCCGCCGAAAGGCCTGCCACGTGCTCACGTAGCCCAGTCGGCCGGAAAGGACGTTCTCCATGACGGTGAGCCGTTCGACGAGGTTGTACTCCTGAAAGATCATTCCCATGTCGCGGCGCGCTTCTCTCAGGTCATCGCTACTGAGAGCGGTCACCTCAACGCCGTCAAGTTCGACGCTGCCGCCGCTGGGTTCGGTGAGACGGTTCACACACCGGATGAACGTGCTCTTACCGGCGCCGCTGGGGCCGATCATCGCCACGGTCTCGCTGCCGGTGACGTCGATGGAAACGCCCTTGAGCGCCTCGTCACCCGACGGATAGGTCTTCTGCAGGTCAGTTACTGAAAGCATGTGCTAGTAAATTATCAGTGTGTTTTCGTTGTCTTAGGGAAAGCCGCCTCCGTTGAATGGGTGTGACTCTAGGTTATTCGCCCATGTTTCCGGTCTCGTACTCGATGCTTTGATTTTCATGAGTCTGGAGGATGATGTCCCAGACGGTCGCGTAGTCGATCTCCACCCAGGTGCCACGGCCCTCGAACTCCTCGGCAATAGCCGTATCCTGGTAGTCGTAATCTAGGAAGGCCGCTCGGACGCCCTCTTGAATATCGGGGTGAAGCGTGCTGACGTAGGAGAACGCCGTTGTTGGGAACGGTTCCGAGGCCCAGAGGACCTTGATTCCCTCCGGATCGAGCTGATCGTCCCGCGCGACCCGGGCATAACAGGTCGAGCAGACCGGGGCCGCCTCGTAATCCCCATTGGCGACGCCCAGCGAACTCTGCTGGTGGCCGCCCGAATAACTCACTTCGTAGTCCTCCTCCGGGACGACGCCCTCGTTAGCGAACAGCGCTCGCGGCGCGAGGTTGCCGGAGTTCGACGTCGGGTCGGCGTGGGCGACGTTCTGCATCGGATCACCCTGGAAGTCCTCGAGGGAACCCAGTTCCTCGTTGTCGACCTGCGTGATCAGCCATAGCCGATAACCAAATGACCCTTCATCGCCGCTCCCGTCGACTTGTACTGAGAAGGGGACGGCGTTGGCGATATTGACCGCGTAGGGGACGGTACCTGTCGAGAAGCCGGCCATGTGAAGTCGTTCGGAGCGCATCGCTTCGACCTGAGCTGCATACGAGTCCAACGTCGCATACTCGACCGATTTGCCGGTTTCCTCCTCAATGTTCGTGAGTAGTGGTTCAAGCGTGTTCTCGTATACTGTCGGGTCCTCGGTCGGGACTAGCGAAAACTGGAGCGTGTCCGGATTGATAAGCTCACCCTCGCTGTCTGGCGTTTCGGCGACCGGGTCACCGTAGCGCGGTTCGTCCCGCTGGTCTTCGCGCATCCGCTCGAGGTCGGTCATCGAGCCTGTCTCATAGCCAGCCTCCATCAGCGTACTGGTCAATTGTGGGAACTCGGGGCTCGACGGATCGAATTCAGGATATGTTGAGGGATCCGTGTGATCAGCGGCCCCACCGTTGCCATTGCCACTATCAGTATCGTTACCGTTGCCGTTTCCGTTACCGCCATTTCCACTGTCGGTATCGTTCCCGTTCTCATTGCCGTTTCCGTTACCGTTGCCGTTCCCGTTCCCATTGCCGTTTCCGTTACCGTTGCCGTTCCCGTTCCCATTGCCGTTTCCGTTACCGTTGCCGTTTCCGTTCCCGTTGCCACCATTGCCGTTCCCGTTCCCATTACCGATACAACCAGCTATCCCACTAATTGCAGTGGCACCTACTCCACTAACGAACGTTCGTCTATCTATATTACGCATATCTAATGATCAATAGTGGGGGTGTCTTAATTCTTCGGATCAGCTTTCTCAGAAGCTATTAAATTACCATTCTTTTACTCTATCCACAACGATATCAAGAAAACCAATGGTCGCTCGGTATACATCGGATAGGTGCCGTTACCGCACATGTGACCCATGAGAAAGCCAGGACAGCCACGAACTCCACAAGAACAAATGCCATAATATCCTGAGTCCGCCGACAGAAGATTCAGTCGTCTCGTAGGTCTCTCGACTGAACCCTCCCCCTGTTATCGCATGGATCTACAGAGGATGGAATAGTTCACAATATCTCCCACAGGTTCTAAATAGACTTTCATAAAAGTATTACAAAAATCATAAAAATTTATCTTACCAGTCTTCTTCGAGCGTGATGATGTCTTCAGAAAATCAGGGCATCAGGAATGTCGTATCGCGAAGAAACCTCGTCAAAGCAGGCGGTGCAGCACTCGGTGTTGTCGGCCTCAGTGGTACTGGCACCGCATGGCCGGACTGGAAAGACGACCATAGGGAAGATGAAGAAGACAGAGACGAAGCGGACGGCTGGGGTTGGGACCGCAATGAAGGCGTCCGAATCACCGCCCACCGTGGGTACCGAGACGTTTTTCCACAGAACACGGTCGCTGCCGTCGCCGGTTCGACCCGGCTCAAAGCGGATCGGATTGAGATCGATCTCGTCGCAACAAGTGATGGGGAGATCGTCGTCTTCCACGACGCGGCGCTGGACGACCTTACCGACAAATCGGGACTCGTCGGCGAGACGCCGGCTGAAACGGTTCTTGAGGCCGAAGTGCTCTCGTCTGGCGAGACGATTCCGACTCTCGAGGAGACCCTCGAAGCGGTCCGGCCGCCGGTGATGATGAACCTCGAATTCAAGGAGTCGGGTCCGCTTTCGTGGAGGGAATTCGCCGAACGAACACTCAACATTGCATCCAGCTACCCTGGCGACTATTACGCGTCCTCGTTCGATCCTGACGCGATTCGCGCTGTGCGTGAGGTCGACTCGAGTGTCGCCGTCGCGCCTATCTTCGGCGGCAACGTCGACGAGAATCTTCAAATCGCACGCGAACTCGACGCCGAAGCGGTGAACGTCTCGACTGGTGCCCTTGACCGTGACCTTGTCGAGACTGCCCATGGCGAAGGGCGAGACGTCAACGTCTGGACGATCGACAGCTGGCGGGAAGCCAGCGAGCCCCTTGAACTGGGTGTCGATGGGCTGATCGCCGACTACCCAAACATGGCGACCTTTGCACTGACGAAATCACACCACGATAAGCCAGGCCGAGGTAACCGCGGTCGTTCGGGTGGTGACAAGTGATCGCGGGGAACACCTGTCAGTCGTTCCGCGCAACGGGCGTTCACTCGCGTAGCCCACTGACTGACCCGCGGAGGGATCGGTACGATGACGGGGAGTAGCCGAGACCGTCACTGAACCTCCCTTCTCTTCTACAGCGGACTCTTGCAAGTGGCGGACAGAATGCTGGAATCGTTGTTTGATATCGAGTGCTGCCTTGTGCACAGAACGGATAGAAGCAGACTCGTTGTCGTTTACAGCCAGCAATGAGACATGGTTCGAGCGCGACGACATCGACGAGGCAGCGTTTCTCGATGAGCGACAGTCCGCCTCTTTCTTCGTGCCGAAGTCAGTATTCGTCGAGTGCCCGTTTCTCTTGTTGGATGAAGTCGATCGCGGCATCAGTGAGGTCGGAGCCAAGACCCGATAGCTCATAATATGAGTAAAGTCCGTCTGCGTTCGGCTTCGACCGCTTTCGGTTTTCGACGAGTCCAGCATCCTGTAACCGATCCAGATGATAGTGCAGGCCGTTCTCAGTTCGGCCGAGAGCGTCGCCCAGTTCCGATGCGCTCATCGTCCCGTTCGTCTGGAGCATATAGCACATCGCGAACCGGGTGGGCTCGGCAATCTCCTCGAATAACTCCAGGTACTCTCTGAGGCCGAGGATATTGCTGTCGTCGAGTAGGTCGGCTGCGAGTACGGACATCATCTCTCCGTCGGTGTTGTCGGTCGTATTCGAGCGCCGTGTGGAGGGACTGTCTGACATCTTGGGTACTAATAGACCGTCGCCCTATATCAGGTTAACGGCTGTTAACCTTGAATCGGACGTAGAGGTATGTCGCTGAACAGGTGCGTTTATAATCTGAGCGGAATCACTCTCTTCCAATGCGAACGTACGCTGGGAGGACGATGCGGGAAGTGCTTCTTGAGCGTCTGGAGCCGACCGCGCATAGCGAGTTTCTGGTGTATGTGATGGGCCCGTATACGATGTTCAGCCTCGACTATGTTCTGCAGGAGGAGGTCGATATCGACGACACTGACGCCGAGTTAGGTGCGTTTGGTGATCCCGATACCGACCTTATCGATGATCTTCGGGAGATCGTTGAGTGGATGCGGACCGATATTGGTGTGAACGCGTTTCTCGCCGTCGATGCCGATATCCCGACAGAGACTGTCCCGACTGAAACAGACCAGGAGCGGATGAACGTTATCAGCCAGTCGAAAGCCTACGCTGGGGCGAGCAACGCTGTTGTGTTCGTTCTTCCCAAAGCGGGCGTTCGTGACGGCGTTGATATCGAGATCGGTGCTGTGCTCTCAGGATTTGATCTCGGTCATGCCGAAGGCACGCCAAGGAAGCCACCACAGCGATTCCATGTCTTCCGCGAGCACAGCGTCTCGAGTGCAACCCTTGATGCAGTGCCCTTCGAGTACGAGGTCGCACTCACTGAGTATGGGACACGATCCGAGCTTCACGATCAGCTCGCACGGTTTCTCGCCGGCGTTATTCGTTCGGAGCGTCGAGGCGACTTCCCGATTGATGACGGGTTCGAACGGAATGATAATAGCGAGTGATCGAGTGGTTGCCTCAGATTGAGTCAGATGTGAACGGTACGACGACTCTCGTGCAGATCTCTAGGTGTTGCCGTAGCTGACCGCGACGGGTGTTTAGAGTGGGCCGCCGATGAGGAGTGACAGCGTGCCTTGTGCAACAGCGACGATGGGTGATCGCGGAAGTGTTGCACAAGGCAAAGAGGTGAGGCTCTCCAGACCGTCACGATCGTCACAGGCGTTGTGACGGGGGTGCGAGTCCCAGTCGCTCCAGAGTGTTACTCACTCTTCCGCTCCCTCTGAACAAAAGGCCGCTCCTCCCTAGCTGTTGCTACTGCATGGGGCATTCCCGTGTGGTCTGGGATGGATCGATTCGTGGGTTCGGGTGGATCCTGAGGAGTTCCTCCTCTGGGATCCGTTCTGAGCCTCCCTTAGGCGTTCACCCCGGTCACAACAGGTGTGACGCCGCCCTGAGCCACGTCGCGGCTGTTCATATCGGCGAGTAGGTTTAGCCCGACGTATCGTCCCTCGTCGAAGCGGTCATCGGCGTCATCGTCGATCTCGAGGACGACCTTCTTCGATTGCTGGTTAGTCGGATCGACCATCGACTGTTTCTCGGTGATATCGGGCCCGCCCATCTCGCGAATGTATCTCCAGACCCGCTGTCGGGTCTCGCGATGGGGCTGTTCGCCCATGATCGCCAACAGCGCTTCCTTGAGGGCCGCAGAATCGAAGAAGAGCCGTCCGTCGCCGTTCCGGCGTTTGGCGAACTCTGCGCGTCTGCGGACGATCTCGACGGCTCTAGCACGATTCGCGGAGAGACTCTGGTTGACGTGGTACTGCTGGCAGTTGAGGAAGAAGTCCATTGGCGACGATGCTTCGCCTGGCCCAGCGGTGTCGGTACTCTTTGAGTCGCCCTCGGTCTCGTCGGTGTCTGTGTCGCGTTCTTCCAGGGCGCCGTTGACGGTGGCGGCGATCTCCTTGCTGGTGGCGACGGACTGATCGGCCGTCTCCTCGACGTCGTCGACGCGCTCCTCGAGGTCGTCAACCTCGTCGGTGACCGCTTCGACGTCATCAGTAACCTCCTCCATGTCGTCAGTGAGCTCGTCGATCGTTTCCTGTTGGGAGGCAACCCGAGTTCCGAGGCGGGCGATCAGCTCCTGTTGGGAGCGAACGACGCCGATGAGATCAGTCAGATCGTCGATCTCGTTGATCTCGTCGATTCCATCGCTCTCGGGGCCACCGTCCAGACTCTCCGAATCCATGCTCATGGCTGAACTGGCTACATCTCCGTTCACCGCGTGCGCGGTCGAATCGGGCTGTTCATCGCTGTCGGTGAGCTCGAAGCCCAGTGCGTCGGCGACCGTCTCGTCGTCGGGCTGTTCGTCGTCGATACGGCTCGGATCTTTACCGATGTCGCTGGAATTGACATCCTCACCGCGCCTACAGGCGCGGGAATCCTCACGTTGGGGGTCTCGGCTCATGCCGAACCACCACGCGAGCGACTTTCTCCTACCCGTGGATACTCCGGTTCGTGCGCGCTTCTTTGGGACGTTCGTGAGAGTGTGGTATCTCCGACCAGTCGTGGTCGTCCCACTCGAATCGCACGGGCCGTGCCATCGGCCGTGGTACGTCTGTTTCGTGCCGTCTCAGGAACGTCTCGCTTGCCGAAAGATCCGCGTGGCCCTCGAAGCCACACTGACAGGTCAGCGTGTCCTGGTGCCGAGTAGTGTCCGTGGTCGAACCGCAGTTTGGACACGTCTGGCTTGTCCACGCTTCCGTGCGGACTTCGACCGTGATTCCGTACTCTTCGGCAGTACACGCGAGCCGGTCGATGAACGTGCGGAACGCCCAGAAGTTGTGCGTCTTCGCGTTCGTCCGCACCGACCAGTGGGTCTCGAGAACGTCGGTGAGATCGCCGACGTACACCGTCGAGACACCTTCGTCGTACAGTCGTTCGATCAAGTCGCGGGCAAGCGCGTCCATCGCATGGTCGCGCCGTCGTGTCCGGCGTCGGTACAGCCGGCGAATCCGGTTCGACGAGTACCGACCGTCCCGAAGCTTCGACTGAAGCCGGGAAATCTCCCGAGTCGTCTCGCGGAATCGTTCGAACAGGTCGCGGCCCTTGTACAGGTACTGCTTGCCGGTCGTGGTCGTACAGGCGACGATGTTGTTCGCACCGATATCCAGCGCGGCGGTTTCGTCCGCCAGTGGTGAATCCAGTCGAGAATTGACGACGGTGACTGGCTGAAAGGCCCTGAATTGGCCCGAAGATTCGTCGTAGTACAGTTCCAACCGGCCCTGTTTGCCGTCCCACTTCGGATCGCCCGCAACTTCGAGGCGAAGACGCTCGGTGTGTCCGAGGCCGTACTTCTCCTTGAGTTCCTTCCCGACGGGAATCTCGAGTCGAGAGCGGTCGCCCATTTCCAGTGTGTACTGGTCGTTTCGAACGTAGGTCCGCAACGTTCGACCGTCGTCCTCGTTGCCCCAGTAGCCGGGTGGGGAACACTTCTCGC
>NZ_JAIWHV010000015.1 GCF_020177375.1 Saliphagus infecundisoli | reverse complement strand
TATCGAACGACATGCTCATCTGATCCAGCTGTACCTCATGGTAGAGTTAGGCTATGAACTACCGGATTTAGACGAGTTATTGCTGTGGGCGTCGCGGGATCCAAATCCACACAGGGAACGGTTACGTGAGCAGATTGAATGGGGTGAGTTCACCTTTGATCACCACTAAACTAGAACGTATGGGGGGATCCGCTACCTCGGTCCCAGGGCTATTGTATTTCTGGGCACAGGCCGGACAGACAATCTCGTCTAGGTCGCTGTCGTACTGGGTCGCACTATCGGCTTTTCCACACCACGAACAATCCTCTTCACGGTCGACGGTTCTCCACGAAATGTCGCGATACGGTACCAGCGCTTTCAGATCGATGATCGTGTTGAACCGTCGGGATTGCATATCGTCGATCGTTTGCTCGCAGTGACGACACCAGCTCGCGCCCGGACCACCACTATCGCTCGGGACGCCCAGAGAACCCCATTCGGGATGTGTCAGCGCTATCTCGTTGAACTCTCTCGTTTCTTGGAACTCCGAAGAATCAACATGACGACAGGCATGCTTGCCAAGCAGGTGCCAGCGATCCGTGAGTGTCAAGCCCATCTCAGCCATCTGTACTCACCAGATCGCCGCTTCCGATCGGTAACGTAACCGAAGAATCGTTCACATTTGAATTGGTTCTGACCGCTTTACCAATCGTTTGCATGGGTCGTGAACGTGGACTCAACCGTATCAACCAATCGGCTCAGCGCAGCTATCGACGATCCGATTCAGTGCCGCCGAACGCCTTCGAACTATATTTCGGCTCAGATGCGCCAGTCGGAAGTAGTTCTCCTGGGACGGGGCCACGCTGGAGATCGAGGATCAGTGGTCCATCGACGGTCCCCAATTCCTGCTCGAGCGGCGTTGGATGAGACGCCTCGATAGCGTCAGCATCTTCGAGAGCTGCCTGCAGTGCTGTCGCGTTCTCCCCGTCAACGTACGGAACATCCGCCAGCGCATCGACGTTGGCCTCACGGATCCCCTCGAGCGTCTCAAAGGTCTCGACAAGGCCACGAATCCCAGTTCGTCCGAGTCCGTGAATATCTTCAGCTACTCTCATCAGAGTCAGAGACGTCTCTACGAAGGTTTCGGTTGCGAGGAACTGCTCGTCTACCCAATCGACCGCTGCGTCGACTGTCGAGACAGTCGTCTCTGCGAGCACCGACGACAGTTCATATTGTGCGTTCTCGAAATCGTATTTGACCGAAATTTGGTTGCCCCGCGTCGGAGCATCAGGATCGGGATCGATTCCACGATAGTACAAAAACGCTACCTGTGAGGCGATGATTCGCTGATCGTCACCGCCCGAGAGCAGTTGGCCGAGCAATCTGTCTTCTGGACGATCCGAGTCTGCCAGCAACTGGCCTGGTTTCAGAACGATGGCGACGAGCCAGTCCGAAGGGAGCGTCACCTCCAGCAACGGATCGAGTTCTGAGGCGTATTCGACCGTGACCATACCGATCCAACGGACACCCTGTACTTCAGCAACCGGTAGCGCGGAGCCCCCTTCCTCACCGAACGGCGAAGCCGAGGGTAGGGAGGGAGGAGCGTGTTGCGAAGCTGGGCGCCATCGCAAGGCTTAGGCCCGCTCGTCCTGTTATATGAGTCACTACCGTCCTCGCACAAGCCGGGGTCGGTAGGTGCCACGAGTAAACTGGCACCCGTGGTGCGACGGCGTGGCCGTCGTACCCTATACTCGGGACCGACGACTGCGAACGGGTTCGACTCCCGTCCCTACGTTGGGGCAGAGCGTGAGAACACCGAGAATTAAATCGGCAGGACAATCCACGCGGACGGTCGAAGGCGGGCCTGAAAGCCCCCGCTCGAAGCGTGGACGGGAAGAGGAAGCCGGGCCGCGTCCATGCATGGGGTCGCGGGGCACAATGTCGTTGCGGTAAAACCCCGCCCTCAAGGAGTGACCGACCGCCCCAAGGCGGGAGGGAGCGAGTAGGGCGGGGTAGTTTACAACTCCTCAAGCAAGTCGTCCAGCATCGGTCGGAGCTTGTACTTCTGGTAGTGCTCGTCCCGCATCGTCTCGACGTACTCACGCCACTCATCGAGCTCGTCAGCTGCCTGGGCCGCTTTCCCGGCGCGTCTGAGCCAGCGAACAGCCGTCCGGTAGCTGTCGTGTTGACCCTGTTCGACGATCGGTTCAGCCTGGGATTTGCACGTCCTGATCACCCACTGCGGACGCTCCTCGATGAGGGCCTCCACGGTGGGTTCGATGACGCTGGTCCGCTCCGTTCGATCCACGAGTTCGATTGCGTCGTCGTACTCACCTTCGCGGAGGAATATCTCCACGACCTGGGCAGCAGTGCCGCCCAGCTGCTCCGTGCGAAGCAATTCCAGCAGATCGGCTTTGATCGCGTTCCAATCCTCTTTCGCAAGTTCTTCGACAGCCTCGAACGCACTCACTGACGGACTCGCCTCGAAAGCGGTGATAGCTGCCTCGAGTGCGAGTTCATGATCACCAGCACCGGCGGCCTGGTCGCGCAGCCACGCTGCTAACGTGTCCTTCCGGTAGCCCTCGAGTGTCAAGCCGTGTTCGGCGATCCGCAGGGCTGCCTGTGTCTCGTCATGGGCACGGAGCGTCTCGGCCAAGCCGAGTGCAGCGTCCGGTGTCGAAAACCGCTCGGTGGCGTAGTCGAGTGCCTCCTCGATGCGGCCGTCCTGGACCAACACTCGCGCATACGCCCGGGTCTGGGTCGCCGCCGCTGCCAGATTGAGATACTCCTCGATGCGATCCTCTCGTTCGAGAATCGAGAGGCGGGCAGCGACGATGTCGTCGCCGTACCAGACAGCGTCGTCGTCCCAGAACTCTCCCTCGTCGAGTTCACCTCCCATCGCTTGCTGGACGCGTCGATCGTCCCAGCCCTGGGCCGCCGCGTCCGCTGCAGCGAAAAACGTCGACTCTCCGCCCATGTAATAGTCGAACTGCCCGTCCCATTCGATAAGCCGCTCTTCCCAATCGTCACGTTCGGATTCGGTCAGTTCAGCGGTGAGAACCGCCTCGATGAACGTCCGGCTGAGATCGTCGATCACCTCGAACACTCGGGGGACGTCATAAGGCAGGAGATCGGCCCACCTGCCGCTCGCGAGTTCGTCTGTAATCACTGCCAGTATGTCGAGTGCGGTCTCACCATCACCGGCCTCGATCGCGTTCTGGGCCTGCTCGATCAAGCCACCCAGTTCATCGGCCATTCGCGCTGCCTCAGCGTACGCGTCGTTGTGCCCCTTCTGGCCCGGTTTCGGGAGTGCGTGGTTCACCTGTCGTCGAATCGATTCGATATTCACCGACACCGGAGTACCAGTGGCTGTGTCGTTCGGAGTTGAGAGACGGGTTTCGATAAGGTCGGCAACCTCGGGACGGCCCTCGGCGAGTTCGATGAGGAGTTCTTGTAGAGCCTCTCGATCCGCATCGGCAATCACTTCCGACATCGGGAGCTGCTCGCGAACACGCTCGGGGTCGCGAATGCAGGTCAAGAGGACCGCAACTCGGTGTTTGCAGATGCCGCCATGGTCGTAGGGACAGGAACAGTCGGTCCGGGCGACGCCAGTGTCATCGAACACAATGCCCACTGTATAGGGCTGGTACTGGCTCCCCTCGACATCGGCTCGGAGTGTCTCCCCGCGCCGAACCACGTCACTGACCGCGTCCCGTTCGTAGTAGGATTGCCCCCGCTCGTAGGATTTGGATCGAGCCAGTTCCCTGACCGTTGCTTCCGTCAGGGTGGGCCATCCACCATCACTCATCGTACTCGGGATATTGCGGCGGGGCCCCACCCTGTTCGTCGACGACTGTCGGCTCGCCATCCAGCGATTCCTCACGGGTTTCCTGTAGTTCGATGTAGTGTTCCCAGCTGTCGCCCATATCGAACGTGTAGGAGAGCACTCCCACCCCGTCGGAGTCGAGATCGCCGATCGTCGTATCGGCAACCTTGCCCTCCGTGGGCGGATTCGATTGCAGTTCGCGGAACCGCTGTTTGGCGTCTTCGGAGAGCTCGTCAAACACGGCCTGGTCGATGACTCGGTCGAGTTCCTCGTCATCCATCGGCGGCCAGCTCGGGCCGCCGTCGTAGAGTTGTGGGTGAGGGTAGCTCCGGAGTGCAATCCCCTCGCTGTCGCGCGTGAGGAACTCGTATCCGTGGGTGTCCCATCGCTCGAACGCATCGAAAATCGCCTCGTGGAGCTCGGCCAGCGTATGAGATTCATCGATCGTGATGTCCCGCCAGACCTCCTCGTCGGGAGTGAATTCCAGCGGTGGATTCGGGAGCACCCACACACGAAACACGTAGCTCGTCATAGGTAGCCATTCAGGGCCTACGGTTGTAGATGTTCCTCTCACCCGTGTTGCTCACCTTCCATCACCAGAACAGTATTTCTTGGAGGATTAAATACCATCATTTTGGTTGTTTCTGGCAGCAGTATCGTCGTCTTCGATCCCAGCCTTGATCGACTCTATAGAGAGGGTGAGTAGGAGTTCTTTCGGGGAGTGTTCGTCACTGCTAGCTCTCTCGATGACGGTCCAACCGTCTCCGGGAACGTACTCCATGATAATACCAACAGTACCCGTCACGAGGGCGAACTGGACGGTCACGGGGCCTGTACTGGTTTCTTCGGTCAGTAGAACCTCGGATACAACAATCGCGTCATGTTCCTCCAATTCTTCAACTGCCGGTACGGGCAAGGGGCGGTTAGGAAGCGACGAAACCAACGAGCCGATTTCGACCATACGTAGCGGACATCCTACAATGAAAAAGGGATTTTGGAGAGAGATCGACGAGAATGGTTCTATTGGGTTTGAGACGCTCTCACGGCTCCGACTCCACGATTGTCCCGGCGATCAGCGTTCCGTTCGAGGGATCGCCGGAGACGACGGCTGTCCACGGACACTGATCGGACAGCAGCCGTCGGCGAGCGGGTGGCGCCATGATCCACAGTAGTCACGCTATCACGAAGAGAGGTGTCGCCAGATCTCCGTCGGAGCCGTGTCGTTCAGTTCGGCGTTCGTCTCCATCTTACGCAGTTCCACGATACAGCGTTTGGTGACCAACGGATACACGTCTCCCGGCGTGAACGAGATATCAAGCTGCATTAGTTCGGGCCAATTCTCGGCCCAGATATCTTCAACGACCCGTGGATAGAACTCGTCGTTCAGGTGGACGCCGAACTCACGGCCGTCATCGACGACCATCGCGCGAATCTGTTTGCGGATTCGGGCGGGTGTGCAGTAGGCTGCGACGATGTATTCCGCACCCGATTCTACCTCGTCCGGGCGCCGACCGAACTGCTCTCGGTTCAGTTCTCTGAACTGGTCGCGGACGAGCTTCACGCGACGATCTTGGCTATCGCTTCGAACGACGACCCCTTCGACCATGACGCCGTCGGCCAGTGTCGAGGACGGGAACGTGTAGTCCGCCGGGTCGAAGATTTCGATGTCTCGCTCGAGAATCGGCGCCGGGACGAACGATACGTCGGTCGGTGTGTCGTCGAGGCGAATCCGGTCGAAGACGCTCCAGGCAGTCTCGGTCGGCAGAAAGCCATCGAACGTCTCCTCGTAGGGATTCCCGGGCGGCGTCATCGTCTCGATTGCCGAATGCGGAAGGGCGTCGAACCCGACGAGTGCGGGCAGATCGTTCTCGGTGAATCCGTAGTCGAGCGTCGAATAGACGAGGTTCTCAGTACGTTCCCCAGCCCTGAATGGGCATCACACCCACGGGGACAACGGATTCCACCTATCCGACCGGCTTGAGCTGATCAACTAGCATACGAACGAGTGCAAGGAGATGCGGACCGTCTCCAAAGACGAGTATCTCGAGGATATCGTTCTCCAGCGTGCGGTCGAACAGTCGCTGATGAACGCGATTCAATCGGAGAGACACCCACTCGAGGACCTCACGGAGACGACAGCTGTCCACGGAGCGTCGAAACACGAGAGCGGGAACTGACGGAAAGCACTATCTATATCCCCACCCATCGTATATACGTGATCTTCGGATGAGCGTCACTGACGAGACGCCGACGTCTCGAAAGCGACTTCAACCGTCTTCGAGCAGTTGGCGAACGATCGGAAACTCGAGATTCTGAGTTACGCTGCCGGGCGGGATGCCTTCCAGGTGGCGGACCTTCGGGCCGACCTCGAGCTCGCACATACGACGGCCCACGAGTACTGTCGCGATCTCGAGGCCGCTGGACTCCTCGAGCGTACGAGCGGGAAACCGGCGGAGTACGCCCCCGTTCCGTTCACGATCGATCTCTCGCTGGCGTCGATCGCTGAGGCAGTCGAATTGGAGTCCGACACCCTCGACTACGCGATCGAGACCTATGGCGACGACTGCATCGACGCCGTCCTCGACGTCTGGGACCAGGTCGAGGCCGACGACCTCACCTACCGCGAAGCCAGCGAGGAGGTCGGTATGGCCCATGCTGATTTCCTTCGTGTCGCCGATGAACTCGACCTCCTCTCGCGATGACACTCGTCCTCGATTGGCATGCAGACCTCACGGCGTCGGAGACGTTCCTCCGTCGGCACGAATCGAACGTACCACGGCGGATGGCACGGCCCTGTGCCTCACGTGGGACGACCATTTATCGTCGGCGTCACCACGCGTTCACCGTCCCAACGAGGAACACACAAACCGGAGTATCCGACGAACGGCGTAGGAGAACGTTGCTTCCGTGGGGACTTGGTACTGATGCCAGACCCCCAACGCGAGAAATTCCACGGCTTCATCGGCGGAGAGGATATCAACCCTCCGAACCGACGATTTATTCTACTCCCTCACGAATCACGACCGAGCCAATGGGCGGCATCGAACTCCGAAACGAGACGCTCGTTGTTGATCGAGAACCCAACCGCCTCGATCGCCTCGCCAGTGAGTTCTCGGCGATCCTCAATCAATTCGATATCGAACACGTCTACGTCGCGGGCTACGTTGCCATTCTCGCAGGACGTGCCCGATCGACCGAGGACATCGATGTCCTCATCGAACGAATCGATGCCGAGACCGCCGATGAACTCGCCTCGACCCTCGCCGACAACGAGTTCTGGGGTCCAGCAATGCCGCTGGGGTCGATGTTTGAGATGCTTGACGAGGGTGACAACATCTGGGTCGCACCGGACGAGCAGGTGACGCCCCATCTGGAAGTGAAGTTCGTCCGTGATGAGTTCGACCGTGCCTCTCTCGAACACGCCATCACGGCCCGGATCGGCGACACGACGGTTCCGATCGGCCCCCTCGAACTCCAGATCGCCTACAAACTGTACCTCGGTGCCCGGACGGATCTCGAAGACGCAGTTCACCTCCATACCCTGTTCGAGGAAAGCCTTAGTGAGCCTCGCCTCGAACGGTGGGTCACACGACTCGAGGTTGAACCCGAGTATGAGCGACTCAAACGCGCGTGACCGACTCGATGCGAAACACGACGGGGACCGCCAGCAGCGCCTCGAGGCCGTCAAGCGCTGGGCCGACTACATCGACTCGGTGCCCCCTGAGGTGTGGGGACCCCAACAGAACGCCGTCGTCGACGACCAACTCGACGCTGCTCAACAGGCTCGGACGTCAGCGTCCCACCAACAACACGTGAAACGCGTGGCACAGGAGCTGTCCCAGTCACGGACAGTCGAGTCAGCATCCGAATCGAGCGATGACGACGATCGGATTGACGACCCGCGCGATGAGTCAACGACCTCCCCCTGACGCTCTCGCTTACGTCTGCTCGCGGGCCGACGGCCTGCTCGCGTGGTCCGAGGCGCTTTCACGCCTCGCTACTCGCGTCTGAGGCGGGGCTTGTCCGTGGACTCCCGGTCTGCCGACGAAGCGTCGAAGGGTGTGAACGCAGCCAAAAGAGTAGCCACATCATCGAATTCGCTGTTCGCTCGCGATGACGCCCATCCTGAGGTCCGCACCCACTGACGACGAATCACATCGATATGCACACCGGAAAATCATAGATCAACAGTCATCTCCGACCACTGGTGGGCATACAACTCGGCGTATTGCTCCGCCATCTCGTCGAGTGTAAGTAGATCTCTCTCCTCGGCATCCGTCTCGAAGGGCTCCTCTCCGCTACGATCGCTCAAGACCGACATCTCGAGGACCTCCGTGACCTGCTCGAGGACGTCCGTTTCGTTCGGGTGAAAGCCGAGCAAGGTTTCGAGGTCGACATGGAACTCCGCCTCGGCGAACCAGCGATAGCCGTGGTACTGTGCGTAGAGTTCGCCGTACAGATCGAATAGTCGATTCACGCGGAGTTATCGTGGTAATACGTGAGGGCACGGTAGACATCGGCAGCATCTAGGTCGTGGCGATCAGCGACCATCCGTGGGTCGAGACTGCGATCTTCGACTTGTTTGTTGATGAATCGAGCCGTGAGTCGTCGCCCCTCGAGGTGAGGCTCGTCGTGGAGCGTCCGAACGATCCGGATCGCCACTTGGTTCATAGACATCGTACGGTGCCCAGTTGTGTAAACGTATCCGATGGGTGTGTAGACAAGGAAAACGAGGTCCTCCGTCAGCAAACCGATCACCTCGTCGACCGCGTCACCAACCTCGAGGGGCGTCGTTCGGCGTCGAGACCGACGTCCGCAATTGGGGGGCCTGGAGCTGTACGTGCTGCTGGTAGAAACGTTTACTAAGTTTCGACCGTAACCGACAACTATGGCGACGGCAGTCAAGGTCGACGAGGGCGCGAAATCACGCCTCGAGGAACTCCAGGCGGAGATCCGGCTACGGACGGGGAAGACGGTTACGCAGCAAGACCTTCTGACACGTCTCATCGACGACGCGTACGAATCGCGCGACGCTGTCATCGATTCGTTCCGGGAGGCGACCGTTCCGCTCACGGACGCCGAGAAAGACGCCATGCGCCGGGATCGCTTCCGATCGGGCGTCGAGACGGACGAATCGGACATCGACGACGTTCTATACGGATGACGATCCTCGTCGATACGGGTGTCCTGTATGCGGATCATGATTGCGACGCGTCCAGGCACGACGGCGCCACTGGGGCACTCGAGGCCGTCTACGACGGCGAGTTCGGCCAGCCATACGTGAGCGACTACATCTACGACGAAGCGGTCACGCTGACGCTCACACGAGGCGGTTCGTTCACGCCAGCGAAACACCTCGGGGACAAGCTCCGGGGTGTCGAACAGTATCCAGGGGTCTACGAGTTGCTCCACGTGTCCACGGCCGTGTTCACTGATGCGGTCGAGATCTTCGAGCAGTACGATGATCAGGCGCTGAGTTTCACCGACGCAACGACCGTTGCGCTCTCTCGACGGTACGATCTCGACGGCGTCATGAGTTTCGACGACGACTTCGATGGGATCGTGAACCGCATCGATCCGGCGACGGTCTGAGCAAGAAGAGAGCACCCATCCAACGAGCACAATTCGTTTAGTGGTCGCGGTCCTACCGGTCAGTATGACTGAGATCGTGACGTCCGAGGGCGTCATGGGCGGCCAACCCCGACTCGATGGGCATCGGATCAGCGTCCTCCAGATCGTCGAGTTCACGAAGAGGGGATGGACCCGGAAACGGTCGCCGTCGAGTTCGATCTCGAGTTGGCTGACGTCTATCGTGTGCTCACCTACTACTATAACAACGTCGAGGCAATGGTCGACTGACGCGAGCGCCGTGATCGACGGATCAAGGAGAGCCGCAAGAGGGGCCCGACCCCGGATTCGTCCTCCGAAACCGCATGAGGCTGTGTTGTGACGAGAACATAAAGAGATCGATTTATTCACTTCTCGAACAGGAGGGATACGAGGTCGTTCGCGTACAGGACGAACTCACGCTTGGAGACGACGACAGCGAGGTCATCGAGTACTGTCGGGCTGAGCAACGAGTCCTGCTCACGAACGACGACGACTTTTTGCGTTCGATACCCATTCGGGAATCCTCTTTCTGGACGACCAAACGACACCTGCACGCGACGTCGTCACTGCGATCAGGCGAATCGAGGGATTTGTCGGCGTCGATACGCTGACTAATCAGGTGCTGGACGTCCCTGACGGATGGATATAACGGGCGGACTCACCCATGGAGCTGGGTCGCCTCCCGCTGTACGGTCGCGAAAAACGGGTGGTCCGTCTGCGCGTCAACGTCGGATTCCGAGAGCACGAGTAAGGAAAGCACGATGCCGCGGTCGAGTTCGATGTCGGAGGCGAGATCACGGAGGCGGTCCTCGAGGGATGACGCATCGACAGCATCGCTTACGACGACGAGAAGAACGACGTCGGAATCGGCTTCCCGTTCGGTCCCTCGGGCGACGCTGCCATCCAGGAGGATGGCCTTGAGCGCGTCTATGGCTCGAAGGCGAAACTGACCGAGGACTGGTCCTGCGTGTATGAGCCGCTGATTCCCGAAGTGCTGGTTACCGAGTACGGGTACGACGCCGTCCCCGAGCCCGAAATGTTCCGGATCGCGATCGTCCTCCACGATGACCGCGGACTGGACGCCGACCTCCTCATGTACGACCCCGAGACCGGCGAGGTGAGCGACGAGTACGCGACTCACTCCAGCGGGATTGAGCGACCCGAGACGGCGCCGACAGCGGAGGAAACGGCGCTTGACGGCCCGGACGACCCAGAACCCCATCGAACTTAGACCGCTCAGAGAGCGATGAGGAGCGCCCCCTGGAGGAAGCGAGAGCGATCGCCGGGCCAGAGGACGAGGCCAGTACAGGGGATACCGAGACCGACCGTGACGACGACTGTACGGACGAATTTGGCCTGATCTAACCGACTTCCCACGAGCGCTCTCGCTCGGTTCGTCCACGGTCCCAAAACCGCCTCGATCGAGGGCCAACACGCTCTACGAACCCGACTACTCACGGGTCCACCCGCGAGCGATCGTCGACGATCATCACGACGGACACCCGCTCGAGAACCTACCGGAGACGACAGCTGTCCACGGAGATCGATGACGCGAGAGAGTTACACGGAATTAGGCGAGAAAGCCCACGATTTTAGTCGTGTGGATGAATCGCCGCCAGCGGTTCAAACACCCGAATCGGAAGGATTAGGTGCCCCACGGGCGCATCTTTACGAATCCGACGCGGCACGTCCGCGCCCATGCTGGGACAATCGGACAAACTCGGATGCATCCGACCGAAGCCCGAAGATACTCCTTCGGGATACGTCGGTACCGGTAGCAACAAAGGTACCTCCGAATCCGCCGACGAACGACGAAACCCCCGAGGAAACGACGGGAACCGTCGTTCCGAGGATAGGAGTAACGGCCACTTGACATGGCCAGTGGAGACCGAGTCGAGATGGGTTGAATCCCCGAGAAGATTTGGCCCCTCCACGAACCTGAAACTCCCAACCCAGCGTTGCGGTGCGGGCGTGGGAATCCCACGACGTTAGTCGTGTGGAGGATGTCAAGCCGATCCAAACGGGGGGTTCCACTGTGGGTGGCATCAAGACGAGGATCACGACGACCTCGGCGCAGCACACTTCCAGTATCGGACGGCATCGATGGACACTCCCCATCATGAAGGAGTCGTATTCGAAGCGGAGTCACCGCCGAAGCTCCTCTGGGAGTGCTGTGACGACCTTTTCGAGAACGTCATCCCCATGTATACGGAAGAACGCTAGCGTTGACTCACCGGCTTGCTGACTGCCGGAGTGGAGGTATTCCGACTCGAGAAGGTGCCCATCTCCAGAGCGAGACCGTCGAGCCCACCGACCTCGACGTCGCGGATCTCGACTCGATTCGACCGGCCGTCGGCGTATCGGCACTCCGAACTGGCACCGTTCTTCTGGGAACCCAGAACGCGATCGAGGAGTTCCGCGACCGATTCGAAGACCGGTCACGAATCGACGACACGCATACTGATCGGATGGAGCGTTTCGACACACTGCTGGACCGACTGGAGGCGGAGGTGTGACACAAAATAAAGCGCATGCCTCCGTCTTCAGTGAAACTAGCGGCTCCAGCTATACTCGCAGGCGAGAGAATCCCGCCGTTCACGGCGGGCGTGAATCGCCGCACGGTTCACAAACCGCTCGAATCGGTAGGCTTAGGTGCGTTAGGGCTGTATCTGTATCCATCCGACGCTAAAGAATCAGGTACCTCCGAATCCCGAAAATCCGAGTGGAACCGCGTTCGGTCGGAACCGAAACGACCGAACCGACTGCGGCTCAGGGATAGGAGTAACGGCTGTGTGGCACAGCCAGCACCTCGTCGGTGTGCGAACCTGCAAATACCCAACTCAGCAAGGTCGGTCTTGTGGGAAGCCCCACCGTTCACGGCGGGGAGGATGTCACGGTTGGTCCCTCATACGAACCGCCCTGTCACTTCGAAGTTCGCCGATTGATCGCCGACCGTGATCTCGAAGGTTCCCGGTTCCGTGACTCGGCTGCCGTCGTCGCGAACGACGCCGAGATTCTCGGCTGCAAGCCTAAAGCGGGCGGTTTCGTGATCGCCGGGGCCGATCTCCAGGCGGGTCATCCCCTGGAGTTCGCGGACCGGCGTGACGCGAGAACTGAGGACGTCCCGGACGAAGAGTTCGACGGGAATGGTGCCGGTTCGGTCACCGACGTTCGCGACGGTGACTGTGACGTCGATCGTTCCGGCGGGACCAATCGTCGTATCAGATAGAGCGATATCTTCGTATTCAAACTCGGTATAGCTGAGTCCATGTCCGTACTCGAAAAGGGGATCGTAGGAGTCCGTGTGCGATCCCTCCGCGCCGTGGTAGTCCGGGTGAGGAAGGTAGTTGAAGCGGGTCGGGAGATGCGCCTCCGATCTCGGAACCGAGATGGGGAGTGTTCCACAGGGATTGTGCTTGCCATAGAGCACGTCGGCCACCGCGCCGCCTTCCGACCCCGGTTGATAGGACATGAGCACGCCGGGGACGTTGTCGGCGATCCACGGCGTCGAAAGGACGCGACCGGTGATGAACACGACAACGGTCGGTGTGTCGGTCTCGGAGACGGCCTTCACGAGATCTCGCTGTGCCTCCGGAAGGCTGAGTTGGACCCGCGAGGGAAAGTCCTCGGCTGCTTCTTCGAGCGTACTCTGGGAGAACTCGTGGACATAATCGGGTTCGCCGAGACAGACGACTGCAGCGTCAGCGGTCTCCGCACGCCTCCGGGCGGCGTTGATATCGATGATCTCGTTTATCTCTGTTCCCTGCTCGTGGGTGACGGTCGTCTCATCGCTAACGGTGTCCGCAATTGCTTCGAGAACCGTGGTCCCTAGGGGCTCTGGATCCCTGACGTTTCCCCACCCACCATGCTGGTAGGCGAGGTTGTCCGCCGTTGGCCCCGTCACAAGGACTTCCTCCTGATCGGTCGAGAGCGGCAGGACGTCGCCCTCGTTTTTCAATAACGTCTGGGCCTGTCTGGCGGCCTCACGAGCGGTTTCCCGGTGGGCCTCGGCGCCGAGCGTCGCCGACGCCGCCGCGACATCAACGTAGGGATCATCGAAGAGGCCGAGGTCGAACTTTGCACGGAGGACACGTCGTGCACTCTCCTCGATGCGCGCTTCCGAAAGCTCGCCGTCGTCGACGAGGCCGAGGATGATCTCCGTATACTCGCTCCCACCGGAGGGTAGGATATCGATTCCTGCCGAGATGCTCCGGTAGAGTGACTCCTCGAGCGATCCGCTCGTTTGATGGCCCTTGTGGAGATCCTCTGCCCCCCTGTAGTCTGCAAGGACGAACCCTTCGAATCCCAGCTCATCACGGAGCACGTCCTGCAGGAGATGCTTCGATCCGTGGACTGGTTCTCCGTTGATGGCGTTGTAACAGGGCATGATTCCGCCGGTTCCGGCCGCTATTCCGGCGCTATACGATGGCAGATGGACTCGCCGGAACGTGTACTCCGAGACCTCGTTGGGTGCGGCGTCCTCGCCTCGAACCGGTTCGCTGTACATCGGGAAGTGCTTGGTCACCGCCAGTACGGAATCATCGTTCGAGAGGTCCTTACCCTGGTATCCCTCGACCATCGCCTCGGTCATGCGTGCGGCCAGATAGGGGCTCTCGCCGAACGTCTCAGTGATTCGTCCCCAGCGCTGATCGCGGGCGATGTCGCCAATCGGACTGCTCGTTGAGTGTACGCCCGTCGCGCGCATCTCTTTGGCTGCGACGCGTGCGGTCTCGGCGACCAGGTCAGGGTTACGCGTAGCGGCGAGGCCCAACTGTTGGGGAAACACCGTGCTCCCGGCGACTGCGGCGTGTCCGTGCTCGGCCATCGCGCGAAGGAACACCGGGATCCCGTGACGGGACTCCTCGATGGCGACTCGCTGGGCCTCGTTGGCGACCTTTGCTTTCTTTTCGGGTGTGTTGTGGGGCGTCCCGCCGAAATGGATCGAGCCAACGTGGTGATCTCGGATTTGAGCGTTCAGTTCATCGACGGCCTCATGTGGTGGCGTCCCAACCATCTGCCCGATCTTCTCCGCGACCGTCATCTCGTCTAGCAATTCACGTATTCGCCTCTCGTCCTCGTTTCTGACCATGTGCCACGTCAACGAAGGCTCTGTATAAATAGCAACGGAGCAAGGGTGTCATAGAACTCTTCACGCACCCCGGTAACAGCCCGTGAGGCGGTCTCCTTTGAAGGCGGTATTTCGCCGGTTTTCAGAACTCGTGGTAGGAGCCCTCGCAACTGGTCGTAGAAAACCATGCCAACCATTCTATGATACCCTGTTGATGATGGAACGACTCATCGACGTCGATGAACCGATGGCCGTCGACGACACCGAAATGGCCCAGCAAGCGATCGTCGGCGATCATGTTGAGAGACACCCGCTCGAGGAGCTACCGGAGACGACAGCTGTCCACAAGGACCGTCCGGATCGAGTAGGGAAACCGTGGGACGGAGGCTGTCATAGAGAGGGAGCCAACCGATGTCAGTCGTGGTCTCTCTCTCGTAATAACACGATTATCAGCACGAATATCGGTTTCACTCCAAACGCTCTTTACGATAGATACCCTACCGACGGACGACGATGTCCATCGACCGGGAAACGTTCGAGAGCGCGACGGAGGGGGAACTCGAAGGAGTTTCCGTTCCCGAACGGGTGCTCGGGTTCCTGGCGACCCACGATGATCGGGCCTTTGAGGCACGCGAAATCGCCTCGCGCATCGACATAGACGACGGGTCGGTCAGTACGGCCCTCTCGCGGTTGAAGGAACGAGGTCTCGTCGAACACAAGGCCACCTACTGGGCGATCACCGACGACGCGGACCGTCTCGAACGGTCTCGGGGCTACGAACGGGCGACCGCGCTCTTCAACGAGCAACTCGGCGAGGAAGACGAAGAGGCGTGGCGGGACCACGCGCCCGATGATCCCCATCCGAGCATCGAGAACGACCGGTGAGCGAGACCGAGCCCGCTCCCGTCTTCGAGCGCGGTGATGTCGTGTACGGTACTGATCCGTTCAAGGGCGACGGGCGGTCCCGGCCCTGGCTGATCCTTTCAAATCACGCGGACCGGCCGTTTCACGGCGAGCAGTACATCGCATGACGCTGACGACGAAATCGTGGCTAGAGGGCCTCATTGACGTTCCTGAGGAGAGCTGGATACGTGGCGGGACACCGAGTGAGAGCCGAATCGTCCCCTGGAGCGTTCAATCAATCGGTCGAGAGGAAATCGAGTTCTGGCAAGGCCGTCTCGAGAATTCCCTCGTCGATGAAGCCGTGACGGCTCTCGTCGGGGAACTTCGAACGTAGTTCGGCGCTGTTCACGTCCGTTTGTCGACCGCCCGTCGTGGGAGTCCCGGCGATTTCTCACGATCGGTTCGATAGCAGACTCTTCTTCTCCCCGCGGGGACCGCCTCGTCGGCTACGAATCCTCCCTCAACGAACTCGACGGGGAGACCACGCGCCTCAAACGCGGTCTGTTCTATCGGTCGGACTACTTAGGGGTTCACCGAAGAGCGATCGTCGGCGATCAGTCCGAGAGACACCCACTCGAGGAGCTACCGGAGACGACAGCTGTCCACAGGACTGGACCGAACAGGTGGGGTGTGAGAAGGTATAAACGAAGTCGTCCTGTCATCGATCGTATGACGATCACGAGCGACGAGGAGGTCCTCGGCGGGGAACCGCGGATCGAGGGAACCCGAATCGCCGTCCGCCACGTCGCCGGCAAAGTGATCGACGCCGGGCATCCACCGGCGTACGTCGCTGATCAACTCGACTGCTCGCTCGCGTCAGTGTACGAGGCGCTCTCGTACTATTACGACAATCCCGAGGAGATGCGAGCGGCCGATCGGGCCAACGCGGCCGCGTTCGAACGCGTTCGGGACTCGTCGATCAAACCCAAAGAGCCCATTTCGTGACGTAGACGTCGATCCTGCTCGACGAGCATGTCAGTCGGGTGTTCGAGCGAGTCCTTCGGGAACGCGGGTACGAGGTTCACCAGGCGAAAGACCGGTTCGGTGAACGGACCACCGACCGAGATCTTCTGCAGTGGTGTCGGACGAACGATGTGCTCCTCGTCTCGAACAATGCGAAGGATTTCGAAGCGTTACACGACGATTCGTCGACGAGCACATCCCGATCGAGGGAGGCGACGAGCGCAACATGTACGTCCAGGAGGGAATCAATATCGCGCTCGCACAGTTGCGTGAGGAGTGGTCCGACGATCGCCTCCGCACACTCACGCCGCTCAAGCCGTATCTCGAAGAGAAGCTCGCGTCAACGCGCCACGAAGCGCTGCGACAGGGATATGCCGGCAGTAACGCGCCCCGGTAGATTCGGCTGTTGGTCTCCATTCCGTACCGACGGCGAGCCGACAGCACCCGTGTGTCACTCGGTCAGAGGGAACGACCCATCCCACACGGTCGTCGGGATCGCGTCCGCGTATACACTCCGGACGCACTTGTCCAAGATCGCCTCTGTCTGAATGGCGTCCCGGCCGGTCGAGCGGTTCGTCTCCCCGTCTAAAAGGACGGCCTCGACGTGGTCGAGGAGGCCCCCATGTGTCGTTTCTGGTTGGTTGCATGCGACACTCCTCGACTCTCCTGCGACCTCGTAGGTAAAATCGCCGCTATCCAGCGTTTCGGCGACGATCGAACCCGCCGTGCCTCGAATCACGAAGCGGTCGGTCGACCCCGCGCCGACGAAATCACTTGTAACCGTACAGCAGACACCATCTGCGACAGCGAGCGAAAGGGAGACGGCCGTCTCCGTGTGACTGTCTCCGGCATCACAGCGGACGACGCCGGTGGCCTCAGTCGGCGCGCCCAGCAGGTGACAGAGGAGGTCGACGCGATGAGAGGTCGCGTCAACGAACCAGCCGCCGCCGCTGATCTCGGGCATTTCGCGCCATCCGCTGTCGTTCGGTCGCGGGTGTGCGTAGTTGACACTGGCGGACACCGGTTCACCGATCCGTCCCTCCGCGAGCAGCGACCGTATTTCCTCGACATGAGGATGGAACCTCCGGTAGTACGCGACAAACAACTCGACACCAGCTCGATCGCAGGCATTGATCATGCCACGCCCCTCTGTGACACTCCGTCCCATCGGTTTCTCGACGAGGACCGGTTTACCAGCCTCGGCTGCGGCAACGGTAAACTCCTCGTGGGTATCGGGCGGCGACGCGATATAGACGGCATCGATTTCGGGGTCCGTCATGACTTGTTCGGCGTCATCAGTCGCGACCGACACGTCGTGGACCTTCGCGTAGCGCGCTGCCGACTCGCCGTCGCTGGAGACAACGGCCTGAATGCGACTTCGTTCGGATTGGCCGAACGAGGGACCGCTCTTCCGTTCGAGAACATCGCCACAACCAATCACGCCCCATCGGATCGGCTCAGACAGGCCGTTACGATCGTGCATATGGTGTGATTGCCCCCTCCTATTCTAACACTTTTCTCCCGGGAAATAGAAGTTCGTCCGGCCGTCCTGCTCGCCTTTCTCGACGAACCCTGCCTCGATGAGCCGTTCGAGGTTCGAATAGAGATGGGAATTGTTCAGTTCGGTCTGGTAGTACTCCTCGAGTTCGGCTTTGAGCAGCTGGCCCGAGGGGCCATCGAATCCCGTGAGCACGACCAAGAGGTCCCGTTGGATCGCGCTCAACTCGTCCATTGGCTCCTCTCTCCGTCGAGCCCCTCGAACGGTCGATTCCCGCCTGGATCGTACGTGATGTCCCACAGCCCGGCCCGGACAGCCACTCTGCAGGACGTCTCTCCATCTCGAGATGGCCGCTTTCCGAGTTCCCCCTTTTATCCTCTCTGGAGCTTTGCAGACCAAACTTAAAACGTATTGACAACTGCTGGTAGTTAGAAGCCGCTATCGTCATTCGACCCACCGGAGTGGCGTCTCTGTCACTCGAGCCGGCTCCACCCAACGAGGCAGTTCCGATCGCTATGATCTCGACCGGAAGCCTCGACACTTCCGACGACTGTTGGACAATATCGATCAGTCATGTCCATTGACGTCCAAATAATTATGCGTATGGCCCACTAGATTAGTTCTGTCGTCCACGTCAGTTGGTGACGTGGGCTTCGGACACGGAAGATAACACGATAGTGGTGGGGGCCATGTCCAAGATAGCCAAAGACGGATACTGCAACGAATGTGACGCACCGCGACTGATCCATCAATCCGTACCGTGGCAGGACGATACGTGTACGGAATGTGGCGGAACCGATGTCGAGATCGCGAGTGATCCACCCACCTAGTCGTCTCGCCCACGCCGGCTCGTTCTTCCTGCGGACGCCGCGATCCCAGGCGGATCCGCACTGACCGACGCTCCCCCGGAGACAGCTGGCGTCCACGGCTGAGGCCGTCCACGGACCCACACCGACCCTCGAGCGAGGATCCAGACGCTCCTCACGAACCCACTAACATACTCGAATGCGGCCAGATCGTCATTGATAATTGATGGGAAAGCACCTTTCCAAGGTTCTCAAATGATAGAGATTCGCAATATATGGTAACAACTTATGATAGTCACTACTGTGGCGAAGACATATTATATAATTTGCTACTGTAAGCCTTGGTATGTGGCATTGTACCACTGAAAAACGGTGGACGCGACACTCACAGAGAGTTTAGTATAGGAATGAAAGTAAACCGTCGCAAGCTACTCACGCTGCTGGGTGCAACGACGGCTGCTGCTGGAACGGGAATCCAAACGGGAGTGATTACCTCAGCTCCAGGAATTAGCAGTGTTCAACCAGTCCAGATTGAGCTTGACGAAGACGAACAAGCGGCGGGCGAAGAGCCACCCGTCGAGTTCCACAGTTGCGCCGAAGTCGAGATCACCGGAAAGTTTGAAGGAGTTCATCTTGAGGCCTCTCATCTATCCGGTGCAACGGATACGTCAAATCATCACTACGGTAGTGACCTGCTCTCAGACGATGGCACCACGGTCATTGACGTTTCATCTGAAACGCTGTTCTATATCGACTACGTACGGCTCTCTGAAGAGACCGACATAGACCCGATGTCTCCGTCTGACGAAATCGATCACGATGTAGATAATCCGATCGAGAAATCCATCGAAGGATGTATCGAATATGACACAGGAGAACGACCAGAAGCCAGCATTACATTCGCCGATCAACCGTCCGACGGCGAGCTGGTAATCGCCGATTCTGTTTCGCTCTCTCACGGTGGATTCGTCGCAGTCTACGACGGTAGTGAGGACAGTATGCTCTCGCCACCAGCCGACGAGTGGAATTTACAGCACGAGTCTATGAGCAGAACAGTTGTTGGTGCCTCGGAGTATCTCGACCCCGGATCCCATGAAACCGTTGAGATTGAACTGGATGAACCGCTCAGTTCAAGTCAAGCTCTAGTTGCGATTCCCCACCACGATTCGACTGGGACAGAGACGTACGAGTTCGTCGAATCAGGCGGCCACGCAGACTGGTTGTACTACTCCAGTCCACCGTATGACTATGCATTCATCGAAGTCGAAGCTGACGGGGCCATCGTAGACGTAACTATCAGTGCTACAAACGACCCGGTTGAAGCAGGCGAATACCTTGGAGTAGCCGCTCAAATCGAAAATCCCGGGGACACGGAAGTCACCGAGTCTATTGCACTCGTGGTTGGAGAGGATCAACTGGATGCCGCCTCTGTCACGCTTGGCCCTGAAGAGACCCAAACCATAACTCTCGGTTACGAAACCTACCCGGTTGAGCAGGATGTCGAGTTCCCGGTTCGGGTCGAGACTGACAGCGATGACGACGAACAGACGGTCAAAGTGGTCGGTGATGCAGGCGATGATCCTGCTAATGGAGAGGGAACACTCGAAGTGACGATTCTCGGGATAACTGATCCCGTTCAAGGCGGTGAGTACTTGGAGGTGACCTCACCGATCGAGAACACCGGAGAGAGTGAAGCGTCACAGGAGGTCCGGCTAATCGTCGGTGAGGAGCCCGAACAGGTAGACAGTACATCTGTGACCATTGGCCCTGGAGAGACAGAGACCGTTTCACTGGGGTATGAAACGTACGCTACGCAGCAAGACGTCGAGTTCCCAGTTCGGGTCGAAACCGATGAGGATGCCGACCAACAGACTGTCTCTGTCAGTGCAGTTGACAGTGTGGATGTCACTACCTCTCGCTCTATTATATAGGCGGATTGCCGACATGTTCCCTTCCACTCTGGATGGCTGAGCTATAGAGTCCTCAGAACGGAGACGTGAGATACCGGTACCGATAGGTGAAGTCATCCAAACACTCGAACTGGAGCTTCTGGAGATCTTCTCGACACCCTCCACCCCAACTGTTATCGTGTCGTTCCCACTTATGGAAGTGATGGGTGTTGAATACGGGGGAATAGTCGAGCAGCTTGCTGATGAATTCATTAAGTATCCAATTGAATTTGGAACAGAGGCGGATCTCCGCGTTCATCTATACAACTCGTTAGTCGACACGTTAGCGGAACGTGGAGAAGAGATGGCTACGGTTCAGAACCCACGCCTTGTTGGAGACACGAAGTCATACAAACAGTCGTATAAAGACGTTGTCGAGAAACGCTTCCAAGAGCGGGGAGAAATCGAACGGGTCCGACTTAACGCGAGCGTTGGGAAGAGAACGAAATTCGACATCATCGTGTTCAACGGAACAGTGAACAACTCCGTCGAATGGGTTCGGTCGGGGTCAAAGCGGTTTAGTAACGATGATCTTGGTGCCGCGTTCGGGATCAAATTCATCAAAAATAAGTGCTATCCACCAACCAAATGTTCCGTGAATAGTGATGAGCTATTGAAGATGGATCTGGAAGAACTCCAGTCTATTCTGAATACAGACGAGAATAGTCTTCTTGGAGAGTTTGAAAAGCTCCACTCGCTCCCAGATTCAGTAGATACCTTCTTTATACTCGTCTCCAATAACAATTATCTCTTTGCTGACCCTCTCGCCGAGAGCGAAGAAAGCGAAACGAAAAAACAGCGGGTGGGAATGGCCGCCCGTGAGTGGCTTCGCGACAAGGCAGGCGATATTACAATTCTGTATATACATCCGAGAGGGAAGACATGGATCTCATGAGCGTGTTCTGTGTGGCGCTACGTTGAAGCAGGCCCAAAGCCTCGCCGTTCAGGGCGGAGAGGGTGTCAAAGAGACGGATTCGATATCAAGAGAGGAGCGCCCGGAGTGCCATTGCTGATCCGGATCCGCATGGACATCCCATGACAAGGACCAGTGTTCCAGCAGCACAGCCACCGAGTGCGATACCGGCGACCGTTCCAGTCCGTCCACGAGAGACCAGAAATATGCCAGCTACGACCATGAGAAGTGACTCTGCTGGCACGTACAGATGTGCGATACCGAAGTCGACATATCCGAGGACGGCGAGTGTCGATGTGCCCGCAATCTCGAGTGGTGCTGTATCAGTTGTGGCACTGAATCCGTTGGGCAGTGGAACGGAACCCGTGGTCGCCGATAGTGATTCGGTCATCGAGAGCAATACTGTGGTCACTGCGAGAAAGGCGATCGGAGGGAGTATGGCTCGAGCCCGTGTGAGCAGTCGAAGCGCCCCGGATTCCGTGGGAGAAACGAGTCCCGTCGAGCGAATTTTGCCATCGGTTCTCATGACGCCGTCTCCACGTTCCAACTCATCCGTCGCTGTCCAATCCACCGAACGAGGGTTGAGGAGGCGTATCCTAGGAGTCCGACGAAGATGACGCCGGCGACGATGTTCGCATAGTTCCCGGTCGTGTAGGCGACCCAGATGAGCCGTCCGAGACCGGCATCGGCGATCATCTCCGCTGCGACCAGGTTGACCCATGCGAGGCCCATCCCGATGACGAGGCCGGTGTGAATCGACGGCAACGCCGCCGGGAGAATAGCCTGTCGCAGCACGTCACGCCTGGTTCCGCCGAGGCACTGAACGGCCTTGACGTAATCCGGTTCGACCCGCTCGACGCCTCGGATCGTGTTCAGTAGAATCGGGAAGAAGGCACCCATGAACGTGATGAACATGATGCTCGCCAGTGTGGTCGGCAGAACGAGGATCGCGATGGGGATCCACGCGATCGGCGGGACCGGTCGGAGCATTTCGAGCGATGGGAAGACGAGATCTCGGAACGTGAGGCTCAGACCGATCGCGACCCCGAGCGGGACGGCGAGAGCGGTTGCAGCCAGATAT
Organism: Saliphagus infecundisoli; assembly: GCF_020177375.1. Lineage (GTDB taxonomy): Archaea > Halobacteriota > Halobacteria > Halobacteriales > Natrialbaceae > Saliphagus > Saliphagus infecundisoli. Next base: position 57,530 of record NZ_JAIWHV010000015.1, on the reverse strand, counting down.
GGGACGAACACGTGTCTCAGACTGGCAATCACGGACGAGTGAAACTCTCCAGTCGGGAGCATCGAAACCATCGCGTTGACCGCGGGCAAAGGCCCTGGAAGACTGTTGATAGCCCCGTTCACGGCGAGGAGCCACCACACGAAGACGAGCCCGAGGATCGAGACGACGACATTGGCGTGTTCGAGGACCGACAGGCGGTTGAAGCCGGATACGGCACTCATCAGGCGCCACCCATGGCTTCTCTGGCTTCGCTGTGGATCAGTTCGAGGACCTCCCGTTCGAGTTCTTTGAACCGATCGGTCGTCGTTACGTCCAGGTTTCGTGGCCGCGGGATGTCGACCTCGATGTCGGCCTTTACCTCACCCGGTGCGGCGCTCATGACGACGACGCGATCGGCGAGGAATATCGCCTCGGAGACGTCGTGCGTGATGAAGACGACCGTTCTATTGTCTTTTTCCCAGATCTCGAGGAGCATCTCTTGCATGATCTCCTTCGTCAGCGCGTCAAGCGCGCTGAACGGCTCGTCCATCAGCATGATATCCGGGTCGTTCGCGAGCAAGCGCGCGATTTCGGCTCGCTGTTGCATCCCCCCGGAGAGCTCCGTCGGGTACTGATCTTCCGTCCCCTCGATGCCCATCTCGGCGAGCAGTTCGCTCGCGCGCCCCTCGACGAGTTCGCCACGCATCTTTGGCCCGAGGTTGACGTTTTCCTCGATCGTCTTCCATGGGAGCAATCGGTTTGCCTGAAAAACGACGCCGCGGCGTTCCGACGGGCCTTCAACTCGATCGCCATCGACGTAGACGTGACCGGATGTCGGTTCGAGAAAGCCTGCGATACAGTTCATCAGGGTGCTCTTGCCACAGCCTGAGGGGCCAAGCACGGTAATGAATTCACCAGCGTCGATCCTGAGATCCACGTCGTCGACGGCGACGACGTGTTCGCCGTCCGGATCGTAGACCTTCGTCACCTCGTCGAGTAGTACCGATCCCTGTTGGGCCGTAGATCCGGTTTCTTCCGTCGTTTCGTGCTGTTGTCCAGTCATCGTTTACACTCGACTGTCATGGTTCTGGTCAATACCGGCGGTTTCCATCGTGATTCTGCCGGTCCGACGCTCACATCATGCTCGCAAACGGACTGTGCAGTCAGTTGATGGCTGAGGCTGGCGGACGATTTTGCGTTCAACCCCGTGCGTGTCCGGGAAATTGGCGTGTACATCGTCTTAGCTCTCAAGTCGTTCCCACGGAGTCAGTCGACGCCCAAGCAGCGAGACGAACGCACTCGAGAGCGCGCCGTAGGCGCCGAGGATGATGATCCCGATGACCACGGTCTGGGTATCCATCACGCGATACGCCTGGTATGTCGCATAGCCAACCCCGTAGTTTCCGGAGATCATTTCGGCAGCGACGACGGCGATCCAGCCGATTCCGATTCCGATCACCGTTCCCGTGACCATCGACGAGATTGCCGATGGAACAATGACGTGTCTGAAGAGATCGATCCTGCTTCCGCCGAGACTGTAGATCGCACGCACGTAATCGGTCTCGATGTCTTTGACGCCGTCGATCGTGTTGATCAGGATCGGGAAGAAGACCCCGACAAAGACGACCCAGACGATGCTCATCAGCTCGCTCGTGAACCCGATCAGCGCGATCGGGACCCATGCGACGGGCGGAATCGGTCGGAGGACCTCGAACGCGGGGAGGAGGTATCTGTCGAACACGTTACTCCAGCCGATCAGCAACCCGAGCGGGATCGCGGTACAGATACCGAGTCCGATTCCGAGTCCGACGCGCATGATCGTGTAGTACGAGTGGGTATACAACGACTGGCCGCCCGAGGTGAGCGGGGCCCCTTGGATGGACTCGACGAGTGCCCGTATCGTTTCGACCGGGGTCGGTATCAAGCGAAACCCGAGAAACTCGATCGCGACGAACAGCCACCACGCCCCCAGAAAGAGCAGGATGGATGCGCCTTTGTAGACGGGCCGGGGCAGCGCCGGCAGCGATGGCAACTGCTGGGACACCCCGAGCCATTTTTCGCCGACTGAATCGGAAATGCTCATCCCGTCGTAACCTCCTCGTCAGTCGGATCCCAGTCGACGCCTTCGTCTTGCAGTTCCTCGATCGCGGCGTCGAGGACATCCCAGTTGAAATCGTCCTCTTCCGGCGCTCGTTCGATTTCACCTTGGTCGACGAGGAAGTTCGCGGCCGTCTCCTTGATGTGGACGTCGATCGGTTCGATCTGACGCATATCCGTTGCGAACTCCATCTTGTTGACCTCTTCCCCGTTGGCGTCGATAGGCTCGTAGATGGACGCTTCAATCGTCTCTGCGTCATAATCCTCGAGATCGGGTTCCTCTCCGATGAGCTCAACTGCTCGCTCTTGATCGTCCTCGAAGATGTGTTTGGCCTCGAGCTCCGCTTTCATGTACGCGATTGCGGCGTCCTCGTTTTCCTCGATGAACTCGTCGGTCATCGAGACGGAACCCATATCGGGGTCGTTGTACCTCGCACCCGTGAAGAACCAGTTCGCTTCCTCCTGTTGGGTGACCGCCATGCTGGGATTCGGTTCCCACATCAGTCCGGCGTCAAGGTTTCCTTCCCTGATCTCGGCAAGGATCGTGTTGATGTCCGTATCGGTGATCTCCGCGGAGATCCCTTCTCGCTCCTCGACGTCCAGCCAGAACCGGTGCGTACACGATCCGGTCGTGATGCCGACGTTCATCCCGTCGAGGTCTTGTGGACCATCGAAATCTCGGTCCGTGGGAGTGATGACGAGGTTGCACTGTTGGCCCCACGACCAGGCCGAGAGACCGGTCATCGAGATCGGGGTGTCCTCATTGATGATCGCCATGATCGTCGGCATATCGCCGTTGTACCCGATTTCGTTCTCTCCGGACACCATCCGGTTCCCGATGACCGAGCCCTGGAGTGCAGTCTGCCATTCGACTGAGTATCCGTCTGGAAGGTACTGCTCGGCGAGTTCGCCGTTCTTGACGAGGAGTTCGGACCAGTAGGGGGTACCGAACTGCTGGTATCCGACAGTGATCGTTTCGTCCGAACTGCCGCCAGTGATCGAGCTGGTGCAGCCAGCCGTGAGTCCGATCCCGGTGGCGCCTACTGCTCCGAAGAACTGCCGGCGCGTGGGGAGTCCGCGCGGAGAATCATCCCGCGTTGATTCGGAGTGTTCCGTGGTTCGATCTTCAGCTGCAATTGATGAGTCGGTTCGTTCGTCAGCGCAGGGGGTGCGATCTGTTGGCACGAATCATCAGTGGCATATGTCCCGTAAAAACGTTGTGAGGGCATGAATCATATAGATTCGGTCAATCTTTGTAATCATATGTGTTCTTATCCCCCTTATTCCATAATAACACCACTACTCCGTCCAATCGGGTAGATAAGTGACGTCCAACAATTTCGATCGAGGCCGATTAAAAACAAATATGTGGTGTTCTATCCGGGTTTAGGGTGTAATACGCATCATATTGAGAGATTATGTTGACGGTTGTGGAAAGCTTAATATGAGGGGACGGGCACGAGCGAGTGGAATGTCCGGGAAGGACATTCGGAAATAGAAGATAATGAGTGGAAGTATACAAGAGCTGTTCGGCGAAGAAGAAACACCGGAAGAAGAAATCGAGAAGCACTATGGAACCGTCGATATCTCGACCGACGAGGTGACCGCCGGGGCCTACGAAACCTGGACCATCACGTACACTGTCGGCCAGTTCGGGTTCGACGACGGGACGAGAATGAAGGTCTCGACCAACCAGACCAGCGACTGGGGGCGACCACAGTTCGACGAACCCGAGGAACCGAACTACTGTACGGTGTCGACCACCGGTGAGGCGACCGTCGAGGGACGATGGGACCGCTACTACCAGAATCCAAAACCGTGGGGCGACAACGTCATTATCGACACCTACGACGGCTACCTCGAGGAAGGCGACGAAGTCACGATCACGTACGGTGATCGATCCGAGGGCAGCCCCGGCCACCGTATCCAGTCGTTTCCGGAAACCGCGTTCCACTTCATGTTCCAGATCGACATGCAGGGAACCGGCGACTACGTCACCCTCGACGAACTGGAGTACGAGATCTTCGCCGGCGAACCGACGTCGCTACAGGTGTTTGCGCCGTCGGTGGTTCAGCCCGGCGAACAGACCGAGATCGTCGTGCGTGCACTCGATTACTTCGGAAACACCGCCCGCGACTTCTCGAGTACGCTCGAGGTCGAGCTCTCGGACGACGAGGCCGATTTCGTCGGCACCGTCGACGCCGATGGACCGGTCACGTTTATCCCGGTCGAATTCAGCTCTGAAGGCGTCCACCGCGTCACCGTAAGCGACGCCGATCGCGACTGGAGTCAGACGTCAAACCCGCTTCGCTGTGATCCCGAGAGCGAACACTCGATCTACTGGGGTGATATTCACGGCCAGTCGGGGAAGACCGTCGGTACTGGCACTATCGACGAGTATTTCCAATTCGCACGCAACGAGGGGATGCTCGACTTTAGCTCCCATTGTGCAAACGACTTCCAGGTCGACGAAGACTATTGGGAGGAGATCAAAGACGCGATCGAAGCCTACCACGAACCCGGCGAGCACGTGACGCTGCTGGCAAACGAGTGGTCTTCGAACACCGTCTCCGGCGGTGACCAGAACGTCTACTATCGGAACGTAGACGAACCACTCGTCGCCAGCGGGAGCTGGCAGGACGGTGAGGGATTCAACAAACACGAGGGCGTCTACCCGATCGAAAACCTCTACGACTACTACGAGGGTCGCGATGACGTCCTGATCTTCCCACACCAGGGTGGCCGTCCCGCCCGGCTCCGCGATCCGGACACGATCGATACCGATCTGACGACGTTCGTCGAGATCAACTCCATCTGGGGCGTCTTCGAGTGGCTCGGCCACGAAGCGATCGAGCGCGGCTACAAGGTCGGCTTCAGCTGTGGAAGCGACGACCACACTGGCCGACTCGGGGCTGCACGGCCGACCAGCCAGTTCGAAGTGGACGAAAAGGCGAACCTCCAGGCGGCCGATTTCAACGTGAAGGGCGGACTGATGGGTGCCAAAATGGAGGCGTTAGACCGAGATTCCCTCTGGGAGTCGCTCTCGGAGCGACGCGCGTACGGGACGACTGGCGAGCGAATGCTGCTCGACGTCGACCTCGACGGGAACGACATGGGTGCGGACGTCACGGTCGATTCCGCCGCCCCGTTCTCCGTCGAGGCCTACGGAACCTCGCCGATCAAGCGCATCGATCTCTTCGACGGTGCGGAGATGATCGACTCCGTCGACCTCACCGATGGAAACGACCTCCTCGAGTTCACCTGGAGCGGTGCCCGTTCAAAGAACCGACACAAGGTTCTCCAGGCCGACGGCTCGCTCTCACTCTCGAAGGGGATCATCAACGACGCGACCGAATTCGGCTTCGATCATCCAGATCAGGGTATCACTCGCGTCTCGAGCAACGCCATCGAGTGGGACAGCACGATTTCGGGCAACTACCTTGGCATCAAAGTCGATCTCGATGCGCCTGACGACGCCAAACTGGCGTTCAGCGTGCCCTTCCTCGACGAAACGTTCGAACTCGATGAACTCGATGACGAGATGATCGTCGAGATCGAGGAGTATCTCGGCGTCCAACTTGCTGTTCGGCGCGTTGGTGAAGCCACCGAGACGGATGTCGAACTCGAGTTCGATCTCTCGGACCAGTCGTCCGGTGAACATGCGTACTACGCCCGGGTCATTCAGGAAGATGGTGGCATGGCCTGGAGTTCGCCAATCTATGCGACGATCGAATAACACGGATAGCTAACGAAATCCAGCCGCACAAGGTCGTGTGCGGCTGGTAGTGAATCTGCGCGTAGTGTCCGAGACCAACACGGACACGGGAGGATTCCTCTCGGTGGCTTCTGCTTTCAGACGGAAAATAATTTACTTGGCTATATGTCGATCCACTCGGCTTCCGGAGCGTGATCCTTGATGAACTGTTTTCGCGGGCCGACGGCGTCGCCCATCAACACGGAAAACATCTTGTCGGCGGCGGCGGCGTCCTCGACGGTGATCCGTTTCAGGATGCGGTTTTCGGGATTCATCGTCGTCTCCCAGAGCTGTTCGGGGTTCATCTCGCCGAGCCCTTTGAACCGCTGGACGCGGGTCGGAGAGCCGTTGCATTTCTCTTCAACGATCTCGTCGCGTTCGGCGTCGGTCATCGCGTCGTAGGTCTCCCCTCGATATCGAATGCGGTACAGCGGCGGCTGGGTCGCGTAGACGTAACCGCCCTCGAGCAGCGGGCGCATGTGCCGGTAGAAGAAGGTCAGCAAGAGCGTCCGGATATGGGCGCCGTCGACGTCGGCGTCGGTCGCCATGATGATCTTCTTGTAGCGGACGTCGGCGACGTCGAACTCGTCACCGATCCCCGCGCCGATCGCGGTGATCATGTTCCGGATCTGGTCGTTCTCGAGGATGCGGTCCAACCGGTGTTTCTCGACGTTGAGCACCTTCCCCCGGATGGGGAGCACTGCTTGAAACTCGGGATCGCGAGCTTGTTTGGCGCTCCCGCCTGCCGAATCCCCCTCCGCAATGAACAACTCGGCTCGCTCGGGATCTTTCGTCTGGCAATCCGCCAGCTTTCCGGGCAGCGACGTTGAGTCGAGCGCGGACTTCCGGCGCGTGAGCTCCTCGGCTTTCTTCGCGGCCTTCCGTGCTTTCGCGGCTTCGACGGCTTTCATCACGATCGCCTGAGCAGTATCGGGATGTTCCTCGAAGTAGGTGCTAACACCTTCATGTATGATACTTTCAATGACTCCTCGTACCTCGCCATTAGCGAGTTTTGTCTTCGTCTGGCCCTCGAACTGGGGGTCGGGATGTTTGACCGAGATCACTGCCGTCAGGCCTTCCCGGATGTCCTCGCCCTGGAGATTCTCCTCGAGATCCGAGAGCAGATCGTTCTCGCCCGCGTAGTCGTTGACACACCGTGTTAGCGCGGTCTTGAACCCGGTGAGGTGGGTGCCGCCTTCACGGGTGTTGATGTTGTTCGCGAAGGCATGGATCGAGCCTTGGGGTTCCTCAGTGGCTTGCATCGCGATCTCGACTTGGACGTTCTGCTCCGTATCTTCCAAGTAGATCTCGTCCTTGTGCATTACTGACCGTGTCTCATTCAGATACTCGACGAACTCTCGGATGCCTCCGTCGTATTCGTAGGTTTCGCTGACAGGGTCGCTCTCTTCGGCATCCTTGTGCTCATCCCAGAGGGTGATCGCGACTCCCGAATTGAGGAAGGCCAGTTCCCGGAGCCGGTTCGAGAGCGTCGAAAAGGAGAACTCCGTGGTCGTGAAGACCTCCGAATCGGGCCAAAACTGGATCCTGGTTCCCGTTTGTTCGTCCGGTGCCATGTCACGAAGCCGTTTCATGTCGCCAATGGGTTCGCCGGATTCGAATGCGTGCTGGAAGACGCCACCATCTCGTTTGATCTCAGCTTCAAGACGCTCCGAGAGGGCGTTAACGACTGAGACACCGACACCATGGAGACCACCGGAAACCTGGTAGGACTTGTTGTCGAATTTGCCGCCGGCGTGTAGGACGGTCATGATGACTTCGAGAGCGGGCCGATCGTACTCTTCGTGGGTGTCAACGGGGATTCCCCGGCCATCATCAGCGACACTTACTGAGCCATCATCGTGGATTGAGACGGTGATATTGTCACAGTAGCCAGCTAGTGCTTCGTCGATCGAGTTATCCACCACTTCGTATACGAGGTGGTGCAGTCCTTGTGAGTCGGGTGAGCCGATGTACATCGCTGGCCGCTTACGGACGGCCTCTAATCCCTCTAATACTTGGATATGTCCGGCACTGTAATCGTTTTCTTGAGCCATTCGTTACCTAAAAGTGGGTCTATTCCCCAAATAGATAAGTTATACGGGGCCGACTGAACGCCTGCGAGAAAGATGATCCCTGGCGCGCGGGCGAAAGACCATCCGAGCTTCGGTGAACGAGAGGGAGCCGGCCCACTGTCGGGTCGTTCGGAAGCAATACTTGCTCACGGCCTTCCCGCCGACAGGTGTAGAGCAGCCTCTACCCACGCGAACAAGACAGTACGCTTCTGGCGGTCGTTCACCTCATCTGCCACGTTTCCACGTCCATAATCTATATATGTGGGCGTAGCAAATTGAGAATTAGATACGGCTAATCCAGAGTTTTGATAACCATGTCACACGAGATATCTGACGGGCGAGCAGTGACGCGACGGGACGCGCTTCGTACAGGCGGTGTGGCGGTGCTGGCGGGAGTGGCCGGATGCACGGCGCTGCCGAGCGCGCCGGTAGAGACCGGGAGTGATAGTGACGATGGGAGCGACGGGCCGGTCGCCGTGGCCTCGTTTTTCAGCTTCTTCGACTTCGGCCGGCAGATCGCCGACGGGACCCCGCTGACGGTAGAGAACCTCGTCCCGACGGGACTGCATGGCCACGGGTGGGAGCCCAACGCTGATATCACCCAGCGCATCATCGAGGCGGACGCGTTCATCCACGTCGGGGACGAGTTCCAACCCTGGGCCGACCGCGCCATCCAAACGATCACGGCCGACGACGTCGAGACGGCACTCATCAACGTCCGGGAGGGCATCGATCTAGCGGATCTCGCCTCGTCCCTCGACCGCGAGGAGGAGGGGGTGGGGGAGAATCGCGGGAAAGATCCCCACTTCTGGCTGGATCCGCGACGCGCGAAGCAATCCGTCGATAACATCGCCGACGGATTCGCCGAGATCGTCCCGGAGCACGCCGACACCGTCCACGAGAACGCCAAGGCGTACAAGACCGATGTGCTCGACCGCATCGACGCGGATTACGAGGCCGTCTTCGATCGATCCACGCGCGATATCGTCCAGTTGGCCGCGCACAACGCGTTCCAGTACATTGGAGTGCGCTACGGCGTGCAGATGCGGCCGTTAGTGACGAACTTGGCGGCGAGCAACGACGTCAAACCCGAGGACGTACGCGAAGCGGCGGAGATCATCCGAGAGAACGAGATCACGTACATCGCTAACGGGGTCTTTGAGTCCCAACGCCCGGCCCAGCAGCTCGTCCGCGAGACGGCTGTGGAGGCGTACTTCCCCGTGACGCCATACGCCGGCGTCCGCGAAGACTGGGTCGCGGAGAACTGGGGGTATGAAGAGATCGCGTACAACATCAACATGCCGACATTCGAGATCGTCCTCGGCAACAAACCACCCGAGGACGCAGCTCCGTCGGAGGACTGGCTAGAACAGTGGCGAAATTTTGAACCGATATGAGCACACACGACACCGATTCCGGGAGCGCAGCCGGCACAGCTGAGCAGACGCCCACCACGATGGAGTCGGACGCCCCAGCGACCGAGCCGGTCATTGACGTTTCGGAGGTCACCTTCGGCTACACGGCAACACCCGTGGTCGAGGACGTCTCGCTGACGATCGACCCCGGTGAGTACGTCGCCATCGTGGGGCCGAACGGCTCTGGGAAGTCGACGCTGATGCAGCTGATGGTGGGCCTGCGTGAGCCTGACAGGGGTACAGCCAATCTGTTCGGTGAGCGCGCCGCCCGTTTCGACGACGGCGAGCGGGTCGGCTACGTCGCCCAGCAAGCCAGCGCGACGAAGGAGATGCCGATCACCGTTCGCGAGGTCGTGAAGATGGGGCGGTTCCCACACGTGGGGTTTGGCCGCCTGTCGAGCGCGGACTGGACCATCGTTGACGACGCGCTCGCGACCGTCGGGATGAGCGGGTTCGCCGACCGGCGCGTCACACAGCTCTCGGGTGGCCAGCGCCAGCGTGCGTTCATCGCGCGGGCGCTGGCGAGCGAGGCCGACCTGCTCGTCCTGGACGAGCCGACCGTCGGCGTCGATGCCGAGTCGGTCGACGCCTTCTACGACCTGCTGGCAGCGCTCAACGCCGAGGGTATCACCGTCCTCCTCATCGAACACGATCTCGGGGCGGTCGTCGAGCACGCTGACCGCGTCGTCTGCCTGAACCGCGAGGTCTACTTCGACGGCCCGACCGACGAGTTCGTCGACAGCGACGCGCTGGCACGGGCGTTTGGAACCGAGGCGAGGTTTCTCGGGGAGGTCGACGGATGAGCGTGGACGTCGCGGCCACGCTCGGAGCGAGCGTGCTCGCCATCGTAGACCCGTCGCTCTTGCTCTCGCTGCAAAGCTGGCTCGGCGCCGTCGGCGACCTCGTCTTCGGCGTCCTCCTGTGGGTTTTGGACCAGTGGTACTGGCTGATGGACTGGGTGTACTACGTGACGGGTCTGGAGATGCTGAACCCGCGGTACCGGTTCATGCACCGGGCGATACTCGTTGGGCTCTGTGTCGGCGTGATGGCGCCGCTCATCGGGACGTTCCTCGTCCACCGACAGCTCGCACTCATCGGAGACGCGCTGGCTCACACCGCGTTCGCCGGGGTCGCCATCGGGCTGTTCCTGAACGCCGTCATCGACCTCGGAGTATCACCATATCTCACCGCCGTCGTCGTGGCGATGATCGCCGCGCTCTTCATCGAGCTCATCTCCGAAGTCACGGACGCCTATAACGACGTCTCGATGGCCATCGTCCTGTCGACGGGGTTCGCGCTGGGAACGACGCTCATCAGCCTCAATGCGGGCGGACTCGCCGTCGGCGTCAACCAGTTTCTCTTTGGCAACCTCTCGACGGTGTCGCCCCAGAGTGCGGCCATCCTCTTGGTGCTGTTTGCCGTCATCGTCGGGACGGTGGCCGTGACGCGCAACCAGCTCCTGTACGTGACGTTCGACGAGACCGCAGCCGCCGTCTCCGGCATCCCCGTCAACTGGTACAACCGGGTGATGGTGATGCTGACGGCGATGGTCGTCGTCGGCGCGATGCAGATCATGGGCGTCATCCTCGTCGCTGCGATGCTCGTAGTTCCAGTCGCGGGCGCGACCCAAGTGTCCCGAAGCTTCTCCGAATCGCTCGTTGTTTCGGTCGTCCTCGCGGAGCTCGCAGTGTTGTTGGGTATCGCCGTCGCCTACTACGGCGGGGTCACGGCCGGTGGGGTCATCGTCCTCGTGGCCGTGGGAATCTACATCTGCGCCATCGCGCTGGGCAAGGTCCAGTCTATCCGGGGTGAACGGACCACGCCCGACATGGGGAGCATTGAGGCCGACAGCGTAGACGTCAACACCGGGACGGGGGATGACTGATGGTCCCAGCAACGAACCGCCCGTTGGCGGGCGTGGGAAGCCCACGAGATCACCGTGGGAGTATATCTCCGAAGCAACTCCGAACGTACTGTCCCCTCACGCTCTACGAATCCACCACGCCACTCCCACGCGGTCTGCTCTCACAGTCCACTACTGGCGGATCTCCCTGAGAGCGATCGGCGGCGATCACCCCGAGAGACACCCGCTTGAGGAGCCACCGGAGACGATAGTTGTCCACGTGCATCCGAGACGGACACCAAAACGGGTCTATTCCCGACCCGGAAACACTGTCTCGTATCCACGCATTAATAATCATAAGAATTAGTTACAGAAACCGTGGGAAACATCCATGACTAATAACGACTCGGGTCCGGAGTCCGGATCGGAGAGCCAACGAGACACCCTGTCGATCGATCGCCGTGGGTACCTGCAGACGCTCGGTGTACTCGGAACGCTTGGCGTCGGCACGGCAGCAGGAGGAATGCCGGCTGCAGCGGCGCAGGACCCAGTAACCTACGATGGTCGTTCCGAGGACGCACCATGGCGCGAGGCCGCCCACGAACGCATCGAGGAGATCCGGAAGACGGACTTCGAGGTCGAGGTCCGCAATCCTGGCGGCCAGCCGATGAACGATGCCACGGTCGACGTCACAATGGCCGACCACGCGTTCGACTTCGGGAGTGCCGTCTCGGTGAGTCACATCCTCGGCGACAGCGAGGATGACGAGCGCTACCGCGAGACGTTCCTCGAGGACTTCAACAAGGCCGTCATCGAGAACGGGCTGAAGTACCCCTCCTTCCTGGGTCCCTGGGGTGACAGCAAGGAGGGCGCCATCGAGACGCTCGAGTGGCTCGAGGAACACGATATCCCGGCCCGCGGACACTATCTCCTCTGGGAGGAGTACGGCACCGACGGCGGCGGCGGCATGTCGATCGACAACCCCGACTCGCTCTCGGACGAAGAACTCCGCCAGCTCGTCACCGAGCGCATCCAGAACCACGCGACCGACGTCGGAGACTTGGTCACCGAGTGGGACATGCACAACCACCCCATCTGGCAGCCCAATTTCCGCGCCGAGGACGGGGCCGACCTCGGTTGGGACGCCGTCCTCGAGTGGTGGAACGCGGGGGCCCAGGCGACCGACGGCGAGCTGTACACGAACGAGATGGGTGCGGTCGCCGGCGATTTCTTCCGCGACCAGCACTACGAGTTCGTCGAACGGCTCCTCGATGATGGGGCGCCCGTCGACGGGGTCGGCTTCATGGGCCACGTCCAGCAGCCCAACGGGAACGTGACGCCCCCGAAGGAGCTGCTCGAAACCTACGACATGTACGGCGACCTCGGTCTGCCGATCCTGATCACCGAGTTCGACATCCAGATCGAGAGTCGTGAGAACGAGGAGCTGGTCGAGTGGCAGACCGACTTCCTTCGGGACTTCTTGACGGCGTCGTTCAGCCACGAGGCCGTCGAAGGCGTCATGTCCTGGGGCTTCTGGGCCGGCGACCACTGGCGACCCACCGGTGCATACTACAACGACGATTGGACGGTGCGGCCCCACGGCGAGAAGTTCCAGGAACTCGTCTTCGAGGAGTGGTGGACCGACGAGCGCGGCGAAACCGGCTGTGACGGCCGGTACACCACGCGTGGGTTCAAAGGAGACTATCAGATCACCGCTGAGAAGGGGGAGCTCTCCGGTGAGACCACCGTCTCGATCGACGATGACACCGAGACCGTCACTGTCGATCTCACCCCGCCCGGGAGGAGGGGTTCGAACTAACAGCACTCACGTCACTCCTCGATTTCGTCGAATCCGTTTTCGAGGTCCACCAGGTCGCGGTCGAGCCGTTCGACGTGCAACTCGAGTTCGTCGACGCTCATCAACGCTAGACGGAGGAACTTGTCGTCACGGTCGGGCATGAGCGGTAGTCGGCTTCCCGTGGTGGCTGGTCCCGTTTGTTCATCGTCGCGGGATCGCTTGCGGACCAGCTCTTCACGTGCGGCACGGCGTTCTCGACGGAGTAGTTCGGCATCGTCCATGGGTTCTCTCCACGCCATCGATCGCAGCTCGCTACGGCCCTCCAACGGGCGGTCGCGCGAACCGCTTACTGACGGCGTATCCTGTCGGTCAGTGGTATCCACTGCATACGAGTCCAGGCGATTGGATGGCCAGTCCGGATAAGTATGTTCCCCAGCCCTGAATGGGCATCACACTCACGCCGATACGGGTTCACGGAACGACGGAGACGCGAAGAGGGATGGACTGAACCTCCGACACCAGTATCGTTCCGGTCGGCTGCCGACACCGACATCTCATGAGGCCCGTATTCGAGACGGTCGTCCGAGGAGGCAACGAGCCGAGGGTGCGAGTTCGAGGCAGGTACTCGAGTGTGTTTTCGACGCGATCCGCTAAGAGTGCTGTTGACCCCTTCTCAGACGGTTTACGCCCCGAAGACACATAGCGCGAGGCGACGGTCAATTACATCGCCAGTACCGGCTGGCCCACCGCGAAGACAAGCCCCGTCACCAAACGCGAGCCGTAGGTGAGCGTTAGGGTGGGGTACTTGACTGCATGGATTCGTGCAGTCGATCTTCTCTCTCGCTACGTGAGGACGACTCCGGTGACGACGAGGACGAACACGCCGAGAAGTCCGGCGACCAGGGCGCTTTTGAGGGTCCGGGACAGCGCCGCTGTCTCGCTCCCGTCGGCGAGCACGAACAGGGTCCGACCCAGGAGCCGATCGGCGAGTCGCTCGCGGACTCCCCTCTCCTGTGTGTGGCCGATGACCGCGTTGACCTCGCCGGCCGCCGTGCTCGCGGTCGGGTCGTGGCGTGCCGGCCCGAAGACGTAGACGGGCTCGCCGACGTCGATCCGGCGTTCGATGTACCGGCGGTCCCGTCCGAGGTCGATCCCGAACCCGCCCAGCTCGAGCGTCGAGAGGAAGTCGCCGATCGCGGCGGGCGGCGTCTCGTCCACCGGTGAGCGGACCACGCGCTCGTGCTCGAGGCGCAGGGTCGCGCCGGCCGGCTCGACCAGCACGCTTCCGGTGTCGTCCTCGACGCGAAACGGGACTCGTTTCTCGCCCGAATCGATCGTCTTCCACGTCCGATCGCCGTCTTTGTCCCGGCGCAGCTCCTCGATCGTGTACTCGTAGACAACGCAGTCGGTGCCGGTAAACGGCGCGGCCAGCGCCTTGGTCGTCGCGCTGACGACGCCCTCGATCTCGACCGGTCCCGGGTAGTTGGCAACGTCCGCGACGGTGTGGCCCGCCGTCGTGTGCATTCGGTAGGCCGTCCGTAGCTCCGTGAGTCCATAGCCGAACGCGACCAGGGCACCGACCAGTGCGCCCGCGAGCAGCGCGAGCTGGCCGAGTCCCGTCGGCAGCGTCACGCCGACTGCGATCATAGGCCGGTGGCGTCGCGTTGATCGCCGTGTCGACCGGTCACGAGGCTCTCCTCGCGCCGCCCTCGCCGCGTCGTCCAGTCTGCGAACGGTGGTGTCCCTCGAGGGCGCATCTCCTGGCGAGTTCGGTCGTGTGGATCGGTCGTGGGTCCGTGGATCGTCTCATGAGTGGTCATTGTGTGGTAGTTCCAAAAGGGTGCAGCCAGTCGAGCGAGGACGGGAGCGCTCGCTCAGATCGCGGCGTTCTCGTCGATCGCGTTCCCGTCGGCGACGTCGACGACGTGCATCTCGGCGTAGGTCCGCCCGTAGATGTACGCGACCGTGACGGCCACGTAGAAGCCGACGAACGCGCTCGCGATGGCCCCGAGCACCGGGACGATGTTCAAGAGCCCGGCGACGACGCCGAAGGCGACGCCAGCGACGAGGGCGTAGGCGAACGCCCGCATGTATGCCCGGTTCGTGAGCAT
This sequence comes from Saliphagus infecundisoli, assembly GCF_020177375.1. Lineage (GTDB taxonomy): Archaea > Halobacteriota > Halobacteria > Halobacteriales > Natrialbaceae > Saliphagus > Saliphagus infecundisoli. Next base: position 42,461 of record NZ_JAIWHV010000015.1, on the reverse strand, counting down.
CGGGGTAATGTCACCGACGGCGAACCCCGCGCCGAGACGACCGGTCTCGGCGTAGTTCAGGAGCGCGGCGGGAAGGACGTAGGCCACTGCGAGCCAGAGGCCAGCGGTGAGGAGACCGCCGGTAAGCAGGACGAGCCCGCCGGTCAGGGCGCCCGCGTCGCTGCCGGAGGCGAGGCCGGCGAACCCGAAGACGAACGTCCCGCCGAGGACGACGGCAGGGACCAACCCGTAGACGAAGGCGATGACGTAGCCTTTCAGCCCGTCGACCGCCAGGGCTCCCCAGTCGTCGAAGACGGGCGGCCGTTCGGTGTCGCCGTGCATCGTCGCACGGAACACGCCGAGGAGATATCCCATTACGACGAACGCCGGGATCAGCAGGAAGCTGAAGACGGTGAGGAGTCCGCCGATGAGGACGGTGCGCTCCCAGTCGGTGCTAGTCCGGAGGTACTCGAACGCTGTGGTAAGCATGGTGGTGTGGTGGGAGAACGAGTCGATGACTCATACTCTTGCTATAGTTGATAGGTTCTCAGAGGAGATAACTGTTTCGAGGGTCTGTGGGATTCTACTCTCCGAAAACACGGTCCAACTCACACCGGTTCATATCGATCTCCTATCAATATACTCGTCAGAAGGGATTGCCTTCGACGCGGCGTCGCCCCCACGTGTACGACGGGAGGCTACTCCGAGTCGCCGTCCTCGGACTCGCAGCGTGCGAACCCGGCGGCGCCGGCCTGGTCGTCGATCTCCGCAGTCGGCCCCTCGAGCAGTGCCTCGAAGTCGTCTACCTCGCCGTACTTCTCTCGGTGGATCAGGGCGGCCTTTCCATTCGGGGTGATCTCATAGAGGCCCGAGCGTTCGGCGGGCCCGATCTTCCTGATCAGCCCGTAGTCCGCTAACACGGGCAGCCGGGTGTTGATGTTCTGGCGGCTCTTGCCCGTGTGAGCCTGCAGGTTCGTCGCGACGTTGCGCCCTCTCTCTTCGAGCGCCTCGAGGATCAGGAAATCCGTCGGCTGGCGCAGTTTCATACCAGCCACTACCTCGTTCCGAGTGATACGTCTTCTGACTAGCTCCGGCATCCGAACGTCGTCTCCGGATCCGTTCGACGGAGACTCGCTCGTTCCCGGTCGACTGGTGGCCGGCGCTCGGCCGCCCGTTTTTTCAGAGAACGATACCTTTTTGATGGTTATACTTTCACTATACGACATGGGTTTTCTCGAAACGGGCCGTCGCATTGGGCCGACGAACGCCACCGAGGGGATGGCGTATGAGTGACAATGAGGCTGACCTGATCGAGTTTCTGCTTGAGGAGACCGGCGACACGCTCCATATGGTGGTCGAGTACGACCCGGAGGGGTGGCGGTTCCTGTATGGCGAGACGGCGGTGTACGAACAGGTCGAAAACTGGGATACCAACAGCGAGGACGTCGTGCAGGCGTTCAGGGACGAGGCTCGCGGCAATACCGACCGAGAACGGCTCTTCGACGTCGGCTCGTTCTACTGTTCGCTTCACCTCTTCGACGAGTTGATCCTCCTCCATTTCAACCAGCCCGACGAACGGGGCGTTATCTTCGGGTATGAACCCTCGGCTGCGGCCAATCTCACGACGTTCGTCGAGCTCTGCGTGCCACACCTTCGAGACCATGCGCTGTCGGGTCTCGACGGCGCGCCGGCGTGGGGCGAACAGTCTCGGTGAGGATCGCTGTCGTCGGAACCTTTAGGCCCAGCCGTACGAACTGCTGTTCTATGACCCGACGCGGGGAGACCGACGGGACGACTCGGCGGGTGTGTCGATGACGATCACCAGCGACTGGGGCGAGTGGTGGATTCGCGAGGAGCTGGAGGGTGTCGAGGTTGAGAGCGTCTCGCTGTGGTTTCTCGGCGTCACCGGGTGGGCCATCCGGACGCCGGAGACGACCGTCTACATCGATCCGTACTTCAGCACCGAACGGGACCGCGAGTACATCGCACGGATGCCTCCCGTCCCGATGGAGCCGGGATGGGCCGAGGAGTGTGATGCCGTGTTCTGTACCCACGACCACCGCGACCACTTCTGGCCGCCCTCGTTCGGCCCGCTGCTAGACCACGGTGGTGCCGTCCACGCCCCGGCCGAGTGCTACGACATCCACGATGTGAGCGACGTTCCCGAGGAGAGCCAGGTCGCCGTCGAACCCGGCGACAGCGTCGCGGTCGGGGAACTGACCGTCCACGTTCGCGGCGGGAACGACCCCGACGCCGCGGGCAGCGTCACCTACGTCATCGAGACGCCGGAGGGGACGGTCTTCCACGGCGGCGACAACCGTCCCTGCGAGGCGCTCGACGCGGTCGGTGACGAGTTCGACGTGGATCTCGGAATGGTCTCGTACGGAACCACCGCCCGCCGGCTGGGTGACGACGGCGAGGTCGTCCGACGAAAACTCTACAACGACGCCCAGGACGTGATCGACGCCGCCAACGCCGTCGGTATCGACCGACTCGTACCCACTCACTGGCGTCGCTGGCGGTCGATTCAGGCAGACCCCGGCGCGCTGAAGGCGGCGGCGACGACGTTCGAGTACCCATACGCCATCGAGGAGGTCGAAGTCGGGGACCGTCTCAGGCTCGATCGGCCCGGTGTCGTCACCCCGACGCATCTCGACGACGGCTGAGAACTAGATCGCCACGTTCCCTCTGGATATTTAGGTGTTGCAGTGACCACTCAAGGTGCGGGAGGATGTCACACATATCCTGTATTGAAAATCATTTTAAATATGGACACTCCAGTAAACTATAGCCGGATATCCGCGTCTGTTTCTGCATTAGGAAAATATCTAAAAAAGTTGTTGATATAGAATCTGATATATAGTGCAAATATGGTCTTCAACTAGTTCAGTTATTGAGCTTCAGACCGCCGAATTTGTTGACAAGCCTCTCCTTTGCTAAGATCACAAGTTTGTCTAAGAAATATGATAGCTATAGTACAAGTAATATCTTGTTATTCTTCACTGATGTGAGTTCTGCTAATGAATGCGTTCTTCTCTCTCGTTGAACAGCCAGATTTTGTCGGTGTCGAAGTCAACCCCTTTCACGCGTTCAGTGTCCTGAACCTGTCCTTGGGGTTCTGTTACCGTAAATGGCGTCTCACCTACGGTGAAGTAGATTGCGTCGTGTTCCCCATGTAGTTCCTTTACATCGATCTCGGCGTTGAAGATTCCTTCTGATTTGGGCACGACGTGCATGTACTCGGGTCTAATACCTAAAAACACCATATCACCATTTGAAGCTGCAAACTCCGAGGCCCGGACGTTTGGGAGCCTAACTTCAAAATCATCGGTTTCAATATATATTTCTTCACCGTTGATCTTGGCGGTTCCCTCAAATATATTCGTTGACGGTGAGCCGATAAATTTCGCGATGAACAGGTTCTTCGGTTGATTGTAGATCTCGTACGGCGTCCCCACTTGCTGGATCTCCCCGTCCTCCATGATGACGATCTTATCTCCTAACGTCATCGCTTCCTCTTGGTCGTGAGTAACGAAGATCATCGACTTCCCGAGTTCACGCTGGAGGCGCTTGATCTCGGTCTGCATTCGGTCACGGAGGTTCGCGTCCAAGTTGGCGAAGGGCTCGTCTAGGAGGAATGCAGTTGGTTCCATCACCATTGCCCTGCCGATACTCACACGCTGTTGTTGTCCGCCGGAGAGAGCGGTCGGTTGACGATCGAGCGTTTCTGCGATGTCCAAGAGCTCGGCGGTTTCCTCAACCTTCCGTTTCTTTTCGTCTTTCGAGAGGTCCGTCTTCATATCCAGACCGAACCGTATGTTCTCTCTGACGGTCATATGAGGAAACAGCGTGATATTCTGGAAGACGAACGCCAAATCCCGGTCTTTTGGCTTGTCAAACGTGACGTCTCTCCCGTTGAGGATGACCTCCCCCTCGTCAGGGAGTTCGAGTCCCGAGATACACCGTAGCGTCGTCGTTTTCCCACACCCAGAGGGACCTAGGAAGACGACGAACTCGTCTTCTTCTATATCAAGGTTGAAGTCATCCACCGCAACGACAGTGCCGTTGGAGAACGTTTTTCGAAGACCGTTAATGTCGATATAGTGCGCCGGCTCTTGGGTTTGTTCTGCCGGACTGATCTCTTGCGAGTCTCGTGATGAACTCATATCCCATTGGTACATCCCCTCATGGGGGGTTATACTTATTGGATTTCTTCTTTCCAAACTTCGAAGGAAAAAACCACCCAGCGCGTTCTGGACTCGTAGCGGATTCACCTGAAAGAGCGGATGAGTATCACCTGAAACAAATGGAAGCAGATCGGCTACGAAGCGCTGACGGCGAACGCTTCGGAGATATACCGCCGTGCGAACAGGTAGAGGGTGACGGGCGGCAGGCCGATGATCAACGACTCCGACATGAGCAGCTGCCAGTCAGTCGCCTCGCCGCTCCCGCCGTTGATCGTCTGGTAAAGCTGGACGACTGCTGGTTGCGGTCCCCTGCTGTCGGTCACCATGTTCGCGAACAGGAAGTCGTTCCAGCCGTTCAGGAAGGCCAGAAAGAGCACGGCGATGATCGCTGGTTTCGCAAGCGGTAGCACGACCCGGACGAACGCACTCCACTGTGTGCAGCCGTAGATTTGGGCTGCTTCTTCGAGATTGCTCGGCATCTTCTGAAAGAAGTCCCGCATGATCCAGATCGCGAACGGAACGACGAACGTCTGATGGCCGAGCCATACTCCGGGTAAGGTGTTGTAGAGACCGAAGTCGTACCAGAGATCCGTGATCGGAATCACGAGCAGCACATGGGGAAACAGCAGCGATAGAATGATGATGTAGAACAGCGGTTTCTTCCACGGGAACGATGTCCGGGCGTACGCGTACGCCCCGGGAATCGCGACGACCAGGGCAATGGTGACCGTCCCGGTCGCGATATATAGGCTGTTGAGTAGGTTTGGCTTGAGATCCTCGTAACCGTCGATCCAGGGTTGGATCGTGGGCTCTTTTGGGATCAGGTAGACGTCCGTCGCATAGATCTCGACCAGGGGCCGAAAGGACGCCGAAATAACCAGGATGAGTGGGACGAGAACCATAAGCAGGAACATTCCTAGCGTCGAATAGAACAACAGCTTGTAGAGGATATCGGATACCGACAGTTGAGCTCTCCGAGAGGCGGTGCTCATTAGAACTCCACCTCCCCGCTCTGGCGCTCGAATTCACGGAGGAAGATCATTACTGCCCCGAGTGTAATAAGGAGCAGTATGATCCCTACCGAGTACGCTCGACCCATCTGACCGGCGAAGTACGCGTCCCTGTACAGTAGTAATCCGAGTACGGACGTTTCGTACCCCGGGCCACCCGTGGTCATCTGGAACGGCTGTGATACCTTCGCCAAGTTCCAGATGAGTCTGAGGCTCACCGCGACGAGAATCGCCGACTTCAACTGTGGGAGCGTAATCTTCAGGGTTTGCTGGAGTCGACTGGCGCCGTACATCCTCGCGACCTCGTACTGCGTTTTGGATATTCCTTCCCGGCTGGCGAGGACGATTAGGAAGACGAACGGCCAGAACGTCCAGCCGGCCACAAGGGTGACGACGACTAAGGCTGCGGTCCCGCTCGATTTCCAGAATATCGGATCGGAAAGGATCCCGATATCAACCAGCAGCGTCATGATCGGGCCGAACTCGGGATCAACCAGATATAGCCAGAGAGTGCCCGTCACGACGGGCGGCATCGCATACGAGATGAGAAAGGCCCCACTGGTCAGCTTTTTTGGGATGCCTCTCATATGATACACCAGCAGTGCGGCGACGACACCTAGCACCATGTGGATTACTGTATTAATGCTATAGATCAGGGTCACTCTTACCGACGTCCAGAACGGCTCCCAACCGAACAGGAATTCGTAGTTGCCCAGCCCGATCCACTCGTTCTCGCCGAGCAGTGGCCAGTTAAAAAGTGACATGTAAACGCCTCGTATGAAGGGCACCCAAAGGAGCAGACCGATCAGTATCAACGCCGGCATCACCAGCAGATACTCGAATCTGTTTTCTCTGAACGTTGTTCCCGCGGACTGGTACCGATTGAACAGTTGGCTCTTATACGTCTGGTACACTGATGAAACGCTCATATTGTATGGGTAAGATTGACACGGGTATTAGTTGTTGCGGTTCGACCAAGGGCGAAAGCGGGTCTCTTCAGCTACTCAACCGCTCTTCTGCGGCCTGTTGAGCGTTCTCCATCGCCTCCTCTGGAGAGACGTCACCGGTGAGTGCCTCCTGTAGGGTCGGCGGCACGTCGGTATAGACGACGGCAGTGTTCCGGGGGTGGTTCTGCCCGAAGAATTCGGTGTCACGGATCGTCGAGAGCATTTCGAACATCGTCGGAATGACGACGTTGTTGTTCTCTTCGGCAGTGGATTCGGTTTCATCCCAGGAATCCTCGCGGAGCGGGAGACGCCCGTAGTCTTGGGCCGCTCGAACTTGGTACTCGACGGACCCATAGGTTTGTTCGAGGTACTGGGCAGCGGCGCGCTGGGCTTGTTCCCATTCCTCTGCGTCTTCGCCGTCCGGAGGGGTAGTGAAACAGAAACCCGAAAGATTGCCCCGGGCGATAGCATCGGGGTACTCCTCGGATCCCCACATCGTCCCGTACATCAGGTCGTCAATGAGGTCGGGAATTTGGTCTCTGATGTTCGGGAAAGTGAATAGTTCGTGCCACGCCATTCCGATTCGTTGCTCGCGCAGCAACGCCCCTACCTGCTCGTCCTCCGCGCTCGGCGTAGAGGGGGGTGAGAGTTCATGTTCGGTGTAGACCTCACAATATTTCGTAAATGCTTCCTTCCAGGCGTCGTTGGAGAAGTTGACGCTTTCCCAGTCCTCGGTGTAGATCGCGCCGTCGATGGGTCCGCCCTCGTGATAGGCCATCACTGGGAGCATGTTGTCAAGGATGTCTCCGCCCGCGCCAAAGATCAGGGTCCCGAAGTCGACCGGGCCGTCCTCTTGGAGCGTGGTGGCCATCTCAATGTATTCGTCATACGATTCCGGCGGGAAGTCGTCGGGGGACAGTCCCGGTGTCTCTTCGAAAACCGACCGTCGTGCGACCATCGGAGACCGCGCATCACCGAACATTGGCAACACTGTTCGAGACATTTCAGTACCCCTGAACTGCGCCGCGGACGGCTCTAGCCACGGTTCGAACTGTTCACGGAACTCGTCACTAAAGAAGTCGATGTAGTCGTCAACGGATTTGACGACGCCCATGTCGATCATGGTCCCAACGTTTGCGCCCGCCTCAAAGACGTGCGGGTAATCGTTGTTCTCGAACGATTGTACCCATACCTGTTGGTTTCCAGCTGGGTTCTCGGCTTTCCGTATGTTGACCGTAGCACCTGAATCGCTCTCGAACTGTTCGACTGTGTCGTCGACGTAGGTTTCGGCGGCCTCGGACTGGGACCAGTCGACGCTCCAGAAGGAGAAACTCTGGCCCTCTATGTCCATACTCTCGTTGCTGTCGTTCCCGCCGTTGCCGTTACCGTTGCCGTTCCCACCGTTTCCGTTGCCGTTACCGTTCCCACCGTTGCCATTTCCGTTTCCGTTGCCGTTCCCGTTCCCACCGTTACCGTTGCCGTTACCGTTCCCACCGTTGCCATTTCCGTTTCCGTTGCCGTTACCGTTCCCGTTGCCGTTCCCACCATCCCCTCCGACACAACCGGCGAGCCCCGTCGCCAGACCAGCACCTACCAGCTTGAGATAGGGTCGGCGTGATACGATACGGTCTCGGCTGTCATTATCTACCATGTCCATCTGGAAGGATTGCGTAGAAGGTAATAAATCTTTTCTAGGATATGTGGCTACTTCGGAGTCTCACCTACTGGAAGATACCAATCAATCGTTGAGCAGGCGTAACAATCGATAATCCTCAATCCATTTGTATTGACATCTTGAATAGAGAGCGGATCCTCGGGACCGGTTTAGAATCAGGATCAGAAGCAAAATTGTAGTTGGCCGGAGAGGGTACGCGATTCGGATTCGCGTTGATTCTGCCGGAGTTTTTTTAAGCGACGGCGCTATGCGGTACCTATGCCGGACCGACCGAATATACTGTTCTTGATGGACGACGAGCACCGGCCGGATGTACTGGGGTACGCCGGCGACGACACCGTCCGAACGCCGACGATCGACTCACTCGCGGAGACAGGGACCGTCTTCACTAACGCTTACACGCCATCGCCCGTGTGCGTCCCGGCCCGCCAATCGTTAATGGCCGGCGAACTGCCCAGGACGTGTGGCTGTCTCGGTTGGGATGATCTTGACCCCGAATACTACACCTTCTCCCGTCACTTCGCGGAATACGGGTATATGACGACCTGCGCGGGAAAACTCCACCATCAAGGCTGGGATCAGATGCAAGGATGGCGCAAGCGCCTTGGACCGACCCCGATGAAGCGGCCGCTCCATCACAAGTACCTCGAGAAGAAAGACCCGGATGCCTTCGACCGATGGGAGAAGGACTACGACCCGGGCAGCGAGTGGAAGTGGTCCTACTCGAAAGAGGTCAGGCGTGCGGGGGTCGGTGACTCACGTGTGCAGGTGCAGGACCGACGCTCGGTCGAGGGTACGGAGCAGTACATCTCCCAGTATTTCAATAGTCCGTACTACGACCGACAGCGGGCCGATGAGCGGCCGTTGTTGCTGAAGGTCAGTCTCATCCAGCCCCATTTCCCATTCTTTACAACCCAGGACAAGTTCGAATACTATCTCAATCGGGTTGATCCATATCTCGAGGAGCCACCTGATCACTCTTTCCTCCGAAAATATACCGTTGAACCGGGAGTAGACGCGTCCGAACGAGAGTTGCGCCGGGCGACAGCGGCCTACTACGGGATGGTCGAAACTGTGGACGACTACTTCGGGCGGATCATGGCTGCTCTGGAGGCCGCTGGCGAGAACCTCGAAGAGTGGATAATCGTCTATACCTCGGATCACGGCGAGATGCTGGGAGAACACGGAGTATGGGAGAAAAAGAAGTTCTACGAGGCAAGCGTCCGCGTTCCGCTTGTCATCCGATGGCCCGAGCGCTTTGATTCTGGACGGGTCGAGAAGAACGTCAATCTGTGTGATCTATACGCGACACTCGCCGAGCTGGCCGGCCTGCCGATTCCTGATGGACTCGATAGTCGTAGTCTCGTCCCGCTCATAGAGGGGGTCGAGGATGACTGGCAAAACGAGACGGTCAGTCAGTTCGATGGGCAGAACTTGATGATCAAGCAGGATCATCTGAAGTACCAGTACTACGGTGAGGAGCTGCCGGAGATACTCTGGGACCTCGAGCGCGATTCATCCGAAACACGAAACTTCATCGACGATCCGGAATACACCGATGCTGTCGATCGCTTCCGAGATCGACGCGACGAACTCGGATACGGTCCGAATCCGAACCTCGAGTACGAGGGAGCCGGATACTGAGTCCGCGACGACTACGTGAACACTACCTCGCCGTCGGAAGTAAGTTCGACGGTGTTTTCCAAGTCGTCGAACTCACCGGTCTCCTCGATCCGTCGGACGTTCCGCGTGAGGAGCTCCGCACACCGCACCCAGTAGTCGGGTGTATGCCCCGACATGTGGGGCGTGACGAGTACGTTCTCGAAGTTCCACAGCGGGTGATCCTCGGGGAGCGGTTCCGGATCGGTTACGTCCAGTGCGGCGCCCCGGAGCTGGTTCTGTCTGATCGCCGAGACGAGCGCGTCCGTCTCGACGAGTTGCCCCCTCGAGATGTTGACGAGAACGGCGTCTGGGGGCAGAACCGACAGCGCCTCCGCATCGATGAGCCCACGTGTGGTCTCGGTCAGTGGACAGGCGAGCGCGAGATAGTCCGTCCGAGCGAGTGCCTCATGGAGTGCGTCGGTCTCGAATCCGACCACCTCGTCGGTCGGGCCGCCCTTCTCGGGCGTGTATCGGACCCCGATCGTCTCCACCTCAAAGCCCGACAGCCGCTGGACAATCGCCGTCCCAATCGCGCCAAGACCGACTACCGTGACGGTACTATCCGTGAAGTCTCGTGCCTGAAAGTGACGCCACTCTCGGCGTTGGTTGCGCCGCATCCCCTCATACAGGTTCCTCGAAAATCCAAGCATTGTCCCGAGCACGTACTCGGCGATGTTCGGGCCATGGATCGACGCATTCGTAACGGTAAGCCCGCGTTCTATGCACGGTCTCACTGTGGCTGGGCCGACCCCGGCACCGCCGGCCGCGTACAGGCGGGCCTTCTCAGCCCGATCAAGGAGTTCCTCGGTGATGCTCCCGCCAGTAATGATCGGGGCGTCGACGACGAGCTCCCGTTCTTGCTGGGGTGTTTTTGCATGTTCGATGTCGTACTCCGGAAGCCGCTCGCGAAGGGCGGTGGCATACTCGGAGATCGGGATGCCGTGGGCTTCCCCACGAAGGACGACGATGTCAGGATCACCGTTCATACCTCTTCATGAACCCCACCACATTTCAAACCTCCTATAATTGACATCTGCGTTTCACCTCTTCTCTCCCGTGGCCACGACGGGGATGTTCGCCTCGGTGCTACCTTAAACAGCGAGAGAGTCCCGCCGTTGAGTGATGGGCGTAACCTTTGAGCGTTCCAGATCTGTAAACTTCGTCTCGTCATCCCGTCGGTCCCGGTCTCCGTGAAGGGATGGTCAAACGTTGCGCAGACCACTCTAGCCGAGACTCCCAGCGCGAGGAAACCCCGGCGTTGAGTGGTCACTGCAACACCTGAATATCCAGAAGGAACGTGGCGATTTAGTTCTCAGCGACGCTCGGAGGCTTGTTTAATCGGGAAATCCACTCGTGGTGAGAAGCGCTTTGAGCTGGAGCCTGTGATGCGTATTCATCCATTGCGCTAATCACTCCACGCCGGGGAGGATGTCATGGTCGTCCGGTCGTGTGATTCTGCGGGCGAGCAGACGAGGTATCATCCCACGGAGATCTCATCACGACTCGTCGAAGAGCGTCTCGCCCTCAACCATGCGGTCCTCGACGACATCGAGATCGAGTGTCAGCCCGATCCCTGGGCGTTCGGGAACCTGGATGTATCCATCCTCGATGATCGGTTCATTCACGAGATCGGCCCACCAGTCGACTGCACGGGCGTGGTACTCGAGCGCGAGGAAGTTGGGACAGGCACAGGCAGTGTGCGCGCCGGCCATCGTCCCGATCGGCGAGGAGACGTTGTGGAGCGCGAAGGGAATGTAGTAGGTTTCGGCCTTGTTAGCGATCTTCATCGTCTCGCGCATCCCTCCCATCTTGGGAAGGTCGGGTTGGATCACGTCGACGGCTTCCTCCTCGATGAGCCGCCGGAAGCCATGTGTTCGATACACGTTTTCGCCGGCGGCGACTGTCGTCGAGGTGCTCCGGGTAACGGTCCGTTGAACGTCGTGGTTTTCCGGGGGGACGGGATCTTCGAGCCAAAAAACGTCGTAGGGTTCGATGGCTTCCGCCAGTCGCGACGCGCTGTCGCCCGTCCAGCTCCAGTGACAGTCGAAGGCGACGTCGATGTCGTCGTCGACGGCCTCAGTGGCTGCCTCGACGATGTCGACTTTGTGGCGTAGTTCCGGATCGCGGAGATGACGATTCATCCGATCCTTGTCGTACTCGCTCGGGACGTCGAGATCGAACTTCAGGGCGTCGAAGCCGTCATCGACGACTCCTTTCGCGGCCTGAGCGTACGCTTCAGGCGAGTGTTCGTCCCGGTACTCCGCCGTGTCTGACTCGGCGCCGTGAGAACCCGCGTGGGTGTCACAGTAAACACGGACGTGATCGCGGTACTTGCCACCGAGCAGCTGATAGGCCGGCACGTCGAGCACCTTGCCCGCCAAGTCGTGAAGTGCGATTTCAAGGCCCGAGACTGCGGTGACGACTGAACCTGCCAGTGATCCTTCCCCAGAGAACCGCTGGATCAGGTGTGTATACAGGCGATCGATATCCAAGGGATTCTCACCGAGGAGATACGGCTTCGCCGACTCGATGATCGGTGGAACGCCCGATCCCCAGTACGCCTCACCCGTGCCGACGATGCCCGCATCGGTGTAGATGCGGACGAGGGTCCAGTCGTAGTTTCCATCGACCATCGTCGTCTGGATGTCCGTGATCTCGAGATCGCGCGGTCCGGGCGCGCGTTCGACATCGAGGTCGCCGGTCGTCTCGGAGTAGTCGATCAGTAAGCCCGGTTCTCGCTCTCGGCGGGAAGTAAAGTCGATTCCCATATCCTCGACAGTGGATCAAGTCTTATATAACGATTTGGGTGTCGGCGAACGGGCAGATCGCTGCCAACGGAAAGAATATATGGGTGGTCATCTACACGGTATATGATGACAACGAGTCTCACGGAGACCCAACGGGATCGGCTACAGGGCCTGCACAGCGCGATGGTCAACGATATCACCGACGAGATGGGGATCGACGATAACGTCATCCCGTGTAAGCGCATCCGCGCCCTCTGGAGTCGAGAACCAGCGGTAGGAACGGCCTACACCTCTCAATACGTCGAGATCGGCTATGAAGAGAAACGTGGCGACGATCCTCGCGATGAACTCGGGTTACAGTACCTCGAGGAGATCAGTGAGGGGGACTTCGTCATCCGAGCAGCGCCCGACGACACGAAGTCCGGTATGTGGGGAGAACTCCTCAGCACCATCGCCCAGGAACGAGGCGCCGCTGGCGCCCTCATCGATGGAGCAACCCGCGACTCCCGGATGATCGAGGATCATGGGTTTCCCGTCTGGTCAGAGGGGCACAGCTCGATCGAATCGTTCGGGCGAGTGAGCCTGCGTGAAACGGAAGTCCCGGTCGAGATCGAGGGCGTAACCATCTCCCCCGGCGACGTCGTTCTGGCGGACTACGAATCGATCGCCGTCATCCCGCCAGAGATCGTCGATGACGTGATCGAGCGGGGCGAAGAGGAAATGGAACTCGAAGAGCACGTCCGTGAGGACATTCGCTCAGGCGATTCCGTCTACGAAGTCTGGGACCGCTACGAAACGCTGTAAGCGTCGCTCCGTTCCGGCATTGTGTAGCCGTTGTTGGTTGTCGAAACGAAATACGCGGGTTCGCAGCCGTAGTGACATGAACGATCCAGTCACGAACCCACCGGTCCGCTTCGCGTCTGGAACCGACGCTCGATGGGTCGTCCATCTGAAGCGAACCGATACCATTAGAACTCGGCGACGCTGCCATCGGGGTGGCGTCGAAGGGGGTACGGCTGATCAACCTCAATTGCGTCCAACTCACGGACGCGGTCCTCATCGATGTCGACGTTCAACCCCGGGCCGTCGGGAATGTTGACGTAGCCGTCCTCCAGTGAGAACGCCGAGTAGTCGAAGTAGTCGTGTACCTCTTCTTGACCCGGGAAGCCATAATCATGGATGAGATGGTTCGGGATGCTGGCACTGACCTGGATCGTCGCCGCAAGCGCGAGCGGACTCCGCGGGCGGATCTGAGAGACTGCCGCGCCCGAAGTCTCTGCCATCTGGGCGATCCGCATACTCTCGGAGATCCCCCCCGCTCGGGAGATGTCCGGTTGGACGACGTCGACGAGTTCCGTATCGAGTAGCGGCTTGAAGTCCCACCGAGAATACAGCCGCTCGCCGATCGCGAGCGGGGTAGCCGTATGTCTCGCCAGATCCGGAAACGAAGCGATGTCTTCGGGACGGAGCGGTTCTTCGACGAACAACAGGTCGTAGGGCTCGAGATGGGTTACCAGTCGCCGTGCCATCGTCTTCGACGCGCGGCCACGGAAATCGACACAGACACCGACCTCGTCGCCGACCGCCTCTTGGACGGCTTCGACGCGCTGGCGGACGTGATCCGTGACCGCCGGTGCGTCAATATGGGCTAATCTCTCGGTGGCGTCGATCTTTACGGCGGAGAACCCCTCTTCGACTGCCCGTTCGGCCTCCGACGCGATGTGTTCCGGTCGGTCCCCGCCAATACGCTGGTAGACACGGACCCGATCCCGACACTGACCGCCAAGGAACTCGTACACGGGGGCACCGTAGTGGTTGCCTTTGATGTCCCACAGCGCCTGTTCGATGCCCGCGATGGCGCTCATCAGTATCGGGCCGTCTCGATGATATCCGCCGCGATACATCGCTTGCCAGTGATCCCCGATCCGGAGTGGATCCTCACCGAGGAGATACTTCTCCATCACCTCCGTGGTCGCGGCCTTCACGGTCCGTGAATACGGGAGATTCGTCGGTTCTCCCCACCCAGTCTCGCCATCGCTCGTGGTCAGTTTGAGAAAGAGCAATCCCGGGGGGATCTCGAACAGTTCGTAATCGGTTACTTCCATACGTGGATGGCAGGTACTCACTCACAGTGTATAAACGGTCGCATCCGGAAACTGGATATCATTATTATTCACACATGGTGGATGGAGATCACCCACCCGTTCCAGATGAAGCGAATTCCGGGTCTCTTTCCGCATACCAACCGGTAACACTCCCAACGAAGCCGTATCCTCGCCGAAGTTATGATCTGAACGGAACTCTGTAGCCACACCATTACAAGCATATGACTGTGATTCAAATCGAAACGACCCGTGGAACGATCCACTTGTCGTTCTATCCGAGAAGACTATTGATCATGGTGGTTCGTGAGATCACCATGCTGTCCACACTATATGAACGGACGCCCTGGTGGTGTCTGTGCTGGTACAATTACGTGAGGAGGGTGTCCACAGGGTATGAACAGTTTTTTACCCCTCCAACCGTAATGGTACCATAGATCATGGGAACGATTGATCCACAGAAAAATAAAACGACTCAAACGTCCTTCCAAGTACTGGACGGACTTGTGCGGTTGAACGGGGGAGGGGTCACGGATCTCGCCCAAGATCTCGGCATGCCGAAAAGCACAGTATATAAACATCTCGCGACGCTTCGCGACATCGGATATGTGAAAAAAGACGGGAGCACGTACGACCTTGGTGCAAAATTCGTAGAATTGAACGACGCGACGTTGAGAGAATACAGACTCTATCGAGTCGGCCAGACCAACGTAGAGCAGTTAGCGAGGGCCACAGGGGATGTGGTCGGGTTGTTTATCGAAGAGAACGACCGAGGGATCGATCTCTTTCGCATACGGGGTAACTACGCGTCCAAGAACGACATCACGTTCATCAATTCCCATCATCTGCACGCGAGTGCGGCCGGAAAAGCGATTCTTTCACAGTTATCCGAAGAACGGAGAGGCAAAATTCTGGACCGAAACGAACTCCCCCAGTTGACTGAGGATACGATTACTGATCGAGCCGAGCTAATTGAGCAGCTGGAGGTAATTCGCGATCGTGGGGTCGCCTTTGAATGTGGGGAACAACAGCGAAGCTACCACTCCATCGCCACACCCATCAGTTCCTCGGATACCGTTCTCGGGTCGATCTATGTCGCTGGACCGCCGGATCGCCTGTCCACGCCAAGAATGAGACAAGACCTCGCGATGACCCTGGGAACTACTGCCCGAGACATCGAACGGAGACTCGCCGACAACGAGTGATCGTGGATCCTCATCGATTCGCCACGCCTCCGCTTCGATCACCCCGTCCGTCGCCTATAACATCCAGAGCGAACGCCGATCTGCCTATCGAGGATTCGTTCGAGTCCACCTCATCGCTATCACCCTCGCTGTACTGGAGTTAGGGGATCGGTTCATAAAGATAGCGACGTTCAAGCGTCGCTTGGGTGGCGAACGAGGACTCGTGTTGATTCCGTACCCGTCGTTGGCGTCACTCGATTCACTAGCAGAAGCGGTGTTATGCGTATTGATATGACGTAACTATATATGCTGGCTACTACTGACTATCGAATATGCGTGTCACCGATTACGAACTGTTCGAAGTCCCCCCGAGATCGCTCCTCCTCAAAGTCGAAACCAGCGACGGAATCGTCGGCTGGGGGGAGCCCGTAGTCGAAGGTCGGGCCCAGACGGCCGCGGCCGCGGTCGAGAAGCTTCTGGAGACCTATATCGTCGGTGAGGACCCCTTCCCGATCGAGGATCACTGGTCGAAGATGTACCGTAGCGGGTTCTACCGTGGAGGGCCGATCCTCATGAGCGCGCTCTCGGGCATCGATCACGCGCTGTGGGACATCAAGGGCAAGGCTCTGGGGGTGCCAGTCTACGAGCTGCTCGGCGGAAAGGCCCGCGAACGAATCCGGCTGTACGCACACTTCAGTGGGAGCACTCCCGACGAGATGGCCGAGGCCGCTCGCGAGCGCGTCGAGAGCGGGTTTACCGCGATCAAGAACGGGCCCCGGGTCAACTGGGAACATCTCGACAATCGTGTGTCGCTCGATTTCGTCAGGGAGATGGTTGGGGCGGCCCGTACAGCTGTCGGCGACGAGGTCGACATCATGCTTGACTTCCACGGCCGGCCCTCGAAACAGATGGCCAAACGCCTCGTCTCGGAACTCGAGGAGTTCGACCCGCTGTTCTACGAGGAACTGGTCGTCCCGGAGAAGAACCACCTCCTCCCGGAGATTGCCCAACACACTACCATTCCCATTGCCACGGGCGAGCGGATGTTCTCCCGCTGGGAATATCGATCACTGCTGGAGGACGGTGTGATCGACGTCGTCCAGCCTGACGTCGCGCACGCAGGGGGAATCACCGAAACCCGAAAGATCGCAACAATGGCGGAGACGTACGATGCAGCGGTCGCCCCACATTCCCCCTTGAGCGCGGTCGCGCTCGCGGCTTGCGTGCAGCTCTGTGCCTGCACACCCAACGCGATCATTCAGGAACAGATCGTCCACCAAGAGGGCACTCCGAACTACCTTTCGGACATGACCGTTTTCGACTACGACGAGGGTGGGTACATCGACCTCCCCGAAGAGCCGGGGCTGGGGATCGATATGGACGAGGATTTCGTCCGGGAAATGGCGACGGAGGACGCCTGGGACGCGCCGGTGATGCGTCGCGATGACGGGAGCGTCACCGAGTGGTAAGGACCGATGCCGGGTGTACCGGGAGAGCCGGAGTCCGCAACGGTCGAATGAACGTCCCACATGGGGCGACGCTGAATTTTAATAGGGTTCTCCCCAGGAAGAGTATATGGCGCTCGACACCATTGCCGTCACCGGGGGCAGCGGCCTCATCGGGAGCAGCATTATCGCGAACGCGAGCAACGCCGGTTACCGGACCGCGAACCTAGATCGCGTCCGCCCGTCGGGTGAATCGAACGCGAACGAGTACGTCGAGACGGACGTCCTCGATTCCGGGGACGTCTACGGGGCGCTGGCCCACGTCGATGCGGACGCCGTGATCCACATGGGGACGATCAGAACGCCGTTGAACCACCCGGGCGCCGAGACCTTCGCGAGCAACGCCATGACGTCCTTTCACGTCCTCGAGGCCGCTTCCGCGCTCGGTCTGGAGGCGGCTTGCTTGGCTTCGAGCATCAACGCCCTCGGCTTCAACTTCCAGGACGTCCCGCCCGAGATCGAATACCTCCCGGTGGACGAAGCCCACCCCACTACACCCCGTGATCCCTACGCGCTCGGAAAGCGCGTAACGGAGGAGATCGCCGACGGCTTTGGTCGGCTTTCGGGCGAGCCGGAGACGATCGCGACGATCCGTTTCCCCTACGTGGGCGCGACGGATTCGCTGCGAGACCGGTACGCCGAAACGGATCGCTCCCTCCCTGCTCTTCGGGAAGGGTGGGATCCCGACGGCCCAAGTGACGACCTCTTCGCCTACATCCACGCGGACGATGCAGCCCGGCTCGCCGTACGAACCGTGGAAGCAGAGTTCGAAGGCCACGAAACGTTCTGGGCGTCCGCCGCCGATACGAGCACGAACGTTCCGACCGAAGAGCTGATCGAGGAGTTCCACCCCGGAGCGGAGATACGGCGCCCGTTTTCGGGCCACGAGAGCCTCGTCACGACCGAGAAGGCGACCGAACTGCTCGGCTGGGAGCCCGTTCACTCCTGGCGGGATATATAACTCAAAAACAACACCGTGTCGAATAGACACTAGAACATCTATTTTCGGTTTATGAGGTGGCGGGATACTCGCTTAATTGGCTCGGCAACGACGCGGGCTATCGGACGCCAGTGCGTCATCATACACCTCGACAAACAGTGACTCGATCTCTGACTTCGTTGGCTTGCGTGGATTGTTCGCCGGTGATCCGGAATCGATCGCGTCCTGGGCCATTTCCGGGATCACATCGAGGAACTCCTCGCGGCCGGGTACCTCGCCGAAGTCGTCGAGGTACGTCGCCAATCCGACATCCGTACACAGTTCGCGGACCGCATCTGCTGCCTCCATTGCAGCCTTGCGATCAGAGTCTGCTTCATCCGCGACGTTGAAGATGCGTGCGATTTCAGCGTACTTCTCGGGCGCCCCTATCGCAGAGAATTTCATGACGTAGGGCAAAAGCAGCGCGTTTGCGAGACCATGAGGGATATGGAGCTGTGCGCCGAGAGGGCGTGCCATGCCGTGGACCAAGGCTACGGAAGCATTCGTGAACGCCTGCCCAGCCTGTAACTGGCCGATCATCATGTCCGTGCGTGCATCGATATCGTCCCCGTTCGCCCACGCAGTAGGGAACGACCGAGCGATTCGGCGGATCGCGGCGCGCGCGTAGTCGTCCGGAACGCTGTAGGTCTTCACCGAAACGAACGCCTCGATGGCGTGAGTCAAGGCATCGATCCCGGTAAAGGCTGTATGGCTCTTGGGGAGCGAAAGGGTGAGAACTGGATCCTCAATGGCCACCTCGGGGACTACATGTTCTGAGACGATAATGAATTTCGTCGTGGTTTCGGTATCGGTCAAGACGATCGTTTGCGTCGCCTCGCTACCCGTGCCCGCTGTCGTATTGACTGCGATTAGTGGTGGTGTCGGGTTCGGAACTCCTCCATAGCCCGCCTCATCTACAGCGAACGAGCGGATACTCCCCTCGTTCGCCGCCAGCACGCCGATGGCCTTACCCACGTCAATCGAGGAGCCACCACCGAGTGTGACGATTACTTCACAACCTTCTGTCTCCCAGCGGCTGTAGGCATCTTCGACGTTCGCCACAGTCGGATCCGAACGAACGTCGACAAACGGTACTACTTCGATACCGTTCGCTTCGAGTTCGGCTATGACTGTCTCCCCGTGGATATCGTAAATCTCCGGAGTAGCGACGACGAGCGCCGTATCGCCGTATAGAGTCGTATAATCACCGACCTGTTCCACTGCGCCACGTCCGACGACCATTCGGGACGGCGAGACCAGTACTCGTGGTCCCTGAGCTGGCGTCGGATACTCTAGTTCCATGGTGAGTATTCAGCAGAGGCTACGGCTGCTAGATAGTAAATAGCACGGATTTCAGTGGGCGTCGTATTGGATGAGAGATGGTAGTACAATAGATCGTTGTCTTGCCCCCATAGTAGGGATTAGACGCTGACGGAGTCGTCGTGACCCGTTTTCCGAGACCGATGTCGAGGCTAGAAGAATTGCAGCAGGAGCGACATCGTACGGTAGTTTTATTAGACCACTATGGGTGATCTACCCATGGTGCGCATTAGCGATCAGCGTGACATAGAGATTACGGACATCCAGACGACGAAAGTCGCCGGGAACTTCGAATGGACGCTCGTGAGAGTGTACTCGGACGCAGGCATAACCGGAACCGGAGAAGCAGTACTCGGGCCGAAGGCCGACGCCTACATCGAATACGCCAAGGACGTCGTCATCGGGAAGAATCCAACCGACATCGACGCGCGCTGTACTGAACTGTTCGATCAACTCGCCCACTACGGCGCGATGAACGGTATCGCAGTGACGGCGATCTCGGGGATCGATATCGCGCTTCACGATCTCGCGGGGAAGGTACTCGACGTGCCAGCCTACCAGCTCTTAGGGGGGAAACACCGCGACGAGGTTCGAGTCTACTGTGATAGTCACGCTGGCGAGCACCTCCGGCGGACAAACGTCACGGATGACTACGATCCTTACTCTCCAGAATCGTATGCCGACGCTGCCGAGGACGTCGTTGAAGACGGCTTCGACGCCCTGAAGTTCGATCTGGATGCAACTGACCGCTACGAGCTCGACCAACGAAACAAGCATCTGAACGCGCGTGCAATCGAGTATCGAACGGATATCGTCGAAGCCGTAACGGAACGCGTCGGCGACCGCGCCGACGTCGCCTTCGACTGTCACTGGAGCTGGACGGGCGACAGTATACGACGGCTGGCCAAGGCGATCGAGCCGTATCCAGTGTGGTGGCTCGAGGACACCGTCCCCCCCGAGAACCACGACGTCCAGATTCAGGTTACGCACAGCACCGATACGACGATCGCTGCCGGTGAGAACGTTTATCGCGTCGAAGGTGCCCGACGGCTGATCGAAAACCAGGGGCTCGATATACTTCACCCCGACGTTCCCAAGACCGGTGGGATGCTCGAGACGAAGAAGATGGCCGATCTGGCCAAGGCATATTACGTCCCGCTGGCACTACACAACGTCTCCTCGCCGATCGGGACGATGGCGTCGGCCCACGTCGCCGCCGCTGCCTCAAATTTCCTCGCCATGGAGTACCACGCTCGAGACGTAGACTGGTGGGCTGATTTAGTTGCGGGCTCGGACTCGATCATCGAAGACGGCTGCATAGCCGTGCCCGACAAGGCCGGGCTCGGGGTTGACCTCGACCTCGACGTCGTCGAGGATCGTATGGTCGAGGGCGAGACTCTGTTCGACCCGGCTCAGTGATTGGGACCGAAACGTCCGAACGCCAGAGTTGAGGGCTGTACTCTCCCGGTTCAGCGGAACAGTGACGAGACACCCTACACCACCGCGATACGCCAGTTTTGGTCCATGTCCGGAGCTCGGAATTCGAGGGAAAACACTTGGTGATGGGGCTACTGTGCTAGCCCGGTATGCTTTCGGGATTACACCACGTCGGTCACGTCACCACCGAGTACGATCGAACGATCCGGTTCTACCGGGATGCCCTCGACGGGACTGTCGGTGAGACGACAACTGTGGGCGGCGCGGTTAACGTCGCATTCGTCGAATGGTCGTCGTTTCGGGTCGAGGTAGTCGCCCGCGATGAGCGCGGAACGTACCTTGACGAGTTGCTCGACGAGTTACTCGACGTATCGCCGTATCATCTCGCCGTCATCGTCTCCGATATCGAGGAGGCAATAGCGTCGCTTGCGAACGCCGGCTATCCGATGTTCGATGACCAACCGGTCGAGGGGCTCGGGCCATACGTTCGAGCGTTCGTCGAACCGGATTCCACCCCTGGTCTCCCGATCGAACTCGTCGAGCTCGCTGAGACGGACACGCCGTGATGCCCGCCGTCGGCAACCCCGTCTCTCCTCAGGTACCCAAGAGAGGGTTGGCCTGGAGTTCCGTATCGAGGTGGAGCATCATCACATTATAAGTTCGCTAGCTCCGAGTTCGGACACTGGATGCAAGACTTACAACTCAGTGTGATCGGTGCGGGTCAGATGGGTGCTGGTTTCGTCGTCCATTTCCGCTCGGCTGACCTTCCCGTCACACTCATCGACCACCGCCAGTCGAATCTCGACGATGCTCGCAGTCGAATCCGAGAGACGGTCCGTTTCCTGAACGACCGTGGCATGATGGAGGCGTCCCCCGAGGTCGTTCTCGACGGCGTTACATTCACCCTCGACGCCCCGGAGGGGGTCGCCGAGTCCGAGATCGTCCTCGAGACGGTCGCCGAAGACCTCGAGACGAAACGGGAGGTGTTCGAGACCGTTGCCGCCGCTGCTCCGTCGAACGCGATCCTCGCGACCAACACGTCCGGGATCCCGATCACGGAGATCGCGGCCGGCTTCCCTTTTGCCGATCGAGTCGTCGGTTGTCACTGGCTCTTTCCACCGTACCTGCTACCGACAGTCGAGGTTATTCGGGGCGAATCAACGTCGGAGGAAACCGTCGATCGGCTCGCCGCGTTCGTCGAGGCCGTCGGGCGCAAGCCGATCATCGTCCACCGTGACGTCCCCGGGTTCGTTTGGAACCGTGTCCAGTTTGCCGTCCTTAGGGAATGTGCACACATCGTCGAAGAGGGTGTTGCGTCGGTTGAGGACGTCAATACGGCCATCCGAGACGGATACGCCCGTAGAACGGCCGTCATCGGCCCCTTCGAGACGGTCGACATCGCTGGTTTGGAACTCTTCAAAACGGTCGGTGACGATCTCATCCCCGAACTCTCGAACGCCGAGACGGTCTCGGACCTTTTCGACGACTATCTCGCGGAGGGCCGCGGCGGCGTCGAGAAGGGAGCGGGATTTTTCAGTTACAACGAGTCTCCCGAGGACGTCCAGCGGCAACGAGACGACCGCCTCATCGAAGTCGCACGGGCGCTGGAGGAAGACGGCTGAGCGGTCGTTGCCGGTGAAATCGATAGATGATTCACTCAACTCGACCGGTCGTGACCTACCGCGACTGGAGCATCGGGATTCCCATCTCTTCGGGTCGGCGCGCTAACTCGGGGCCCTCGATTGGACGAATCACGATCTCCATGAGTGCGTGGACCACCGAATCCGGTTCGAGGTGACCCGCGATCATCCGCCCGCTTTCGGCCTCGAACGCCGTAATGTGGAGATGTGGTTCACCGTCGGCGATCGCACCTTGCAGCGATCCGACCTCCCAGGCCCCTTCTTCGTGGAGGTACTCATCGACGTCGTCGTTGTCCTCGGCGAACTCCGGGAACTCCTCGTAGGGGACCACGTAGTGGACGTGGAGCTTGTTCAACGATCCGATTCCCGAAACGACGACTCCCGTATCGATTTCGTGGTCATCGATCGTCTCCGTGATCGACTCGAGGGCTTTATCGCCCGGTTGAAGCTGGAGGATGACGTGTCCGTCATTGCCTTCGAATGAGCGCATCAGTCACCCGAATATGCACGCATCGTTATATTCGTTTGGGTCGTCGTGATCTCAGGGGTGAACGGTAGCGCGGTAGGAGTCGCCGGTCGCTTGTGCCTCGAAGGCGCTCTCGGCTTCCGAGAGATCCACACGATAGTCGAACAACTCGAGAAACGGCAGGTCGTCACGGTAACCCTGGAGCAACGAGAGGCTGGTCCGGAACTGCGCAGGTGGGTATACGTAACTGCTCTCGACCGAGATGTCGTTCTGAACGATCCACGTGGGGTTGATCTCAGCGGTCCCCGCATCCGCGAAGTGACCCACCTCTACGAGTGTGCCACCGTTTCGGGGCATCCTGAGTCCCTGTTCGAACGCACTCGGGTGGCCCACGGCCTCGACGACGACGTCCGGACCGATCCCGTCGTTTCCTTTCGCTCGTACTGCCTCGATCAGAGCCTCGTCGTCGTCGTAATCCCTGATGTTGACGGTCCGTGTAGCGCCGAACTTCCGAGCCAATTCGAGGCGCTTTTCTACCATGTCGATGGCGATGATCTCGCTGGCGCCGGTGGCGTGTGCCGTAGCGACCGTCAGTAGGCCGATCGGGCCGGTGCCTTGGACGGCGACGCTCTGTCCGGGGCCGTAGCCCTCGCGGGCAAACGGGAGGCCGGATTGGAAACTCTGTTCGAGAGCGTAGGACGCCACCGCGAGGGGTTCGACGAGCGCGCCGTAATCGATGTCCAGATCGTCCGGAAGTCGGAAGAAATCGGCGTTCCCCTCGATGAGAACATACTCGCTCATGCCGCCACGGAGAGTGGGTTCACGGTCGATACTGGTGAACCCGTAGACGGTGCGATCGAGGCAGGCGGTTGGGCGGGCGGGAACGTTGTTGCAGTACCAACACTCTCCGCAGGCCCGTCCCGGACAGACGGTCACCGCGTCACCTACCTCAATAGCGACACCGGCGAAGTCAGTGGTGACAGCCTCTCCCGTCTCGACGATTCGCCCGGCGAACTCGTGACCTGGAATGACGGGAAAATCTAGAGGCATTCCGCCCTCGTTCATATGGACGTCAGTCCCACAGACGCCACACAACTCTACCTC
Organism: Saliphagus infecundisoli; assembly: GCF_020177375.1. Lineage (GTDB taxonomy): Archaea > Halobacteriota > Halobacteria > Halobacteriales > Natrialbaceae > Saliphagus > Saliphagus infecundisoli. The sequence continues at coordinate 18,517 of NZ_JAIWHV010000015.1, read as the reverse complement.
GATGAGAACCTCGTTCGGGCCCACTTCGGGGACGTCGAACTCGCGAACCGAGAGCGTCCCTGGTTCGTCCATAACCAAACTTCGTGAGTGCATGTCATCCATTATCTCTTGGACCACCCATATAACGCTACTCCCGGTCGAACGGCGTGAACGGAACAGAACCTCCAATCGTGGTGATTGCCGCGCTACGTAGTTTTAATACTCTGCCGTTTGATGCCACACGTATGGCGTTAGATACCGTCTCGCTCGGACGGACCGGCATCGAAGTCAGCGAACTGTCGTTCGGAACGTGGCGGTTCGGACGCCGATTGATCGACGGCGAAGAACGGTACGACTCCGACGAGGGAATCATCGAAGTCGACGAGGAACGTGCGTACGAGCTCCTCGATACGTATGCCGACTACGGGGGGAACTTCATCGATACGGCCGACAAGTACGGCGACGGGCGTGCCGAGGAGTGGATCGGCAACTGGCTCGAGGAACGCGACCGCGAGGAGTTCGTGATCGCGACCAAGATCCACCGCCCCCGCCGAGGAGACGACCCCAATGGTCGCGGGTTAAACCGGAAACACGTGCGCAACCAGATCGACGTCTGTCTTGATCGGCTCGGCACAGACTACATCGACCTCCTCTACTGTCACCGCTGGGACGACCGGACGCCCGCGATCGAAGTCATGCGCACGCTGGACGGGCTAGTCGAGTCCGGGAAAGTGAACTACCTCGGGCTCTCCTCGGGAAAACCCGACGCGTGGAAGATCGTCCGGGCCAACGAGATCGCTCGCCGTGAGGGATTCGAACCGTTTACCGTCACACAACCTCGATACAACCTCGTTGATCGGGAAATCGAGCCGAACTATCTACCGATGTGTCGCGAATACGGCCTTGGAGTCGTGCCGTGGAGCCCGCTCGCGTGGGGGTTCCTGACGGGGAAATACACTCGCGAGTCCACGGCGGAGAGCTCGACTGCATCCGTCGACGCCCGCTTCGAGGAGAATTACCTGACCGAGGAGAACTTCGATGCGCTCGACGTCCTGCTGGATGTCGCTGACGAGGTCGAGGCGTCGCCCGCACAGGTCGCGCTAGCCTGGCAGACCCACCATGCCGACATCACGGCGCCGATTGTCGGCGCCCGGACGGTCGAACAGCTCGAGGAGAACCTCGACGCGAGCGAGGTGGCGTTGTCGGACGAGCAGGTCGACCGGCTGACTACAGCAAAGGAGTTCACCCTTCCCGGGTAGAACCGATCACGTCCCTCCGAACTCGCCCGTCTCCCGAAACCGGTTACGTAGCACAACGACCACGAAGACTGCTTCACCCCATACTCATGTTGAACCTACCCACGAAGCTGAAGGCCCTCGACGATCCCATCCGCGTCGGCATCGTTGGGGCCGGACTGTTCGGAACGAAACTGGCTGATCAGATCGAGTGCGCCCCCGGCATGACCGTCGCTGCGATCGCCGATATCGAACCGAAGAAAGCGTCGGATACATTCACCGAGGCAGGCGTCAACGAGGCCGTTATCGAGGCCGAAACGGTTGAGGAGGCCGACCGCGCCATCAAACGGGGAGAGCGTGTGATCCTCTCTGATGGGCGTCTGCTCGCCGAGACCGACGTCAACGTCGTCGTCGAGGCGACAGGTGTTCCCGACGTCGGCGCACGACACGCGTACGCGGCGCTCGCTGAGGGGAAACACGTCATAAACGCCACCGTTGAGGCTGACACCGTCGTGGGCCCGGCGCTTGCTACCCTCGCGGATGAGCAGGATGTGACGTATTCGTTGGCCTATGGCGACCAGCCGGCCCTGATGGTCGAACTGTGCGATTGGGCACGCACGATCGGAATGGACATTGTGGCCGCCGGACGCGGGTCGATGTACGTCGACGAGTATCGCTTCGGGACGCCCGACGACGTGTTCGAGCGATGGGGGTACGATGACGAGTTTATCGACGAACACGACCTCAATCCGCGGATGTACAATTCCTTTCTGGACGGGACGAAGATCGCCGTCGAAAGCTGTGCGCTCGCGAACGCGGTCGGTCTCGAACCCGATGTCCCGGGAATGCACCTTCGAACCCTCGAAGCCCACGAAGTGCCCGAAACGCTTCGTCTGAAGGAAGACGGTGGGGTCCTCGACCAAACGAACACCGTTGAGGCGATCAGTTCGCTTTACTCCGACGGCTCGACGACGGAACTCGATTTGAGTTGGAGCATGTTCGTCGTCGCGAGGACGCCCAACCAGGCCGTACAGGAATATTTCTCCCAGAACCGTGGCCACGGGTTCTACGTCGCAAGCGACGGTGAGTACGTGTTCTTCTATCGCCCCCACCATCTGCCTGGAATCGAGACACCGGTGAGCGTTGCGAACGCGATGCTGAGAAACGAGCCGACTGGCGCCCCCCGCGGGCGCTACGCGGAGGTCGTGGGTGCAGCTAAGCGACCGCTCGAGCCCGGGACAGAACTCGACGGGGGCGGGGGATACACCACTTATGGGACGCTGGAAGCGGCGGAACGAGCCCGCGAGTGCGGGTATGTCCCGTTCGAACTACTCGACGGCGCGACTGTAACCTCCAGTATCGATCAGGACGACGTTCTGACCTATGATGACGTCGAACTCGAGGACTCGTTCATCAAGAAGCTCCGGGAGAACCCAAGCTCGGTATCTCATTGACATCCCTCGGCGCCTCCAGACGCGGGCGGATGTCAATAACGGAGACTCCGTCCTCACGGAGTCAGTTCTATCGTACTTTATAGGGCGTTGTGATGCGACCCAAACATTATATCAGGACCGGCCGAACTCAGCGCCGGTGATCGACGATAGTTGACCCCAAGAACCGACAGGCATTCGATGACGAGGATGAGCGACCGCGCTGGTGGCGACGCGCGGCCGCCGAGTTTGAGCGACACGATCTCCGCCCCTACCGGCCGCCGCGGTTCAGTGACGGGTCGCTGAAACACGAGGTGGTCGACCGCCTCGAAGACGAGTACGGCGTCGACGTCACGTTCGTCTGTTTCGACCCCGAACCGGCCGATAGCTGGGAGGTCCGGGTCGACGGGGCGCCGGTACTCGAGGTCGGACACCGCCGTCACCGGGCGGGATACTCGATCTTCGAGACCACCGCCGAGACGTTCGAGTCAACCATCCGAAACTGGCTCGAAGAGGGTGAGTGACGCTCCAAACCCATACATCGCCGGCGCCCTGGTCCGGCTTGCACAGTCACGCGAAACTCTGCGGACCTGTTCGAGCGGGAGTTCGGGAGACGAGTCTGTCAGGCAAGGACATAGACTTCGCCGTCCTCGACGGTGACATCGTATGTCGGGAGCCGGTATTTTGACCCCGCGATATGCTCTCCCGTCTCGACGTCGAACTCCCACCCATGCCAAGGGCAGGCGAGGATTTCCCCATCGCGTTCGTAGCGAAGGTCGCCGTCATCATCAGCCGTGAAATAGCCCATGAGCCGGCCCTCGCAGACGGGACCACCCATGTGGACACAGTGGTTGGCGAGCGCGTACAGGTCGCCGTCAACGTTGAAGACCCCGATCTCTCGGCCTTCTATCTCGACGAGCACGCGGTCCCCGTCATCGAGATCAGCTTCGTCGACGACGTAGTGGCGGGTCGGCCCGCGTTCGGTTTCGTCGGTGGTCATCGGAACCGGTACACCTCCGTGGCCGTCCCGCCAAATATCGCTTCGATCGCCTTGCGGTCGAATTCGCCGGTCAACTGCCTGAGGAGGTCATCGGCGTGATCGAAGTCGTGATGGGGATAGTCCGAAGCGAACATGAGGTTGTGTTCGCCGCCCATGAGACGGATCACCTGTGCCACGTAGCCCGGCTTGTCCATGCCCTCAACCGGCTGGCTCGTGAAGTAACATTGCTCGTCGACGTACTCGCTGGGCGGGCGTTTCAGGACTGGAGCGTCCTGACGCTGGCCGTAGTACTCGTAATCCAGTCGGTTCACGAGGTAGGGTACCCAGCCGAGTCCCGCCTCCTGAAAGACGATTCGGAGGTCAGGGAACCGTTCCGGGACGCCAGTGGTGAGCATGTGGGTGAGATTGACCATGTGTTGCATCGGGTGTGACACCACGTGAGTCGGCATGTGACGGCCGAACGCTTGGTGTTGGATCGGAAAACTGGTTATCGCTCCGCCCGAGACGTTGTGCAACAATAGCGGAAGGTCCGCGCGCTCACACGCGTCATATATCGGGTCGTACCGCCGGTCGCCCAGTGGTGGGTTCACACCGCCGCTGGGCAGGAACACCGCGGCAACGCTCGATTCGTCGGCGCGGTCATCGATCTCCTCGGCGGCGAGGTCGGGGCGCTGTGGAGCAACGACGGCCGACCCGTAGAGGCCGTCATCCTCACTGAGAAACGTATCGAGCAGGTACTCGTTGTAGGCGGTCGCGAGCGCGGCCGCCACCTGGTCGTGGTGGACCATTCCGAGCGCAAGCTGGATTCCGGGATCTAGCGAGACCCGATCGATCCCCAGAAGGTCCATACCCTCGCGTACATCCGCCGGCGTCGCGAGCTTCTCCTCGTTGAACACCCGCGTCCGGCCAGTGACGACCGACGGATGCAGGTCCCCCGACGACGGATACGGGTTGACGCCGCCGCTGTAGCTACTGCTCCCGACCAGCATCTTCTCCATCGGCCCGTCTACGTACGGCCGGATCTCTTCGATCCCTTCCGTTAGATGGAAATCTGCGTCCACTACTGTCGTGTTCAGATCCTCGACTGACCGGACCGCAGTCTGCGTCGGCATGCCATTGAATACCACAAGCTGGGAATAAAAGATTACGGTGTCCCGGACGGCCGATCAACGCCCAGAGACCGTCCGCCTGCTGGCTGCAGAGGCCGTGTCAGTCGAGGATATCCCTGACATCACCCCTCTTCTACCTGTAAGCACGTATTCATCAAGATAGCCGATTCCACTCAATTCTGATCGACACGGGCCTTGAATCTCAACCGACATCGTACTCGGCCGCTATCCGAGACAACGTCTCATATAGACGACTCAGATACACGTCCACGTCCTTACCTGTGATCGGATTGCCGTGGACCGGAGCAACTGCATTTATAGTAAATTCCGTAAAGATACTGTCGAGGGCCTTCTCGATTTTCTCTGGGTCGACATAGCGGAGCCACACGAGATTGTCACGATGGTATTCATAGATCTCTTCCGCCGGAATCATTTCATCAAAATCACTGGAAATAAAGCCGCATTGATTCGGCTCGTGGTAGTTTCCGAAGCCGTCCGCGGTAAAGAGGACGCCGTCGCTATGGTCATAGATCCAAGTCGTATGCGAGCGGTCGGCCAACGGTGGGTCAATGAAGCTGAGGGTTCGTCCTTTCACGTTCAGTCGGTCGCCAATACTGCATTTTCTCGCATCCGGCAGACCTTGTTGTTCCGGCGAACCTGAAGATGCAACGAGTTCGATCCCTTTAGTGTCTCCACCGAGCGAGCGAACGTTTCCGGCATGCGGATAATCGGAGTGCGACAGAATAATCGCGTCAAGGCCACTCCCGTCGGTTGCAACTTCAATTTCACTCGTGATTTTCTCGCGATGGTAGAACGAACCAGAATCGACGAGAACAACGTCATCACCTTCCTCAAGGAGATACAATGAGACGTGCTCGTGTTTCTCGTTATGATCGTAACACTGGGCTACCCATTTGACGGTCGGTGTTACTGACACGGTCATGATCTCATCCCAACGTTCCAATCCGACCCTGGTTGTCGATGGTTTGGGTCACGTCCTTCATCAATTCCATGTACTCCGATGCGTTTTCACGAATAACCAGACCGTGTGCAGGAGCAATGATTTCCGGATCGAATTTCTCGATGAGGTTGTCGATCTCCGCGTTCGTTTTCTCCACATCTACGTACTGGTACCAGAACAGGACGCGTCCGTGGAATTCGACGAGGCGGCTCGCATCGAACGTTCCGTCGAGTTCGTCAACGAAAAGCAAGGACTCCTCGTCTAAGTGGGGGAATCCCATCCAATCAACGGGAAAGAGCGTCTCGGTCTTTTGCTCGGTCATCCAGACGGATACTGGCGCATCGAGGAACGTCGCCTCGTGAAACTCCGCTACACGATTACCGAGGTCGATCGAATCACCCTCAGCTACCTGAAGACTTTCGTCGAGTTTGTAGAGTTCGTGATCATTGCCGTACGCCGGTGCAACTAAGGTGGTCTCGGAATGCTCCTCAAGGATAGCATACGTGTTTCCTGCGTGGGGGACGTCTGGATGGGAGACTACGAGGTAGTCTAAACCACGGGTTCCGACGAGTTCGTCGATCGCATCGAGGATTTGGTCAGTACTGGCAGGGGATAGCGTGTCGAATAGGAGCGTCTCGTTGTCCCCTTCGACGAGGTAAGCGCATTGTGGAACGTACGCTTCTCGCCCCGACTCGTACCAATCTGGTTTCCGCTCAGCCAGCTCGAACTGCTCTGTTCGATCCGATCCCGCCTCGTAAATCCAGTGAATACCTGGAGCGATTTCTCGATTCATACTGTTAGAGAGTGGTCTGAAGACCATAAAAAGTCAACGTCGGCAGCAGGACACATAATAGGGGATCGGCTGCGAGATCCGTAACCTCCGACGTATGGAAGACGGTACTCCACATAGTATAGGTATCCAATCTTATTCAAAATATTTCTATATATGAAAGAGTATGTATCAATCCGATACACTGTTATGTACTTTTCAAATCGAACGAAAAGGACTCACTACTCTCGGTGATTACGCTCAACAAATACGTCCTCTGGCAGATAGATCTTCGATACATGGGCCCACATTGTGCTACAGAGCAGGGACGAACGACTCAGTCTTATTAGATTTCCTAACCTATCTATATAATAAACTATAGCGCCTCTCTCCCGCTACCTTCAAACCTGGAAAAATTATATATTTATTCTTATTATTTCTCCTTCATCTCAAATTAAGTATCGGTTCTGGCGTGCTCAAGTGAACTACTCCACCCTACGTTCTCACCGATCGGACTATCCACGGTTCGGGTCCCTCGCCGAAGTAGTTCGTGGACACGTTCACCTTCAGATGGGATTCATCGCCACTCGACCGGTTCGGAAGCGAACTCGTGAACCACGTCCCGTGCGACGACTTCCACGGGATCGATCGTCGCTACCGGCAGAGACCACTTCATGGCCGAGAACTCCGTACAGCCCAGGACGACGGCATCCACCTCCGACGCGAACGCCTCGACGAGCCCTGCGATCGACGACTGGGCCGCCCGCTTCTCGCCGGCCTTGTAGCGATAGATCGCGTCCATCAGCGGCTCCATCGGCTCGGGATAGGCCACCTCGACCCCGTCCAGGAACTCCTCGTAGAGGCCGACGTCGCGGGCGGTCGTCGTCGAGAGCACCCCGACGCGGTCGTACCCGCGTTCGGCGATGGTCTCACACGTCGTCCGGATCATGTGGCGGACCTCCGCGTCCACCGCTTCGGCGACGTCGTCGTACCAGTAGTGGGTGAGGTTGCTCGCGATCACGATCGAATCGACGCCCATCGAATCGAGGGCCCTCGCGTTTTCGACCAACTGGTCGCCGACGTCGTCGGTCCCCCGGATCGCCTCGGTCCGGTCGGGAATCGTCGGGTCGTTGTAGACGATCGACTCGACGTGATCCTGGTCGCGTTCGGCGGGGGTGACCGCGAGCAGGGTCTCGAGGAAGTTCACCGTCGCGGCGGGGCCGACCCCGCCCAGGACGCCGAGCATCACCAGCCCTCGACCTGGTGGAAGTACTGTTCGGCGCCGTCGTGGACGACCGCGACGACGCGGGCATCGTCGTCCTCGGCCGTGATCGAGCGGGCGACCTCCAGCACCGCCCCGCTTGAGAGGCCGAGCAACAGGCCGTGGTCGGCGGCCTCCGACTTCGCACGGGCGACGGCGTCGTCGTCGGCGACCGACACCATCTCGTCGATCGCGTCGAACTCGATCGCCTCGGTCGTCCGGTACTGGCCCAACCCCTCGATCTCGGTCTCGTACTCCTCTCGCTCCTGGCCGTAGAAATCCCGGCTGACGTTCGAGTGCTCGGCATCGACGCCGACGATGCGGATCGAGTCGTCCTGCGTGCTCAGATACGCGCCGATCCCCGAGATCGTCCCTCCCGAGCCGGTCGCCGCGACGACGTGGCTCACTTCCCGATCCTCTATCTGGGCCCACAGTTCGGGCCCGGTCCAGGCGGCATGGACCTCGCGGTTCAACGCCCGCTCGTACTGGTTCAGATAGAGGGCGTCGGCGTCGTCGGCGCGTCTGGCGGCCTGTTTCTGGTAGTAGTCCTCGTCGTCGTGGGGAACCGCCGGAACCTGGATCAACTCGGCGCCGAGGGCCCTGACGAACCCCATCTTGATCGGGCTGGCCGTCTCGGGGCTCACAATGGTACAGGGATGGCCGAGCCGGTTACAGGCCAGTGCGACGCCGCCGGCCATGTTCCCCGAGGAGGCCTCGACGACCCGCTGGCCGTCGGCCAACTCGCCGCGATCCTTCAGAGCGAGGAGCATCCCCACGGCGAGTCGGTCTTTGTGCGAGAGCGTCGGCGACTGGCGCTCCATCTTACAGAGCACGTCGTCGGCCGGATGAGGGACTAGGGGCGTTCCCCCGATCTGCCCGAGGACGGGATCCGCCATTGGAAACGGCGGCCCGTCGGCCTTTCCGGCCCGATCGGCTGAGCCGACACCTTCGGCCGTCGTGAGATTGCCGTCGGCGAGTGGATCCGCGTCCGTCATCGGGGTCGCTCCGTGCGCTGACGACCGATGGCGACCACCGGTGGGCACTCTCCCAAGAACTCGTCCATGATCTCGTCAATGGACGTCCGTGAACAATAGCGTTCGCGCTTCGCAGGCAAGCCCTCGCCGACGCCGCGGGGACGCGCCGACGGCCGCTCGCACCCTCCGACCGGCCGACGCCCGGACAACACTGACATGCGGGCGCGGCGAGTGTCCGCTATGGCCCCAGCCTCGCGATTCGGCGATCGGATAGCGATCCTCGCACACGGCGGCTACCCCGACAACGGCAAGACGATGGAGGGGGTGATGCGCTACGGCGACTACGAGATCGCGGCCGTCCTCGCCCACGACCACGCCGGCTCTCGGACCCGCGAGTCGTTTCCCGACCTTCCGGACGCGCCGATTCGGGCGACGATGGACGACGTCGCCGAGCCCGTAGACGCGCTGTTGATCGGCGTCGCGCCGGTCGGCGGCGGGATCGACGACCGGTGGCGCGCCGACATCGTGCGGGCGCTCGAGCGCGGCTGTGACGTCGTCTCCGGGCTGCACGACCAGTTGAGCGAGGACCCGGAGTTCGCGGCCCTCGCGGCCGAGTACGACGCGACGATCCACGAACTCAGAGAACCTCCCTCGGAGCTCCCGGTCGCGAGCGGGATCGCCGAGGAGGTCGATGCGACGGTCGTCCTCACCGTCGGCACCGACTGTGCGGTCGGCAAGATGACGACGACGATGGAACTCGCCGCCGCCGCCCGCGAGCGAGGGATCTCGACCGGCGTCGTCGCGACCGGCCAGACCGGGATCGCGATCACCGGCCGTGGGATCGCCATCGACCGCGTCCAGGCCGATTTCGCCGCCGGCGCGGCCGAACAACTGGTGGTCGAGATCGGTGCGGACCACGACCTTCTCGTCGTCGAGGGCCAGGCGTCGATCGTCCATCCGGCCTTTGCCGCGGACTCGATCGCCCTGCTCCACGGAGCCAGACCCGACTATCTCGTGCTCTGTCACGACGCGACCAGGGAGAGTTATCACAACTTCGAGCCGGTTCCGCTGCCCGCGGCCGATCGGTACGTCGAGTGGTATACTTCGATCGCCGACCCCATTAGCCCGACCGAGGTCCTCGGGGGCGCCCTCGACACCTCCGACATCGACGAGGAGGCCGCCGCCCGAACCGCCGTCGCGGAGTACGCAGACCGGATCGGCGCGCCGGCCACCGACGTCATCCGCTACGGTCCGGAACCCCTGCTGGACGCCCTCGAGTGAGGTCCGGACCGACGATCCGCTCTCGTCCGGTCCGGAGAATCGATCGGCTGCTTAAATCGAGCGCCTTTCGGCCCCGTCTCGGGGCCGCCAAGCCCTTTCCCTAGAACTCCGACTCGAGGGGATCCGCTTCGCTGGGGGCGTATCGCCGGGCGTACGGCCCCACGTATGGCACTTCGTACTCGTTTCCGGTGTAGGCATTGTACATCAGGAACAGCCACACGACGAATCCAAGGGGCGTAATCAAGAGCAGGGCGAGCCCGAGGACCGCCGAGATCAGCCACCCGAGCACCGGAATGATCGCGAACACCGCGGTCGTCATCGAGAGGACGATCCCGACCACAAATAGGCCGCCGAACAGGATCGTGCTCTGGGCGGCGTGAAACCGTACGAACGGGTTCTCGTCTTCCAAGACGTAAAACAGGATCCCGGTCAGGGGCCCGAGCAGATAGCTCAGTGCCCCGGCCACGTTCTCGTCTAGGCCGGTTTCAGTGCCGACGACCGTCGAGCGCTCCCGGGTCGGGTCATCCCCGGACTCGGTGAAATCACTCTCGCCGGTGTCCGTGAACCCGCCGGTCTCGACCTCGAGATCGTCGTCGTCATCGATCGGGTCGTCGTCATTGAGCGAGTCGTCCTCGCTATCGATTGAATCGTTTGGATCGGTTCCCATTGGTATCCCTCGAACACTGTACGTTCCCACACAATATAACGATAGTTGTGCCCGGTTCTGTCGAAGAAGGCTCATCGGCTGCTCTTGGTGGTGTCCTCACGGTCAGCGTCGCCGGCTGGCCACGGAGGCCTGCCTCGCGCCCGGCAGTCGTCTACTCGCGAGCGCCCACGCGAGATGTGAACTACCCCGCCCTACTCGCGCCTCCCGTTCGGTCGGCGCTCGCTGAGGAAGGGGGCTTAGCACCTCGATTCAGCCAATCCGCGTCCCGGTCCCGAGACGGGGCGAAGAGTTATCTATCTGAGACCTTTCTTTAGCGGTAATGATTGACGTGATACCCCTTCCGTTACAGAGTGCGGAGTTGGCCGTCGGCGTCGGCACGCTCGTCCTCCTCCTCGCTGTCATCACCGTCTGGCAGACGGTGACGTTCGTCGACGCCTACGAGCGCGGTGCGCTCACCGTCTTCGGGGAGTACCGCAAGCTCCTCGAGCCGGGCCTGAACGTCGTGCCGCCGTTCGTCTCGACGGTCCACCGCTTCGACGTCCGGACCCAGACGCTCGACGTCCCGAGCCAGGAGGCGATCACGCGGGACAACTCGCCGGTCACCGCCGACGCCGTCATCTATATCCGGGTCATGGACGCCAAACGGGCGTTTCTCGAGGTTGACGACTACAAGCGCGCGGTGTCGAACCTTGCACAGACGACCCTTCGTGCGGTGCTCGGCGACATGGAGCTCGACGAGACGCTCAGCCGGCGCGGGCACATAAACGCCCGAATTCGCAAGGAACTCGACGAGCCGACCGACGAGTGGGGCATCCGGGTCGAGGCCGTCGAGGTCCGGGAGGTCACCCCCTCCCAGGAGGTCACGCGTGCGATGGAACGACAGACCTCCGCCGAGCGGAGTCGGCGCGCGACGATCCTTGAGGCCCAGGGCGAACGCCGCAGCGCCGTCGAGCGCGCCGAGGGGAACAAGCAGTCGAACATCATCCGCGCCCAGGGTGAAAAACAGAGCCAGATCTTAGAGGCCCAGGGGGATGCGATCTCGACCGTTCTCCGGGCCAAATCCGCCGAATCGATGGGCGAGCGCGCGATCATCGACCAGGGGATGGACACCTTGCGGGAGATCGGCCGGTCGGAATCGACGACGTTCGTCCTGCCCCAGGAGCTGACCTCGATGGTCGGGCGCTACGGCAAACACCTCACCGGTAGCGACGTCGCGGAGGGCGACGGAAGTCTGGAGAGCCTCGAGTTCGACGCGGAGACCCGCGAGCTGATCGGGCTCGACGACATCGCCGAGATCATCGGCGAGATCGACGCGGAAGCCGAGATGGACCTAGAGGAACTCGAACAACAGGCCCAGGCGGTCAAGGAGGGCGTGGACGCGCCCGGACCGACCGGCCCCGCCGACGCGGCCTCTCGCGACGGCGAGTAGCCGGGACGGCGGGCGTCCGGCACCGCGGACGACCGGTGTTCGCGATGGGGTCGACCCTCGGCGCTGGCTGGGGCGTGTGGACCGTGCGTCGGGAGCTGGTCCGGCGTCTCACCGTCGACTCCGCCGCTTTCGGTACGTCCAGGCGTCGTGGTGCCCGTTCCATCCCGTTTCAGCCACGCTCCGGTTTCTGGCGTGTCGTCGACGCTACCGTTCGGATCCGAGAGCGGCGGGGTCTCGGTGTCCCCGATGCAGACTATCGGACCCGACGTAAACTGTCGGACAAGTCAAGGCCACAAGGCAACCGAGCGGGTGGTGTATCGAAAGACAGGATCGATCCGGGTGGCCACGCGGTGTCGGCCCGGCACCTATCCGCTTTCCCCATGACTCATACCCAACTAGCCGGCAGTCACGGCGTGTCGCTCGCGTATCGGCCGCTCCGAACCCGGGGTGAGACGGCGTGACGACCGTCACCGAACTCGCCCTTACCTCCGGCGACGTCGCGCTCGCAGAGACGTTCGAGGCCCTGCCCGACCTCGAGATGCGGATCAAAAGCGTCGTCGCCGAGGGACCAAAGCAGACGATGCCGCTGGTCTGGATCGCCGGCGAGCCCAAAGCCGAGATCGAGGGCGCCCTCTCGGGCGATCCGTCGGTCGAGCGGTTCGACTGCCTTCTGGCCGAGGGAGACGACGGCGAGTGGCTCTACCGGGTCGAGTACGCTTCGGGGATCGGTGAGCTGTACTCGGCGATCGTCTCGAACGACGGGACGATCCTCGACGCGCAGTGTTCGGCCAGCAACTGGACGGTCCGCCTCCTGTTCCCCGAGCGGGACCGCCTCTCTGCGGCCGTGGGCGAACTCGAGGAGCAGGGGATCACCGTCGACGTCAGACGGATGGTCGAGGCGGGCCGCAACGCCGACCTGGATGCGACCGCGGCGCTTACCGACGCCCAGGAGGAGGCGATCAACGAGGCCTACGAGCGGGGCTACTACGACGTTCCCCGCCGGATCTCGCTGGAGGACCTCGCTGCCGGACTCGGGATCTCCCATCAGGCGCTCTCCGAGCGCCTCCGGCGAGCGAACAAGGTCCTCGCCAGCGAGCAGATCGGCGAGGCCGGCCGGGGCGGCGCCACGACTGAACGGGCGGCTCGCTGACGACACTGCCCCGCTCGCGTTTCGTTCTCCCGGGAGACGGCGGAGGGCCACGAGAACCCCGCCGACCCGAAGGGGGACTCGCTGTCCGTGCGGTGTGAAACCGCTCTCTAGGGATCGTCGACCACGAACTCCTCCATCGAGTCCCCGTACCCGATCGTGGCCCGCTCGACCCAGCACTCGGCGTGGGGTTGCATTTCGAGGATCGCCTTCCACGCTCCCTGGGGACCATCGTGGGGGACGACCCTGACGCGGCGACCGGTCAGCTCGTCGTCCCGCTGGTCCCACAACGACCACTCCATCAGCACGTGCGCCTCGGCGCGATCTCCCGTGTCGGACGGAGTCATCCACACGATGGTTCGGGAGTCGGCGGGGAGAACGTGGTGCCTGTACGTGCCGGCGACCCGTCTCTCGCGCCGAAGCCGTCCGGTCTCGGATCAAGGAGTGTCGACCGTTCGCTCGAACTCCTGGATCGCCGCGTCGCTGCCCGCAACGAACACGTCGTCGTCGGCCTCGATGGTGGTTCGCTCGTCAGTGTGGACGGTGCCACCGCGCGAGAGGCCGATCACGGTCCATCCACGCTCGGTGTTGCGGCGAGCCTCTTCCAGTCGCTGCCCGGCGAACGGAGCGCCCTCGGCCCGAACGAGACGGATCTGGCTCGTCGGATCCATGACTCGTTCGCCGTGGACCTCCGTCGCGACCAGTCGAGCCGAGACTCGCTGAATGGCAAGGACGTAGTCGGCACCCGCTCGAAACGCCGGTCTCACTTTCTCCGTGTCGTTTACACGCACGAGGATCTCCACCTCGCTCGACAGCGAGCGGGCGATAGCGATCGTCAGCAGGGCCGTCGAGTCGTCGTCGACGGTCACGATGAGTGCCGAGGCCTCCTCGATACCGGCGTCGTGAAGCGTTTCGGGCTCGGTCACGTCGCCGACGATGTCGGGCGTCCGGTCGGCCGAATCGTCGATGGTCGTCACCGAGACGTCTTCCGGAAGCGCCTCGAGGGCTGCGGTGCCCCCTTCCCCGAAGCCGGCAACGATGACGGTCGAGGACCGCTCGATGCGCCGGGAGCGACCGCCCGCGATCTCGTTTGCCACGTCGTCGATCTCGCTTTCGGGTCCGGCGACGACCAGGACCGTGTTCGGCGTGAGTTCGTCGTCGGCTGCGAGCGGGAGACGCAACTCGCCGTCGAACCAGCCGGCGACCAGCGTCAGATCCGGGTGGGCCGTGATCGGCGACTCGTCGACCCTGGCGCCGTGGAGCGGGCTATCCCGCCGGACGAGTATCTCACGGACGTCGATATCGTCCGCATCCGACCGCTCGTCGATCGTGACCGGGAGCGTCGCTTTCTCCGCCAGCCGCCGGCCGATCAGCGCGTGGGGAGGGATGCTTCGGTCGACGCCGAGTTCCGCAAGCGCCCGCTCGCGGCGCGTCGACTCCGTGAAACTGATCACGCGCAGGTCCTCGTTTGCTTCCAGTGCGGTCAGGACGATGCTCGCGGTGTTGTCGCCGGCGTCGGTGATGAGCAGCGACGCTCGCTCGATCGTCGCACGATCGAGGTCGTCTCGCTCCTCGGGGTCTCCCTTGATCGCCTGATAGCCGTCGTCCGAGAGGCGCTTGGCTTCCTCCTCGTCCGACTCGATGAGCGCGTAGTCGATGCCGAGCTCCTCGAGTTCCTCAAGGAGGAGGTCGGTGTCACGCCGGTACTCCGCGATGACGACGTGGTCGGACTTGCTCGTGAGCCGATCGTCAAGGTTCAGTGGCGTTCGTTCGTACAAGGGGATGATCAGGACGCGCAGCGTGACGAACCCGATGACGACACCGCTCACCTGAATTATCGTCATCAACACGTTCATCCCCGGCGACGTCCAGCCCGCATCCCCCCCGAACCCCGTCGTCGTCAACGCCTGGACCACTACCTGAACCGATCGGAAAATGGACTGGGGACGGTCCTCGAGCGTTCTCATTCCCCAGTTGTAGGTGATCGACAACACGAGGACGACCGAGACGAGACCGATCACGAACCCCAGTAACAGTCGCTGTCGGTTCGTGAGATCCCGTGGATGTACCCCCTCGATGTTCCGCAGTTCGCGCATTCAGTGGCCTCCGATCACACCAAGACAGCCGGACTCCATTAAACGACGGCCTGTTCCTGAGACCTCTCTGAAACGGTAGCAGACGGACTCTCCGGTCACTTCCGGATCGTCCGGATGTCGGTGTCGAGAATCGCCCGCTCGGTCTCAGCACACGGTACGCAGTGTGTCGCCCTCCGCGCTCAGTCGTACTGGTCCTCAGGCGTGTCCCTGCGCGCGACGCGCTCGGCGTCCTCGCGACCCATCGTCTCGCGGTCGTCGTGTTCGGCGCGGACGAGCAGGTACAGGCCGAGGGGCGCGATGATCGCGACGGCGCCGAACAGGACCAACACTGCACCCGCCATCACCCGAGAAAGACGTCGACGATATCGCTCGACCCGGACGTGGCGTTCCGGTACAGTTCCGAATACCCGCAGTTCGTACACGACACCACCTCGAAGCTGTTCGTCTGAACGTCGAACATCTTCGAGAGCCCGCCGCCGGTCGTGGAGATCTCGCCGACGTCCGTCTCCGTGTGGCCACACTTGGGACACCCTCGCTCGCCGCCGACTTCGGAACCCATACACCAACATTCGATGACATGTATAAAACGGTTGGGGCAACGTTACTGGCCCGGAAAGAGAAACGAGCAGGCGTCCGCTTCCTCCGACCCACTCCTCGCCGTGATCGAGAGCCATCGGCTCGACGAGACGGACGGCCTCTCCGGACTCCTCGACTCCCCGCGGCCGGCTACGGGCGGACGACGCGCGTGTTCCCGAGGCGGTCGCCGAGTCGCGTCGGCTGCTCCGAGAGGACGAGCGCCCCGATGCCCACGAGGTAGAACGCGGGCAGCCAGTCGACGAGCCGCAGGACGTTCCGGACAAACGACGCCCGCAACGACGGCGCCGACCCGTCGCTGGCCGTCACCCGGACTCTGACGAGATATTTGCCGATCGTTTTGCCGAAGCGCCACTCGAGGAGCGTGTGGTAGCCGACCGACAACCCGAGCCAGAGGACCAGCGCCACGAGGGCAAGGCTGCCGCCGAGTTCCGTATTGACGCCGTTCGCGCTGGTTTCCGACTGGCCGGCGATGAGTCCGACGAGGGTGATGGCGGCGATGAAGAGCAGGAACCAGACGACTGTATCGATCGCCATCGCGACGCCCCGGATGCCGACTCCACACTGCGTCGAGTCATCAGTTCCGTCCATTGGCAGTTCGCGATTGGGAGGACGACGGGGAAAACCCGCTGGCGGAGTTTCTCGGCCTGAAACCGCCCGGCGAGCGCTGCGATCGATGCTGGCCGGTTCTCCGCCCATCGGTGCCTTCCCTCGCGTCGACCACGCACGTGTCGACGAGACGCTCGTGGCGAGTCCGTGCTCGGGCCGACCACAACTATACAGCGGTCCCGGGGAGACGGAACGTATGTTCGGATCTGGCCGCCACACGCGAGTCGGGATCGAGGACGAGACGGTCACGATCAACGACGCGCCGACCTACGAGGGACGGACCCACGAGGGACGATCGATCGAGGGTCGCCTGTTCAACTCTCGAATGATTCAGGCCCTGTTCGACGATGCGAACCCGGAGACGGTCGACAACTGGGCGTATCCGGACACGGACACCTGGGATCCCGAGCGAAACGTCGGCGAGTTTCTGGCCGCGATGCCGGAGTGGTACGCCCACGGACTGCGGGCGGTCACCATCAATCTGCAGTGTGGCAGCCCGGAGGGCTACTCGAGCGACCAGCCCTGGATCGTCTCGGCCTATCGGCCAGACGGCAGCCTGAAACCCGACTGGCTCGGCCGGTTGCGGCGGGTGCTCGACCGGGCGGACCGGCTGGGCATGGTCGTGATCCTCGGGCTGTTCTACTTCGGCCAGGATGACGTGCTGGAAGACGAGACGGCGGTAACGAACGCCGTCGACAACGCCATCGAGTGGCTCCTCGACGAGGGATACACGAACGTCGTGATCGAGGTGGCCAACGAGTGCGATATCCACTACGACCACGACGTCATCGACGTCGGACGGGTCGCCGAGCTGATCGAGCGCGTCCGTACCATCGAACGGGATGGATTCAGCTACCCGGTCGGGACGAGTTTCAGTGGCGGAACGGTGCCACCGGACGACGTCGTCGCCGCCTCGGACGTCGTCCTGTTGCACGGCAACGGCGTCGATGACCCGGCTCGGATCCGCGAGATGGTCGCCGAGGTACGGGATCGGCCGTCCTACGAGCCCCTGCCGATCGTGTTTAACGAGGACGACCACTTCGGGTTCGGCTCGGTCAGTAATCTGGACGCCGCCATCGAGTCGGGAGCCTCGTGGGGGTATTTCGATCCCGGTCACAACGACTACTGGCACGGCTACCAGTCACTACCGGTCCGGTGGGACTCCAACACCGCCCGCAAGAAGGCGTTTTTCGGCTATCTCGCCGGGGTCACCGGTCCCGAGGACGGATCTCCGTCCTCGTAGTCAGCCGTATCAGCACGTCCCACCGCCGCCACCGGCCGCGCCGGCGCCGGCACAGCTCGCGGCGCTCGCACTGGCGCCCGCGGCGGCGGCCGTTCCCCCCGACGACGAGGGCCGCGTTGGTCGTCCGGCTATGACATCCTCCCCGTCGTTCACGACGGGGTTTCCTCCGTGGGAGTCTCGGCTATGCCGATTCCTCGAAGGCAACATTCCCGTCGCGGTGGACGGTACTCGAGTCTGTGCGCTGTTCTTCGGGACTTTCGTGAGGGTGTGGTCTCCCCGACCATTCGTGGTCGTCCCACTCGAACCGCACGGGCCGTGCCATCGGCCTGACTGCTTTTTCTGTATGCCGCTTCAGGAACGTTTCTGACGCTGTAAGGTCGGCGTGACCTTCGAACCCACACGGACAGGTGAGCGTGTCTTGATGCCGTGTCGTTCGGTCTGTCGAACCGCACTGTGGACACTCCTGACTCGTCCACGCTTCCGACCGAACCTCTATCGAGATACCGTATTCCTCGGCAGTACAGGCGAGTCGTTCGGTGAATTGCAGAGTGTGAAGATGAGAATCCCCACCACGCCGAGAACTCTTACGAGAAATACGGGAAATACCTGTTGCGTTCTGAGTTGATAAAGCTGGGGAGAGCGAGACCACTGCGAGGGGCACTGGAAAGGGGTGTGTAGACTGCGCAAGCTCAACCTGATGCGAGCAAATAGACCCAGAACCAAGAGATACGTC
>NZ_JAIWHV010000014.1 GCF_020177375.1 Saliphagus infecundisoli | reverse complement strand
CGCGATCGCCGGGTAACTGAGCTCGGTTCTCTTTGTTGTCGACGGGTCAATCGATCTGTCGCAGCGTGCAGCGGTATCTTCAGCTGGCGCCAGGAGAACCGGTGAGGCGGAATTCTTAGACAGGCTCCATAATAGGCTGAAAACAAGCTAATTTGATCGAGTCTCGTCGGATCAAGAGAGGCCAAAAACGAGAAATACTTGTTCCGCTCCGTTCGTGGACGGTTTTCTGGACCGGTGACAAACCCCGTCTCGTCGACAGCGTAAATCGGAAAGTCGTCGCACTCGGTGGTCGTATAGCGGAAAAAGGGCATCAAATCGAGTACTATTTCAATTTCCGACAGGACTTTCCGCTCACTTTCGACAGCAATCCGCCCTAGGTCATCAAGTTCATATCGTCGAGACTTATTGACGCAAACCAAGTCGTCTTCCTCGAAATTATCAATTGCCAATCTAATCGCAGAATACGATAGCGAGTCATACTGGTCATCAAGTCCGCTTTTTGTAGCAGGTTCCGTTGCCAGTAGTTCCAGAAGCACTCTTCGGGACGTAGAAGATGGCATTTCTGCCAACGCAGATCGTTCTCGTGAATTTAATCGCATGAACGCACGTAATGCGATGGCCCCCGCACCGGTGAGAAGATAGCCATCTTGATTTCTGTCTACGAAACCGACATCAACAAATAGAGTAATAGTATCGTACACTGTGTTCCGAGAAACGTCGCACTCAGTTGCTAACTCCCTCACCTCAGCCGGTGTCTTTCGAACAGCTTTCAGAACAGATGTAGCGGTCGATTGAGCATCACCTTCTCCAATATCTGCAAGAGCCAGCACCAACTTACGTGCAATCTGCGTCGTCGAATCAGAATTACCATGAGGATCCATGTGAGTAAATGTTCACCGCTTGTATCATCCGAGTCCTTCATTAAATATTCTCCTCTAAATTGGTAGAATATTTGATTCAATAGCCTGAATTATTCGACATTATAACCACAAGAATTACGATACGGTTGGACTAAGCTACAAAGACATGGGCACCAATAACATCAAAGATAAGTCACTAATCGACGACCAAATGACGATCACTGTCGAGGGCTTAGATCTCCCTGAGGATGACGAGGAGCGGGATGAGCTACTCAACGATATCACGCGACTAATACGGCAGAAAACACGAGAGGATGGTGAATCTGAACCGGGTAAGATAACGATCACGGATTGTTATCAATATGCGACTCTCCCCCCCGAATGTCCGCGGTGCGGAGGAGAGCCTCATCGTGCGGACCCAACGATTCATCCAGACAAACCACGTGAGGCCCAATCAAAATTGGATTGTCGAAAATGCGGCTATACGGCCTCTGCAATATACAAACTCGTAGATATTGAGAAAAATAAATATCTCTCCGAGATAAGGGCTGAACGCTACATTAGTATTGTCGCTGATGGCGAAGTGATTCCCGAATATCAGTCTTACGAACGATAGTTTTCTTTGAGCCAATCTCTCTGTTGGTAGACTTTCTATAGTCGTGTTATAGAATACAGCCTCAATAGGAGTTGCTGTCGCTGAGTAGGGGCTGTGTAACAATTTGAACGGGGATAAGAGTTGGAACTATATGCATGATCTGACCGGCTTTCAACGCGATCTCCTATACGTCATCAGTGGATTCGACCAACCCTCAGGTCAGTCCATTAAAGACGAACTCCAGGAGTACTACGAGACGGAGATCAATCACGGACGGCTCTACCCCAATCTCGATACGGTCGTCAACAAAGACCTTGTCGAGAAAGGCCAGATCGATCGACGGACGAACTATTACGCTATCACGGAAGCAGGGGAAGACGCAATTCAAGAACGGCGAAAGTGGGAAGAGCAGTACGTCGAGATGTGACGGACCCGCAGATTCAGCCGCTCGATACGGTCCTCTCAGCCAACTAATCTGTCAACAGGAAGCATTATGGTGGCGGGGTGGGCTCGTCGGTGCATGGCATCCAATAGCAACCTGCCAAATAAAGTCACAATCATTGGTCGAGGAGTCCCATCAAACTATGAAATTAGCATCGATGGAGCCATCGAGGAGATCGATACCGAATCCCGTGAAGATGGGACGATCGTCTCTGGCCGGGTGGCTGAAGGAGTGATCGAAACCGGCGTCCAGCGATTCCGCTTTTCTGGAGAGATGGCGAACGTGCATCTCGTCGATTGGAACGGGACTCCAGCGCCAGAGTCGCCGAGCACCCCGGTTGTACATATCGATTATGGTGTCTCCGATCGAAGTAACCACAGCTGACACCGAAAGGTGTGGGAGGAATAGTAGTATTCTGACCCACTCTAGGTGAAATTACTCTGGAATTACTCAGAATCGCCATCACTGACGATCCGCTCTTCACTAGAAGTCACTTATTCATAACAGATTGAGTCCGCAGAGACCCGCTGGATAAATATTTCCGAGCGAATAATATGTTAAAGAAACCCGATTGGAAGGAGAGGGCGAGTAAGAGAGACATTCAACCTGATTTAGATACATTTAGCGAAGTAGTTTAATTCGACTTTTCGCACGCTGCAAGAATCACTTCAGGGTCATCCACAAGTTGATTTTCCATGTAATTTCCTTTTCCTTTCCCTGCCCACTTGCGCTCCTGTTCAATAATAGAAAGAAATTCGAGTTCTGAGAGAATATCCCGAACTCGACGAAGTTTCAGGTGTGAAGACTCGTCTCGATCGCATAATCGTTTATAGAGATCAAACACTTCGGTCGTTTGAACAACGTCATTATTCCGATCAGGCTGTTGGGCCAACAACGCCATTGCCTCTAGAACTAATTTCGCATGACTGGGTGATTTGGAGATGAGTTCCGCAAGTCGATTCGTCTCCTCTCGCTCGTGTGCTTGTTCGACACAAGAGCCCGTGACGGCCTCAAGACCGTTCTCTTCAGCTATCTCACCAGCAAATCGAAGAATGTCAATTGCCTTTCGAGCGTCACCATGTTCTCGGGCAGATAGCGCAGCGACACGAGGAATTACTCCGTCTTCGAGAACATCGTCTTCGAATGCATCAGATCGTGAATGGAGAATTTCTCGGATTTGGGTTGCATCATACGGTGGAAAGACATACTCACGCTCGCAGAGACTAGACTTGATTCGTTCATCAAGCGATTCTTTGTATCGGACTTTGTTCGAAATGCCGATCGTCCCAATAGTGCTCGAGGATAGTTTTCCTGACTCAACGGCTCGAGACAGTTGCATCAGAATATCGTCCGACTCGATCTTGTCGACCTCGTCGAGGATCACGAGTGCTGCGTCGAATCGGGCATCGATAATCTGCCACAGCCGTCGATAATATTCTGATGTACTTAATCCAGCATGAGGAATACTAATATCGGTATCATTCTGGTCATTAAGTTGATGACCGATCGACTGGACGGCCTGCGTTTCTGTAGATTCTTGGAGACAATCGACATAAGCAACCCCGACCTGAACGTCATTCCCCGCTGCTCGAGAAATTGCTTGGTTCGTGATGAACTTTGAACATAGCGATTTTCCAGTTCCCGTTTTCCCATATACAAGCACATTGTTAGGGGTATTACCCGTGATCGCCGGCTGGATTGCGTTCGCAAGGTTCGTGAGTTCTTCCTCACGGCCAATGATCCGATCACTATCTGGGAGATGAGATACTTGAAGAAGGTCCTTATTCTGGAAGATTTTGTTTTCTAGTGTGAAATAGTCGTGATCGTTTGTCATTCTCTTAGAGAATGGGTCAAGTGAGAAGGACTTAAATCTTTGGACCCTAGTGCCGCTGTATATGGCTGAATGTTGAGCGTAGACTCGCTCTATCTGTGTTTCTCTACCCAAACCTGCCGCTGTATGGGGAGTGCAACACACCACGTTTCCGCTGTAACGAATACACGAGGAGTGGAATGAAACCCGTAGCGACCCCTTGGTGCCGCTGTATGCCAGACGTCAGACGAGTTGCTACCAGGCGATTCTGCAGTCCGGAGTGCCGCTGTATGGAGATGAATTCTTCCGGAACGAGCCAATCCCAGTTGGTTGAGACCCCTCAGTGCCGCTGTATAGGGACACACACACCCCGGAGTGCCGCTGTATAGTTTGGGAGATGATTCGACGAGAATGAGAGGTGACTCTCAAGAAATCAAAAGAAGGCCCAATAACAAGAGGGAAGCTGTAGCACCAAGGAAGGAGCGGTTCTGGTGCATGATTCGACTGCGTTCGATATATCGATACGATGCGTTCGATACGCTTAGTGGTCGGTAACACAGCCATCGTATTTATATCTATGGTTTTATTGGTCATTCTAACCATCGCCACCCGGCCAAAATATTTGGAGGTTTCCGGCTACTATCGGAATATGGTCTCTTGAGGGTTTCTGTACCGTCTATACAGCGGCAACGAGGGGTGTGTCTGCTTTTGGCCACCTCATAGTAGCATCTCAAGTGCCAAATCTGGGGGTTTGGAAATGATATCCGCCAACTTTCCAATGCAGCTATGAAAAACTGTCCACAGCTGCGAGGAGTTCTTCTACGAACCCTGCGAGAATCGTCTCATGATCATCAGCATTTCCTCCTGCCGGAGGTTCCCATAGCTCGACATCGATGGCCTGAGCTGTCGTTGCAGAGCCTTCTGTCGCGGTGACCATGAGAATCGCTTGCTGATAGATGACGACCGTTCGATCCTTGTCTACGTCAAGAAACTCAATTGCAGCTGATTCAAGCGCAGCACGAAGGTTGAGTGGTTCATCAAGAGAGTAATGATGATTTAGAGCCTCGTCATCGCCGGTCATGCTGTGTACTTCTTTCTGTGGGTACAAATGCTTGATCGTCGTTCCTGTCCTGAAAATAACCACTCATCAAACCCGTCATAATAACAAATCCTCTTTCAACTGGTCCTGCGATGAGAAGTCTCTCATCCAACTTCATGCCGAGGATGATATCAATCGAGCCGACTAAGCGATCCGTAGAGTTCCTCGTTCTGAATATGCGTACAAAACTGTGCGCACAGCCGACAGCAGTCCCCTGCATCAGTGAAGGTCCGAACGCTAGCGTCCCATCGAGCATGGACCGATCTGAGCATTGCGCTTCGAACGGACGGTTCTGCCGCGACCATCATTCGCCGCGATCGATCGGGTGGAGTTGCCTCGGCTGCTGGCCCTTGCATCTCATCCGCTGAC
This sequence comes from Saliphagus infecundisoli, assembly GCF_020177375.1. Classification (GTDB taxonomy): domain Archaea; phylum Halobacteriota; class Halobacteria; order Halobacteriales; family Natrialbaceae; genus Saliphagus; species Saliphagus infecundisoli. The sequence goes on along the minus strand of NZ_JAIWHV010000014.1, from coordinate 75,056 downwards.
AGCAGATCCTCGAGAACACTCCCGATCTCGATCCCGACCCCGAGATTATCACCGACTTGGGGGGCGAGAAAAATCGTCGCGTTACTTGCCTGCGCAAACGCAATACTCTGTGTTGCGGCATCCATCTCGTCGAGTGAGATCCCGACGTCGATCGCGAGGAATGCATTGAACCCACGGTCGCGAAGACAGTCACGCGTCTCCTGAAGAAGCCGTAACACTTCATCCTCGGCGTACTCGCCACTGGTCTCGTTCCATGTCGCAAATGACGGGACATCAGGTTCCCTCTCTGTATCGGTTGGCAGGAACGTCTCGACGTCGAACGTCCGGTATGGGCCCATCAGATAGACGAGAAATTCTTCGCGCTGAACCGGCTCGAGGGCTTCCGAGTCACCGATCGTTCGAGGGAGCTGTTCGATGAGTCGTTCCCGCATTCGACTGAGTCCTTTGTAGACATCGTTTATAAATACCGGCGATATCAGTATATTTCGAGTGGAGAACGACTAAGTACGTGCCACTCCACTCCTCGACTGAGGCAACCTCATATGTCCGAAACTGACCACCGCTCCACGGACGAGGTTCGCCAGCCCGAGCCGCCACTCCCTGAAGACAGTGGATTGACGCTCGAGGAGTATCTTGCGATGCAGCAGGCGATCGGTCATCCAACGCGCTTCCATATCCTGCGAACGCTCGTGGTCAACGACGAGTTGAGCACGACCGATCTGAAAGCTGCGATCGACGTTGAGTCCCATAACTTCCATTACCATCTCGATGATCTCGTCGATGTCGGGTTGGTCGATAAGCGCCAGCGGCGGACGGCTGACGGTCAGGGGTTCTATACGTACTATCGACCGACTGCGATGGGACGCGGAATTCTGGAACAGGGCGTCGAGGAACTCATGCGTCGCGAACGCGAGTTCAACGACGCCTATTCATGAACTGATGACCGTCGGGCGGAGCCTGGAGCGATCCGAACCGTACTCTGGTTGTGGAAACGTATGACTGGGCCTGCTCACCCTCTCGATAGGTAAGGTATTTTCGCCTCCCCAATAACGGACTCACAGACGCGATGAAACTCGAGTTCGACGACGGGACACTCCTCCTTCGTGGGGCCACCGAAACGGTCCCGTATGCGGAGTGGGATGACCGCGTCGATGAGTATCGCGCTCAGGCGTATCGGTATCGGGCGCTACTCGAATGGGCTGGGACGTGGGCTGAGACAAGTGGACAGGAAGCGGGTGACGCTGACCAGCGAACACTACAGCAGGGATTCGAGCAGTCAATCGAGGACGCCGCCCGTGACTATCCCGATCTTGACCTCACACCCGCCCTCCACATCGAACCTCGTGACTACCAGCAGGCCGCTCTCGATGCGTGGATCGACCACGGACGACAGGGCAGCGTCGTTCTCCCGACGGGGAGCGGGAAGACCTTCCTCGGTCTCCAAGTGATCGCTGACGCCGGCGTCAGCGCACTCATTGTGACGCCAACGATCGATCTGATGAACCAGTGGCACGCCACGCTCACGAACGCCTTCGGCGACCAACTCGTAGAGCCGATCGGCGTTCTGGGCGGTGGGTCTCACGACGTCACTGCGATCACGGTCACTACCTACGACAGCGCCTACCGCTACATCAATGAGTACGGCGACCAATTTGGCCTACTCGTCGTCGACGAGGAACACCACCTCCCCGCACCGACCTACCAGCAGATCCCTGAAATGACGATCGCGCCGTATCGTCTCGGACTGACCGCCACCTACGAGCGCCCCGACGGCAAACACGAACTCTTAGAGGATCTCATTGGGCCGGTCGTCTACCAGGAGGACGTCGACGAACTCGCCGGCGAGTATCTCAGCGAGTACGAGACGATCCACATGTCGGTTGAGTTGGCGGCCGACGAACGCGAGCAGTACGACGAAGAATACCAGCTCTATCGCGACTACGTCGATAGCCACGAGTTCGATCTCTGGAAAGAAGAGGGCTATGCGGAGTTCCTCAAGCGGACCTCCTACGACCCACAGGGTCGGCGGGTACTCGTCGCCAAACAACGGGCCGAACGACTCGCCCGTACGGCCGAAAAGAAACTCGACACGCTCGATACGCTGATCAAACGCCATCACGATGACCGCGCGATCATCTTCACTGCCAACAACGACTTCGCTTACGACATCTCCCAAGAGTTCATCGTTCCCTGTATTACCCATCAGACGGACACCGGGGAGCGTACGGAGATTCTCGAGCGGTTCCGCACTGGAGAGTACTCGATGCTGGTGACCTCACAAGTTCTCGATGAGGGAATCGACGTCCCTGCGGCGAACGTCGGGATCATCCTCTCGGGGAGTGCCTCGAAACGCCAGTACGCCCAACGTCTCGGTCGGATTCTCCGACCCACGGATGAGCGCCAGCCGGCGCGCCTCTATGAGATCATCGCCGAGGAGACGATGGAGACGTACGTCTCTCAACGCCGCCGCGAGGGGGTGACGGCCAGTGCTGACAGCTGATCTCGCCCGGTCACGCATGACTGACGACGGAGTCACACCGTTGTTTATCGACCCCGAGAACGAGTGCTACCGGCAGACCGCCCGTGACCTCATCCAGTTGTTCGAAGCGCATCTTGACGAACCGAAAGGCGATCTCGAGGATGCGATCAACGAACTGACCGTCGAAGATACCGATTACAAGATCGTTCAGGGCCTGGCGAAGCTCTTGAAAGACGAGTGTGAGTTCGAGATCGTCGCCCCGGCTGATCCACATGAGATTCGTCGGCGGCTGTTCGAGAGAGCCAACGAACAGTATCCGATCGTTCGCCAGCCCACACTCGGCGAGGACACGCAGAAGTTGGAAGTGTACAGTGGGATCGCCGACGAGTTGGGCATCTCGCTCCAAGAGTGCTACCAGGGGATGTACGCTGACCTCGAGGACAACAAGCGACTCGTCAAGATCGGGACGCGGACGGCTGAGCAGTATGCAAGTAGTGAGGACGGAGATACATCGACGTCGACGACTGCGCTAACCGGCAGTAGCAACGAGGAGTACGAACGGACGGATCTCACGGTTGACTGGTTGCTGACTCGGTACAACCTCGCGCTCGCCCAGGCAGTGCTCTACGATGCGACGGAGATGCGCATTCGCGTCTGGGATCACTACGGGACGGTGTTCAGCTACGTGAAGTTGTTCGGGCTGATGCACCGGATTTACCCGATCAACGCCGATGGCGAGCGCGTCGAGAGTACGGATCACGCTGCGGGTTACGAAGCGGTGCTCGATGGCCCGGCATCGCTATTTTCGCAATCCCAGAAGTACGGGATCCGAATGGCGAACTTCCTCCCGGCACTCCCGCTCTGTGATCGGTGGGAGATGACCGCCGAGATCCTCATCGACGAGGCACTCGGCGAGACTCGAGAACTCACGCTGGACGATACTGAAGGACTGGACTCGCATTACAGCGCCGGAGAGCACTTCGATAGCGACGTCGAACGAACGCTCGCCCAGAAGTGGGAGCGGGCGACGACGGACTGGGAGTTAGTTCGAGAAGACGACGTGTTCGACCTCGGCGCGGAGGTGATGATCCCCGACTTCGCGATCGAGCATCCGGACGGTCGCCGGGTAATTCTCGAGGTCGTCGGGTTCTGGACGCCAGAGTACCTGGAGTCGAAACTGGAGAAGATTCGGCACGTGGAGGCTGACAACTTCGTGCTCGCTGTCTCTGAGCAACTGGATTGCGCGAGTGAGGACTTCGGAAGCGCTGCTGATCGCGTGCTGTGGTTCAAGACTGGAATTCACGTTTATGACGTGGTTGAGTTGGCTGAGACGTATGCACGAGAGTCTGGACCATCAGCTCCTACGGAGATGGATACCTGAAGGAACAGCCGCATCATTTGACCTCTCTCGCTATCAAGGAGCATCGTTATCCCACCCTTGTGCAACAAAACTCCTCCCCGATCAAAGGAACGTTGCACAAGGTTCATTGTTGATTGCCTAGATGCATCTTGATGCCTTTGGCTCGCGACTAGCGTCATATGTGTGGACGGAATTAGCTCTTCATCCCCGCTACGGACCTCGAGGATCGATTCGGTGCCAAGATTGCCACAGGCCGTGAGTATACACATCGCTACAATATCGCCCCCGGTGACAGACTGGAGGTCATCACCAACGATGCACCCGATGCGATCGATCAGTACCACTGGGGACTGATCCCAGAGTGGGCAGACGACCCCGACGACGGCCTCATCAATGCGAGATCGGAAACCGCCGATGAGAAACGGACGTTTCGAGATGCGTGGGAGTCGCGGCCGTGTCTCGTACTTTCCTCTGGGTTCTACGAATGGCACGCTCGAAACGGTGGTCCGAAACAACCGTATCGCATCTTTCGCGAAGACGGGCCGGCGTTCGCGATGGCCGGGCTATGGGACGAGTGGGAACATGGAAGCGAGACACGCTCCTGTGTCACGATCCTGACGACCGAACCGAACGACCTCATGGAATCGATCCATGACCGAATGCCGGTCGTCCTTTCGAAAGATTCTGAATCCGAGTGGCTGTCGGCCGACCCAGACACGCGGAAAGACCTCTGTCAGCCATACCCTGAGAACGACCTCGATGCGTACGAGATCTCAACGCGAGTCAACAACCCCACCAATGACGATCCGTCCGTAATCGAGCCGCTCGACCACGACCAAACGGGACTCGGTGAGTTCTCGTCTTCGTAGAGAGTCTTTCGGAAATTTCGGAAATCACCCGCCACCGTTTATCACCCCTCCCACTGAACGGGTCGTGATGTGATCACCGACGCTCGGGTCTTCCAGGACGAATTCGTCCCCGAGACCGTCGTGAATCGGAACGCCGAACTCAACCGCCTCTCGGGGATCATCGAGCCAGTCCTCCATGATGATCCCTCCGAAACCGCCTGCCTGTTCGGCCCGACGGGTGTCGGGAAAACCTGTTGTGCCCAGTACGCCCTTGAGGATCTTCGAGAGACGACGTTCGACGTCGAAACGGCCTACATCAACTGCTGGCACAACTACAACAGCTATCGCGTCCTCTACCGGCTTCTCGACGAACTCAACCAGACGCTGGACGTTCACCGCCAGTCGACACCGCGCGACGAACTCTACGAGCGCCTTCGGAACGCGGATACCCATCCCTACGTCGTTATCCTCGACGAGGTCGACCAACTTGAGGATCAGGACGTCCTCTACGACCTGTACGCGCTGCCCCACCTCGCGATGATTCTCATCGCGAACGACGAACAGGAGCTCTTCACCGGCCTCGATGACCGCCTCTACAGTCGCCTCCGCGGCAGTGAGTGTGTCGAATTCGAGCGGTACGGCATGGATGAACTCGTGAGCATCCTCGAACAACGCGTCCAGCGGGGGCTCAACGACGAGGCACTAGACCGAACGCATCTCGAGCAGGTGGCTGACGCGGCCGCCGGCGACGCACGAGTCGCGATCGGCATCCTACGGACGGCTGTTCGCCAGGCATCTCGTGACGGGGCGACCCAACTCTCGAGGGAAGATATCGACGAGGCAATCCCCAAAGCACGGACCGAGCTTCACCGGAAAACGATCGATCAGCTCATCGAAGACCAGCAACTCCTCTATGAGATCATCGCCGATCACGGTGAGATCACGCCGGGGACCCTCTATGAGGCCTATGAGACTCAACGCGAGGCGCCGAAATCCCGTCGGATGCTTCGCAACTACCTCTCGAAGATGGAACACTACAACATCATCGAGGCAGACGGGCAGAAACGCAGTCGCGTTTATCGAGTTTCGGAAACCGATTTCGGAAACGCTGGTTCCTAACCCCAGAAACGCCAGACTGTACGGCGATCTGTGAACCTCCAGCGAGCGTTTCGGAACCACCGGAAACGCCACGCCGGCGCTTATCGGAACCCCTCGTGATTGCTGGAGTGAGATGTCCGATCACATACGTTCGAATCGATCGAATTCGATCCCCGAACTCCCCTCGCTGGGATCGGGACTCCAACTCCTCGAGGTCGACGGCGAACCGAGAGGCCCGCTGCATACGCTCGCCGTCGATCAGATCCTCACAAGCCAGGGCTCGGCCTACTGGGTCGATACCGGAGGGCATGCGACGACACAGCCGCTTGCTCGGATCGCGCCCGATCCCCGGGTCCTCGACCGGATACAGGTCGCACGTGGATTCACCCCGTTCCAACACTACACGCTCATCGATGAGCTCTGCCGCAAAATCGGCGAAGAGACTGCACTGGTCGTCGTTCCCGCGTTGGATAGGTTCTACCGGGAGAACGATCTCCGCCAGGACGAAGGCGAAGCAATGCTCGTTCGGGTACTTGCGATGCTCGCTCAGTGTGGCCGTGAACACGATATTCCAATTCTCGTGACTCGGAGTCGCGATGATGAGTTCGCGGCGCCGGTCGAGGCGAGTGCCGCAACGACGATCGAATGCCAGTCAACGACCCAGGGTCCCCGGTTCGTCGCCGACGAGTTCGAGACCCTCGTGTATCCAGCGTCGCACGGCCAGCTTCAGACGACACTCGCGTTCTGGCATCGGATCCTTGACGCTCGCGAACCGCTCTATGAGCAGGCTCCGGGGCCTGTCGCCCCGTCTAGTCCGGAGGTGGTCGTCGATGGGGCGAACTAACGCGACGTATCGAGACACGCTTCGGGCGCTCGAACGGCAGTGGGCAGACTATCGACGAGGGCTCCGCCGTGACGAACAAGACCAGTTCGACCGCCTCTTCGAGTATGCACGGAGCCACGCGGATGCGAGCGGCTATCTGAACCACCCAGAGCCGATGTACGCACTCCTGGTCTCAATCGCTCTCGAACAGGAAGCTCAACTCGAGGAACTCGCTGCGCGGATCGAGACGCTCGAGGAAGCAATCGATGGTAGGAACGACGGAACCGAGAGGTGACCGCTTGATGCCGTTCAAAATCGACTATATCGATGGGACCGTCTACTCGTGGACAACCGACGCAGACGGCGCCTCGTACACGATCCACGACGACTACACACCCTCGCTGTACGCGATCGCCGATGCGGACTCCGAGGCGACCCTCGACACTCTTCGCGGGAATCTTGAGCACCACCCTGCCGTCGTCGAGATGGCTCTCGAACAGTGGCGACCAGGCTTTCGCCACGATCACGAAGACGTCCTTCGGATCGACGTCGACCGGATCGACGCTGTCCGGACCGTCGCGTCGTTCGTTCGCGACCGGGGCCAGCCTGGTGCCTACGGCTGTTTCAACGTCGATTTCTCGCGCGAGTTTCGCTACTGTCTCGAAACCGGCGTTGATCCGACGCCGACCTCGGAACTCTCGACGCTCGAACTCGACGTCGAGTCTCCACAGCTAGCGGACCCACCGGTCACGGAGCTGACGATCGACGGTGAGTCTCTTTCGGGCTCACCGGAGGCGATCCTCCAGACCGTTCAGAATCGCCTCGAGACCGTTGACCCTGATGTTCTGGTGCTGTCCTCGGCGGAGTTGATTCCGACGCTCAGTGCCAGCGCTGGTGAGTCCAACGCTGAGCTTCAGTGGGGACGGATACCGGGCTGGCAACGCCTCGCCGGTCGCTCAACCTACGAGAGCTACGGGAATACGGGCCACTCGCCGGCACGATACAATGTGCCCGGTAGAGCAATCATCGATCGGTCAAATACGTTCTTCTACGATCAATCGGGGCTCGATGGCTGCGTTGACCTCGTCTCGCGGTCTCGGAAGCCGCTCCAGGAACTCTCGTGGGCATCGATCGGAAACGTGCTTACGGCGATCCAGATCCGTGAGGCCCGTGACAGAGACGTGCTCATTCCCTGGAAATCATGGCGTCATGAGTTCTTCAAATCGATGCGGACGCTCCATGACGCTGATCGGGGCGGCTATACGTTCTCGCCGGAGGTCGGCTTCCACGAAGACGTCTACGAACTCGACTTTTCGAGCTTGTATCCCAATATCATCTGCACCTATAATATCAGCCCGGAGACGATCCGGTGTGAGTGTCACCGTGATCGAAACGACGTCCCTGGTCTCGATTATGCGATCTGTGATGACCCCGGCTATCTGCCCGATGTTCTCCAACCATTGATCGACGATCGCGACGAGATCAAAGCCGAGATCGAGGCCACGGGCGACGAGGCCCGCGAAGCCCGACTCCGGAGTCGCTCGAGTGCAATCAAGTGGATCTTAGTGTCCTGTTTCGGCTACCAGGGGTTCAGTAACGCCAAATTCGGGCGCATCGAGTGTCACGAGGCGATCAATGCCTACGCTCGCGAGATCCTGCTCGATACGAAAACAGTCTTCGAGCAGCATGGATGGCACCTTCTTCACGGGATCGTCGATAGTATCTGGGTGACACCGATCGAAGGCGAGTCACAGACTCCGCTAGAGGACCTCGCTAGGCATGTTTCCGAAGAGGTCGGCATCAGATTGGAGTACGAAGCAGAGTTCGACTGGGTGGCGTTCGTCCCGCTTGCGGATAGCGACGAAGGTGCACTCACGAAGTACTTCGGTAAACGGAGCGACGGTGAGTACAAATATCGCGGGATTGCGTGCCGGCAGCGGAGTACGCCTGAGTGGGTTGCCTCGATGCAACAGGAATTCATTCGGACGCTCGATGACTACCGGACGCCAGAGGCGGTCTGTGCACACCTCCAGCAAGCGCTGGGTGACCTTCGCTCCGGGACAGTCGATCCAGCGGACCTGCTCATCACGAATCGGGCGTCGAAGCGACTGGGTGACTATCAGCAGTCGACGCGGACGGTCGCTGCGCTGGAACGGGCGACGGAGGCGGGATTCAACCCACAGCCCGGCCAGGACGTCTCGTATGTGGTTGTCAACGACGAAAAGGATTCTCGGGATCGGGTCCAACTGGAATACGAGGACCTCGATCGCTATGATCAGGACTTCTATGCGGAGATGCTGATCGATGCTGTGGAGACGGTCTGTGCCCCCCTTGGGTGGCGCCGTGATCGGATTGACCGTTACCTCGCTGATCGGATCAATGGCTCTCTTCAAAACTACTGACACCGGTTATCTTTAAGATTGGATAGCTTCCAATGAGAGCCAACAGACGTTACAGATGGCGTGGTGCCTATTCGATCGGCTCACAGAATTCATAGGTATACTTCCGAACAGTTAACTTGAGTTGGATCTTAGAGATCGGTATGTACGACTTGACCGGCTTCCAGCGTGACCTCCTGTACGTTGCGGCTGGATTGGACGAACCCCATGGTCTCGCGATCAAGGACGAACTCGAGAAGTATTACGAAGTCGAGATCCACCACGGCCGCCTGTATCCGAACCTCGATACGATCGTCGACAAGGGGCTTCTCGAGAAAGGCGAGAAAGACCGCCGGACGAACGTCTATTCAGTCACTCGTCGCGGACGACGTGAAATTGAAGATCGACGCAACTGGGAATCCCAGTACGTTGAGGATCTCCTCTAACGAATCCGCTCTCCTGTTCCTCCTGCTCAGGATACAACTCACATCTTGCCTTGTGCAACAGAAGTCCCCAATTTCAAAGGAGCGTTGCACAAGGTTCGAGAGCACCGCTTGACCCAGACCTGATTTCAGGTTCGCAGCAGGATCATCTTGTTTGGCTTGACTTAAAGCGATAATTTCGATGTGACTCAGATTGAATCTCGTGTTACATCCGAGTGCGAACCTAACAGTACAAACAGTTAACACCAGAGATGAATCACACAGAATTATGCCATACTCTCTGTCTCGCCGTTTGATCCTTCGCACCAGTGGAGTGGGCCTCGTCACTGCGATAGCGGGCTGTTCGGTATTGTCCACGGAGGGATCACCCCCAACAATGCCCATTTTCGTTGAAAACCGGGGAAATGAACGACATACCGCGGTAGTACAGGTGCACTCGACAGTTGAAGAAGAGACATTCGATAAAGAAGTAGAAGTCCCTCCAGGCATACTTGCCAAAGTCGGAGATATCACTTCTGATTCCTTCTGTATCCGAGGTATCGGCGTTTCCTTTGACGAAACTTTCAATATTTGCCCAGAGAAGGGTGACGGAGAGTATTCACAGAACGGCTATATCGTGACTATTAATCCCGCCTCAACCTCTGACCAACGAGATCGGCGAATTGAGATAACCAAGATAGAAGATGCCGACGTTCAATAAGTAGTCCCTCTGGACGTAACAATCGGTATTTGAGCTCCCTGTACGTAACGCCAGAAATAGTCCAAGTTGAAGTATGGTATAATAGGCTATAGTGCAATAGATTTATCTCCTATTGGGTGGTGTCCTATAGTAGGGATGGCCGATGGCGACATACGGATCGACACCGAGACACAACTCCGAGATGGGACGCGTGTCCGCCTCTTTGCGATTGAGAGTTCGGAATATCCGGGTGGAGTCAATTACCGGTTTCATCACTACGACCCTGAATCCGGATGTGGGATCCTTCGATACGACAATTCACAGGTTCCGACGCATGGTGCAGGCCATCATCACCGCCACGAGTGGGATGACGGAGACGAACACGTCACTGAACTCGAGTTCGACGATCTCGAGAGCCATCTCGAACGGTTCCGTGATGAGGTGACCGATGATGAACGAAAATAACCACGAACTTGCCGAAGAACTGCACGACGACACGACTTATCCCGAAACGCTTCGGATCACCGTCGGTTCAGCCGATGAGGGATTTGACGCGGCACTTGACCAACTTGACGACGGACCTGCAGACGAGGCGATCCGCTCGTATCCTCGTGTCGCCGACGTCCGTGAATTGCTCACGGATCGCCGTCTCGAGACCATGCGAGCGATCATGACCCGTTCCCCCGAGAGCATCAGCGATCTGGCGGATCTCCTTGAGCGGAATTACGCGGACGTACACGCCGATGTTCAAACCTTGGCTGAACATCACATCGTTTATTTTGAGACGGACGGACGGGCAAAACGTCCCGTCATCCCCTACGAACGCGTGCATCTCGATGTCGAGGTGGCCACCAGAACGAATGCTGGTGCAGCACCCGCCTGAATATAACACCCGACAGCGGTACATCTGGATGCCAACCTTTTGCGCTGCGCTCCCTCGCGGTGCTCAGTCGCTCGGCAAAACGTTGATGAAAAGCACGGCGTCACCCCCTCAGCCGCGCCAGGGGCGCGGCTTCGAGGGATTCCTCGGCCCGCTCGCTCACTCCGTTCGCTCGCGGATGCTGTGCTTGCCACCGCCTGTACGTAACGCTAAGTGGTTCGATTGGGGTAATCCAACTGACGCGTTACCGTGAGCTTCGAGCACAGCATCAGCTGTTCACGTTCGCACGTGGCAGTTCACTACGTGAGGCCCCACACGACACCGAGAATGATACCGAGACCCATCCCAATCGAAATACCTATCGCTATATCACCCAGTGCGAGTCCAAGAGCGACTCCTAGTAGCGGTCCGAACGCAATCCCCAGAGCCATCTTATTCGGATCTATTTGGTCGTCTTCTCCGTCAGACACGTGCTGTCTTTAGATTTCCTGTGAGATAAACTCAGAGATCTAATCGCATGAGAGTTTCCTGTATGTTCCGATAACTGGTCCAATCGGCATAATCCAACTGCCGCGTTTCGGTGGGTCACGACTCGATGTGTTGCTGGCTGAAATCCCACTAACTGAGCAACATATTTTTGTGACCTTGTATACAAATTCCGCCATGGCAACGCGAACGGAGACCGGACTGGGCCAGCCGAACGCAGAATCTCCGGATGCGTCATATGCAATCGTCGCTGGCCTCTACGTCGCCATTCTCCTCGCTCCGTTCGCTGTTCTCGTCTTCGCACGCGTGACGTCGAACGGCGGCCTCCTCTATCTCGGATTTCTCGCGGCACTCACAGTCATCGCCACTGTGGTTGGCTGGACCGTCTCTCGGACGTCCGGACTCGCAGTTAGCCTCGGCGGACGAACCACCGCGTGGCTGCTCGTTGTCCTCCCATTCGTCTGGTTCATCGGCGTTTTCGGTGTGGCTGCCATGGTGACTGAGCCACCAGGCATTACGATTGGTCTCGCAATCGTCAGCACGATCGGAGGGATGTTTCTCGGCCTCTTCCTGACTGGGATGAGTCGGACCCGGTACGCGGCGGCCGTTCTGATCGGTGCTGAAGACGTCGTCGAATGGGAGGCGCGCTGGCCGCGGCGCTGGCGGCACTTCTCCGTGGCTTGGATAGTCATCGCGAGCGTCCTCGGCGTTGGTGGCGTCATCGTTCAGCTTGTGTGGAGCGACTTGTCCTGGGCAGGAAATCTCTATTTTCTCATCTTCCTGTGGACACCCTTCGCGGGGGCCGCAAATCCACGGACGTTCCGCGTGACCGACGTGGGGCTCGTTGTCGAACGGCCACTCCAGCAGCGTCTCCGGCCGTGGTCCGAGTTCGAGAGCTACACGGTTACCGACACCGCGCTGATCATCCACCCGTCCGCGTGGTGGCGCCCGGCCTACCGATCCGACCGTGAGGATGTTGAGGAGCTGGATGCTGCCGTCGAGGCGCTCGAAGAAATCCTTGGGGACGATGAGTAGTACGCCACGATAGAGGTCGTCGATATCGCTGTTCTACACGAGGGCAGCGTGTCATAGAATTCGTCTCACACCCTCGACCCGGCGATTATACGGGCTCCATATTGTCCCTGACTCCGCCGATCTCGGCAGTTGGGAGTTTCTTGCAAATTATTCCCTGTGAATGGTGGCTGTTGAGAACCATTATATGACACGCTCCGAGGGTGTTACTCAAGGCAGTACACTTCAGGAGCAATTCAAGAGCCGGCTGGCTGGAAAGAATATTTCTGGCTGGCTTCAGCCCCTTACCTTGTGCAACATGGATTGGGGTTTTCAGCCACTAATGAGACACGCCGGACGGACCGATTGTCCACATTGAAGTTTCAACCTTTGTAGAGGTAGTGCAAATCACATTTTCAATGAAAACCTCAAGATGCATATTTTTCTCTACGTGTTGCACAAGGTCAGTGCCCAAACCTATTTGTTTCCCGTTAGCACACCTGATAATCATGGAGAGTGGGCGGTCACCGGGCGGCAGCACGTACTCGACCGAGTCGCCCACTGGCTCGTCACAATCGTCGGAAAGCCTGAACACTCTCGAGCGGACGATTGCACTCTTTCGCGAGGCTATGGACACACCGTATGGGAAGCGGACGGTCGCATTGTTCGTGCTGATCGGCGTAGGGTTCGGGTTCGCCGGTTCTCTCACTCTTTCGTTATTGCTCAGTGGCGAGGGTATCCTCGACGTCACATTCAGATTCGTCCTCGGAATAATCGTGTTGCTGCTCGTCTTGTATTTTGGTACAGCGCTCGCCGCTGTGATCGCGACTCAAGCGCGGACGACGCTTGACCGTTCGCTTATCCAGATGTCTTTGATCGATGGGGCCAGCTGCTATGGGGGTGTGTTCGCGATCACCGTCCTTTCGCTCCGGGTCATTCGAGGTGCTTTCTCCCCGATTGGCGCTGTTAAGTTCGGCTTCGGCCGTGGGTTCGTCCTATCGGCCGCGACGTCAATCCTGGCCGGGATTATCGCACCCGGCGTTGCCTGGATCGATCGCCGATTTATGGGGGTTCACGGACGGCCTTCCGAGGTGGGACGATGAGCGGCCGACGAGTGAAGGTGGTGGCGGCGGTCGTTCTGCTCTGCCTGTTAGGCGGGTGCGTGGACGTGACGATGACGACGACTGTTGATAACGAGGGAGAGATCGAGCAAGTACGAGCCGAGGCTGAAATGAGCCAGGAAGTGTACGCACTGGCCCTTGAGGATGCGACATCAAGCGGCTACGAGAGCGTTGGTGAGCAGTTCGCTGACGAGCTCGAAACCAACGAAGACGGCTTCAGCGACGTCGAATATGAGGATCGCCGGGAGAATGGAACGGTCGTCGTTGAACTCATCGCTCAGAAGGTGACTGTTGAGGAGGTATCGTATATCACGACGAGAGTCACCGAGAACGAGACGGTAGCGTTCACTGCATCAATAAGCGATGACGTCACAGACCTCAACGGGTACACGTATCGTGTCGAAATGCCTGGCGAAATCACCGAGACGGACGCGACGGAGATTGAGAACGGAAACGTCGCCGTGTGGGAACTACACAAAACGAACCCTGACCGAGTGTCCGTCGAGTCCGAGGTCGAAGACCGGTCCTGGCTCGGTACGATCGCCCTGGTTCTCGGTGTGATCGGAGTTGCGATGGTCAGCGTTGCAGCCTATCAGAAGCGGGTGTGGGAATCGTACGTCTGAGGTGTCTGAGGTTTATTCTTCGACGTATTCGGCTTCCCACACACCGTACCGATACTCGTCTATGGCTTCTGGTTCGACGTAGAGTGGGATTTCGATAGTGAGGGTATCTCCAGTGGCTAATCCGGCGATTTCGATCGAGTTTTCGGTGATGAGTTCGCCATCGAGATAGCCCTGCCCGCCGACACGGAGATACGAGAGGTCGTAGCCAGTTTCGTTGCGAATCTCGCCGAGGATGATCACCTCTGAATCACCGTATTCCGTCTCGAAGATTTCGTGATCGGTCTCAATCCAGGTGACGTGCTCGGCCGGGTCCTCTGGGCGATCGTCAGGCACCTCGCCTGATTCGTTCCCGTCAGTCTCGTTCTCGTCGCTCCTGTTGGCCTCTGGTTCGTCAACGAGGCTCTCGTCGGTATCGTTTGTTCCGCTTCGCTTGGTCTCGTTACTGACCGTCTCGTTCACATCGTCAAGGAGCGGGCCATCATCAGGTTCGTAGGATTCGTCCGAGTCGTTACTCTCGTTGTCCTTCGGTACGGGTTTGCTCTCGTTCTCGCTGTTCTCGTTGTCCTCGAGCGGGCTGTCGTCTTCACTTTCACTAGTATCGGCTAGCGGATCATCGGCATCGTCGCTCAGTTCCGGCCCACCCTCGTCCGAATCACTGTCCGAACCGGAGCCACTATCGTCTCCCTTCGGCATGAGGCCCGACTGTCTTGCGACCTCGTACGTGCCGAGACAGCCAGCGATTGCGATGAGCGAGACGCCGCCAGTCGCCAAGAGTTCTCGTCTATCCATTGTTTGGAATTGTGTTGACCGTCAGCTGATCCATCCGGGGAGCTTCACCACCCATCAACGCACTCGAGGACACCGGATTCCACCCAACGACGTTGATCTGCATCTCACGGAAGTCGATCGAATTCGTGTACGGCGAGACGTACACTGCGTTCGCATCCTCGTGGAGCGTAATCACGCAGTCCTCGACGACCGCTGGGCCGGCCGGTGCGGACCCGCCTTCGCCGCGAGTGCCGATTCCATACGTCCCGCCCGCACCGCCGGCCTC
Organism: Saliphagus infecundisoli; assembly: GCF_020177375.1. Lineage (GTDB taxonomy): Archaea > Halobacteriota > Halobacteria > Halobacteriales > Natrialbaceae > Saliphagus > Saliphagus infecundisoli. Next base: position 59,773 of record NZ_JAIWHV010000014.1, on the reverse strand, counting down.
GGAAAACGCAATTTCGATTTCGCAGTTACGAACGAGTTGCGGGCCGTCCTGGAGCAGGATTCCACGTGGGGCGATGTAGACACCATCCGGCTTGCGATCGATCAGTACGTGGCAGTTTTCGATCACGGAGCCTGGATACGGCCCGTTGAGGGCTTCCTCTTTGTCGTCGGTTCCATCCAGCCAGTCGACGGGTTCCCAATCGTCGCCTCCATTGTTCCGAATCTGGGACCCACCGCCGTTCCAGACGGTGCACCCAGAGACGATCTTTCGGCCGGTACCCCCCCGAGGGTAGACCGTGTTATCGGGCCATGGGCCACAGACCATGTTGCGGATCACGGTCGTCCCTTGCTGATCGGGATGGCCAGTGAACCCCGTCGAGCCCCAGCTTTGCCCGAAATCGGGGTGCTCGGGTCCGTCATCGAACCGGCGCTCTTCTCGGGTGTTGATCGTATCGATGTAGTGGAGCCCGCCGCCGCGCATATCGATCGAGTCAACGAGGGCCACGGAATCGGGTGAAGCCGTTGCGACGCGCAAATTGGCGAATGATCCGAGCGAATGCGTTCCGTGAAAGACGATATTTCGGATCTCAGCCTGCCCGTTGATGAACGCATTGAGACCCTGCATTCCCGCGTTTTCGTGCCACGCCCAATCGAAGATGAGACCGCCAAACACGAAATGTCCGTGATGTGGCCGTGACGACGTCCCGATACGGAACATCATCGTGGTGCCGCTGTACTCTCCCCGATCGACCGTGTGTCTGTGGATGGCCTCGACCTCACCATGGCGAATCACAGCTCGATTGCCCGTGATCCCGAGATTCCCCGTCCTTCCGGTCGCTCGAAACCCCGAGTTCATCTTGTAGATGCCTTCGGGGAAATGCAACAGCGTTCCCGGTCGGAGTTCGGCGTTCAGGATCGAGTCGATCGGTTGTTCTCCCGTCGGATCAGCACCGACGTCAGTTGCGACGACAACACGATCGAAGTAGCTGTCATACGTTGAGGGATCGAGCGAGGGTGGGGCCATACCGCCGATTGTCCCACCTCCGCTTGTCTCACTCTGTTCGTTCTCCGCAAGATCTTCGTCGGTACAGCCAGCCAGTGCCGCGAATCCAATAGCCGCGGCCGACGCACCTGATCTGAGCAGCTTCCGTCGGGACCACACGCCGTCATCAGTGGAGTTCCCGCCGGATCGAGGTTCCTGCTGGGCCATGGTTCTCTCGTTTCGGTTAGTTGAACCCGTGATAGAGGCCGATTCCAAGCGCGATCAGCACGAAGTAGATGAGCTTCACCCCGAAATCGCGAAGTGCTGACTGCTGTGGGTCACTTTGTATAAACAGGAAGCCGCCAGCGATCGCGAAAACGAATGCCGGAAGGACGTCGCCTCCCCCGAGGAAGAAGACGGCAGCGATCACGGTACAGACGGCGATTAACCGACCGAGCTTTGCATCTGTTCGCTTGAAATACACTGGCATTGTTACTCTGTGAGCGACTCTACCTGGTCGCTGTGTTCCAACTGTGCTAATCGCTGTTCGCGTTCGTTCTGTGTCTTAGTCCGGCCTGTGATGACCTCGTTCATCTTATCATCTATATTTACTTTCCGCGAAACGCACTGTTTGAACTCTTCCGATACCTCTCGATTGATCGTTCCCTGGTAGGTCGCGATTTCGCCCGTTTCAGACTCAGCACCCATGATGGAACCTCCATGTGAAATCCATATAGCGAGGTAGGTCTAACTAAAACTAAATACGTTACGGCTATATATCATATTATAGGCATAGCGGTTATTATCAGGTTCGACTTGCGTTCCAGTGGAGCTGGTGTCAATGAACAATCGGCTGGCAACACTCGTCCGTGATGCACAGATTCCGACTCTGGAGTCGCGCTCCAGCGTGCGTGCTGCTATGACGGTCCTTGTGGTTACGGTTGCACTGTCACTGTTCTCGGGAGTGGTTGCAGCAGCGCCTGCGTCCTCTGAACAATTCGTTTACCCGCTTCAGATGGGTGAGGAGATCTGCGCGACTCCCGCTGGAGACTTCATGGAGCTCGCTGTCTGGGTGGCGATCTTCATGTTCTTCGGTGTGATCGTCACTGCGATTTTCCTTGGTGGCGCGATCGAGGCGCTGCCGGTGAGTGGCTGGTGGATGCAGACCGGCTACTCAATGATGGGGCGAATCCCGATTGCCGTCGGATTCGTCCTCTTCGGGATCAGCGTGCTTGTGCTCGCTGTGGGCGTCGGTAGCCTCAACGTCCCTTCGTGCATCCCGATTCTGGGGTGATGTCCAGTGCGCCGAGTTAGTTGGTTCCGTGTCATCCTCCTCATCGGGTTGGTACCCGGTCTAGTGCTTGCGCCAGGGATTTTTCTCGACGGAGTCACTGCTCAGGAAGGAGGCAATGAGACGGACGACGATGGGCCAGTGCCCGACGTCGAGGATGACAACGAAAGCGATGACGGGGCCGGTGGTGACGAGAACGCGAGTGGTGACGGCATTCTCGACGGTGGAAGAGGAGATGAAGTCGCTGACCAAGAGGGAGACGACGCTGATGACAACGAGAGCGATGACGAGGGCGGGATTGGAAGAGGCGGCGGTGGGTTTGGATTCTCGCAGTTAGACCCACGAAACATCGCCGTCGCGATGGTCAATCACGTTGTTGAGTGGATCGATGAGACGGCTCAATCCACGTTTGAGGCGATTCTCGAGGGCTCAATCGAGTTCGCTACGAGCACGCCAACGATGGATAACGACGGCTGGATGGGTGTCTTTGGAACGCCGACAGACGACCACTATAACGCGCTCTATGACGAGATCTACATCGGAGCGGTGTCGCCGGTCGTCCTGTTCTTCATGGTGCTATCGATCATGGTCGTCGCGACGATCCTTCCGTTCGGGACGTTCTTCAACTCGTATCAGGCATCGTCGTGGGCGCTGATGATTATGGGCGGTATCGTTGCGTTCGCCCTCGCATGGCCGCTCACTTCGCTCCTGCACCTCGCGGCAGACTCGATCGCTTCGTGGTTCGGACCGACAACGGAGGAACTGACCGCCAACCTCCCGCAGTTGGGGAGCGCGTCAGTCGCTGCAGCCGGTGGGATCTACCTCTTCGGATGGCTGAAGGCCATCGTCTTCGCGCTTCTCTGGGGCTTTCGCTGGACGCTCCTCTACATGGTCATGCCGTTCCTGTTCCCGTTCGCGATCTCGTTTGCCTTACTCGGCCCCCACAAGATCGTTCGCCGGATCGGGTCGTTGTTCATCTGGTCGTATATCGGGCTGTTGATCATGCCGATCCCAGCAGCTGTGCTGTTCAGCGCAGCGATCAGCATCGAGTGGGGCTTCAATGCGAGTGGCATGGCTGGGGTGATTCTCACGTTGGGGACGCTCGTGATTGCGATCCTGGTCCCGCTCGCGATCATGAAAGCGATGTTCGTTACGAACGCGCTCATGGCTGGTTCAGCAGGAGCGATCGGTGCAGGACTCCAGCGCCGAAGCCGGATGGGTTACGACGTGAAGACCCCACAACAGGCGAGACGCGCTGGGGGCCGTGCTCGTGACATCGTGTCAGGTGGTGCAGCCGCTAGTCGAAGCAGGGCGGTGAATATCGGGGAGCGGATCGGACTCATCTCGACCGAGAAAGAGCCGTCGCTGGATCCGCGTGTCCACAAGCGCGGTCCAGGTGCCGGAAGTACGCAGGCCGAGCGGACGACGATGGTTCGCCAAGCGTCTCGCGACCGTGAGCAGGCGTCCTCGGCGCGTGCAGTCGGTTCAATCGGCGGGCGTCGAGACGACGTGGATGCCTATCGACAGGTGTCCGACTAGGAGGCTTCAGATCACACCATGACTACTGAACAATCGGAACGACGGCGCGATCAGGTACTGAATACGATCGTGAAGCAGCCGGAGATCGCCGGTCGAGCGCTCTCCGAGTTCGTGATCGTGTACGCGGTGGCGTTCGCGTTCTGGACGGTCGCGGTCGTCCTGTCGCCACCGGGAATGACGTTCCCGCTCGGGGCAATCGGCCTCCTGGCGTTCATCGTCTCGACGATCCTCGTGTTTGCGGCCCCGTCGCACCGTCGGATTCACCGCTACGTCATCGACCTGTACCGCCACTACACCGATCAACCGGAATACGTCCATACCATGAGCAACGAGACCACCAGCGACCGCCAGCCCGAGCCAGAATCGTTTGTGAGACGAGTCGCGTCCCTGCCGCTCATCAAGTGGAGTGTGTTCGGATCAGGGACAGACGATTCGACCCAGGAGTTTATCGAGGTCAAGAAGGCGTACCGGGACTCTCATGCAGTCGAGCGGTCAGACGGGACGCTTGTCGGCGCGGTGCGCGTGACGCCCGCGAACATGGCGACGAAGGACGAAGACGAGTGGCGGACGAAGGTCAACCGTCTCGCCCGATCGCTCGCGTCGAAGGTGCACTATGGCGCACAGTGGTTCAACACGATGCGGTCGGTCGATTACGAGAGCCGGGAGAACACCTACCGACAGCGAGGGTCTGAGTATCGGTCGCAGGCAATCTCTGCTGAGGAGGACGGCGACGACCAGACGACACTCACCCGGAACGTTCTCACGGACATTTGCGAGGAACGAGCGTGGACGGTGAGCGTCTTACAGGAGACGACGATGACCCGCGAGTACTATTTCATCGTCGCTGTCGATCCCGAGGACGTCGTTATTTCGGTGGACGACGAGGGGCTCGCAGCGGTGCCAATCCTCGGGAAGTTCGTGACGGCAAAGCGGCTTGCAGAGCGTGAGGGCTCCGAAGAGCACCTCCAGGAGATGGTCGAAAAGCTTGAGATGCGCTTGAACGAGGTGGCGGAGCTCGCCCGCTCGGTTGATTCGGACATTACGGCCGTCCCCTTGTCGTCGTCGGCATTTTCGAAAGTGCTCGCGGACTACTACCGAGGCGACGACGTCTACGAGTACGAGGATTTCACGTCGCTCGTTCGCCAGTGTCCGGTGCCGGTAGACGACGAGGAATCCGGTGATCCCGAGCACGACCTCGACTATAGCCATCTCACCACGGATCGCCCAGACCCGGGAAACACCAGATCACGGCGTGAAGCGGCCCCAGGAGTCTCCGCGTCGGCGACAGCCCCGGACGGTGGGACGGTCGTCGGGCAGGATCAAGAGCAGAGTCAGGACCGAGAGCATGATCGGAAGGACCGAGGGCGGAGTCGAAGTTCAACCCGTGGCGGTGGCAGTGATCTCTCCACGTTGCTCCGTGAGCAGATCAGCGGGGACGGCCAGAAAGGAGACGAAAGACCCAGGAGCGACTTCGGTCCCAGTCCCGACCCGGAGGACCGTCCCGACAGCGACCGCCGCCCCGACGACGATCGAGGAGCAGACGACGGCGAGCAGGGCGACGACACCGACGACCAAGAGGGGAAAGAGGAAGGCGAAGACGACGACAGCGAGTTTTCCGAGATTGAGTACGAGCCCGAGGCGTTAAACAACGGTGCGACCGTCGGGATCGTGACCGACGAGGACGAACTTGAGTGGCGCTACCAGTCACTCCTCTCGCCGGACTCAATCAACCCTTCCGAGAGCCCGCGCTACGTCGTTCTCGACGATGATACGTACTCGACAACGCTAGCGATCCGTGACTGGCCGGGACGTCCTCCACTCGGAATGCTCGAGCCAATCTTGAACTTCGATGAACCAGGGGTTCGAGCCACGACCTCGACGCACTTCCAGGGTCTCGACGTCGATAACAAGCGTCGGGAGTTGAAGAGTCAGGTCGATGCGATGGAGCAGAAGACGGCGAATGCCGAGGAGAAAAACAGCCCCTTTGCCGAGCGTTACAGGCAGAGCTACGAGGCCGCCCGCGACATCAAAGAGTCCGTCGAGCAACCCGACACGGGACTCTTCGAGAGTACAACGTATATCGAGCTTCGAGCTCCTTCGCCGAAGCTTCTGAAGAAGGCCATTCGCTCCGTCCGGACGAGCCTTCGCGAGTTGAACGCCGACGCGAAGGAGATGAAATACCATCAGGTCGAGGGCTACCAGACGGCCGCCCCGCTTGCGAAGGACGACACGGGGGAGGAAGTAACTATGACGAGCAATGGGCTCGCAGCGCTCATCCCGTGGACTTCCGAGAACCTGATCGAGCCGGGCGGCGTCGAGATTGGAACCCATGCCGATCGGTGCGAACCGACGGTCCTCGATCTGTTCAGCCGAAGTACGGGCTACAACATGGGGATCTTCGGCAAGATCGGCTCGGGGAAGACAACCACCCTGAAGACGTTCCTGCTTCGACACAAGATCCAAAATCCGGAGACGCGGATGGTTCTCATCGACCCGGTTCGCGAGTTTACGGGACTCTGTGAGATCTTCGATGGCAACCACGTCGTGATCGGTGGAGAAACGCCAATCAACCCCCTCGAGATCGAAGCAGTGCCCGAGGAGAAGCTGAAACGGATCGGCGAGTCGACCCCACTCAAGGACGTCAAGCGCCGGGGAATGACGTTCATCCAGACGTACTATCGGCTCGAGGATCTGGATCTCACGGACAAGAAGGGAACGTGGCAGAAGGCAATCGAGGTAGCGTTTGACCGAGCGGGGATCACCGAAGCCCCTGCCACCCACGACCGCCCGAGTCCGACGATCACCGACGCCATCCAGGTACTCGAGGACATGGTGAACGACCCGGACCAGTTCGTTCGCGACGAGATCGCTGACGACGAGGAGTCCTGGGAGGATCGGAAGGAGACGGCGATTCGGATTCTGAACAACGACATCTCAGCGTTCGAAGAGGGTGGGATCTACCACCACCTGACGAAGCCAACCGAACTCGATATCAGCGAGTCCGATACGCTGTACCTAGACCTCCAGCGCTACGAGGGCGAGGCGAAGACGGGCCTGATGATGCAGACGCTCACCTCGCTGGTTTATCAGCAGGCCAAGCGGAGCGAACACCCGACGATCATGGCGATGGACGAGTCCCACTACATGACCAAGCACTCGTCAGACCTCTCCTTCCTCAAACAAGCGATCCGTCACTCGCGGCACTACGATCTCTCGATGATCTTCAGTACGCAGTCGGTCGGGGAGTTCTACGGCGAGAAGGATACGGTCGACGACGAGAATCGCGAGCAGAAGCAAGAGGACGCCCAGATCATCATCGACCAGATGAGCGTGAAAATCTTCCACTATCTCGAAGAGATGGACGACACGTGGGCCGAGCGGTTCGATCTCACCGACTCGGAGAAAGAATACATCCAGGGAGCGACTCCCGGGAAAGAGGAGTACGGCTTCTCGGAAGCACTGCTGAAGGTTGACCAGAAGGGCTGTTATCCGCTTCGCGTCGAGATGGGGGATCATCACAATCCGTGCGAGTTCGCCTTCGTACAGTACGACCCGTCGAATCACGGGGAGAACATGGCGTCATTTCTGCGCGAGCAGACGGACGAGTGGAGGTGGCTGTAGATGGCGACTCGAAACCGGCGGCGAACGCGACCACGGGATACGGTTCCGCCGATTGAAGACGCGTTGAAATCTCACACGGACGATTACCCGCCGCTCGTCCATCGGACCGACCGGCTTACGCTCCGAAACGAGTCGCAGACGCCCGTGGTGTATGTGGATGATGATCCACTGATGACGCTCGCCCCGGACGCAAAGACACTACAGGATGATCCGCTTGCGATCGATCTCAGCGATATTCGTCATCAACACTACACCGTCGACGCCGAGACGCTCGCTGAGAGCAAGACGGTCGTTCGAGACCTCATAGACCAGTTCGATGCTGATACCGGACGGAGCTTCTACTATACTATCGCGGGTGAGCGCGCACAGATCGGTGGGAACGGTCTGGACGACTATTTCGAGGCGACCGAGAACGTTCGACGGATCTATACCGATCTTGAAACCCAACTCGACCCTCCTGGCGAGCGTCAGCGTCCCGGCTTCCCCCACGGAAACCAATACATGACCGTTCGCTGCATCGGGCTTACTGCCGTTGAGGGTGTCTGGTTACGCTTCACAATCCGATTGACCGAATCTCCCGACGAAGAAGTCTATTCGTGGACGTCAGTTTCCGTCACGACGCTCGAACAGCACGGCCCGCTCGTGACACAATGGCTGAACGATCGCCTCAGCCACCCTGCGCTCGGTAGCCCGTCGGCAGTCGATCGACAGCATACAGAGGCTCAAGCACGCCTCCTGCTCGGTCCTGGCCCACTTGTGAACGTCAGCGAACACCGTCTCATTGGTTACAGGGGTCGCGAGAGCCCAGTCGAGTGCATTTCGTGCGCGAACCCGTACTACCGCCCTCGAACGGCAGCAGACGAGCGTAACGAGCAGTACGATCGCCTCGACGACGCAGGCGTGACGCGTGAGGTGATCCCCCAACTCCTCTCGATTGATCGGTTCCCACTTCGCCCGAAAGGTGGGTCCCACGGGGTTGATGAGGACTATTTCATCGGCAGCGAGGTTGCACTCACACGATTCGGGACGGGCAAGGGGTGGGGAGGGGATCACGTCACACTGCTCTCTGGGAAGACGACGCCCGTGTTGAAAGAAAAGTATGCAAAACAACATCAGGAGACCGCCGAAAGCGATCGAAATAGCAAACTGGGCAGATCGTTGCGCGGCGTGAGGAACGTTCTCGATTTCAGAGGTGACTGTCGATGATGCCGGCGACGCTCGCACCCTGGACACCGCTCGGTTCATCCACCCGATATCTGGAGGTGGTTCACGCATGACCGTCTCAGCCGACGCCGATACGTCCATACCCGAGAACAGCAGTATCACCGATCACGAGTCCCTCGAGTGGATCGTCGAAGAAGACGACCAAGTGACTGACGTCGCCGATCTTGAGGTCCAGTGGGTCGGCAGTCCGTTGGCCCGGAGCGGCATTCGTGCATACGTAGGTGCGATTCTTCTCGCCGGGCTTGCAGTCGCCCTTGCGACGACTAGCTTCGCTGGCTATCAGACAGGGCCGAACGTCGTCGGACTCGCACCGAACGAGATCGGACTGATGGAGGCCTCTGTTGTGATTCCACTGAGGTGGGTGGGAGTAGTCCCGGTTATCTTCGGAGGCGCGAGTGTTGTCGTCGGCGGATTCCCACTGGTGCGGTCGGTTCGGACGGAGTACGTTCTCACTCCAGACACGCTCTACGCGCGAACGCGACGCATCCGAACGGATCGATTCACGAAGCTTGATCTCGAACGGGTGGTCGAGACAACCTGCCAGCAGTCGATTGCCGGGCTGCTCTTCTCATATGGGACGGTCACGTTCCGTACCGTCGACCCAGATATCCCGAAAGTGGCCTGTAAAGGCGTTCATGATCCGAAAGGCGTCCATTCGACCGTCCTCGCCCTCGACGCTTCCGCTGACTCGCCCCTCGATCGCAAACAGGAGTACGTTCGCGTCATCCCCTCGACGGGCGAGCGAGCACCGTCCGAGATCGTCAACCAGATTCGCCCCTTACATACGCTGAGTCCGGCAGAGGAGTCAGTCTGGCAGACGATGAACCCGTTTACTAGCCCAGAGCCGCTCACGTTCGAGTTTACGATCTACAGCAACGGCACGGACGCGCCGATCGAGTTCTACTATTCGACTGATCAGCACCTCTCGACGCTTTACGACCGCCTCAACTCGGCCTATCCGGATACCGTCGAAATCGATCGAGTAACTGTCGACCTCGCCGAGAAGCTTGTCGCTCCAGAGCAGTACAGCTACGACGAGTTCGAAGCGGCACTCCAAAACGGAGCGCTGCAAACGTCGGTCGAGGAAGTCGAGGCGATCACACGTGTCCACAACGATCAGTCCCTCGCAGCTGATGGAGGGGTTGCCAGTACCAGCGCGGGTTCGGAAGGGGACGCCCCACTGGGACAGCAACTTCCCAGTGTTGACCTCGATGCCCTCCGAGCCCGAGAAGAGGCGGAGCATCGCGATCCAGGCTCGCTCACGTTCGGACTCGACACTCCCGTTGATACCGGCGAAGGTGTCCTCGCTCGGCCCCACCCGGACGAGGTCGAACCGTACAGTATCCGGTGGACGGGCAGCGGCGATCCCATGACGCCGATCCGGCGTTTCGACGAAGAATTAGGCGACGAAGACTTCACGAAAGACTCCTCGCACGCGCCGCTGACAGTGCTGATCGACCACTTCGCAACGACTGACCACCCTATCGTCTTCCAAGCCGCATTCGAAGGTGGGCCGGACTCCACACGAAGCGGGAATCAGCGGATTGAGCACATCAGAGGCGACCGAGACACTTGGCGAGATGTGTTCGTTCGAGAGCTCGAAAATATCGTCTCTGGAGACGAATCCCCGCACGAGCGCCGGCAACGAGAATCCAAACCGATTCCCGAAGCCGATCGCGATCTAATCGACAAGCTCCAGACCGAAGACTGGGGCCATACGTTCACCGTCAATTTGCGAGCGGTGATTGTCCCGTCGAACTCGGCGAGCAGCGACAAATCCGAGCTCAAGCACACGCTTCGGAACATCAGTACGGTGTTCGACCCCCTGGAAGGCGAGTTCTATTCGATCGAGAGCGAGAAACTATACGACAAGGGGCTGGTCGCCCGTCGTAGCCGGACGTACTCGCGGCGCTGCTTCAACCGTGTCCTCGATCGCGATGTCGTGGCCGGCAATCGTCTTGGCCGTTCGACGCCCGACCTCCATCTCGATCCGAACGAACTCTGCAACGTAATCATCGTCCCGAGCACGGAACACCTCACCGACGAGGCCACCAAGGAAACCCACGCGAATCCCGAGAGTCGGACGTCACTTCCCGGCCTGGAGACCGCCCAGCGCCGGCAGTACACGACAGGAATGGTGCTCGGAGGAGACCCCACCAGTTCCGTTGATGGCCCGCTTCGATTACCACCGGCTCAACAGACGCGCCACTGGCTTGTCTGCGCGACGACTGGGTCGGGGAAGAGCCAACTCGTCAATCGGATGCTCCGCTCGCTGACAGAGACGACGCCGGGACCAAACATCCTCTTCGAGCCGAAAGGCGACGGAATGTGTACTAATTACCTCATGGGCCACTACAAGAAGTACGGTTCACTTGAGGACGTCTACTACTTCCGTGAGCCCGAAACACTCCCAGCGGTCTCGTTTTTCGACCTTCGACCTGCGCTCGAAGCCGGACATGATCGGGAGACTGCGGTCAAGGAGAAAGCAGACCACTTCCACGCGCTGATGCGGATGATTATGGGTTCAGAGCGTCACGAACAGGCGTTCGTCGCGAACGAGATTCTGACGTTTCTCATCCACGCGCTGTTCGATCCCGTTCACGGTGACGACGTGTTCGGGCTGGACGATCTGGTCGAGGCGGCAACGCAGATGCAGCGTGCGCGAGAGCTGCCGGACGTTTCGGGGATCAACGACGATATCCACGAGTCGTTAGCCAGCCAGTTTGACAAGGAAGATCACCAGTTTCACACGACGATGGGTGCGGTGCTCAATCGACTCAACCGACTGAAAGAGGACCGTCACCTGTACTGGATGTTGCGACACAAGCCCGGTCGGGAGGCCGAAGGCGACAGCCTCTACGGGTTCCACGATCAGAACGTCCATTTCGATTTCCGCGACATCCTCGACGAGGACGTGACGATCCTGTTCGACCTTGGCGACCTCACGCTCGACGCTCAGCGTGGATTGACGACCGTCCTATTGAGTAACCTGTGGCACTCGATTCAGCACCGGCGGCGGGCGTCGTCGGATAACGTGGTGAACGTAATTCTCGAGGAGGCAGCGCCGTTCATCGCGACGGAGTTGGTCGCCGATCAGCTGCTCCCACAGGGCCGTTCCTCTGGATTGAGCCTGGGATTCGTGATGCAATATCCCGAACAGGTCCAAAGCTGGGACACCGGCAACGGTGCCTACGAGGAATTGTTGACCGAAGTGCACACGAAGCTCGTCGGGGACATCTCGATCACGGACCGGTTTGCGAAAACGTTCACGCACGACGAGCTCTCCGTCGAGGACGTTCGCAACCGGAACAACCGGATCGCTGCTGGCGAGTGGTTCACGAAGCTCGGGAGTCCCAAGTTCGGCGAAGACAGACCGGCACCGCTCACATTGCATTCGCTACCGATCATCAGCGGCCATCCCGAGAGCGATGAGCCGCTCTCGGTGGCCGAGCAGAACCGCTTCGACGAGGAGATCCTGCCGGAGGTCATCGAACGGACTGACGAGGAGTACGGGTTGGACGTGCCGACGCACGAGGACACGCTCGAGTGGTCGCCGTGGAACGATTCTGGAACCGAACGCAGTGTTGGATCGCCGCCAGCACCAGATACGGAATCGACACCGGAGGCATCCCCAGACTCGGTGACAGAGCAAACGGGGACACCTGGGCTCAATACAGAACTGGATTCCGAGTCAGACACGCCAACATCTTCGTCAGCGACCGAAGTTGCGGGCGATGAGACGGCTGACCCTCCCGAACGGGCAACGTTCGAGGAGATCGAAGATGACGGAGACTCCGACTCGACAGCAGACACAGAGGGCAACGACGAGTCGTCGGACGAGGCAGCAGGGAGTTCGTTCTTCGGTGGTCATGAGGAGACGACGGACACCTGCCCGATCGACGACGAGACGCTTCGAGCACGGGGCCTCTCTCGCGATGACGCGACCTTCCTGAAACGGGTAGTGGATGCGATGAACCGGGAGCTTCCAGACTATACGCTCTTGGAGGGGATGGACAAGTTGAAAGAGGACCTCTCTGGGCTTGACGTCGAGGTGCTGATCGAGAACGAGTTCCTCGAAAAAGTAGAGGTTGATCGACGGCCGTACTACACAGTTCTTCCAGAGGGAAGGGAGCTACTCGATGAAACGATCACGGCGGAAGCCGGCGTCGGTGATCTCGGAGAGAAGACACCTCACAAGGTCGGTGTAGAATTGCTGTTTCAGTGGCTGAGGGGGAAAAAGGACGTCGAGCGCGCTGAGCGGTATTACCAGCAGGATCCCGAAACGATATTCGATGTCGCTGGATTCGACGCTGATGGCGATCTCATTTGGGTTGGTGAGGTCGAAATGATGTCGAACAACCCGACCGCAGCCGGGGATGATTACGATAAAATGGCTGCTGTCGATGCCGACGCAGTGTGGGCTTTCCGCTCGCGGAGTGATCTCCTAGAAGTAGTGAATCTCCTTGCTGAGGAGGGTCGGCTTCCGAATCAAGTAGCCGGTCGAGCAGCCCGTTCAGTTGTCAAGATACAAGAGAAAATTAGCGAATTTGAATCGGATGGCATGACCACGGTTCAAACTTTCCGACGACTGGAGGATGATCTGGACTGATGACTCCGTCAGTTTCCTGCAGAAGTCTATTTCAGAATTGGGCAGTGTTTCGCCGGCGATCTCTCAACACATGCTGATCGCCGGATGCGGGATAGCGAGAAGAGAATCATGATCTGGAGAGAAGCGACCCGAAGTGAAATCTACGCCTACTACGATCAAGAGTTCCCGGAGTACACGGATCAGCTTCCGGGGTTCATCACAGCCACTGGACCGAAAGAGTTCGGGCTCAGTTTTCGGGATCGTCACCCAATCCGCAAAGACGAGCGTCCCGATCGAGACTTTATCCGACGGGCAACATGGCGGACGGACTCATCTGGCGAGCGGATTGCACAACATTTCGATGGGTTCGAAGAGGTTCGCTCGTTCATTCAAGCCCCCGCACGCAACGATCCCTTCGGTGACAGCGAGTACGCGCTTGCCGATCCCGGTCTCCTCGTGAAATCTGACCCCGTGTCAGCAGGCGTCTACTACGGGTTGGATAACTGGGAGCGCCCCTGGGTGCTCGCCGTCGACATCGACGCGAAAGACATCGCCATAGCACGGGCCGACCGAGAACTCAAGGACGTCGAGATCGATAGCCACGACGACGATCGGTCCCGTAACGAGGTCCTGCTCACAGAATCAGGCATTCAAGCGACTGCTCCCGCCGGCTATCCCTACGCGTTCGAAGACCTCAAGCGGACCATCGAGTACGGCTTTGAAACGCGCGACATCTTCGAAACCGAGTTCGACGCTGACGACACGATGGTCGTCTACTCCGGGCAAGGCGTCCACGTCTACCTGCTTGATGACGATCCAGAACATGACTACGATGAAAGCAGCCGCGAAGTGCTCAACGACCTCCTGATCGAGCGATACGAGATCCCAATCGATCCCGTCGTGACAGCCGACCGAAGCCGGCTGCTTCGGGTTCCCTACTCGCTGCACGCGGAGGTGTGCCGAGTCGTCCAGCCGATCGATAGCTCTGCATTCGATCCCCGAACGGAAGCCCGACCGCAGTTCCTTGAGTGATCCCAATGGTTGATCCGCGTAACTCCGAACGAGATGCCTACCTGGTCGCCGCAGTTCCAACCCAATACACAACGAGCGAGATCATCCAACTGTTCGCCCGTGGCTACGATCGCTATCTCGTCGAGGATGAACCGGATCCCGATGCGGTGCTTTCGGACGTTGAACGGTTCGTGACCGCCGCGTTTGAGCCGGCCCAACGCGAACGGACACTCGAGCGATCGTTCGTCGATCGGCCCGCGACACTCGTTTTGGTCGCGACCGTGGGGACGATCTGCGTGATGGAACACTCCCGGTTCGACAATACGCCCATTCGGCGCAACCAAGCCATCCACAATATCCGCGAACTGTTCGCCAACAACCTCATTTCGCTCATCCGCGAGTACAACGACCCCACGCTCTACCAAGACGGTGCAGAAGTCCTCTACGCGAAATCGCCCAGCGAAGATGGGCCACATCCGGGCCGGGTCTGTACCGACGTTACGACGATGTCCCAGTTCGACACTGACGGGTTCGACGAAGACACTCTCTACATCGAGATTCCGATGGCAGCGGCCTCACGGGCCTGTCTCACCCGGACAACCGACGAAGCGACCAGTGCCGAAGAAACGGGCGAAATCAGGACACCGCTCGTGAACAACAGCCTCTACATTTCCATCGAAGATTTCGAGGGGGACTATCAGGAGTACGCCGAAACCGGGTTCGCTCGCTTACGGTCTGCCCAAGAGGAGGAACTGGGCGAAGACGAGCGCAGTTGGCTCACAGCCAACGAAACAGCGATCACCGACCGAATCGAACGAGCGCTTCGCGGCGGTCACTACGAGAAGCTCTGGAAGAATTGGAACCAGGGACAGCGTCTCGTGCGGCTCCTTCGATCGGCCATCAGCGCCAGTCCGAACATCCAGGTCGGCGAGTTCTACACCTCGCGAGAACTTTACGACGCTCTCGAAGCGTACGACCCTGAGAGTAACGGTGAGGAAGCACAACTGCAGCAGTTCACTAGTCCGCGAACGGTCGGAAACACGCTCGCGAATAAGGATGCACACCAGTCGATTACGATTGATCGGGGTGGGCGAATCAACACTTACCAAGTTGCACATTCAAGTAGTGGAGCGCGGCTGGTCGAAGTCGACGAGCTCGAAGACCTGTTCGAACTGCCGTGTCTAGCCGCTCTGGACGAACGCCTGCATGAAGAGAAACCAGTCCGGAAAGACCTCTTCAACATCGTCCGGATGGTGATGTGGCTTCCACAGTACCAGGAGGCATCTCTCGAGAAAACTATCGATGATCTTCAGGATCTCTTTAGTCGGTGGCCGTGGCATGATCCCGAGATCACCGAGTACCAGATCAAATACGAAGCGCGTCGCGGAGAGCGCGGGATTGGCCCCAAGGGCACAACACCACTCCCGATGAACTGCGATAACGACGACATGCAACGGTACTGTATCGGGCAAGACCAGTGCCCCTACTCGATCTACGGCAGCCTCCCATTCCCCGACGACATGTATGATCAGCTAGATGGAAACGACGACTGGTTTTGAGGCGCTTTTCCCACTCGTTTCGCTGCGTAGGAAGGAGGAATACCTTTTCAAAATAGCATCGTCTCCCCATGATTGAAACAAGATTTGTATACTTGATAAAAACGTCCCATTGGAACAATTTCTTCGCTCACTGTGCCCCCAAATTGTGTGGTGTGATCTCTCGTATAGAGACGAACCACTACCGATTATACCTAAGAGAGGAACTGTACTTTTGAATATCACTACTTGTGCGCTACCATCCCGTCGAGCGTTTACTGAGGCTTGAAACTCCGGAAAAACCTGTTCGAGCCATTTTGGTCCAGAATATCGGGATCCCAGTAACCATTAGCTGTCCATAGCAGATTAACACTATTGGCCTTATTCAGTCTATATCGGCCGTTTCACCCCCTCGTCGAGCAAAATATCGATTTAATCTCTAAAATCTGATTCCGTCGACCACCGATTAATGGCTTTAGCGGCGCCCGACGGGCCTATAATCTATTCTGAACTCGTTATATTGGCTTCGTATACCTCAAAATCGTCCAAAGGATAAGGGGGGTATGCAGAAACTAAGCGATGCCCGACGGGGTGCGAATAGCGGACGGTGAGGGAGGTGGAGGAGAGAGGATGTATCAGATCGCATAAGAAGAGTGAAGGGGAAAGGTGGGGTGGATGGCGACGATGTGAGATGGGGGGAGATAGGGGTAACAGAACGGCGGGGAAACAGGGTCGGAGGCCAGCTGGGAGAACAGTGTGATCAGGGAGGGTGAGAGAGCATGGAAGAGGCGTCTTTCTGAACAGGAGAAGCGGGGGAAGTACGAACGAAGAGAACGGGGTTTTCGGGGGGATGTATCAGATACCTAGGCAGAGCGGGGGGAGGTAAGAAGAGGCGGAGAACGGTGCGGCATAACGAGCGGACAAGTGAGTGGATTCCAGGCTCGAGGAACGGGGCTGGAGAGGGAGCAGATTCCAACTGGGTAGACTCGAGTGCATGGTGGTG
Organism: Saliphagus infecundisoli; assembly: GCF_020177375.1. GTDB lineage: Archaea > Halobacteriota > Halobacteria > Halobacteriales > Natrialbaceae > Saliphagus > Saliphagus infecundisoli. The sequence goes on along the minus strand of NZ_JAIWHV010000014.1, from coordinate 42,980 downwards.
ACTCGATTGACAATCTGGCACCCCGTGAGAGCGTGGTACAAGATATGGAGCGCGAGAGACTGAGCGACCAACCGTGCTACAGCGTACGCGGTGGTGTCGGTCATCCCCTGGGAGGGGTAGAGGTCTCATGAGTTGGAGTGATCGGCACGAGGCAGACGACGAATCGGACGACGATCAAGAGCAAGTCCTGGGCGACGAGTTCGACGAGTGGGCTCGAGAGGGGAACCAGCCAGTGTCAGAGGGTCGGACGGAGTCCAGCGGAGACGACGTCGCAAGAGGCCGGGAGCTCCGACCACGAGAGGGGGCAGACGAGCCACTACAGATGACGCAGTGCCCGCGCTGCGACTGTCGGGAATTCGTCTCGAAAAAACTCGTCTACGAGGAGTTCCACTACAGCGAAGGCGGCGACCTCGAGCATCATCAGAATCGGGTCCGGGCAGAGTTCGAGTACACGTGTATTGGGTGCACCAAGCGGTTCCATGAACTCCCCACGGGAGCGCGATCGTACTACTCGGAGGTGGCCGTCCTCAAGCAGGACCTGCGGCGGGCGATCCGAGTGCAAGTACGAACGTGGCTCGACTCACTCGGGACTCTCGTTCGCAAACCCTTCCGGGACTGACTCGAGGGGTGCACCTCGGCTGGAATCCTATATCCATTATTGACCGGAGTCAGACAGTATCAGACGGTCAGGAGAAGTGTGAGTAGAGAGATCCAACTCCCAGAGAACGATTCGACCGCACAGCACAACACCGCCCTCCCACGATCCCCCACCACCTCCAGGGTCCGGGCTGCTCATCTCGCTCTAATCGCTCCCTTCGGTCGCTGTGTTCGCTCGATCGCTGCCGGGCTTTCCCTGACTAGTGCTTGCCTCCGCTTCGAAACTCGCTCGCCGTGGCGTGGGCTCTGGGGTGGGTTGTCTTCTTTCAACACTGCCTGTCCAAGAATCTCGCGTTACATCGAGCGTGCGAATGGACCGTTCTGGTATATTCGGATTCTCAGAATAGGATTAAGGGGTGAGGAGATTGCTACTATGCGACACCTCCTTCAGGGCTACTGCGTTGCAACGAGAGAGAACGCGATAGTGTGCTGGTAGTCGGTGATCCCTTCACTGTCTTCGTCATCAACTCCAAACTCCGTAGCGAACTCGAACTCCGAGGGAACCGTCTCCGGGAACTCTTTATGCGGTCGGCGTATCAAGACGATTTCCCGAGATCGTGTTTCATCTGGTTCGAGTTCTCCCACCAAACTCGCCGCCCCGTAGCTGATTGTCTCGGTCGCAAACCACATTCGTTCCTCCTCGTCGAACGAATACTCATGTTTTTCACTCGGTCTCGCGCCGCCTCCCCCTCCTAGCTCCGGCGCCGAACTTCCCTCGAACGTCGGAACCAGAAAAAATTCACCATCAGTTTGATATATTCCCATGACCGGACGCATGCTTCCATAGGAGATCGTCTCGTCGGTCGTATTCGAGATCGAGACAGTGACCGTGAGCGGCGAGTCCGGCGAGTGAATGTCGGGCTGAGTGACTTCGAACTCGTGTTGAATCGGGCTCTCCGATGACGTCTCCGCTTCTATCTCGTAGGTCCGTGATTCACGGTCGTGGTCGTCCTGATCGGTCCTGTTTCCATCCTTCTCTTGGGCTGACCCGTTCGTCGCGTTGTCCTGGGCCGTCCCGTTTGACGTGTCGGTCTGCTCGCTCTCGGGTGAGTCGTTAGTGTGACCCGATCCGTTCGTTCGATCATCCTGGTCAGTCCCGTTTCCGTCGTCTTCTTGCGCTGATCCGTTCGACGTGTTGTCTTGATCCGTAGTGTTCGAGTCGGGTTCCTCGACGGTTCCGTTCGATTCGTCTCCCTGATCTGTTCCGTTATCGTTCTCCTCTTGGTCAGTCCCGTCGGAGCCTTGCGTGTTTTCTGCCCCGTTCTGGAGGCAGCCACCGAGGACACCGACACCTGCGATCAGAAGTGCGCGTCGTTTCATGATAGCTATGTTAGGTTACCAAGGGATATATGTTGGTGACGGTGAACGGCGCGTATGAGCTACCCGAAAGGGTATATAATAGAAGCAGGACGGCCAGAACGTTTCGCCCTTTCCTGAACGTATTTCTCGCGTTGCCTGAGCCCTCTGTATGTAACGATGGGTGGTCCGGTGAGCGTGATTCAACCGGATGCTTACTGAGAGCGTGTCATAGAATGCATCTCATAGCTTCTCGCAGCCCGGATCGTTTCCTCGCTCGTAGTTGGTGATTGCAACGACTAGTCGGAGGCAGAGCGCAACGTACACTTCTGTTCGAGCGTGGACGCGGCCTCGGGCGCGAACGTGCCCGAGGCCGCAGCCCTTGACTGCATCGTTGGTTCGTTCGACGCCTGTCCGGTGGTTGTACGTCTCGTCCAAGATGGAGTGGTTCAGCTGAACGTCCTCACTGTGTTCGGCGATGCGGTTTTCGACCCTGTACTCGATATCGAGTGGATCGTCGGCGTTTCGCGGGTTGTACGGAGCAATTGGCACGACCCCTGCGGCCAGCAGGTGGTCGTGCCAATCAAGGATATCGTACGCGCTGTCTCCAAGCATCCAGATCGGTGTGTCGACGGCGAGCGCGTCACGCGTGACGCGCATCGCCGTCTCTTGATCCGCTTGTTTGGTTTGTGTGAATTCCGCTGCTATCGGGATCTTTTCGCCAGTTGAGACGATCGTACAGCCGAAGCCGTAGTAGTGCTCCTCGGCTGTTGGATCGTAATTCCACGAGGCAGCGTCGTTGTATTGGATCGCTTCGACATGGGTCGAATCGATCGAGTACGTGGAGTCGAGCAGGCCGCGGGCGGCGGCCTGCTCGACGAGCCTGTCGAAGACGTTGTCAACAACGTGTTCGAGGTCGGTGAGAAAGCGGTCAATGGTGTCTCTGGAAGGCGGTTTGTCGAGTCCGCAGTAGTACCAGACGAGGCTGTGCTGGAGTTCGCGTGTGACTAGCCGTGTACCGTAGATATTCTTGTAGTAGCAGTGTAGAAAGCCGCGAAAGAGATCTGGCGGTTGATGAACTCGTGTTCGCCCCCGGCGAGCGGGGGCGAACACGTCGTACTCCAGGAGAAACTCGAACTCAAGGTGTTTGAACAACGGCACTGTTTCGGTAGCCGCCGCATTCAAGAAGTCGTCTACCGATGCTGCGTCTTGCAGGGCGTTGGTACTGCTGGACACAGTTTCCAAGCCCTGCGGCCTCCCTTGGGAGGCTTTCTATGACACGCTCTACTGATCGAATTCTGGGTTCCAGCATCAGCCTTATTCATGTGTAGGTTCTACACATAGCCATGACGCCAGAGGAGAAAACTCGGGTCGATTTCAACGCCCCCGTTTCGCTCGTCGATCAGGCGGACGTGGTCGCTGAGCTTCTCGATGTCTCTCGGACCCAACTCCTCATTGAGGCGCTTCGGGACGAAATTGAAGAACTCGCCACCGATGACGGTTTCCGGCGGATGATCAGCGACGCGTACTATTCCGGGGAAATTGACTTCAAGACCGTCGAATCGATTCTCGGGACGGAGGAAGCGATGCGGATGAAACTCTTGCGAGCCTCACTGAACCGCGATCCACCCGAGCCGCAGATCAAGGGCGAACTCCCACCACCAGCGGAATTTTACGACGGTGACGTTCCCGAGTGGACTCCTCAGGACGAAACGGACGATCCGGAGTCACGCGCATAGCGATGGGCGAACGGGCCGTCATCGTCGTCGATACGAACGTTCTCCTCAACCTTGCAACACCAGTGGTTGACGGACGCTCTCGGGCCCCGACTGGTGAAGACCCACTCAAAACGGTATTAACGGGATACGACGTCCACGTCCCGTCGAGTGTCCTTGGCGAAGTAAGCGAGGCACAGGGAAGCGACGATCTCCTCTCAGCAGCTGCGGATCTAGTGTTCCAAGCGTCGCATCATCTGACCACGCACGACGTCGATGCCGACATTGGCGATCCACTCGAGTTTGGGCTAGACCGGGGTGAGTCACACGGAATTTGGCTCGCAAACGAGCTGTCCGCTGCGATGTTCGTCACGGACGAATTCAACACGACGAACTATCTCTTTGTTTCCTTGGCGCTCGATGACCGCAACATCTTGTTCACGACGCCACATATCCTGTGTGTACTGGCCGATCGCGGATTTCTCACCCCTCAGTATGTCGATGCTGCATTGACGTACTATATTGAGACGAAACAATGGGACCGGCAGTACGTCGACCAACTGCGAACCATCTATCTCACCGAGTAACCCGATCTCACGGATTGGTTCGAACGAGATCAAGCAGTCGAGTGGTTCAGTTTGTCGTTTCAGTTGGCACGTTGAACAAGGCGATGAGAGTGAGAGCGAGATAGAAACCAGTTCCGTGAATAAGTGTCTCGGTGAGGAGTTCTTCTGGTGTGCTGATCCCGATGATATGAGTGAGCCACATATCACTGAGGGAGATGAGAAACGCGACGGAATAAGTCAATACCGCCCGACGAATGCTGACGAGACGGCTTTCCTGCAGATTTACAACCACATTGTCAATTCCCTACACAGACAGTATAGTCTTTTCCGATATGCAACGCTGTGCCCCTCTGTGACCTCCTGCATCAGTAGCTTCTCGACGTCGGAGTGCTTTCGAGCCGTTCTCCACAAGCCCTCGCCCGCTCGACATCCCGCGACCCCGCTGCGCTCCTCACTCCGTTGTGGTGCTTACAGGGTCGGGGGACGATCGAGGCGGGGCTCGCCCTGTGTATCCACCAGGCGGAGGGATCGATAGCCGGCTGTCCTCGAGGCGTCTGCCCGGTATGTTCGAGACGGCACGCCCCGCTCACCGCGTGCCGCCCTCCGCGTCGCTCGCGACCGACCATTCCGGGCTGCTCGCTCCCGATGGTCGCTGCGCTGCCGGGCTAAAATGGATGTGGTTTCGGCGCCAGCGCTTCACCCGTTCGGGTCCTACGGACCGCGGCTGCGCCGCCCGCGACGGACGTGGTTGCGTCGCGGCGAACGGGGAATGCGCTGGACGCTCGCTCCGGGCGGGTCGGCGCGCGGTGCTGGTTGGGTCCCCTCCTGAGGCGCGCTCTCGCTCGCGCCCAGGGGCGCTCGCGAAGGCGCAAGCGAGAGCGCGCAGACGAGTCTGTCGGACGGTGACGTGCGTTGAAAACCGCGATGTATAGGCATCGCGGTGTCGGGCGCGTGAGCGCCTTCAGGATCGGTGAGATCCAATGTCTAGTAACAACCCAAGCGACAAGGACGTTTCGGTCGATGAACAGACGGACGAACAGAAGGGCGGACGAGCGGTCGATGAGGATGGGTTCGAGGTCGTCGATGAGACGCCGGAGTTCGCGGCGTCGGTCGATCAGGAGGTGCACACGAAGGTCGAGACGAACCACCCAGAGACGGTGGTCGGACGGGACGAGAACGAGTTTGGACACCTGCCGTTGGCCCAGGAAGAGGAGATTCGGGCTCGGGAGGAAGAGCTCGATCGGATCAGTGCGAAAGCGGCGTTCGGCCAGCAAGAGGGGCGTGAAGAGCGCACCCGAGAGGTGGTCGTCGAGCAGCGTCGCGAGCGGCGGATCGAGCGGATCGATCCCCGGTCGGAACTCGAGCGGACGGAGGTTGCAGAGGTGAACACGCAGTCGGTGCGAATCACGGAGAGCGTGCGCAGTGGACCAAGCCGGGCGGCGGTGAGCCGTGGGCTGGCCGAGAAGGTCGAGAAGGGGAAGTCGATGATCGACGCGACCCTCGAGCAGATGGACGAAGTGAAGGCTGAAGCGGGGACGATCGTGGACATCGCGGACGTCCCCGAAGTGGAAACGGGCGAAGTGGACGTGGAAGGCGAGATCATCGAACTGTGGAAGCCCTCGAAGCCGTCGATCCAACAGGTGGGACTGATCGCGGACGAGACGGAGAAGATCAAGTTCACGGTCTGGAAGAACTCCTACCAGACGAAGGTGAGCGAGAGGGACACGGTGCGACTCAGGAACGTCAAGAAAAACTGGTACGACGAGACGTGCAACCTGGCCGTGACCGGGTGGAGTCGGATCGAGTTCCCCGAGCACGGCCGGTGGTGGACCGAGGAGTAGCCGACACGACCTCTCTTTTTTGTGTGTCCGACCACACGCTCGCTTCGCTCGCGTCCTCCCCACCCTCCTCCCTGCGGGGCGCACTGGCGTGCGCGTCCTCGGTCGTCCCTCGCGCGTTCAGCGCTTCACCAGAAGCGCTTTCATCGCGCGCCACCGCAACTCTACTGTCACCGCGCCCGTTGGCGCGACCGGCAATTGTGATGCTCCCAGGCCGTTCTCGAGGCCGAGGATGGCGATACTCGAGGGGTAACGCCTCCGTCGTCGATTTTGTGCCCTGTTCGTGTTGCCATAGACAACAACAGTTATTGTGTTGTGGAGAGTAGCAACACGCGATGACAGATGACGGGGCTCGGGAACTGGTCTCGCACACGGAGGACTTCGGCGGGCGGTACGTCGAAGTGGTGGTGTGGGAGGTCCCGGTTTCCGAGCGGTACCCCGATGGACTCAAATACTCGATGCAGTACGGGACGGTCGGCGGCGAGACGATCATCCGGTACGACAACTTCCCGGACCACCCTGACGCGACCCACCACCACAAGCACACCCGTGGCGGCGTCAAAGACGTCGATTTCGAAGGCCTGGGCCCGCTGCTCGAGACGTTTAAAGACGAGGTGAACGCACATGGCGACACATGGGACTGAAACGCCCGACGACGGATCGGCCGAAAAGCGGACGCTCTACATCCGATTTCGAGAGGGCGACCGCGACGGACTCGAACAGACACTCACAGCGATTGATCGTGGTGAGACACCTGATCCACATTTCGAGAACATCTATCACGATCCAGCCGACATTGATCGAGTCACGCGGCCGAAGAACCTCGAACTCCTCCGGACGATCGCTCGGCACGAGCCCGAGAGCATTCGCGAGACTGCCCGGTTAGTCGACCGCGACGTCCGCCAGGTCCATCGTAACGTGACAGAGTTAGAATCACTTCACCTCATCACGCTCGAAGACGATGGCCACTCGAAACGACCCACCGTCTGGTACGATGCGATCGAGGTCGATCTGCCGCTTCTTGGCGCGAGCAAAGCATACGATGCGGCCGACGCGTGAGCAGCATCGCCACTTTTCGTTTTTGAGACGGTCGGTTACAGGTCGTTGCACCCTCGATCGCAATACGGCACTGCGACCGAACGGTACATCGTTGTAACCGGCCGTATGAGCGACACGCCTCGGAACCTCGACGTGATCACCCCGCGTACCGAGTGACAACCAAGACGAGGAAGTATCCTCATCTCGTCCTGGCCGAGTTCCGCTGCGAGCGCGATCGCTACCGCCCGTGGTGTCGGTTCACCCCCACGAGAGGGGTGAGGGAGAGTCGAAATGGCCTTCTCAGCTCCGTTCAGTCAGCTCGTTGGATCTACTCGAGTCAGATCCGTTGACGTCGATGTTGGCAGCGGCAGTTGCGTGAGAGCCTTCTCCCCGTGAATTTCCATGTCAACAACGCCCACGCGCTTTGCCCAGTTCGACGGGTCGAACGAACAGGAATCCGAACACGACGACGCGACGACCCGCTCGGTTACGAGCACAAGCACGAACACGGAGACAGAGACCAAATCGGAGACAACGCACTCGATCAGAGAGACAGGTGAGCGCGAACCCGCTCACCAGTCAACGTGTGTCGAGTGCGGCGGACGTGTAATCACTGAAGACAACACGTCCCACTGTCAGGAGTGTGGCCTGGTCGTGACCGCAGACCACATCGATCACGGTCCAACCCGGCGATTTCACGGACCACAGAGCGGAGGCGGTCCCGCCGAGTGGAGCTGTGAGTCGGTCACACAGTTGCGGATCGACAAGGGGCTGCACACGACGTTCTACCTTACCAGTGACGGCTACGGGAACGCGCTTTCGAGCGATCAACAAGACAAATACGACCGGCTGAAGCACCGACACAAGCGCTTCCAGGTCGAGAGCAAGCGGGCGATCCGGCTCAACGAGGCGCTTCGAGACGTCCAGATGATCGGCGGGAATCTCGGCCTGCCCTCTCACGTCGTCGTCGACGCCGGACGGCTGGTGAAAGAGGCTGGTGACGCGCGTGTCCCGGGTGCGTGGACTTCGTGGGAAGGAGTCGCCGCTGGTGCCGTATTACTTGCAGCGACCGATGCTGGGGTGAATCGCCCGGTTCGAGAAGTCGCCTGCTACGGGAAAGTAAGCCACGTGCGGCTGTGTGCAGCCGCGCGCAAAATTCGGTGCTACGTCTCGACCGACGTTTCACCGATACGAGCAGACGCGGTTGCTACTGTCCTTGAGACGCTCGACAAGAGCGCGATCGATAGTGGGACCTACCTGCGTCTCAAGGACGTTGCACAGCGCTTAATGGAGGTTGCCGACGAAGAAGCGATTGGTGCGGGCACGCCACGACTGACCGTGGCAGCAGCCGCAGTGTACGCTGGGGATCGGTTGCTCGGCAGTGAGTGCCTCACCATGCAGCAGGTCGCCGATTCGATCAGTGTGATCGTCGAAACGAGCAAAGACAAAATCAATCGGTATTCCTCCACACTCCGGACTGAGTACGCCGAGCGAGACGAGGCTGCCACGCCGAGCGCCCTTCCCCAATACGGGCGGATCGTGATGGAGTAAGAGTCCTTAGACAGCGGTCGAGAGGGGGTCTGGTGTTGGTCGCTCCCTCTAGAGGATGGAGGAAGAGACTCATGCCATCAGATTCGTCAATCACGCTTGATACCGAGACTGCAGTCACCGTTGGGAGCTGGCTCCAGAGTATGAGCCAACATGACTCACTTGAGCCAGCGGTTGCTGAGCCGCTCGCCGGCCTCGCGGCTGCGATCGGCGACCGTGTCCGCGAGCAGGAGGTGTCTGAGGCTGCACCTCTCGAGCTCAGCGTCACGACGGTCGCTCCGTCGAACGGCCCGTCACACTCCAATGATGAGGATCACAGTGCGAGTGCGGGTGAACCCACGGATGAGAACCCTCCAACTCCAACCGGGCACGGCGATGAGGGCAGTCTCACCGAGCCGTCTGCCAGACCTCCGTCACAGGTTTACGATGATCTGCCGGCCCACGCCTGGGACGCCTGCCCTGCTCATGGTGACACCAGCTCGAACCGCGATCATGCAGGGGCGGCCGATGATCCTTCGTCGCCGCTTGGTGGAGCCGGCGGTGAGGCGTGGGAATCGGAAGCAGCACCGCCCTCACAGTTCGTCACAGCGTACGAGTGTGAGGTGTGTGGCGGCGTTCACGAGATGGAAGCGTCAGTGAAAGTCTGTGCGTACGTCGCGGACTGTCCAGTATGCGGCGCTGTTGACACCCGGTTCACGGCGATCGAGATTCCAATGCCGCGTTCGGAAGGAGCTCGTTCGAGCTAATCCAGTCGTGCTCGTTCTGTGTATACAGCCACCTACTCGCTTCGCTCGTATCCTCCCCAGCCGACTCCCTGCAGAGCGCACTCCCCGAGTGCGCGTCCTCGGTCGTCCCTCGCACGTTCAGCGCTTCTGGTGAAGCGCTTTCATCGCGCGCCACTGCTCAGACCGAACGTGTTTGTCACGAGATCGCGGTCGAGAACCCTATCGAGACGCTCACGGAGTCGCCGCGTTCTGGAATCTCCGTAACTGCATCGAGTGGAGGGCGTCGGTATCATCGTGTTGAGGACGCGACCAGACACGATGGGAGCAGCTTCAGGTCGTATAGTCCTCGACGATATTGGTGAGCGGTTGGCGGACCTGTCCATCGCCGTCGACGTCTCCGGTGGGATGGATGTGGTACTGCTCGTCAAATTTTTCGACGGTCAACAGGAGTCCCTCTCGTTCTGTCGTCCAGTCTGCATCCTCGAGATGGGTTTGGAGGGCAGCCATATCGACAGTGGTCTGTGCCTCACGGAGCGCGTCAGCGTCCTCAGTGGGGACTGTTGTGAGTCGTGTCTCGGGGAACGTGTATCGTTTCACGTCGTGGTCTCGTACCCCATCTTCGAGTTCGTCAGGAGCAGCGTCGGTCCAGTCAGGCCACCCTGTGTCGAGTCCTGTGACGAAGGCGACGACCACAGCTGGCATCTCAGAATCGTACTCAGGGTTGTCGTCAGCAACCGTACGTGTGTCGCCATCCCCTGTAGTGACTGGTCGGTCTGCGATCGTCCCTTCAGGTCTCTCAACGACAACAGCGAGGTCCGGGGACTCATCATCGGTATCGATCACGTAGTCACCAGGATTCATAGCCGGCCGTACTGGTCCAGCTGCGTTAACTGTTTATCCTCAAGTGGATCTCACCAAGTGTCATAGTGATGTCTGGTAGTGGAAACAGGCCCAGGCGACGATGGGGGAACGTATCGGTTTCACCCCTTCGGTCAATTTGCTCTTCCAGGGGATCCATGGTCAAGAGAACATACACGAAGGATTATGCAGCTCGAACCACTGTGAATAATCATGCAGATAGAAGACCTTCCAGAGCATTTCGACGAGCAACTCACGTATCCGGCCGACAGAGCAACTGTTATTGAGCAACTCGGAGAGGTTGAAGTTGAAGCCCCAGACCAAGGCGATTCTGAAACGGTTTCCACTATTCTCCGCCCTCTCACTGACGAAACGTACGACTCGTCAGATGAGCTGTACACGACCATCATCGGTAATCTCAACGAAGAGTATATCGGACGGAAATTCTACGATGATCGAGGCCAGCAAACTATAGACACGTCTGAACGATCGGAAGACGAACGTGATATCTCGTTCTAACAATAATCGGCAAGGGCCCCTCTCTCGCTCTCTCTTCGTTTAGCCGTCGTTCTCAGGACATTATCGACTTGATCCGCGAATAACGCTATTACTATACGTCATTTGCAAAAAGGGAAATATTATTATCCTGTATGTCAAAACCTATAGTGCGATGACTGATTCAGAGTCAGTACGCCAAGACACTCATCCTCGTGGGACGTGGGATGATATCAAAGAGTTACCTCCGAGTGCGAAACTAGTCGCGAAAGTTCTCGAGCAAAATGAGGCGATGACTCAACAAACGATTGCAGAAGAGACGCTCTTGCCCGATCGAACGGTCAGATATGCTCTGAATCGTCTCGATGAGAAGAATACCATCTCGTCTAGGTTTTCAGTTATGGATGCCCGCCGACAGCTGTACACACTCGACATCAATCCCTAAGTCGATCAAGTATGTCGGCAAGGAAGAAGTCCCTCCAACTCTTCCCCGATTCCAATTGACCTTTGGATCACATGAATGGCTTCGCCTTCTATGAAGGCGCCCTCCCGGTTCATTGTCGCTCATTTACAGGGCCCGGGCTGCTCACATCATTCACAGCACTCCCTATCGGTCGCTGCGTTCGCTTGTTGTGGCTGCCGGGCTTTCCCCTCGATTTATCCCTCGGACGGTACTAACGCGCCTCAGCGTACGTCTCTGTTCGTGCGTTGCCTTCTCGCTCGATCCTGCCGCTCTTCTACAGCCCCCAACTGGACAGTGGCCGCACCGGACATCTGGTGGCGTTAATTCCCTCCCTGCGAGGGAGTGGAGGCGAACAAAAATGGCAACACTCCGAGCAGTGACCGCTTCGAGCGGTGCGATGGTCACTGACCCAGATGCAGTCGAACAGCTCTGTGAAGCACACTGCTTCGGCGGCCTCAAATGGCGGCTCACCGACGACGGCGAGTTCTCCGTGTGGGGCTACGAAGCGTTTCGAGTCTACGTCCAGGCAGACGACGGCACGATGGATCTCGACGCCAGCGAGGTGACGCGGGAGTTCCTCTGGAAGCTCGCCGAATACATCGAGGAGGGTGACGAACTCGACGTCCAGAGTGCCGGGTTCACGAAGTGTCGGTATCCAGTACACGCCTGTCGATACGTCATCCGGAACGGCGCCGTCCTGCGCGCAAATCTTGGCGGGCTCGAATCCCTCGAATGCGGGACTTGATTCGAAGAGTGCCGATCGGCCCTACTTCCAAACCGCGCCCGACATCGACGGTAGTTCGAAGACTGAGTCGCCGTCTCGCGGAATCTCTGATTCCGTAGTGGCCACGAGGGTCTCGGGAGTGGCTTCCGACGGAACCCGAATCTTGGCCGGTGACTCGCCGCGGTTGACGCCCACGGTGATTCTTTCCGCGGCGTCACGCTCCGAGCACGAGTAGACGACTTGGTCGCCGTAACATTGATCTCTATCGAAGGAGAGGGTTCCCCGCCGGAGCGGTCGGTGGCGCGCTCGCATATTGATGAGGTCGGACACATACCGGTGGAGGTCCCGATTTTGATCGGCTTCGTCCCACACCATCGTCCGTCGACAGTCGGGGTCTTCGCCGCCGGTCATGCCGATCTCGTCACCGTAGTAGAGGCAGGGCGTTCCTCGGAAGGTCAGCAACATGAGTAGCGCTACTCTGACTTTTCGCTCGTCTCCGTCATATCGGTGTTTGAGACGAGCGGTATCGTGGCTTCCGAGCAGATTGAACAGGACTTCGTTGACCTGTTCCGGGTAGCGCATGAGGAAGCGATTGATTTTGTTAGTGAACGTCGCGGCGTCTATAGACTGCTCGCCGAGGAAGTCGTCGGCCGCGTACGTGAACGGATAGTTCATCACGGCATCGAATTGGTCGCCCCGGAGCCACGGCCGCGAATCGCGCCAAATTTCGCCCAAAATGTAAGCGTCAGGCTTGACTTCCTTGACCGCCCGCCGGAACTCGCGCCAGAACTCGTGGTCCACTTCGTTCGCCACGTCAAGACGCCACCCATCGATGCCCGTCTCCTCAATCCAGTCCGTCGCCACGTCGATGAGATAGGACTTGACCTCGGAGTTCTCGGTGTTGAGCTTGGGCATGTAGCTCTCGAAGCCGAAGGTGTCGTAGCTCGGTCGGGGCTCGAATTCGATGGGAAACTCGTGGATATGGAACCAATCGACGTACTCGGAATCACGACCGTTTTCGAGTACGTCTTGAAACGGCTCAAACTGTCGTCCACAGTGGTTGAAGACTGCATCAAGCATAACGCGCATGTCCCGATCGTGGGCGGCGTCCACAAGTCGCTTCAAAGTCTCAGTGTCGCCGAAATGGGGGTCGATGCGTTCGTAGTCAGTCGTGTTGTACTTGTGATTCGACGTTGATTCGAAAATGGGCGTGAGATATAGCGCGGTGATGCCGAGATCGTCGAGATAGTCCAGATTCTCGATGATCCCCTGTAAATCGCCCCCGAAGAAGTTATCCTGTTCGGGGTCTCCGCCCCAGTCTTCGACCCCGTCGGGGTTAATGTCGGGGTTCCCGTTAGCAAATCGCTCAGGAAAAATCTGGTAGAACACCGCGTCGGCGACCCACTCAGGCGGGTCGATGACGTCCACGGGATTGATGAATGGATACTCGAAGTAGTGTAGCGGCTGGTCGGTCCCGGCAGTCGGCAGGTCGTTGTCGGCCTTCGACTCGAAGCCCCACTCGGTGAACCACAGCTCCTCGCCGTCGGCTTGAACGAGAAACGCGTAGCACAGTCGGCGATGGTCGGGTTTGACCGACGTCTCCCAGTAGTCGAAACGCGAATCGCTCCGAACCTTTTCGAGGCCGGTCAGATTCCGGTTCGCCCAGTCGAACTTGTCGGCGTGGAGCACTTGACAGCCATCGAGATCTCCTTTCTTCGCTCGGAGACGGAGGCGGACGGTCTCCTCATCCTCCGCGTATGCGAGGTTGCTCTTGGGTCGATGGTGAATAGCTTCACGGCAGACTGACATTATGCCCCCTCCGTGCCCGTTCGGCCCGCTTTGTCATACGTGTTCGCGTACATTACAACCAGTTCGTCACGAGACTGGGAAAAAAATGTTTTGTATAGATTCTTCAAACTTATAGATGGGACAGACGAGGCAGAGTAATTGGGCTAAGACCTGAATACGCTGCTTTGTCGAAGGGCGGATGAACCAGTCGACACCGTCGGTTACAAGCGGGTAAAGTCGAAGAATCCGATTTGGTCCATGGAAGTCGCACTATCCGATCTCGTTCGACAGTGAAAGCGTCTAGCCAAACCACAGTCCGCAGTATCGGGGCCCGACCCGTGGGATCGGCCTTGCATTTGCCTGGTACGGCCCGGCTCCGGGAACGATATGTACCTTCCCTACTCGTCTTCCCACCCCTGGTGATCCGGGTGGCGGTCGTCCTCGTCGTGGTTCTCGCCGGCCTCCCAGACGTCGCCGTCCTCGCCTTCGGGTCCGCGTCGGGTCTTCCACTCGAAGGTACCGGGATCGTCGATCGTGACCGCCCAGACCTCGTCCTCGGTTCGGGTCGCCTCGACTCCGCCGCCCCACTCCGTGAGTGACTCAGGACTTCCGGTGAAATACACCGACTCGCCATCCTTTATCTCGACGGTCGTTCGGAGTGTGATCTCTCCGTCTCCGTCCTCGTCTTCCCCCTCGTCCTCGCTGCCTCCGCCATCGCCACCGTCGAACCCGTCTTCCCACCCCTGGTGGTCGGGCGAGCGGTCGGCGGCCGAGTGATTCTCGCCGCCCTCCCAGACGTCGCCGCCCTCTCCCTCGGGACCGCGTCGGGTCTTCCAGGCGAAAGTGTCCGAGTCCTCGAGCGTGACTTCCCAAATCTCGCCTTCGATGTGGTTGCCCTCGATTCCCTCGCCCCAGTCGGTGAGTTCCTCGCTGCTCCCCGTGAAGTACACCGACTCGTCGGGGGCCGTCGGCGCCTCGATCCGGAGCGTGATCACCTCGTCCTCGCGGACAATGAGGGTCGAAACGTCCGCGTCGTCCGGGGTCGAACCGATAAGTTCGTACTCGCCCTCGTCGCGATCGGTATCAACCTCGAACGTGACCGTCATCGATTCTCTCGCGCCGAGACAGACCCGCTCGCTCGCCACGGTCTCGCCTGAAAGCGAAACAGTCAGATCGTCGTAGAGGTCCTCGCGGCCGGCGCGAACCACGGCATCGATGGTGGCGGTCTCACCGCCCTCGGCAGCGTACTCGAGGGAGCGAAACGAGACGGTAGGCTCGGTCGGCGGGCAGTCGGCGACGTACATCACGTACCCCCTGGCGGGAATCTCGATGGTCGCCTCGCCGTCGGCGCCGACCGCGACGAGGTCCCCGGTACCGGTCGCGTCCGAAAGATCGGTTCCCCTCCAGGCGGTATCAACCGTCACTGATGCGGGTTCCTCGCCCGTGTTGATCCCCGCTAGCAGGCTTCCGTCGCGCTCGAAGACGTAGTAGTCCTCGCTGACGGCGCGGTCTACGACATAGCCCTCCGCGTGTTCGTCGGCGATCCCCACGAGCGTCGCCAGGTCGTCGTCGGCGAGTTCGTGGTACTCCTCGGGGCCCGAGCGATAGATCTTGGGCCGGCCCGCGTACGCGAGGACGAACGCCTCGGCGAGTTCGACCGCCCGCCCCTCCGGAACGGTCGCGGCATCGTCGGTTGGCTCGACGCCGGGACCGATGGCATCGTGGTTCTGGACAAACGTGACCGCCGCGTCGGGGTCACGGTGGGCGACCCCCGGCGCGACGCTCCGGGAGAGATCCGCGAGACTGCCGCCGTCGAAGGCATCGGCGATGGCCGAGTAGAGGGGGAAGTCGAAGACGGTCATTCCCGTGTCGGCCCACTCCACGAGCCCCTCGACGTCGCTTTCCTCCCAGACCTCCGCGACGCGCCAGAGGCCGAGGTCGTCGGCCAGCGGGTTGACGTGCTCGGCGAAGTACCACGGCCAGACGTGGGCCGCGGCATCGTACCGGAGGCCGTCGGCGCCCAGTCCGGCGATCCGCTCGATATACGCTTCGTGGGCCGCCTGCACATCGGGGTGGGAGACGTCGAGCGAGGGCAATCCGAGGAGATCGCACTCGTAGTCGGCGGCCTCGCCCTCCAACTCGCAGTCGTCGCCGAGCGTCCCGTTGTCGTGGAAGTGTTCATCGGTATCGAACTGAGGCCACTCGACTGTTCCATCGGGACCGTCGGGGGCAGCCATGTGGTTGAGGACGACATCCACGATCACCTCGATCCCGTGGTCGTGGGCGGTCCCGATCAGGCGCTCGAGTTCGGCCTCTGTCCCGAGCGCAGAGTCAAAATTCCGGAGATCGACCGGCTGGTAGCCGATCGGCGGGTGCGGATCGCGGTGGCCGTAGGGACCGACTTCGTCGTAGAAACCGATCTTGCCGTCGTAGGAGAGGTCCTCCCAGCCGAGTTTCGACGCCGCAGGCTGCTGTATCCAGATCGCGTCGAACCCACTCCCCGCAATCTCGGGGATCCGCTCCTCGATCGTCGTCCACTTGCGGTGAAAGACTTGAAGGAGGACGCCCTCGCCGGCGGGCGGCTCCGAGAGGGCCCTGGCGTTTCGCGAGCCGATCGAAACGCCGGCGAGCGAGAGCCCGCCGAGCGCTCCGACTCCCCGGAGGACGGTTCGGCGACCGATATCGTGACTGTCGTTATCGAGCATGACGGATCGACGTTCAGTATATGGTGTAATAAAACATCCCACTTTTTACTCGAGTCGGTAATCGCGTATGGTGTTTCAGTTATAGCCGACTTTCAGTACCTCTTCTAGGTTGACAACGTTATTTCTGCTGAGGAGTAGGATCAATTCTTGAGAGGTCAGACAAATTCACGGTACAGTGTGTTCGTTTGAGAAAATCCTGGCGCCAGGCCCTTCATTCGTGCCGTCTGTGCGGAGAGCGGCGTCATTGATGTTCTCGACGAAGAACTCACCTGAAATGAAGACCACTCTCAGCTTTCGCCTGGGTTGCGGCTCATGACGTTAATCTTGAAATATCTAACCGAGGAGCAGCTGATGGAGTGGTCTGGTTCACTACGGTCGCACGCCCAGCTCATCCTCGATAAACTGAGGGAATATCTCGCCTACTCATCCTCATCACTGTTACAGCGACTGATCGAAGGCGGTCGGAAAATCCACCAACAACGACCACTTCTCCAGGAACAGCTTGCTACCATCCTTCAATCGACTGTTGAAGCTTAGCTAAAGACCAATGGCCTCTTTAGAGGACCTGAGGGTATTCCCCCAAGCAAGCTAACGTGTATGCGCAAATATTGGTTCGATTAGGCACATTCTCTTAAATTTATGTGTTGCAGTAATGACCTTGCGCCATCCATTCGGTGGCTGAGAAGCGTCGATTGTCGGCAGTTATTGAGGAGTAAGAGTGATCTTGGAAGCCTCATACTCTTCAAGGAACGACCCCGGGCCGCCCACAGTCACTCGTCCTCCTTCCAGTTCCACGACGAGGGTGTTCTGGACCGGAAAATCGTTCGTCATGGGTTCAATCAGCCCCTGATAAGTATCTACTACCGTTCCAGTGAGCGTCTTGTGGTCGGGATCGCCCGATGACGGGGTGACAGTGGCCTCGACAGTGATTGGCCGGTTGTCTCGAAGGTGGAGGGTCGCATCGAGTACCGCATGTCGAAAGCTCCGGTACTCCGCCGGGAGCGACCGGGGTTCAGCGATGTAGACCTCATCGGCCATCGACCAGTAGTTGCCCATAAACGATCCGACCAGCACGGGGACTATCTGTTGCTGAGCGAAGGCAATGGCCCGCTGGTCGGTATTCGACCGTGCCACCATCTCGACGGGTGCCACCACCCCGTACTGCTGGTCGACCGTCAGAATTAGTGGTGTCGCATGCTCCCATGTCCGGACGACCGTTGCGACGCCATCTACCTCCTCGATGTCGAACCCACTCGGAGGCGTGTCGTTGACCAGTACGAGTGCGAGGACGCCACGCTCAACTGCCTCTTGGAGTTCGTCTCGAACCTCTGTGAGATGCTCGGAGGGAACCGACAGGGTAAGCTCGCTGTCGGCTGCCGAAATAAACTCAGCGATTCGCTTGACGACCGTAACCCGCGATTTGACTACGTCGAACTGTTGAACGTCGCGTTCGGTCCGGGAGTATCGCTCGGAGAGCGCAGGCTCCATCACAGCGAGTTCATCAGTGAGCGTCGCCATGACCTCCTCGGGGGGCCGAGCCCAAATCTTCGTCGGCACCACGTGGTCATCTACATCGACGAATCCCCGGTCTTCGAGTGCTTCGCTGATGCTGTAGACATATCGCTTCGAAACCCCGGTGACGTCGGCGATTTCGCTCGCCGTCGCCTCGCCCTGTTCGAGAATCGCGAGATACGTGTCCACCTCTTTTTCCGATAGTCCGAAGTGACGTAGCTGCTCCGAGAGCGTCAGGTCGTTCATTACTGTCTATTTCGTCCGCCGGTTTTTTAATCTACGCGATTAACGGACTCTCGTACGGTATCAAGGGGGAGAAAATATTACAACAAATTTTATTGCAGAGCATTGCGCGTCTTTCGAGTATGAAGTTGCGACATGCACTGAACGACTACAAGCGTCACCGGGACCACGATACGAAATTCCCCGGTGAGCGTCGGTCGACGACCGGCATCTTTTCCGGGACTGATGGCCGCCTCGTCCACGTCAGCCAAGAAGGCGCACTCTGTGACTACTCCGACCCGCTCGTCGAGTTATCCGGCATCGAGCGGTCCCGCTTCGGCGTCGAGATCGACGACATCCGATGGTTCACCGAGACATCAGAGCAGGGGTACGTTGGCGACTCGGCGATAGTCAAGACGGTCCACGAGTTTGACGACTGGAGCGTAATCCAGTACGATCTTACGATCGGACTTGCCCACGTCACACGGTTTGAGCTGTCGGGCGACCCACCGCTCGACGCCCGTCTGCGGGGCGTCATCGGGTTCGCACCCGATGGCCAAGAGGGTCAACTAGCAAACCTGATCCATGAGGATGCCATTGAGGTCTACCATCGGGACGAACACGATTATGTCGGCGTCTCGACCGATCTGCGCGATATCGCGGGGCAGGTGCCCGAACGTCTAGGAGATCTGGTTTCTCCTGCACCCGTAGCGTTCCCGCGATCGCTCGACGCATCCAACTACGAGGAGCCGACGCTCTCTGGCACTGTGGCATTCGCTGCACCGTTCGAAGACGGCGGTGTGACCGTGGTTTCACTCCTCGCCGACAGCGGCGAGCTCCCTCGGGAAGCGGCACTGACACGTGTAGAGGAGCTGCTGACGAGACATAACGATGTGTCTACGTTGCGGAATCGCGGTGACGAACGTGCGCTTTCGGTCGGCGAGGACGTTCCGAATCGGCGGGCTGTGACCGCAGATCTGCGCGCACTCTCGTTCCTTTCGGCGTCGTCAGGGGCTCGAATCGCGGGTCCTGACTTCGACCCGTTCTTCGAACACTCCGGCGGCTATGGATATACGTGGTTCCGTGACGACGCCGAGATATCGCGGTTTTTGCTGACCGCTGACCAGGTTCTGGCGCTCCCCATCGACGACTGGCATGCACGCTCGGCGACGTTCTACCGCGATACCCAACTCGAGGACGGAACGTGGCCTCATCGGGTCTGGCCCCAGAGAGGGATACTTGCACCTGGCTGGGCGAACGCGCGACTCGAAGCCGGGAGCAACGCTGACTACCAAGCCGACCAGACTGCGAGCGTCGCGTCGTTTCTCGCAGCCTACCTTCGCCAGTGCGATGGTGATGACGCCGACGCCGTTGAAACCACGCTCGGGAGAGCGGTTGGTGCGCTCGACACGACGCTGGCCGATGACGGACTCCCGGTTGCCAGCCAGAACGCGTGGGAAAACATGCAGGGTCGATTCGCTCACACGGCCGCCACCTTCCTCCACGCGTACAGTGCGGTCGCGCGCGCACCTGTCAGGGAGAACATTCGGAGCCACGCACTCTCGCAGGCCGAGACGGTACTCGCGAGTCTCGACCGGCTTTGGACAGGCGACCACTACGCGCTTCGGCTTGCTAATGGTGAGCCGGACTTACGACTCGATTCGAGTACGCTCGCGCTCGGTGCCGCCCATCGGGAGTACACTGCAGTGGGCACCCTCTCCAATGAGGAACGCGACCGACTTCTTGCACACGTCGAGACGACGATCGACGGTCTGTACCGCGAGACCGATTCAGTCCGTGGACTTGCGCGCTTCGAGGACGACCCGTGGCGACGACGCTCCCAGGATGAGCCAAAGATTTGGACCGTCTCGACCGCATGGGGGAGCAACGCGGCCGCGCAGACCGGGACGCTCCTTGCGGATTCGGACGACGACCGCGCGGCACGTGCCTACGGTCGTGCGCGCGGTCTCCTCCGAGAACTGCTTCCTGGGGGGTCGCTCGTCCAGTCAAGCGGCTACCTTTCCGAGCAGGTGTTTGACGACGGAACTCCCGATTGTGCGACCCCACTGGGATGGCCGCACGCACTTCGACTCGCGACGGTAGCCCACCTTACCGAGGTCGACGAACTTCGGGCTGAGAACGCGGTCCCACAGACGGACTAAACAGAAACGTTCGGACGGAGTCCCCGGTCGGGAGAAACGTTCGGTTGAGCGTGTCATAGAATACGCCTCATACCCTCTACCTGCGATTTTACAGCCTTCATTTCGCGTATAGCCTGGTGAGTCTCGTCAGTCATGGATTTTATTCGGGATCGAGACCGTGGATAATGGCTGTTGGGAACCATTGTATGACACGCTCTTCGGTTGGTTTTGACCCTTCGTCCGGTCGCGGAAATCTGGTAACGAACGCTAAGGGCTCAGTATCGCCTTTAGACGTCCAACCGTGGTCGGAATGCTTTCCTCAGGCGAGTACTGCACTCTCAGCAAGAACAAACATCGTAACCTTTGGCAAGAGCCTAACCGCCCGCGACCGAACAACCAATTTCGAGTTCGCCTCGCATTTCGAGTTGGGGTCGACAACAGTGTCTCAAGCGGTCACAGCGTGCTGATCGGGTTCAGCCTCGAACAGGACCGATTCGCCGTCCTGGTCGAACAGGTGGACGTCCGACTGGTCGAACTCAACCACGACGGTGTCGCCCCGGGTCGGTTCGAGATCGGCGTCTACGCGCGCAATAAAGTTCTTACCTAAGTCAAGATAAAGGTAGTTGTCGCTTCCGACGGGTTCGACCACGTCCACGACGGTTTCAATGCCATCGCCCGACAGGTGTTCGCTGACGATGATGTTTTCGGGACGGATACCCAGACGAGCTTCTGCTAGGTCGGCGTCGGCGACCCGCTGGCCCTGGTCGCCGTCGAGTGTGTATGTGAATCGGTTGCCGTTCGCGAGAATGGCCCGATCGCCCTCGGTTGTGACCGACACGTTGAGCATGTTCATGGCAGGCGATCCGACGAACGTGCCGACGAATTCGTTGGTGGGATTCTGGTATACCGATTTGGGGTGGCCGGTCTGTTGGAGGATCCCGCCATTGAGGATAGCGATGCGATCGCCCATTGTCATCGCCTCCTCCTGATCGTGAGTAACGTAGATGGCGGTCGTACCAAGTTCGTCCTGCAGTCGCTGGATTTCGGTCCGCATCGTGGTTCGGAGTTTGGCGTCGAGGTTCGAGAGGGGTTCGTCGAACAGGAACACGTCGGGTTCACGAACGATGGCCCGTCCGAGCGCAACTCGCTGTTTCTGGCCGCCCGAAAGCTCGCTGGGCCTGTCGTCAAGCAGTTCCTCGATATCCATCATCTCCGCGGTCTGATGTACCTTCTCTTCGCGCTCAGCCCTCGAGAGGTTTGTACTCATCCGGAGACCGAACGCCATGTTCTGCTCAACCGTCTTGTGTGGATAGAGCGCGTAGTTCTGGAACACCATCGCAACGTCCCGGTTCCGCGCATGAACGTCGGTCACATCCTCGCCGCCGATGAATATCTGCCCCGACGTGGGCTGTTCGAGTCCGGCGATCATCCGAAGCGTCGTGGACTTTCCACACCCCGAGGGGCCGACGACAGTGACGAACTCACCGTCTTCAACCTCCAGTGAGAGATCGTCAACCGCCACGATTCGGCCGTTGTCGAACTCCTTCCTGAGTGATTGGAGTGTAACGGTCGCCATTTGAGATGAGTATTGTTAAGCAGCGGGATAGTTCTTACGGAAATGTTGATGTATGATTTCGTATTACTTTCTGGGATGGTGCGGTTAGTGACCACGATGATTGGGTAACAGACTATTTGATCTAGAAGAACTCAGACTGGTTCTCATGGACTGACAATATTCATCCTGGACGGCGGTGAACGATATGAATATTCGTGCAAGAGTCCAAAAGGTTTAATAGATGAACGACTATTTCCTCACTCGTACACTCATGGCACTCGACCGTAGAAAGCTACTGAAGCAGATCGGCGGTGCGGGCACTGTCGTGACGCTCGCGGGCTGCGCTAGCGTTCAAGAGAACTCCCAAGACACGGAAGGAAACGGAGGAAGCGACTCCGATAGCGACAGTGACAACGGAACCAATGGGAGCGATGAGAATGGAGGCAATGAGAGCAACGAAAGTGACAGCACCGAATCGCAGGGACCATCCGGGACCGCGACGGTCTGGTATTCGCTCTCGGATACCGAAAAGCCGCTACGTGAGGACATTATACAGGCGTTCAACGACGAGTCTCACCACTCGGTCGAGGGATCGGATATTTCGGAAATGCAAGATAAGACGACGAGTTCGATTCCCGCCGGACAGGGACCCGAAATTTTTCAGTGGGCTCACGATTGGGTCGGCGACTACTACGAGCGCGACTTCGTGGTTGACCAGAGCGACCAACTCTCGGTCAATATGGACCAGTTCTCTGAGGCGGCGGCCGGTGCAGTTCAGTACGACGACGCAGTCGTCGGCCTTCCATTCTCCGCGGAGACAGTGACGCTCATTTACAACGCTGACATCGTAGACGAAGCCCCCGAAACCTTCGCCGACATGGAGGCCGCGATGGAAGACCACCATAATCCGGAGAACGGCCAGTACGGTCTCGCGTACCCGTTTGATCCGTACTTCGTGAGTGGCTTCGCGCAGGCGTTTGGCGGCTACTATTTCGATCCCGAAGAGGACCCAGCCCTAGGTCTCGAGGCGGACGAGACGATTCAGGGTCTCGAATTTGCGGTGGACAACCTCACGCCGTACATGCCCAACGACCCCAGCTACGAACCCCAAGAGGCGGCCTTCTTAGAGGGGAACGCCGCGTTCGCCATCAGCGGACCGTGGTATCTCGCGGGCCTCAACGACAACGACATCAACTACGAGATTATGACATTCCCCGAGATGGACGGCGGGCAGTTCACGCCGTACACCGGCATCAAAATCTGGTACTTCTCGAAGGCGATGGAGGAAGATGGCGCGGACGCCGCCGCAGGCAGGGAGTTCGCCGAGTGGTTCGTCACCAACGAGGATCACCTCTTGTCAAGAGCCGAGAACCAGGGACACATCCCGGTTCTGGCCGATCTCGTTGGAAGCGACGAACTACCCGGCCCGGTGCAGGTGTACTCGGAGGCGGTTGACCAGGGTGTTCCGATGCCGACCGACCCGCGGATGAACGACGTATGGGCCGCCTTGGAGGAACCGATGGTACAGGTCTTCAATGGGAGTCAGTCTCCGGAGGAGGCGCTCACCGGTGCCGCCGAAGAAGTGCGAAGTAATTGGGAGTGAACTGATACATGAGTACGGCTTCACGCGTCGTACACCGATTAGAGGAAGTACCGTTCCTCGAATCGCGAGACGCATCGCTCCTTTTCGTCCTTCCGGGACTGTTCGTCTTCTCGACGTTCATGCTGTTTCCCGTCTTGTATCTCATTGGAGTTTCATTCACCAATGCAGCACCGTCCAATCTCTTCGCTGGGGAGGGTGTGTTCTCAGTCATGACGTTCGGTGAGGCGACGTTCGTCGGGCTCCAGAACTATACCGACGTGCTGACCGACCCCGAGTTCTGGAACTCGTTCGGTGTAACGTGGCTGTTCGTCGCGACGAGCGTCGCGCTGAAAATCTGCCTTAGCCTCGGGGTCGCACTGGTCGTCACCAACGAGCGAGTACGCGGACGGCGACTGATGCGGTCGTTCATCATTCTTCCAATGGGCCTGCCCGCAATTTTCACCATCACGGTGTGGCGCGGCATCTTCAGTTCCGCAGAGTTCGGGCTCGTGAATCAGGTGCTTGGTATCTTCGGGGCTGAATCGGTTGCGTGGCTCTCGACGAGGTGGCCTGCGTTCTTCGCGTACAACATCACCGAGATGTGGCTGGCATACCCGTTTATGGTCATCATCACAGTCAGCGCACTACAGGACGTGCCCGAGGAACTCCACGAGGCCGCCACCGTTGACGGTGCAGGTCTCATCTCTCGGTTCTTCCATGTGACGCTCCCCTCGATAAAGCGGCCCGTGTTGTTCGCATCGATTCTGACTGCCGCGGCGTCGTTCCAGCAGTTCCTGATTCCGTACGTATTCAATCAGGGTGGTCCGGCGCGGGCAAACGAACTCATCGTCGTGTACGGTTACCGGGAGGCCCTATCGTTCTCAGAATACGGGCGCGGCGCCGCGGTGAGCCTCATCGCTGTCGTGTTCATTGGCGCGTTCATGTGGATTAACGTCAAGCGTGGAAAACTCGCAGATGGGGTGAGCGACGAATGAGTCTGCTCTCGGGTATTGTCCGGAAACTGTCTGAAGACATCAAGAACATCCTTACGGTTCCGGCCGAGACAGCGCGAGATATCACCTACACGGTCGAGGGCATCCGAAGCGGAAAAATATCGCCGACCGAACCACTCAAGACTGTCGGAGCGACTGCGGGCGCGCTCGTACTCGTGCTCGCGCTCCTGTTTCCGGTCTACTGGATTCTGCAGGCAGCACTGTCAGGGTCGGGGGCATCGCTCTACTCGGCAGACGGAATCTCGATATTCCCTGACGACCCTACACTCCAAGCATTCGTATGGGTGGTCGGAGACCTCATCATTCCGGGGTATAGCATCGCATTCGACGTTCCGCTGACCAACGTTTCGCTTGTGTTCGACACGCCAGAGGTCACGCTGCTTGACGCCTCAACGTACGGGGTTGACAGACCGTCCAGCTTCAAACACTTCTTATGGAACAGTATCACGGTCGCGATCCCGACCGTCATCATCTCGATGTGTCTCATCGTGCCAGCGTCGTACGCGCTGTCGCGGCGACAATTCATCTTCCGG
This sequence comes from Saliphagus infecundisoli, assembly GCF_020177375.1. Classification (GTDB taxonomy): domain Archaea; phylum Halobacteriota; class Halobacteria; order Halobacteriales; family Natrialbaceae; genus Saliphagus; species Saliphagus infecundisoli. Next base: position 18,006 of record NZ_JAIWHV010000014.1, on the reverse strand, counting down.
CGCAAAATTCTGTTTCTCTATGTACTGCTGACGCAGGTAGGCGGCGGTCTCGGAGTCGCGCTTCTGATCGGCTTGTACGCCATCTACGTCCAATTTGGCGTCAACGACAGCAAACTCGCGCTATCGGTGTACTACGCCGCGACTGCGGTCCCGTTCAACACGTGGCTGTTGAAGACGTACATGGACGGGATCCCAGTCTCCTATGAGGAGGCCGCCGTGGTAGACGGCGCGCCACCGTGGCGCGTTGTCACTGAGGTCATTATCCCGCTCTCAACCGCCGGTCTCGCGACGGTGTTCATTTTCACCTTCCTGACTGGGTGGACTGAGTTCGTGGTCGCCCAAACATTACTCGGGACGGACAACTACACGCTCCCAGTGGGTCTCTACTCACTAGTGGACGAGTACTCCATCCCGTGGGCGCGGTTCTCGGCGTTCGCGCTCACCTTCGCCATGCCGATTATGCTTGTATACCTGTTTGCACAGCGGTACATCGAGGGCGGCCTCTCGTTCAGCGGAATGGAAGGCTGAGGACACAGCCGTTCCGACCGAATCTTGCCGTTCACCGCCTTTCGTCGTTTGGCCGCTTCTGGCAAATTCGAGAGATCACCACCCATCTACAAGCATGTAGAGCGATATAGAGCGCTCCTAGCTCGACAAGTTGGAGTTGGGTCGCGACAACTAGTGGCCGGCTACGCTCCCGGGATAGGGACGTTTGTAGGATCGTACCCAGCGGTCACGTTCAAGCGCCGGCCTTCGAGACGGGATTGACGAGGCGGCTTCGAGAATTCGAGACGCGCCCCATAACGAACACTGATCCTAACCGGCGGCTGTATCGCCGGCTTGCTCATCTCCTCTCTTGATGGGACTCCCTTCGTTACCCCACAGAGTTGGCGTTTCCAGCCACCAATGAGACACCCACGACGGACCGACTGTCCACACTGAAGTTTTCACCTCTGTAGAGAACGTCCCGGTCACATTCTCAATGAAAACCCCAAAGAACAGAATACGACGGCGTGGGGTAACTTGGAACCTTGCCGCTGTTCCTCAACTCGACGGGACGCTGACTGCACCACACGCAGGTGGCGTTGGTCGCCCCCTCAGAGAGGGTAGAGGATTTGAAAGATGACAGATCAATCAGACGAGACCGTTCGTGCCGTGGACCTGTTCTGCGGCGGTGGAGGCCTTTCAACCGCCCTCGCTGAAGCCTGCGAGGAGTTGGACCGCGACGTCGAACTCGTCGCAGTCAATCACTGGGGCAAGGCGATCGAAACCCACCAGCGAAACCATCCGTGGGCAACCCACCTCAACGCGAAAGTCGAGGAACTCCACCCGCCGGACGTCGTCGACCCTGGAACCGTCGATATTCTCATCGCTGCCCCCGAGTGTACGCACTTTTCAGCGGCCCGAGGCGGGAAGCCGGTGACCGAACAGCAGCGGGCGAGTCCGATGCACGTCCTCGACTGGGTCGGCAAACTCCAACCCGAGTCGGTCCTCCTCGAGAACGTCCCCGAGTTTAAATCATGGGGCCAATCGTCGATGGTGAGCCGACACGTGACGGGACGAAATTCGACGCCTGGAAGGCCCAGCTGGAGGCCGACCGCTATTCCGTTCGACACACGACACTGAACGCGGCGGACTACGGTGACGCAACCTCTCGCCGCCGCTTCTTCGTCATGGCGCGTCGGGACTATCGTCCCGCGTTCCCCGACCCAACTCACAGTCAGAACGGCGACAAGCCGGGGACCGACGAGTGGCGTAGTGCGGCCGAGATCATCGACTGGAGCGATCTCGGCGACTCGATCTGGACGCGCTCTCGGCCCCTGTCGAACAACACGATGCAGCGGATCGCCGAAGGCATCCGCCAGCACTGTGCCGACAGTCTCGCGCCGTACGCCGACGCCATCGCCGAGATCACTCCCGAGGACGTCGAAGCGATGCAAGAGAACGTGGTGGCTCTCGACGACCTCGAGCACACAGCCGACGAACGCGACGACCCGTTCCTCGTCGAGGGGCCAGCAGCCGGTCCTGACGCCGATGAGACCGAGCTCTCGACGACGATGGTGATGGGACAGCACTCGAACGCATTAGCGAAGGACGCCACGGAAAGCCCCGTCTCGACGATCGCCACGCGGGGGGCGATCCCTTGTATCCACGCTGACCCGTTCGTTCTTCCACGAAACGGCGCGTTCCGAGGGCTGCACAGCAACTCCACGTACGAGCCGGACGAGCGTCCGCTCCACACGGTGACAGCGAAAAACCACGACGGCCACCTCGTCTGGCCGTTTCTCGTCCCGTACAAGAGCGAACGAGAAGGGCAGTGTCCCCGGACGCACGAGATCGAGGAGCCGTACCCGACGATCACCGCGACGGGTTCTGATCCGTACCTTGCTCGCCCGTTCCTGGTAGAATACTATGGGAATTCCGACGTGGAGTCACTTGACGAGCCGCTCCCGACGGTGACGACGAAAGACCGTCACGCGCTGTGTATCCCAGACTGCTACCCGTGGGGACTCGACCTCCGCTACCGGATGCTTCAACCACGGGAGCTTGCTGCAGCGCAAGGCTTTCCCGAAACGTACGAGTTCGCTGGGAACAAGACTCAGACCACGAAGCAGATCGGGAACGCTGTGCCGGTTTGTCTCGGCAAAGCACTCGTGAAGCACCTGCTGCTTCCGACGAACCAGCCGACTGTCACCCAGTACGAGACACCCCAGACAGTCGCCGACGACGGTGAAACTGCCGACGACTAGCCATTACTCCACGGTGCCTTCTCCCGAGATCGTGACCCTCCAGACAGCGTCGGCACGCCGCTCTCTCGACCGAGCAGCGGACGCCAGTGGCGTTGGTCGTCCCTCAGAGAGGGGTGGAGGGTTTCAGAGATGGTTCACACAAACGAACTCGCAGGAGCACAGCTACCGACGACAACCGACACCGGGGGTGGGACATGATGGTCGCCGACTTGTTGGCCCACGTCGACAGTGCTGAGGCCTCTGGGGAGACGTTGACCGAGTCGCAGGTGTGGGAGCTCCGAAACGGCGTTCGGGCTGCCATCGAACACGGTGAGGAGTGCCTGTCACGTCCGTCAGCACCCCTCTCAGCAGATCGGTGGCATCACTGGGGCATCGGCGTCTCCGTCTGGATCCACGAGAGTGGCGTGGTCGTCCTCCAGAAAGACGGGACCACGATCGTCACCGACATCACGATGCTCGAGCACGTCCCACAGGTGCTGGCCGGCGCTCACGGGAACATTGGACGGATCACCCGCATCGAGCCAGACGAACGCGAGGGGTGATCAGCATGGGAATCGTCGAAACCGAAGACCGCTACAGTGGCGCGTTCGACGTTGTGAACTGTCCAGTCTGTGGGTCCGACGAGTGGACCCACCTCGTGTACCAGGGCGTGTTCTGCAGGCACTGCAACACGAAATGCACGCTTCGGGAACCAGCGGGTGATCAGGGGTTCATCGCGGAGTTCGACGGCGCGTACACCTGGTCTGTCGATGATGGGGAAAACATCCCCGAAACGGAGGAGTATGGTCCGGTCGCTTCCGGAAAGTGGCTTGGGACCGAGAACACTGGTTACCACCAGCACTGGTTTTCGGCGCGCGCAGACCACGTTCACGACGACTGTGAGTGGGAGCCAGCATGGAATCGGGAACCAGAGAACGAGGGTGAGTATAGTTACCCCACGACCGAGGGGTGATCAGCACTCGTGGGGTAACTCAACCAGACCAAGTCTCCTATCAAATCAGTGGCTGCACGGTCGCACGAACGGCCAGCCGGTGGTGATGTTCGTCCCCCGGAGAGGGCAGAGGGACGACGCGATCAACTCGTCCTGACGAGGACCCTCAGATGCAACACCAGTGTTCAACCCCTGCCCACGAGCCGCCTCACCGCACGACGACGTCGGTCCCTCGAGTGCAGTGCTTGGGGACGTCCCGGTCGCACGACCCGACGTTTCTCACGATTCGAACGGCCTCGCCACTCGTCCTCGAGTGCCCGATCTGCCAGCTCACCATCCGGGTCGATCCCGCTGAGGATGACGGTGATCACGATGGGTGAGAAGAAAACTGAAGCGGAGATCCTTGACGATCTTCGCGACCGAGGGGTCACCGAAAGTGCCGAGGAAATCCCCTTCGAGAAGTGCAACTGTCACTTCTGCTCCCAAGAGACACTCACGTTTGAGGAGGGCACTAGCGACACCGTTATCATTGTTCAGGACGTCCCAATCAATGATATGGCAGTCAACGATGAAACACGGAAATTCGTTCGCGTGACCCAGCGCGGTCAGGCAACACTGCCGAAAGAATGGCGTGAGCGGCTCGGAATCGACGCTCCAGACGAGGTCGTGATGATCTCGGTCGATGACAGTATTATCGTGAAACCGTTGCGCTCGCTCGAAGAACTCGCAGGTCGACACGGTGATGCGCTCGAAGAAGGCGAGGCACTCGCGAAGCTCCAAGAGTGGAACACAGAGGAGGAAGAACAGGAACGAGCGGATGAACGAAATCACGGCTTGAAGTCTGAGAACGGATCCGATCTGTGACGACCTACGTCTTCGACACAGAGCCGATCATCGCCTGGTTACACGAAGAGCCTGGGCATGAACGGGTCGACAAACTCCTGGAAGAGGCGACCACTGGAGAGAGTGAGGGGATCATCGCCGACGCGAACGCCGCAGAGATCGTGTACCTGAATGCACGACTCTTGGCTGCATCGAGGGGAGACACAAAACCGATCACGAGGGACATCGCTGAGGGGCTCTACGACATTACAATGCTCGAGCGTGCTGGGATCCGGATCGAAGACGCTAGCTGGGAGCAAGCTGGTCGGATTAAAGCGCCCGGTGGGCTCTCACTGGGTGATGCGTTTGCTGTTGCTCAAGCCTGTGATGACGATGCGACGCTCGTCGTCGGGGCCGACGATGACTTCGAGAACCTTCCTGTGTCTGTCGATATTCTCCAATTTCGCGACGAATCTGCATAGGACGACTCACGAGTCATCACACTATGCCCTTTCTGTAGTCACCCCACGGGGTAGAGGAGTCCCGGCAGCGTGAGGCAACTCGGGAACCAGCCGACCCTGGCCATTCCGCAGATGGTGTTATTCCCCCCTCAAAGAGGGGCGGAGGGAAAGATAAAGATGGTCAGTGACAGCATACGAGCGCGTTCTGCGTCGAACACCGACCAGGAGCGGACCAATCGCTATCAATTGAGACACACCCAGGACCCATGAGCGAACAAACCACCTTCAGCACGGCTAATCGAGACGAATCCGACAGCCGTACTGCTGACGAGGCGACGAGCGATCGCTCCGCTCATCGGAGCTCAACAGACGACGCCCAGATCGACATCCTCCACTCGGAAACGATCGACCAGTGGGTCACAGAACGTGAAGACGCCAATGAGCCCTACGGCTACTTCCACCTGTACGTGGCCGCCCAGAGCGACCTGAGCGGCGTGCAGCGAGCACTCTGCTGGGAGACACGGATCGAGCATGCCACCGACGACGCTGGGGAGCCCTCTCCTCGGTTTGGCACTGGTGGGATTCGCGCTGTGAACGCCCGTGACCGGTTCCTCGAGTGGAAGCTCGGTTTACTGGCTGTCCCGTTGCACCCAGAGCTGCGGACGATCCCAGCCGAGAACCTCCGCGTGTTCGTTGCCGATACGGCCCGCGAGTATCTTGCCGAGGAGAGTATCGAGATCGGGGGCGCCGTTGAGCAGGTGAACACCATCGACGAGCACACCCCCACTGAGGAGCAACTGGCGCGTCGACGCGAGTACGCGATGATGCAGCGCCTGACTGGCGTGTCCGGGCCACTGGACGGACGAATCCGGGCGATCGAGGACACGCTTCGGGCTCGCTTCGAGTTCACCAGTCGGTATGGCTACGACGTCCCCGATCCCGATCCTGTATACGCCGAGAAGTCACTCGACACGCTCGAGGCGATGCTTGAACGGGCACGCTGTGATCACGCAGAGGCAGAGAGCCAATGCGAGGAGCTTCGCGACCAAATCAGGTCGGCAGAAGCCCAGTGGATCGAAGAAACACGCGCTACACTTCGCGAGTAAGCTCCTGCTCCTGGTGTTGATCGCTCTCTTGAGCGCTGAGAGAGTCGAGATGATCACCGCCAGCGAAGCTTCAGATCCGATCGTCGCAGAGTTCACCCCCGAACCAACGCTGACCCTTGACTCCGGGTCAGCTAGTTCCCGCGTCGAGATGTTCGCTGATCCAGAGGAGATGACCACGAGCTGTGATTTCTGCGGACGGGTTGGAGTGGTCGAGACAGACCGCTGCGAAACCGCCGAGAAATTCGACCTGCCGCTGATCTGCACCGACTGTGAGTGATCGATCTGTGTGTTCACTCCCTTCGCCTACAGCACCGCTCACGGGCGCTGAGAGACAGTAACACAACCATGCCAGCACATCCACTTGACCGACTCGACATGACCGAACGGACGCTCCGACGGGCTCAGTACGAAGCCTTCGAGTTTGAACTGGTCGAACAGGGCGTGCTCGTTCGCAACGCGAGCCACGAAAATCCGAGCGACCACGAGTACCTCGTGAGGATCGCCGACGGCTTACCGGACAGCTGCACGTGCCCAGCAGACGAACACCATCAAGGGGCGTGCAAACATCGGGTCGCAGTCGCGATCCGATCGCCCGTCCTCGACTCGGCGTACAATCTCCAGTGCGTTCGAAACCTCTCCGCTCGTCCAGTCGCTACTCAGTGAGCAATACTTGCGGTCGTGTTACGTCTAGGTGCGAACGTAACAAGCAGCAGAAGATTCTCTTACTCTCGAATTGAAAGCTGTAGTATGAAGCCGAAGACAAGGCGGAGACTGCTTTTTCTCGGGGTCTTTCTTGTCATCATCAGTCCACCGTTCTTTTGGACGACGTGTAGTGATGTAGGATACGGACCTGATGGACCACCGGGCGGCTACGAACTCGAAGGGTTTACTGGCGTTACAGTGTCCTATACACCTGATGGCGGAGTCAATTCATGTACCGCTGGTCTGGGCCCGGTGTATCTCCCGCTCGGAATTGCCCTGATACTAATTTCACTCGCTCGTTAGCTACTTGACCTGTATGTAACGCGAAAATCAGACCAGAGCACGCTGGAATTTTCGCACCCCGACCCGCTCGAGAACACGACTCGCATATGAACCATTTGAGTTACCCCACGCTTCCGATCGAAACGCGGTTTTGGTCTTTTCACTGCCAATGAGACTCGTCCAATTCGAAGCCCGCCCACCTGACGAAAGCTCGAAGTAACTCTGGTCGATCGCCGATCGAGGCGAGCGACCTATCAACTTCCCACTCAAGATCAGTGAAATCGAACGGAACGAAGTTCCCGAGCAAGTCGACTTTGCCAGATTTCCAGACTTGTTCGACTGGCATGAGTTCAGGTGCGTAAGCTGGCATCTTGGGGAACGACACAGCGACGCGCGTCGCTGTGTCAAACTCTGGTGTCGTCAAGAGTCGTTGCGCGTACTCGTGCGATGAATCATTATCCCAACAAATGATCGCAGGTTTGTTGTAATAATCCAGAAAATCTCGCAAGAACTCAGCAATTATCCGTCCAGGGAGTCCTTCTGGCGACATCCAATGATTGAGGACAGTCGCGCCGCTTGCAGGCGCGACTGCCAGCACTCCGAGAACCTTCCAGCTCTCCCACTTTCCTGAGCCAACGTGGACCGGTGTCTGTCCCCTCGGTCCCCAGGTCCGAACGACCGTTGATTGCATAGCAAACGAACTCTCGTCGACAAAAATGAGGAACTCATCGTTCAGCCGCGCTTTTTTTCAATTTCTGGGACCGTTTCGTTCAGCCACTCCTCAACAGCCGCTTCGTCGCGCTCACGAGCGCGACGTTGCGGCTTCTGGCAACTCCAGTTGAGACGCCTCATATAGCGCCAGACGGTCGCTGTACTCACAGACACATCAAATTCCTGTTCGATCACAACACGAATTCGATCTAACGTCCATCGATCAGTCTTAAACCCGTGAGCTTGCGGACCCTGCTGGAGCAGCTCCGCAAGCTCCGGGAAGCGTTCTTTCGGAAGGATTGTCGTGGGCCCAGGATGCGGTTTCGAACTGAGACCGTCCTTTCCCTCATCCTCATACATCTTTTTCCACCGGTACACGGACCACGGTGTAACTTCCTCGATTTCAGCGATCTCGTACGGGCTGTGGCCAAGCTCCAGCATGGCGACGGCACGCCGTCGCCGTGCTTCCAATTCTTCTTTCGTTCCGACTGGACGTGTCACAATGTTCAAACTAGGCGTCGAGTGAAGATAGCTCTTTGCTCGATGAAAAGCTCAAGGAAGACGATTCGCGGCGCGTGGGGTAACTGGCTTCAGCCCCTCTGAGCACCGATCGGTGTGCGTTCAGTTTCACTTTCACCGCGGTTCACGGAGATTAACGAGACTCCACCACGAACCATATCATATGAGCTACTACGATGACGACCGCTGGGAGTTCAATCCCGAAGGCGAAGGCCGAATCGAGCCCGATCCGACCAACTCGACCGCTGTTGATGATGGCAGCTACGAGCGCGCTGAGGACTCCCTCGAAGACGACCGACTGAGCTATCCGGATACGCCCGGCCCCGAATCCAACGATGACAAACCGAGCGAACACCGCTGTGCGTGTGGTGCCCCGCTCGATCCCGGCAGAACGAAATGCGATTTCTGCCTCACCAGGGAGGTCGAGTACGAGAACCGCGAGGAGCCCGACAGCGACCGTGAAGTCAGAGGCATGATTCACGTCCTCGTCGACGCGAGCAGTGAAGCCAACGCCGTCTGCATCGCCCAAACTGTGTTCGAGGACATCGCCGAGGATTCGTTGATCGACGGCATTGACGAGTGTGAGCTCGTCGCCCATCTCGACGAGGACCTCGCTGATCGGTTCGCTCACAAGTGGGGCCAGCTGCCCGCTGCTTCCCCAGTCGACTCGAGCGCCGGCCAGCGTCAACTCGACACGATCCGACAGAACGCCGGCCATGACTATATCCGAGCGGAAGACGGCAACACCGAGGACAACGGCCCGACGCTCGATCCCGTCCTGTTCGACGCCGACGGCGAACCGATCACCGATATTGAGGAAGTCGGGGAATTGATCGCCGGCGGCTCGCTCGAGCGGAGCCGCCTCGCGTGGGATATGGTTGACGCCAGCGGCGAGCCCGGTCAAACCTGGATCGTCCCCGCAATCGCCCTCGAACACGTCAGCTGGTCAGAACCCACTGAGCCGTCTTGGGAAGGACGTACGCGCCGGATGCTGGCCTGTCGGGAGTGTGGCGAGCCGGCACGACATACGTTCGCTGGCTGGAACGCGGTCCCTCACCCTGAACTCAACGCCACACCGATCTGGGAGTGTACTCAGTGTCAGTCGCCCCAGCACGGCCCGGATCCCTCAGTCTGATGATGAAGGTTGATGGCTCGGAATTCTTCGGAATCTTCTTGAGCCCTATGAAAGACTGTCTCGGCCAGTCCTCTATCGAGGACTCACTATTTGGCACCAGTCAAAGCAGGAACAGGCGGGTGGCTTAGGTCCGCCTGTGCCAGTAGGGTGCACGGCGGCTTGGTGAATGCGACGCAAGTTCTGTACCGTGCATGTTAATGTCATGCACCCAGAATCATAAGTCCATCGGTCGAAAAGACGGGTGGTTGATTCGGTCAGATGTCTGAGATCAGGTGGTTGAGGATAGCTCTGTCTTCACAACGATCTCATTGAAGGATTCCAGTGTAGAAGCCGCCGCCCCCGTGAGTGGCTTATCCCGGGAGCGGCGATGCGACGCGAGTGGGGAATTTTCGGTGTCGACCAGGTCCGTGGGGAAGGGCCGACAAAGATAGAACCATTTCCAATGGAAATAAATCTTCGTCAGACAGAGGTCAGACGAAGTCATCGTGTTTGAACAGTCATGTAATATACAGAAGGTACGCAATCCATACACATCTACGTGAATCTCTAACACAAAGTAGACGCCTCATTACCATTTGAGTGAGTATCCAAGTGTCTGGTATGCATAATCTCACTGGCTTCCAACGCGATCTCTTGTACGTCATTAATGGGTTCGACCAACCCTCAGGACAGTCCATTAAAGACGAATTACAATCAAACTATCAGACTGAGATCAATCACGGTCGGTTGTATCCGAATCTCGATACGGTCGTCAACAAGGACCTCGTCGAAAAGGGTGAACTCGATCGACGAACGAACTACTACGCGATCACCAAGACTGGAGAACAAGCCATCCACGACCGTCGAGAGTGGGAAGACCAATACGTCGACCTCTAACGGGGGTTCTCTCAACAGGTCCGTGACCGACGAAACAGTACGACTCGTGAAAGCGAGGATCACCCCCTTCATAAACCGCTGGAACAGTCAGGGCCACAACGCAACCGGATGAGTAGTGTATCGATGGCCAGGATCGATCCGGGTGGCCGCGCAGTGTCGGCCCGGTACCTATCCACCTCACCCATGACTGACACCACCAGAGCCGACAGTGTAGGCGTCCCGCTCGCGTATCGGTCACCCGGCCGGATGGCAGGTGAGACGGCATGACGACCGTCACCGAACTCGCGTTGAGTTCCGACGACGTCGCCCTCTCGGAGACGTTCGAGGTGCTGCCGGAGCTGGAGATGCGAATCAAAAGCGTCGTCGCCGAGGGAGCACAGCAGACGATGCCGCTGGTCTGGATCGCCGGCGAGCCCAACGAAGAGATCGAGGAAGCCCTCGCCGACGATTCGTCAGTCGACACATTCGACTGTCTGCTCGAGGAAAGCGGTGATTCGGAGTGGCTCTACCGCATCGAATACGCCTCGGACGTCGGCGACATGTGCGGAGCGATCTTCGCCAACGACGGGACGATCCTCGACGCACAGTGTTCGTCCGACCACTGGACGTTCCGCCTGTTATTCCCTGAGCGGGACCTCCTCTCAGAGACGGTGTCGGAACTCGAAGACCAGGGAATCCACGTCGACGTCAAGCGAATGGTCGAAGCCGGTCGCAACGCCGACCTCGAGGCGACTGCAGCACTGACCGAGGCCCAAGAAGAGGCAATCAACGAGGCCTACGACCGGGGCTACTACGATGTTCCGCGCCGCATCTCTCTCGAGGACTTGGCGACCGAACTCGACATCTCCCATCAGGCACTCTCCGAGCGCCTCCGACGGGCCAATAAGGTCCTCGCCAGCGAACAGGTGGGCGAGCCCAGCCAAGACGAGATCGCTCACTAACTCAGAGGGCGTTTGCTCTCGAAAAGGGATGTCTCCATGAGTAGATCGTAGATTCGTCCGAGGCACGATCTGGAGGGTAGGCCGCGGGAGACGGCCCAGGTCAAGGGGGATATCATATCACCAGTATGATACAGATGAAACAGCTGCCAGCCTACGGCTCGATCACATCGAAATCGTCAGGAGAGTCTCCATAGCCGATCGTGGCTCGTTCGACCCAGAACTCGGCGTGAGGTTGGATTTCGAGAATCGCTTTCCACGCCCCTTGGGGCCCATCGTTCGGGACGACCCTGATACGGCGGCCGGTCTGCTCGTCGTCTCGCTCTGCCCATAGCGACCACTCCATCAGAATCCGCGACTCGTCGTCATCCACAGTGTCGGACGGAGGGTCATTCACAAGGTCGATTCGAGAGACAGAGGAGAGAGTATGGTGCTTGTTGCTGCCAGTGAGCCTGATGATCTGATAGATTAGGAGTCAACTCGCAACCGGACTTCGATCCCGTCTGAATCCATGACTGAGACCCCCTCATCCGCTTCAGTCAGAGAGTATTGACTACCGCTGAATCGCTCTCGCAAGGCGTCGAGTGCCTGTGGCTCGGGAAGAACGATCTCGAACCATGCTAATCCACGACCACTGAGCGGCTCTGTTCGATGCTGCCACGTGTTCGCTCCGATATGGTGGTGATACCCGCCCGCCGACACAAAGGACGCGGCGGGCACGGTCGTTTGCACTTCGAACCTAAGGGTGTCAATGTAGAACTTCCTGAACCCGTCAAGTGAGGAGACCTCGAGATGGATATGCCCGACGTCCGTTCCCGGCGGTGCCCGCGTGCTCCCTTCAGCAGCGGCCTCGATCCTCTCGAGATCAAGCGGTTCAGTACCGATCTGAACCCGCCCATCGTCGGCGGTGGGCCACTCATCGCGTGGAAGGTCGCAATAGATCTCGACGCCGTTCCCTTCGGGGTCTCTGACGTAGAGCGCCTCGCTGACCCGATGATCGGACGCACCACTAAGCTGCCACCGATCCCGTATTCGATCCAACGCAGTACCTAATGCGGCACGCGAAGGCACTCTAAACGCGTTGTGGAAGAGCCCCGCACTTGATCTCTGGCGTTTAGGTGCCTCTTCATCTTCCTCTAAGACGAGTAATGGTGTGTCCTCGACACCGAGAACTGAACTGCTATCAGACTGGTCCAGTACACGGATCCCGACCACATTTCGGTAAAACTCGGACACCTCCTCGAGATCAGTGACCCGAAGCGCAGTCCGTCCGATACGTGTGTCTTGCGGGAGGACGTTTTGAGGTGGTTGGGTGCTCATTTCGAATTCCTTAGAGGCCGATATTGAGTGCGTACGCCCAATGTTCACTGCTGAGGACGAGGAAGACCAGCGACGCACCGAAGAGTTCGACGTTCTTGATGAAGTGCGTCATTTCGGACTGCTGCTGGTCTTCGGGAACGGCCCAGAAGTCGTGCATCATTGGCGTCGTCACGAGGAGGAAGATCGCGACCGCCCCTGCGGCAATCGCAGGGAACGCTCCGAGTATGATGCCAAGCCCACCGAAGATGAGCATGCCGCCGGAGAGCAGGACGCTTGCTCGAGGTGCTGGGACCCCCTTCGATCGGGCGTACCCACTCATTGCCTCGGTATTCTGGAAGTGGTTGAACCCCTGGAACACGAGTAAGACACCGAAGACGACTCGGCCGACGAGGAAGACGAGGCCGCCAGCCGTGGTCTCCAGGACCATTAGGCCTCCACCGTGGACTGTCCGTTCGGCATCTGCACGATCTGACCCGTTACACTTTCGTTCGTTAGCAGGTGGTGGACTGTCGAATTCTGTAGTTCCATCACGTTACCTAGTTGGGTACCAAACCTATATATAGCTCAGGCAATAAGAAGGTGACCAGGTAATGACGACCCAACCACCAACGGCTGAGACGGATGAAGAGACCGACGTCGTGCGCCAAAATGCGGACGTCTGTAACGTCGTTGGGTCGATCAAGGAGATCGGATCGAAGTGGAAGCTCATCATCCTCAATGATCTTCGAGATGGCGAAAAGCGATTCAATGAACTCAAGCGATCGACGGGCGCGAGCTCCTACACACTCTCGCGTGTCCTCGGTGACCTAGAAGAGGAAGGGTTCATCAAGAACCGAAAAGAGTTCGAATCGCCGGTCGCGAGCTACTACACTCTGACCGAGAAAGGGAGCGCGCTCTGTCCTGTGTTCGACGTATTAGACGAGTGGGGCGAAGACTGGCTCGAATAGATACCCGATGTGCTCAGAACGACTGGGTAGCTGGAGCCTTCTCCGGTCCCTAACGACCGGAACTGGAATGCTTGGTACCCAACGGATGGACTCACAGACTCTTCGACGGATGAATTCACAGAGGCGAAGACAGTGAGTGAGGGCCTCATCACGGTACTGTTCGGCGATCCGTTTGCGGTGATGAACACGATCGGCCTGGTTGCATTTGCACTCGTCGGGTCGGCGAAAGCGATCCGTGAGGAGTTCGATCTGTTCGGGATTGCCGTTGTTGGGCTCGCGATGGCATTTGCTGGCGGGATAACACGCGATCTCCTTGTGACTCGAGTCCCACTCGCACTTCAGTCACCACTCGAAATCAGTTTAGCACTGATCGGAGTGGGCTTGGCGATCGCGTTGAGTGCCCTCCTCTCGTCTCCGGATACTCATCCGATTGCGCTCATCTCGGACGCGATCGGACTCGCTGCGTTTGCGACAACAGGAGCGATCGTCGCAACCGAAGCGAGCGTTTCAGCGTTTGGTGTCGTTGCGATTGCAACAATCAACGCAGTGGGTGGCGGTGCAGTCGCGGATATTCTGCTCGATCGATCTCCGTTCATCCTCTTCGACGATTTCTATGCGAGTTGTGCAGTATTAGGTGGGAGTGCGTACTGGGTAGCACTGAGTCTGGGGGCTGCTGGGAGTACCGCCGCCGGCGTGTGTGCGGTAGTGACCGTTGGGACACGGTTAGCAGCAGTGACGTATGGGTGGAATCTCCCGACGATGCAAAATTTAGGATTGATACGAAGCTGACCGACTGAGTGAGCGACAGACGGCGCGATCGCAAACACCAACGCTCCGCTCGTTATCGACCTCTGGACGATGTACTTGGAGGCAAGATACGCGTTCACTCACTCACCCACTTCTCTCTGTGGGCGAGAGAGCCCTCTCTCGATGCGTATGCACGAACAGCGAACCGATCACGATTCGACACAGGTTGGCTCGTCACCGGCGCCCCAAGCTCAATGATCACTCAGCTGGAGATAGGAATCTTCCCTCCCACAGTGCATGCAGCGGACGCGCGTGTTGTGAATTTGCTCATCCAGTTCAAGGACCTCGAATCCGTCCAACTGCTCGCTGAGTTCAGCTGCCGTTTCGTAGCAGCACTGCTCGCGCTCGATCCGCTGGGTGTAGTGGTTGCTAAGGAGATGCCCGTACTCGCCCGTCCGCTCACAGTTGGTGCAGCGGGCGTGAGAGGCGAATAAATCCTCGGCGAGATCGAGAATCGCGAACCGATCCAGTTGCTCGTTGATCGCCTCGGTCGAGAGCCCCGATGCATCGAACGAGGATGCAATCGGGGGCGACCACTTCCGACGGTCGATCCCCACGAGCATTGCTTGCTCCTGATACCGGTTCCGAAGCGTCACCGGAGTCACCTCGGTCGCCTCGACGACCTCGCGTTGAAGGACGTGCTCGCCGGTGACCAGTCCCGCGAGATATAGCGCGCCGGCCGCAGTTCCGATGGGTGAGTGCCCCGACCGGGTGCCAGTCTCGCTCGCCGCGTCGACGACGTTATGGGCGGTACTCATGGTGGACTCGCCAAGATCGAGTTGATCGCCGAATCGACTGACGAACTTGTGTGGATCAGCCGGTTCGACGTCGAGATCGAACTCGCGAACGAGCTGCTTGTAGGTGCGCCCGAGCTCGGATCGATCCACTCCGGCGGCGTCAGCAAGCTCGTCAAGCGAAAGCGGCTGCCCAGCTTGCCGTGAGGCGGTATAGACGGCGCTCGCAATGGTGGTAGTGCCGCCCCGGCCATGGTGAAGCTCCGCATCGAACGCCCGGTGAGAGAGCACACGGGCGAGCTGGGCCTCGCTCTCCGCGACGTTGAGTGTCGTCAGGAGGTGATCAAGGGCGCTTTCCTGCTGGTCGTTCATGTGGGGGGTTCGTCCTACGACAGCGGAAGGAGAAAATATCTCCGATGGTGACAAGCAACGACCAGTGGCGTTGTTCGACCTCACGAAGAGCTGAAGGAGATTCGAGATGAGCGAGGATCCGACCCAAAACACTGCCGAAGCGTCTGACGACGAGTTCCCGCCCGCAAAGCGCCTGGAAGCGCCGAGCGTGCGACTGATCGATGCAGGGATCGCGACGATCACCGACATGGAGACACTCCATGCGTGTGTCGCCTACGAAAACCAACACCAGCAGCGGTTCCCCGTTCTCAAACAGCTTGCCCGGCGTGCCGAAGAACTGCGCGAAGAAGACGTATCGTGAGTGAGCCCACAGCTCGCCTCGGCTATCCCAGCGAGTCGCCTTGTGCAACAGCGAGCGGGGGCCGCCAACAATGTTGCACAAGTCTTTAGCAAACGGCGTCGCCCGATGGTGTCGTTCCCCCTCAGAGAGGGGTAGAGGGGTTCACAGATGGCAAATCGACCAGAGATCACGATCCAGCATCAGGCAGCGTTCACCGACGATGGTGACCTCGAACTGACCGAGGAAAGCGTCGAGACCTCCCTCGAGGATTTCGGCGCCGACGTCAGCCATCGCGACCAAGAGTCGCGTCTCGATCGACCCACTGCCAGCGAGTTCGGCGTCGACGACCGCGTCGAAGTGCGCGAGTTGGCAGGCGATGACAGCGACCAATCGTCGCTGTTCGCGGATACGGCCGACGATCAACAGACACTGACAGGCGAGGACGCCAGCGCACGGTTCCTCTTCGAGGAAATCGAGCCTGAGCGTGAGCGAGAGAGTGTGGGCAAGAGTGAGACGCAGACCGGCAAGCGAGTAACCGACGGCGGTGAGAGATCATGAATCTGCGTCCAGACGCGCAAACCCGCGTTGTGGCACTCGCCGCACGGTCACCCGCGCTGCCGGTCACCGGCGGCCTCACCCACGGTGATCCCTGTCCGCGGTGTGGCGCAGCGACGATGGCCGGATGTGCCGACGCCGACGGCCAGGAGGTCCTCGAATGCGAGCGGTGTCTGTATCGGCCTGCGACCGAGTGAGTGGCCGGACCTAACCTCGATTAGTCACGAGAGTGAAGTCGAAGACGCGCGTTCGTTCGCTGCGGAGGAGGTGAGGACCGAGACACCTCGAAGAAAAACTGCACTGAACCAGCCGCCACATCCTAGTAGAGCGTGTCATACAATGATTCTCAGCAGACATAATCCAAAGTTCGTGGTTTGAATAGAACCCCCATCTGTATTCGGTTAAGCTCCTGACTCCGCATAGAGATCAGCACACACCTCCTCTAACAGTGTCATGCGGGCAGGAGACGGTTGTTTGGCCTCTTGATACAGGAGTTCTGGAATGTTCGGCGGTGGGTATCCGTAGAGATTGGCCAGTTCCATGAGGATCAGCTGGGCGTACGACCGGAAGGTCGTCGCCCAGCGTTCTCTCGGGAACGTGCAGTCGTCGCCTCGCTCCTCAGCATGATCAACCAACAGCCGAAGAATCGCCCTGCTAACGATCAGCGTTAGCAGGGCTGCTACTATCTGAATCTTCACGATATGTTCCTTCGATGTCTCGAACTCATCAAGCGAATACTGTGACTTGAGTTCCCGAAAGAGAAGCTCAACCTCCCATCTCGCTCGGTAGAGTGCACCGATCTCGCGTGGGATGAACTCTTCACGTGGAAGGTTGGTGATATACAGGTGGTAGTCGTCGGTGTCCTCGTTGCGGACACCGACGACGCGGAACTGCTTGGTGGAGTACGACTGTACTCCGTCGTAGGGTCGGCGCTTGAAGGTGACCTCGACTGCGACATCGATGTACTTGCGATGCAGGTCATCGACGACGTCGAAGACCTGCTTCCCTGTCAAGTCGATCGAGTTCCCGTTCCAGGAGCGGAGCTCCTCCGTAATCAGCGGATTCGAGCTCTTTTTCAGTCGACTCACGAAGAAACCGTCGTTCTCATCGATCAGTGCAAAGCGGCGGTACTTGAAGAAGCCGAGATCGAACAGAAAGAGGCGTCCAGCCATCCAGCTTCCGGTTTCGAACAGGGTGCTTTCGTGGCTCTTCTCGTCGGTGATCTCGTCGGAGATCACCGACTGCTCTGTGATATTGTGCACAAGATAGAGCATGACGCCCGACTGATTCTCATGAGTCGCTTTGAACTCCGAGAGGAACTGATTCAGCCGAAACACGGTGGCATCGGTTGCGATGACGTCTCTGAACCGATCGAACTCGGGAGAGAGAGTATGTGGAACCGCGACTTCGTTGAGTGCGTGTTCGAGCAGTTCACGAAGGAGTTCGTGCAACTGCTCGGTAAAGCGGTCGTAGAAGCTGGAGGCAACGATCGACCGGTTGGTTGCTGCGTTGTACGCACGTCGATAGTCGGCGATCGAGCGGGCTTCGCCGCCGACGGCGAAGCCCACAGCGAGCGTCCAGACCAGCATGTGATACTGACGGCTAAAAGTTCATAGAGTTCGAGTCAGTAATGGCCGTATGGCCAATCTGGAGAACGTCTCTACCGAAGACCTCCGCCAGATCTTGGCGGAGGTCGATGACGGTGCAGCAGTACAGCGG
>NZ_JAIWHV010000013.1 GCF_020177375.1 Saliphagus infecundisoli | reverse complement strand
CTGACCTCGTCCTAAGGAGACCCCATCTCATTAATTGATCCGACAACGAAACAGCAAGCGCTCCTCCGGGCGTTGGTAAATCTCCACAATGAGTCCGAAGAGACGATTCGAAGCGAGGACTCGCGAACCTCCGGACGCGGGTCGACTGGATCGAGGACGATGCGGTCGAGGCCTTCAACGAACACATGGCCTCGATCCTCTCGATTCTCGACTACGCGAACATCGACCGGATCCGGATCGAACGCCGCGAGGGGACCGTCAAGGAGGGTCGGCGGAAGGTCCAGCGGACGGTGTTCGACCTCCACGTCATCGGCTCGACTGCGGACGGAACGAGCTACGGGGACCGGATCGACACCTCTCGGAGAGTGAACGCAAACTGACGGAACTCGTGTTCGCGCTCGCGGGCTACCCCGTCCACGACGTCTACGAGCAGGTGCCGTTCATGCTGCTCGATTCCCTGGAGGCGATCAATTCGGATCGGATCGCTACGCTGGTCCAGTATTTTCGAGATGTATGCGGACTGTCTGGTCGTCGCCTTGCTCTCCGAGGACGAAAGCGCCCTCGACAACGTCCACGACTACGTCACTGAGAGTTAAGACACGTTTTACCCATACGCTCATAGGGATTAGCTGAAGTCTTCGTACTATCCAATATCACAAATCGGTTGTCTGTTAAAATCAGCGTGCAAGATACAGGGCGCATATCTTGCACATCGAGTCGCAAATAGTGTTTTCTCGGGTGACTGAATCGATGCCAGTTCCCCGTCCGATGCGCACTCGTCTAATATAACTCACAGTTTCACTTTCGCTCCGATAGGCTACCGCATTTAATTGTGGCCTCCATTGTCAATACCGGAGTCCAATATTCCATGAACGCCAAAGCCACTGATTTCGTCATCAACACCGTTACTGACCTCTCTGAGTCAGTACCGTTCTACCGAGACACCCTTGGATTAGAGCTTGAAATGCTTAATGAAGAAGGAGGGTTTGCGGAGTTTGCGCTTCCGCCAACCACGCTCGCGCTTGGTGAAGCAAACCCTCAGATGCCTGTCTCTCCGGGAGAAGGCGGCACTAGTATTGCAATGGCAGTCGATGATGTCGAAGCTGCCACCGAAGAACTCCGAGATGAGGGAACAACTGTCCTGATGGATCCCGTCGAAACTGGCGTGTGTCACATGGCGATGGTTGCCGATCCGGACGGTAACCCAATTATGCTTCACAAGCGAAACGATGGCACACACGGACGGGTTGATCCATTCCCTTGATCTCCGAGTATAGTCGGTAGCTGTTTGCTGACTACACTCTCTATCTTCCATAATGCTTCTAACAGTTGGCGGGGAGGTTGTCTGATGGGAGTATGAGGACTTCTGCTAAACACTATCAGGGGCGGTCTTCGCTAACTACTGAAGCGCTCGATGGTGACGACCAGATTCCCAGCCCTCGCTGTCAGTCTCCCTTGCTGTTTCAGCTCCTGTGGGACGGTACAGACACCGTTCGCACTCGAGAAACTGCTCTCCGGTGTCGTCGACCCGTCCCGCCAACACTGCTGCCTCGCAACGAGGACACGGATCACCATGGGCATACTCGCCAACAGTCGGCGGATCCGGGGTCTCTGCGGCCAGCGCGAGAACGCGTGCTTTCGCGTTCGCCCGTGGAGATTGGTGGTCAGTCATCGAAGAGGAACTGTGCGCTGGCGTCCTCGCCTGTGAGCGTCTGTTGATCATCGGCCGTATCCGCGAACAGTGATGACTGATCAGTGTCGTCGGCCTCTGACTGGCGTACTTCGACTCGGTCGTCGATACCGAACTGGCTGGCAGTGGGGCGACCGAGACGCGTCTCTTGGTCGCGATGGCTGACGTCGGCGCCGAAATCCACGAGGGAGGTCTCGAGGCTTTCTCCGGTTAGTTCGAGCTCACCATCGTCGGTGAACGCGGCTTGGTGCTGAATCGTGATCTCTGGTCGATTTGCCATCTGTGAAACCCTCTACCCCTCTTGAGGGAGTGAACAACACCATCGGGTGGCGCTGGTTGCTGGGGCCTTGTGCAACATCGTTGCCGGTGCCCGCCCGCTGTTGCACAAGGCGACGGAACCCAGTCGCCTCGCTGGGATAGCCGAGACGAGCTGTGGGATCACTCACGATTCGCCTTC
Organism: Saliphagus infecundisoli; assembly: GCF_020177375.1. Lineage (GTDB taxonomy): Archaea > Halobacteriota > Halobacteria > Halobacteriales > Natrialbaceae > Saliphagus > Saliphagus infecundisoli. The sequence goes on along the minus strand of NZ_JAIWHV010000013.1, from coordinate 79,490 downwards.
TTCGCGCAGTTCTTCGGCACGCCGGGCGAGCATCTCGAGGATTGGAACGCGCTGCTCGTGCTGGTTCTCGTAGGCGACACACTCCTGGAGCGTCTCCATATCGTGGATCGTGACGATGCACGCGTCCAAGAGGCGTGGATTCGCTGTCCCAAGCCGTTGTGTTGGTGTCAGTCCTGACCGGCTGTTCTCCTCTCGGCTCGGAGGTCGATCGGCGTCGTCGCCCATGATTGGTTTCACTTCACCCCTCCCGGGGTAACGAACAACTCCAGGGAACGGTACACTCTGTCTGCTCCCGTTTTGCAGAACTGTTGTTCCCATTTTGATAATCGTGAATGACTGACGCTCTAATGGGCCGGGGAACTGATTCTTCGCTTCCGAGCAGTACTGTATGATCAGAATAACAAACAGTTCCTCTATTGGACTGCTACTGTGGTTGACCAATGAACGATCTCACAGGCTTTCAACGGGATCTGTTGTACGTTATCTCCGGGTTCGATCGTCCCTCGGGCCAGGCTATCAAAGAGGAGTTAGAGACCGACTACGAGAGCGAGATCAATCACGGGCGGCTGTATCCAAACCTCGACACGGTCGTCAACAAGGATCTCGTTGAGAAGGGTGAACTCGACCGACGGACGAACTACTACGCGATCACCGAGGCTGGAGAAGACCAACTCCACGAACGGCGTGAGTGGGAAGATCAATACGTCGAGTTCTAATGTCGTGCGTTTCCCGATCCACTCCCTCCATTTCCACCCACGGGAGGACCAGCTCTCGGGCAGTTATTCGATCAGTCGTGTGACCAGTAGACTCAAGAGCGTCGTTGCACACTCTGCTGGTACAGAGCATTCACATGGAGATTTCTGAGAACTTACTCTGTCTGTTCAGTGCGGAGGTCGACAGCCGAGACGATTCATATCGAATTGAGGTCCCTGCTCATGAACTCACAGTCGGTGATGTCGAAGCGGGCAACGTATATCGAGTCGCCCTGCTCGAATCCGGCGAGTCATCACCACGAGAGACCGCGGAGCAGTCAGCAAAACGGGCTGATCAGGGACCGCCAATCGCCGAGGGCGATCGACGAACCGTTGATATCGAAGATATCGGGAAACAGGGGGACGGTATTGCCCGCGTTGAGCGGGGGTACGTGATCATCGTCCCCGAGACCGAGATCGGTGATCGGGTCACGATCGAAATCAGAAACGTCCAGGAGAACCTTGCGTTCGGAGAAGTCATCGAACACGTCGAGCCTACCCTTCACGAGTGAACGCACTCGAGCATTCACTGGCGTGACCCGACAGGATGCATGTGTTAGTCGAGAAGTCCGAGATCGCTCAGTCGCGTCTGAACGGCTCTGATCGCGTCCTCAGCGTCGCTCGGCTGGTTCCCGCCAGTGATGAGTTAGATTCACCAGCAACGACCGATCCTTCAAGAGACGCTCGCTACCGCTACGCAACCGAGGTGTGAGGGCTAACTAAAGACGGATGCACGTCAATCATGCCCATCACCTCGCAGCGGCATTGCACCGAACAGGTCTCTGATTTCAAACCGTCCACCACGGAAGATAAGCTCTGTTGATTATATCATTTAGAAGGGGAATTATCATACCTCCAAGTTTATTGATAATTCCAGTCACGTCGATCTGACGACTTCTAAAACGGGGTTTCAAGTTTTTACAGCCTGATAGAATTCGAAAAACTAAACATGATGATTCTTGAGGTAGAATGTAAGTTTCGTGTACCAATCTACTTTTTATTATTTTTGTGACTTATTGCACCGAATTTCAATCCCTCAAATCTATACCGAAATCCTCCTTGACTTCTTGAAAGACGCTCTCGGCGTTCCATCTACTGCTGCACAGTACCGCGGGTTCTCGCGGCGCGAACACCCTTCTAGGATGATTCACAACGTAGAGATGATACTTCTGCTGGCCGAATTGGGCCCATAAGCGATAATGGGTGGCGCTCCACCGTGAGATCGTAGTGGGAAAGAAGGTATTGGTTGGTAGTGTAAACTCTAGCGTCCCACACTTTGAGGCTGCCATCGATACGATGGCCGACGTTCCAGAATGGTTCGTCGACACGCTGATGACTGGCGTCCACGACTTAGCACATGCCGAGCGCGTGCTAGAAACCGGCGATAAGGACATCACGACTGTCGTCAACCTTTCCTTGGGGGTGACTACGAGGTCACGCGACTGATGACTGCTTTCCAGAGCGTGTCGATGTACTCCCACTCGGTGAACGCCTCGGGGGCCCAGTGGGGCGCACAATCGGTGGCGTAGGCGAACGTTGACCCTTCTCCGTGGTCGCCGACGACAAGGAATGGATCGTCGTTCACCGTCGCCCACACTGTTGCATTGTCATCGGCTTTAAAGCGGTTGTAGCCGAGGATGTGGGGCAACTCGTCGGGCAGCTCCTCGATGGCCTCGTTTTTCGGATGCGCGCCGGCAGGTGTCTCAACCCGGTCGTCGCCCGTGGCGATCGTGACTGGCAGCGCTTCGCCAACAGCGGTGTTCCCCCAGCGTGCCTGTCCACCCTTCCCGGCGAAGGTCATGTAGCCGCCGATCATGCCGAGCGCGCCGCCGTTGCGAACCCACTCCGCTAAGAGCGCCGGTCGGTCGACATCTGTCTCCCCAGTAGCGACCTGTGGAGTAAGCTGGAGGCTGTCGGCGCCGATGTCACTCAGGACGACGAGGTCGTAGGTGTCTAGTGACTCAAGAGTGCGGGGGAATTCCTCGATGGCGACGTGACAGGGCTGGTAGGTGACGTTGGCTCCCAGGCCCTCGAGGGTCTCGATGTAGCGATCGGCGGCCTCGCCGTATTGGGCGTCCCGCATCACGTTCTTCCCCTTGATCTCCAGGGTGACATTCACGTGCGATTCGCCCGCGAGAAGCACGTCGGTCATGTGCGGGTCGTTAGTGGGACGCACAATAAGTTCCCCGACCTGTCGACTTTCATCGAATGAATTTTGTCCTTGATAGACGCGGTTGACATATAGTAAACAGCCCGTAATTCCTCCGTGAAGGGGATTTCATTGCGATACTGGAACTGGTCGATCGTTGCTTCCACAATAGCCCCGGTGGGAGAAGCCGACCGGCCTCATTACGGAAAAAGGTCGGATGACGATAGGAGGGGCATCTCGTAGCCCTCGCTGACGGAGGGACACCCTCGGTCCGCAGCGCCTCAAGAAAGCGGTCCCGAGAGAGTCCGTCGAACGCGGTTGTATAGTACCGAAAATTCTCGACGCAGTAGCCTCGAGTCGTGATTCGGTCGTCCCGTAGTTTCGTGTGGATCCCCACAATCGACGAGCAGTTCCTCGTTTCGCTCGCGCCAACGGTTCTCCTCGTCGAGTTTTTCGAGTTGGTCGAGCGTGAGCGCAACACTCATCTCTCCGAGCCGGCGGTTCGAGACGAGATGGAGGAGTAGTAGCCTGTCTCGCTCCGGCCCGGTTGATGTTCGCCATCGTGCGCGTCTGGTCCGCGAGGACGGGGTCGTCGGTGGTGACGATCCCACTCTCGCCCCTTGGGAGGGACTTGTTTTCCTGTAAAGGGAAGGTATCGAAGTCTCCGAAAGTGTCGACCTTCTCGCCGCGCCACGCTGCGTCCTGGGCGTGGGCTGCGTCCTCGATCAATAGGTCTGTGTCCTCGACGATCGGAAGAAGCCGGTCTATGTCTATCGGATACTTGGCGAAGTGGGCCCCAATGACCCCGCGGTCTGGTCGGTAATGACCTCCTTCAGGTGGTCAAGGTCGATATTGTACGTCTTCGGATCCATATCGACGAAGCGGGCGATCGTTCCCACTGCGGGAACGACGCTCGCACTCGCAATGAACAAGTAGGAGAGGACGATCACCTCGTCGCCGGGCTCGACGCCGACCGCCCGGAGCGCGAGTTCGATCGTGACTGTCTCGTTGGCGACCGCGATGGCGTGCTCAGCGTCGTGGTAAGCGGCGAACGCGGTCTCGAAGCGGTCACAGAATCCGTTGCCGTCGGTTGTAGTCCGACATCCGCGCCCGGTTTCGAGGGAGTCCTCAACATCCTGCCAGCTGGCGTCGGTCGGCCGCCGCCACTTGGGAACGGTCAAGTTGGCGGCGGCTTCGGATCCGCCGTGGATGGCTAGCTCAGACATGGGTTGTGATTACTGATCCGAATTGTATTTCTACTATCCTAATCAAATAAATTATAATTCTAGTCGGTAACCCAGTAGTAGACTCGCTATTAAACGGATATCTCGGAGTCAGGTGAGCAATCGACCACTTCAATAGCAAGTTGATCGATGCGAAAACACAGGAAAGGCGATCCCGTGAAGGTCAACCTTTTGACGGGTTCCCGACGGCAGATTATCCCAAGTATCGATCTCCGCTTGGATCCGACGACTCCGAGGGGCTGCTACGAACGCCAGATCTATACCTCGCGCCACGAGCAGCCGAGTCGAAGCATGCGAATCCTGTATATCGACATCGACTCCCTGCGGCCGGACCACCTCGGCTGCTACGACTACCACCGAGACACCTCACCGAACATCGACGCGCTGGCTGCCGACGGCCGCCGATTCACGAACTACTACGCCTCCGACGCACCATGTGGTCCCTCCCGGACCGCGCTGTTTCTCAGCCGGTTTGGCATCCACACGGGCGTCATCAACCACGGCGGAATCAACGCTGATCCTCGCCGCTACGGCCACGGACGCGGGTTCAGGTACCCTGGAAAGTTCCAATCATGGATGAGCGTTCTCGTCGAACACGGCATCCATACGGTCTCTGTGAGCCCGTTTGCCTCCCGCCACGACACCTGGCAGGTCCTCGAGGGTATCGCCGAGTTCCACGACCCACGGGACAGCCACGCCCACGCCAGGGAGATCTATCCCTATGCCGAGGAGTGGCTCGCGGACAACGCCGACGACGACGACTGGTTCCTCCACGTCAACTTCTGGGATCCCCACACCGAGTACAACACACCCCTCGAATATGGCAACCCCTTCGAGGATGACCCTGCCCCGGAATGGCCCGACCAAGAGACCATTGAGGCCCACTACCAGAGCTACGGTCCTCACAGCGCGTTTAATCCCGAGAGCGCGAGCATCGACTGGAGTGGATCGTGGAACTTAGAACGGATGCCCGAAGAAATTGCGGATCGCGAAGACTTCAAACAGTGGGTCGACGGCTACGACACGGGCATCCGCTTCATGGACGACCACGTCGGGAAGATCTGTGACCTACTGCGCGAGCAGGGCGTGTTCGAGGAGACGCTGATAATCGTCTCGGCTGACCACGGCGAGGCCCTCGGCGAATTCAACGTCTACGGCGATCACCAGGCCGCCGATCAGGCGACCTGTCGGGTCCCGCTGATCGTCTCGGGTCCTCAGGTCGAACCAGGCGTCGACGACGACCTCCACTACCAAATCGACCTCGCACCGACCGTAACCGACCTCGCCGGGGCGGAGTCTCCTGCCGGCTGGGACGGGCGGTCGTTCGCGCCCTCGGTGTCCGACGGCGAGGCTGCCGGTCGAAAGTCACTAGTGGTTAGCCAGGGAGCGTGGGCCTGCCAGCGCGCCGCGCGGTGGGACGACTGGCTGCTTATCCGCACCTATCACGACGGCGGAAAACCAGCGTTCGACGACGTGATGCTGTTCGACGTCGCCGAGGATCCCCACCAGACGACGGACCACTCGAGCGATCGTTCGGAGGTGACTGCTCACGGCCTCTCGATCCTCCAGCAATGGCATGACGACCGCATGCTTGAGGTCGCTCGCGGTGAGAACGGCGGCAATCCCGAAACGCCAGACGGCATCGTCGATCCGATGTGGGAGACCCTCCGCGAGGGCGGCCCGCTACACGCTAGGGAGTCACTCGATGACTACGCAGAGTACCTCCGAAGTGAGGGCCGCGATGTCCAGGCCGAAGAGATTGAGACGAATTACAATATCAGGAGGTGATCGGCTCTCGACGGTCGGATTCTGCCAGTCAGATCCCGTCGCGAAGGTCAGCGAACGCCTCGCTGCCGTGGGTCAGCGACGCGAGGCCGTCGTCGGCTCGTCCGTTCTCGCAGACGAGCCACTCGGCACCGTTTCTCACGGCCGCTTTCGCACACGTCTCGACGTCCACGACGCCCTCACCGACGTCGGCGTGCAGACCGTCGTCGTCTCCCGGCACCGTATCGGTCAGGTGGACGACCGGCGCATCCTCGCTGACGACGGCGAGCAAGTCCAGGGGGTCGTACCCCGCGTGAGCCGCGAGGCCGACGTCGGGCTCGAACCCGAACCGGCCGTTGACAAACTCGACGAACCACTCGAAGTGCCTTGTTGAACGCAAGACAGCGGCGGGGTGGGGCTAACAGCCTGCAGCGTCACGGCCTCAGAGACGAGCTTTCGGAGGCAGAAGATGCAGTAGCCACCTCTACCACCGTTTGCTGAAGCGTCAGAACTATGGTATCTAGCGCTGGCTTTTCGATGACGACGGCGATGTCTCTCCCGGATACGTCCGGAGAAAGAGAGCAGGCGGCGAGCCCTAACTCGCCGCCTGCGTCAGGTTATGCATGATGCACTTTCGAGTCAGCTCCCGGAATTGGCCGTGCCAACTCCGGGAGCGTAACTTCTCGCCGTCGTCTTCCTTCAGTTGCGAGAAGCCTGTTTCACTCATCCAGCGCTGGTTGTAGTCCTCGTTCATCCGGGCGTTGTGAGCCTTCTGTAACGGTGTCTGTTCTCTGTGTTTGATCAACGGTCGCGTTGATTCAGAGCGACACTCCTCACGGAGGTCGCTCCACGAGTAGTTCGCGTCAGCAGACATCACACGCAGGTCTTCCGCGTTCCGGCGGAAGACCTCCATTCCGATATGGCCGTCCCACGCCTTCTGTGTCGTAAAATGGACGTCTTTGATCGCGAGCGAGTGCACGTCGATCAAGATCGTTGTCTTCATCGACTGGAACGAGTAGTTCGCGCGATCGCGGTAGTGGTAACTCGTTTGATCGCGCTGGAAGCCACTCGCGTCAATAGCCGCTTCTCCGCTCCAGCCCGCCTGCTCCGCCGAAGCGCGGAGCAGGCGGCGGAGTTCGCGCATTCGGTATTCCTGTTCCCAGCGACAGAGCGAGCTGTAGTGGGGTGGCGCATCGAGATCAAATACAGCAAGGATACCGGGCATTTCATCAAGATAGTCCTCGGTCTCACGGAGGCTCTTCTCCAGTTTGACGCGGAACAGAATCAACGCGATCTGTGCCCACTCGGCGTACCCGTCCGCGCCATCCGGCGCGGCGGGTACGTCCGGATCATCAACATGCTGTTTGGCAAGGTCTCGACACATCCGCGCCAGCCGTCTGAGCGATGCCATATCGCCAGACGGCGTCCAAATCCTGGTTAGCCTGACGGAATCTTCCCGTAAGAGCGTCTGAAGCTTCCGTCAATCGGCGGCAAAACAAGGCAACTCGAAGGCAACGGAGCCCTTTACCTCGACGAACTCGAAGGTGTGGTTATGATAGAGGAGTTCGACGTCGCGTTCGGCGAGGTCGGCGGCGAGACCCGCGATGCGGCCGGCGGCCTCCTCGATCCCATCGACGGTGGTAAACGCCTCGCTGTCGTAGGAGGGGATGACGAGTGTCGAACAGCCGACCATCTCCCAGGTCGAGACGACCTCGTCGAACGATGATTCGAGTCGGTCGATCCCAACGTGTGCGCCCGCGACGGCGAGGCCGTCCTCCGAAAGCGCCTCGCGCGTTCGGTCGGCAGTCTCAGGGTCCGCGAGATCGTCGAAGTGGGCATCGTAGAACTCGACGCCGTCGAACGCGGTGTCACCGACCCGACTGACGATGTCGGGAAGAGAGTCGCCGACATCCCTGAGTGTGAACAACTGAATCGCGGTGCGTACCATATCTCACGAGAACTGAGCCGGGATAAAGTACTTTTGCTCGAACGCGAGAGGAGCATTTCGCGCGCGGAGTTCGAATTGCCGTCGGGCGGGCGTTAGCTGTTCGTGGCACAGCCGTCCGGATCGCCCAGCCCTTTCGAGCCGGTGGTCGTGAGGGTTCGCCGTCCTCGACGAACGTCTCGGGGCGTATCGACAGGACCTCAACCATCGCTGCACGTCCGCGCTCCAGGTCTTCGGCATAGGCATTTGAAGACGTTAGGTCCTTTTCCTCGCCGGATCGGCCTCGACGTCGAACAGAAGTTCGCAGTTGGTAACAGGGTTCCAAACGTTCCTCATCCCACCGTCGATCAGGTACTGGGTGCAGTTATCGGGATCGTAGCTACTGGCGGCGTGCTCGCCGTGATAGCATTCGCGCCAGTCCTCGTGGTCGCACTCGCGGACCACCTCGAGCAGTTTTTCGTCCTCAAGCATCCGGGAATATCGACGTCGGCAACGGACGTGTCGGCCTGGTCATTGATCGCCGCGGCGAACTTCTCGCCGTGGCTCGTGTCGGGCCCGAAGATTCCGACGGTGATCATCCGCTCACTTCCCGATGATTTTGCACGGCACATCTATTCGTTCGTCTGGACCCGTCGGATTAGTATTGGATGTTGGGATCTCAATACATCTGTTTTACCATGGCAAACAGAATTAAGCCGGGCCGAGTAGGGACGGCCGCGTGATCCTCGGAACTCCTTTTTGAGCGACGTGGTACTACTCCCTGTCCACATTTCGTTTTACATTTCCAAACAACATTCTATCGATCGCGAGTCACCGGGACTGGTGAAAGTGATAGGTTAGTGGACGACCGTCTTTCCCTGTTCAACCCGTCGTACCGACTGCTCTGGTCCGTGTGAGAAGGGTCTTCTTCCTCAATGAGTGAATATTTACCTGGATCGACCGAGCTATTTTCCATGTATATATCAACTTATGAGTTACTGAACTCCCAATAGAGATTACAATCATACGGTTGTAATCTGAAGGTGGTTTGTTCGCTCTATTCGTTTTATCCATCAAAACGCTGTGCCTAGTGGACCAGCCAGTTAATTTGAATCCAGTAGCTATCCTCATATAGAGCGTCGCTACCGAAGGTAAACCTGTACGATGTAGTCAAGGCACACTTCGAATGTACTGATCCCTGGGCGGTCAAAGGGGATCGGCGGCTCCTACTGACCGTTGCTGTACTTGTGGAACGTGAACTTCCACTATTCGATGTCATTAGTCCACCCTAACCGGCACATCTTCACTGGAGTCGCTCATCCCGATACATTGTAACAGAGCAGTTTCTCGAACAAGTCATCCGTCTTCACTCTCCTCGATATCACGCATATTGTCCGCCGTCACAGCGTGAGAAACCGTGTCGAACACTGAATCCACGAACTGAAACGTCGAATCGGCACGTTCTACGCCTTGTTCGTCGGAAATAACGTTTCGACGACGAATGACTGGCTGAAGCAGTTCGCATGGACTTGGAACGTCTGCCTAAGTTAACGACGTATGTTGGCCCGCGGCAAGGTTTATGTATGCAATATCCGAACACACACCCGAACGACGCTACTCAAATGACACAGAGTTTATCAAACCAGGAGTTCCAAGACGGCGATCCTGAGTCGATCCTTGAGGTGCGCGACCTCGACGTCATCTTCGACATGGACCGGGGAGAGTCGCGGGTCCTGGACGGGGTGAGCTTCGACGTCCACCGCGACGAGATGCTCGGGATCGTCGGCGAGTCGGGGTCGGGCAAGTCGATGTTCGCCTCCGCGTTGCTCAACGCGGTCGTCGATCCCGGGCGCGCCGGCGGAGAAGTGATCTACGACGACCCCGACGCCGGGCCCGTCGACGTCCTCTCGCTGTCCGAAGACCAGCTCGAGTCGTTCCGGTGGGAGGAGGTCGCGATGGTGTTCCAGGGCGCGATGAGCTCGTTCAACCCGACGATGAAGATCGACGAGCACTTCGAGGAGACGATCCAGGCCCACGGGAAGCCGATGGACGAGCGGATGGCCCACGCCCGCGACCTCCTCGCGGACCTCTATCTCGACCCCGATCGGGTGCTCGGCTCCTACCCCCACGAGCTCTCCGGGGGGATGAAACAGCGTGCGCTAATCGCCCTCTCGCTCGTGCTCGACCCCGAGGTGCTCGTGATGGACGAGCCCACCGCCGCCCTGGACCTCCTGATGCAGCGCTCGATCATGAACCTGCTCGACACCCTCCAGGCGGAGTACGATCTGACGATCGTCTTCATCACCCACGACCTGCCGCTGGTCGCGGGCCTGGCCGACCGGCTGGCGGTGATGTACGCCTTCGAGTTCGTCGAGTACGGCCCCAGCGAGGCGGTCATCCGGGACGCCGCCCACCCCTACACGCGGGCGCTGTTGAAGTCGGTCCCGAGCGTCGACGCCGCCTTGGAGGACATGAACCCCATCGAGGGCGAGAGTCCCGACCCTGTGGACACGCCCGCGGGCTGTTCGTACCACCCCCGGTGCCCGCTGGCCGACGAGCAGTGCGTCGCCGAAGACCCCGATTACCACGACGTCGGCGAGGGTCGAGGGGCCGCCTGCTTCCACTGGGAACGCTCCTCGGAGGCCGTCGACTACGAACTCGGCGTCGACCCCGTGGTGCCCGACGAGCCCTCGCGGGCGGCCCACGGCGACGAGGAGACCGTGATCTCCCTCGAGGATCTCGAGGTCCACTTCGACCAGTCGGGGTTCATCGATCGGTTGTTCGACCAGGACGCGACGGTCCGGGCGGTCGACGGAGTCGACCTCGAGATCGCCGAGAACGAAGTGGTCGCGCTGGTCGGCGAGTCGGGCTGTGGGAAGACGACCCTCGGAAAGACCGCGATCGGGCTCCAGGAGCCCACCGTGGGGACGGTCCGCTACCGGGGCCACGACGTCTGGGAGGCAAAGCGCGGCGAGGGCGAGATCGACCACGACCGGATCCGGCGGGCCCTCCAGATCGTCCACCAGGACCCCGGGAGCTCGCTCAACCCGACCCGCACAGTCAGAACGAGCCTCGCGGCCCCGCTGAAGCGCTGGCGGCCGGACCTGAACTCCAGCGACCGCGAGACGGTGGTCCACAACCTCCTGGAGCGGGTCGGGATGAAACCCGCCGAGGACTACGCGCTTCGCTTTCCCCATCAGCTCTCGGGCGGCGAGAAACAGCGGGTCGTCCTCCTGCGGGCCCTGCTGATGAGCCCCGACCTCATCCTCGCCGACGAGGCGGTCTCGGCGCTGGACGTCTCCCTGCGCGTCGAGATGATGGAGCTCATGCTCAGCCTCCAGGAGCTGTTCGACACCTCCTACCTGTTCATCTCGCACGACTTCGCGAACGCCCGTTACCTGGCCGAGAAGTCCGGCGGCCGGATCGGGATCATGTATCTCGGGAACTTGGTCGAGATCGGCCCCGCCGAGGAGATCATCCACGACCCCAAACACCCCTACACGAAGGTCCTGCGGTGGGCGACGCCGCCGCTCGATCCCGACGCGGCCCGCGAGGCCCGAGAGACCGAGCCGCCGATCCGCGAGATCGACATCCCCGACCCGACCGATCCCCCCAGCGGCTGTCCGTTCCACACCCGGTGTCCCGAGGCCCGGGAGGTCTGTCGCGAGCGCGAGCCGGAGCTGATGGGCAGCGAGGGCGAGGCGTCGCTGGCGGCCTGCTTCCGGGAGGACGACGACCACGCCTACTGGGAGAGCGACCCGATCGTAGAGGAGAGCACTCTCGAGAACACCTCCTAAAGGTTTTTGCCGGTCGGGGCCGCCCCTCCCGTATGGCCGGCAAGTACGACAAGAGCTACGTCGACCACCTCTGTGATCACGAGCAGGGGTGGCGCCTGCTGTTTACGTTCTCGGTCGGCTTCCTCGCGCTGTCGGTCGTCTGGTTTCTCTCCGTCGAGCCCGGCTCGGCGACGTACGTCGTCACGGTGATGAACCTCGTGGGATTGAGCGGGCTCGCGGCCCTGAGCGGCTTCGTGCTCTCGCAGTGTCGACGGTAGCGGGGTAAACTATATGATGGGCGAGACGCCATCCAGTATCATCAATGAGCGAGTACCTCGGAAGAGCGAGGAAGGGAGTCGCCGCCGCCTTTGGATTCCTCGCCGGGTTCGACTACTACTGGCGGAAGATCGGACACGCGTTCGTGACCCTCATCAGCGTGACGACGATCACGTTCGTCCTCTTCCGGCTGATGCCGGGGAACCCGGCCCAGGCGATGCGAGCACAGTTCGAGGCCCAACTCGAGGGCTCCGGGCAGGCGGCGGACCCGGAGATCCTCGACCAGATGGTACAGGTCCACACGGGGTTCGACCCGAGCCAGCCGATCTACATGCAGTACTTCGAGTACGTCCGGGACATCGTCCTCTACCAGGACTTCGGGCAGTCGATCCAGTACGGCGATCCGGTGTTCGACATCCTGTTCCGGGCGATGCCGTGGTCGGTATTCATCAGTGTCTACGGGCTCGCGCTGGGCTACTCGACGAACATCCTGCTGGGTGCGGCGATGGCCTACAAGGAGGGATCTCGATTCGACGGCACGATGACTGTCGTCGCGACCTTCCTGAATTCGATTCCCTACTACGTCGGCGCGCTCCTTTTTCTGGCCTTCTTCGCACACGACCTGGGCTGGTTCCCCAGCGGTGGTCGATACGACACGAGCATCGAGGCGGGTCTGAATCCCGCATTCATGGCGAGTATCGTCCACCACGGCGCCTTACCGATCATGTCGAGTTTCATCGTCGGCTTCGGCGGCGGCGCACTCGCGATGCGGGGCAACTCCGTGCGGATCCTCGGAGCCGACTACCTCCGGGTCGCCCGCCTGCGGGGGATCGGCTCGGTCCGGATCGCGACCCGCTACGTCGCCCGCAACGCGATCCTTCCCCTCTACACCCAGATGATGATCGGCATCGCCGCCGTCTTCTCGAGCAGCGTCGTCCTCGAGTACATCTTCACCTACCCCGGCGTGGGATGGTACACGTTCGACGCGATCAACATGCGCGACTACCCGCTGTTGATGGGGTCGTTCCTGTTTTTCACCATCGTCACGCTCGTCGGGATCCTGCTCGCGGAGTTCACCTACGGCATCGTCGACCCCCGTGCGGGGTCGGGAGGCGAGAATGAGTCCTACTGACGAGTCCTCGACGGACGGCGGCGTGCAACTCAGCGACGACCAGCTGTTCGGCCAGCTCGCCGACTCCGACAGCGTCGAGCTCTCGGGGCGCGAACGTCTCGCCCGGATCCTCGACGCCTACGTGCTCGCGCCGGGGCGGGTCGCGTGGAACGACTGGCGGACCCGGCTCGGTATCCTCATCATCTCGCTTTTCGTCCTCGCCGGAACGATCGGGCCGCGGGTGATCGAGGCGCCCGCGACGAACCAGGCGCCGACGAACCACCCGCCGTTCGTGGGCGGGTTCGGCGCGATCACCGAGGAGGGCGGCTGGATCGACCTCGCGCAGGTCTCGCTGGGGGGCGTCTCGCTGCCGTGGCTGTCCATCGAGTTCCCCCTCGGGGCCGACAACTACGGCTCGCCGATCGGCCGACAGCTCGTCCACGCGACGCCGGACATGCTCGAGATGGTCGTCGCGGGCGCGATCGTCTCCGTCGGCTTTGCGACGCTCATCGGCGTCACGGCGGGCTACAAGGGCGGGCGGACCGACTCGGTTCTCATGTCGCTGACGGACATCGTGATGACGATGCCCGGGCTCCCGCTGGTCATCGTCATCGCGGCGATCTACCCGCCCCGCCAGGCGTGGCTGGTCGGGGTCATCCTCGCGATCGACGCCTGGCCGGGGCTGGCACGGGCGTTGCGCTCGCAGGTGCTGACGCTCCGCCAGGAGTCCTACGTCGAGGCCTCGCGCACGATGGGGCTTCCCTCGCGGACGATCCTCTCCCGGGACGTCATCCCACAGCTCATGCCCTACGTCCTCATCAACGCGGCCCAGGCCGGCCGGAAGGTCATCTTCGAGTCCGTCGCGCTGTACTTCCTGGGCGTGTTGCCGTTTACGACGGCCAACTGGGGGATCATGATGGATACCGCCTACAGCGAGGCGTTCGCGCTGGTCGATCTGGGCAACTTCTACCAGATCCTCTGGCCGATGAGCGCGATCGTGATCATCTCCTTTGGCTTCATCCTGTTCTCCCAGGGGATGGACCGCGTGTTCAACCCTCGAATCCGGGCGCGCCACGCCAAGACGGTCGGCGGCGACGACGAGCAGCCGCCCACTTAGTGAGAGGTTGGCGGAGGGTTTCGGCCGCGCTCACGTCCACTGGTCCGGGTTCGATGGGATCTCGAGGGAGCCAGTGGCAACGTTTATGTGGCAGTCCCGCGAGAGGCCTCCCAGAGGCGCCATGGCATCAGCAACCGACGAGAACGTGAGCCCGCAGCGGAGATTCCTCTATCGGAAACTCAAGGTTCTTCGAGGGTCACTGTTGCTCTCGACCGTCGCCATCGGCGTCGTCCTGTTGCTCGTCGCGGCGATCTTCGAGAGCGGCCTCACGATCACGCGCAACGACGGCGTCCTTGCGGGGATGTTCGGCGTGTTTGGCATCTCGACGATCCTCGCGGGCGGGACGTTCTACCTGCTTCTCAAGGCGATTCATCGAAGCTAACGTCGTCACGGTCGTCATCCCTGGTCGTGTCCCAGGGAATTGACAGTCTCTCCTAGTGATCGGTAGTTATTTGTAACCGTACTTGTTATACGCGTATGGTATGCCAAATCCTGACAAGTATGATAGCATCGACTCCGCAGCGGAGTTCCTCTCCCGGCGGCGGATGTTGGCGGCGAGCGCGGCCGCGGTCGGTTCCGGGTTCGCCGGCTGTCTCGGCGGCGACGGTGGGAACGGCAACGGCAACGACGGTAACGGAAACGGCAACGGGGACGGAAACGATAGCGGGAACAGTAATGGAAACGGCAACGGGAATGGAAACGGCAACGGGAACGGAAACGATAGCGGGAACGGCAACGGCGGGTCGGGTGACGATACCACCATCACCACGTTCATGCAGTCGATTCCCGGCGAAATGAACTTTAACACGTGGGCGCCCAGCTATCCCTGGACGCCCACGTGGCTCCTCCTCGAGCCGGTCATCCGATACTACGCCGATGGTTCCGTCAGCCTCGAGATGATCGAGGACTGGGACTACGATGGCGACAGCCAAGAAGTGACGGTTCACTTCAACGATGAGTTTACCTGGTGGAACGGCGACCAGGTAAACGCCGCCGACAAGTACTGGTACGAGGAGACTGCTCGTCTCCTCAATCCCGAGTCGAGCGACATCGCACAGCTCACACTCGAAAACGACGGCCAGACGCTCGTTCGCGAGTACAAGAACCAGCAGAACCCGCAACTGCTCGAGTATGCCCTCGGCGGCTACCTCGGTGAGATGATGCGGACCCACCGAGACAGCTTCCAACCGTGGGCCGAGGAACTCCAAGATGCCTCGAGTGGCGAAGAGCGCACGGAGATCCAGGAGCGCATGGCAGAGGAGATGCCGCTCAACATCCAGACCGTCATGGAGGACGGCCTCGGCAACGGTCCGTTCCGAATCGTCGACTACAATGAACAGGGGATCTACTGCGAACTCCACGACGGTCATCCCTACTCCGACCAGATCAACATCGACCGGCTCGACTATGAGCTTGCGGCCGACGAGGCCGTCGCCCAGAATATCATGGGCGGCGAGTACGACTTCGGCTATTCGACGCTGGCAAACTGGCTTGGAGATAGCACTCCGGACAACGCCGAGACGATAGCCGAGTACCAGGACACGTTCATGCGAAAGCTCGAGTTCCAGATGCAGGGCCCTGGATCGAAACACACCCGGAACCTGAACTTCCGACGCGCAGTCATCCACGCCCTCAGCCTCGAGAACATCTCCGGGAACGAATCGAGCGAAACGACGCCCCGGACGCTCCAGACCGGTCTCACCGAAAATGTGACCAACGAGTGGCTCGGCGATTACGTGAGCGACTTTATCGAGTATCCCGTCCAAGGCGATGAGAGTGGCGCGGCGGAACTGCTTCAGGAGGAGGGCTATGAACAGGATGGCGACGCCTGGCTCGGGCCCGACGGGGAGCAGGTTTCCCTGGAGTTCGTGATCCCCCAGCGGGAGTCGAACCCTGCTCGGACGATCACCGACCAACTCTCGCAGTTTGGGTTCGAAGTGAACCTGAGTTCCCTCGAGGGTGCCGCATACAATGACCGGACCGAGGACAGCATCGACTTTGACCTGTCAATATTTAGCCACGGGTCGCTGGCCGCACACCCGTCTTCGTTCTTCCGGCCGACCCACAAGGCCGGCAACGACCTGGGCGAACAAGCTGTCATCGTTGACGCGATCGAGAACGGCGAGGAGCGGTCGCCGTACAACGGGAAGGAGCTCGTCGTCGAGATTCCAGAAGAGGTCGGCCAAGAAGATCTTTCGGGGTCTACTCAGGAGATTAATCTCTACAATCGCTACCAAGAGTGGAGTACTGCCCAGTCCGATGAAGAGAACCTACAGTTCGCCGAGACGTTCAGTTGGGTCTGGAATTTCTATCTCCCTGGGATCGACATGTACGAGCAAATCAACGGCTCGTGGGGAAAGACCGACGAGTGGGAGTTCGAGGTCAACCAGGACTGGGAGGCCTACCGAGGCGCCTACCGTGCCGTAAAGCGCGGGCTCATCTCACCCCAGTAACCCCCGGCTCCGAGTCAATCGGTTCGATTCGATCAAGGCTTCCCGTGTGATGGAGTGTTCAAGCTTGATTTTCCTAGTGTTTTGCCTTGTTGAATCGCATGACTGCGTCGAGGTAAGGCCGGTCATTCATACGTTCACGGCGTTAGAGACGGGATTTCGGGATCAGAAGATGTAGTAGCGGTCGCTACTGATGCGTGCTGAAGAGTCAGAACTATGGTATCTTGGTCTCTTGGTTCGGTGACGGCGGCGATGTCTCTCCCGGATACGCCCGGAGAAAGAGAGCAGGCGGCGAGCCCTAACTCGCCGCCTGCGTGAGGTTATGCACGATACACTTCCGTGTGAGCTCCCGGAATTGGCCGTGCCAACTCCGGGAGCGTAACTTCTCGCCGTCGTCCTCTTTCAACTGCGAGAAGCCTGTTTCACTCATCCAGCGCTGGTTGTAGTCCTCGTTCATCCGGGCGTTGTGGGCCTTCTGTAACGGTGTCTGTTCTCTGTGCTTGATCAACGGTCGCGTTGATTCGGAGCGACACTCCTCACGGAGGTCGCTCCACGAGTAGTTCGCGTCAGCAGACATCACGCACAGGTCTTCCGCGTTCCGGCGGAAGACCTGCATCCCAATATGACCGTCCCAGGCCTTCTTCGTCGTGTAATGAACGTCCTTGATCGCCAGCGAGTGCACGTCGATCAAGATCGTTGTCTTCATCGACTGGAACGAGTAGTTCGCGCGGTCGCGATAGTGGTGACTGGTTTGATCGCGCTGGAAGCCACTCGCGTCAATGGCCGCTTCTCCGCTCCAGCCTGCCTGCTCCGCCGAAGCGCGGAGCAGGCGGCGGAGTTCGCGCATCCGATACTCTTGTTCCCACCGGCAGAGCGAACTGTAGTGCGGTGCCTCATCGAGGTCAAACTCGGCGAGGACGCCGGGCATCTCGTCAAGGTAATCCTCAGTCTCGCGAAGGCTCTTCTCGAGTTCGATACGGAACAGAATCAACGCGATCTGTGCCCACTCGGCGTACCCGTCCGCGCCCTCGGGCGCGGCGGGTACGTCCGGATCGTCAACGTGCTGTTTGGCAAGGTCTCGACACATCCGCGCCAGCCGTCTGAGCGATACCATATCGCCAGACGGCGTCCAAATCCTGGTGAGCCTGACGGAATCTTGCTGTGAGAGCCTCTGAAGCTGCCGTTAATCAGCGGCAAAACAAGGCATAGTGTTTCCAAGGATGTCAAGGTTTGAGTGTGGCATTGTCAGAGCGGTAAAGGCTATCAACCACGATTGGGTTAAGCTGGTGGTGCTACGGAAGAAAAATCGATGGTAGAGGTGTATAGTTCGATAGTTGAGGATACCGAACTAGGCTTCGATGAGCGAGTGATTTCCCTCCGTTTCATGTTCGTACTTGCAATCTGAGAGCGTGGACAGCCGATCGTAACAGGGATCGCGGTCGTCCCCCACCAGTGCGAAACCGCGGCATTAGTCAAGCACGTCCTTCAAATTGGCAGCGAAGCAAGACTTTGCCGGCCGAGAGAGGCCTCGACGGCAAGTATTTCGGGTCCCTCACACCCGACTGCCACTTAGACGTAATGCTCGGTACCGTCGGTTTCGATTGTCGTCTCGTCGGTGGCTACCTCGTGGCGAGCCCGGCAGTCCGGATCGAACAGATTCTCTAACCGGTGGAACGTCTGTTTGATCTCATACGAGCTGTCCACGAGCTCGAAAGGCCAATACGAGAGGCCTACATGATGCAAAAATACCGCGAAGATGTATATGCCCTGCCATACCTTCGCAGGAAAATACGTCTCGCTGGCGCGCCTTCTGAACCATGCGGTTGAGCATCATTGAGTCACCAGAGGGTGTTATAGAATCCTTCATACACCCCGATAACAGTCCGTGAAGCGGTCACCTTTGAAATCGGTATTTTCGCCGTTTTGCAGAACCCGTGGTAGGGGACCTCTCAACTGATCGTAGAAAGACATGAAAATTATTCTATGTTATCATGAAAACAATATATCCTTACTCGGCGGCTTCCTTCGCGCTAAGATTGGTACTTTTTCTCCTGGCGGGAAAACGGTTAAGCTGGTCGGTTCCCTCGTCGGAACCATGACCGAGCCGCCCGTCCTGCCGAGGCCGCGCCACGTTCGGAGGGGGTCGGACGTCGTCCGGATCGAACCGCCGTTCCGTATTTCCTCGAGCGGTGGCGACGTCGATCCGGCCGCATCGCTTCTCGGGGATCTCCTCAAGCGGGAGACGACCGAACCTTCCCGCCGAATCGAAGCGGGAGTCGAGGGGGCCGACGTCCAACTGGAGATCATTAAGAAGCCAAGCGAGCGGTTCGACGACCCGGAGGGATACGTCCTCCGTGCGGATCCGGATGCCGACGCCGTCGAGATCCGGTCCGCGACAACTGCCGGGCTCCGCCACGGTTGCCAGTCGCTCGTGACGGCCCTCGTCCGGGACGGAGAGAGGTGGACGCTTCCGGCAGGGAAAATCCACGACTGGCCGGAGACCAACTGGCGCGGGCTCATGCTCGACCCCGCTCGGGGCTTTCTCTCCGTCGAACGGGTCAAACGGCGGATCGACCAGGCCGCCCGGGCGAAGCTGAACCGACTCCACCTCCACCTGCTCGACGACGAGGGGTACGCCCTCGAGTCTACGGCCTACCCGGAGCTGAACCGCGATCTCGACGGGAGCGAGCGCCCGGCGTACTCGCCGGACGACGTCGAGGAGCTGGTCGCGTACGCCGGCCGACGCGGGATCGAGATCGTCCCCGAGATCGACGTCCCGGCCCACGCAGAACACGTTCTCGAGCGCCATCCCGAACTCCGGTGTACCGTTCCGGACGGCGAGCCCTCCGACCGGACGATCTGTATCGGGAGCGAGGAGAGCTACGAGTTCCTCGAGACCCTCTTGGAGGAGGTGATCGAGGTGTTTCCCTTCGAGGTCGTCCACCTCGGAGGCGACGAGTGGGAGATGCACGGCCACTCCTGGGAGGAGTGTGCGGACTGCCGGGAGCGGATGGCCGCCGAGGGCTTCGAGACGCCGACCGACCACTTCTATTCGTTCGTCCGCCGGCTCCACGGCTTCCTCGAGAGCCACGACCGGCGGACCATGCTCTGGAACGACCAGATCGACGTCTCGGAGTCGCCGGACCTCCCCAGAAATATTCTGATCCAGTTCTGGCGCGTCGCCGCCCCGGGCCGCGGACCCGTCGATGGCTGTAGCATGGCGCGGTTCGTCGAGGAGGGGTTCGAGGTGGTCAACTCCTACGTCCACGCGGCCTACGTCCGGGGGTGGATCGGGGAGGAGTACATGCGCGGCTGGGCGCCCCGGCGCCGCCCGAGCGTCCCCGAGGGACGGGAGTCGATGGTCGGCGGCGGCGAACTCGCCGCCTGGGAGCCCTCGAGCGAGGAGCGACGGCAGTATTTCGAGCGGGCGCTCCCGTCGGCGATTCCCCTGTTCGCCGACCGGCTCTGGAACCCCGACCCCGTCGAGGGTGGATCCGCGATCTCGTCCACGGTGACCCGTCACGCGCTCGGCCCGTTCGTCCCCGACGGGGGAGACGTCTACCGGGAGCTCGGTGGGCTGATCCTCCCGACGAACTGGAAGCGCTCGGATCCCGACCCGCCGGCCCATCCGGATCGCTCGCTTCCCGATCTCTCGCCAACGGAGGCCCGCTCGGAGTACGAGGAAACGATCGAGACGTTGACCGGGCTTCGCGATTCGGGGCGGGTGGTGTACCCCGAGACCGCGTCGGCGTACGTCGATGCCCTCGAGTGGCTTCTCGAGGTCGCCGAGCGCGACGGGCGTGGCGTGCTCGACCGGCCCTGAAAGCGGGTCGGAGGTCGCGGCGTCCGTCGGATGTTCGTAGCGGAGACGCCAGTCGGGACCCTCCGTGATCGCCGTTTCCGCTCGCTCCGACGACGTTCATCGCTCGGTGTTAGTAGTAATTTCCAAAAGATATATTATTCCCGGGTGTATCGTGTGAACGGATGGCACCCAACGATACCGACGGAAACGGCAACGACTGGTCCCGGGAGGGGCTGAGTTCGGTCCTCGATCGGACGGGGCGGTTCGACGTGTCGCGGCGGTCGATGCTCGCGACGACCGGTGTCGGTGTGATCGGCGGACTGCTCTCGCCAACCGGAACGGCCACCCAGGAAGGTGACGGGCAGTACCACCGCAAGACGCGGCCGACGATGTGGACCGAAGCGGACCGCGAGAACGCCCAGCAGAACATCGACCGCTACGACTGGGCGGAGAACGAACGCGACGGCGCGGTCAGCGGGGCCGAGGGCCGCCTCGACGCATACGACCGAGACTTAGACCGGCTCTGGAGTCTGGTGACGTCTCAAAAGGTTCCCCGTGCTGGCGGCATCGCGGCCGAGCGGAACGTCCTGGGAGGGATCAGTAGCCCGGGAACCGACCGTCCCTGGAAGATCGAGACGACGGTCTCCGACCCCCACGGCGAGGGGAACCTGGTCCTCCCGACGAACGACTTCGGGGCCTATCGCGAGAGCGGGCTGGACGACCGCGGGATGTTCGACCCCGACCTCGCGGACGACTCGCTGCTGGTCAACGAGGAACACCCCGAGATGGGCGAGGGCTGGGGCGTAGACGACGGCTGGGGGTGGATCGACGGCGAGGACGACCTCGGTCTGGGCGAGGGCAACCGCTGGAACCTCGTCGCCTACTACAACCACTGGTTCGTCTGGCGACCCGGCGGCATCAGACGGATTCTGGCCTCGTTGTCCGACGGCTACCTGCTCGCCGAGGACCCCGAGTACGCGATCGCCGGGCTGGTGATGCTGGACCGTATCGCCGACGTCTACCCCGAGATGACCATCGCGGACTACCAGCGAAACGCCGACGGCTTCTGGAACAACCACGGCGGCCGACAGACCGGACGGATCATTGGCTCCCACTGGGAGGGGAATCTGGCCCGCAACCTGCTCGTCGCCTACGACGCCTTCTTCCCCGCCCTGGACGACCAGGACGTCGCGGACGCGGTCGTCGAGTTCCTCGACGGAAAGACCGAGGAGTATCCCGGACTGGAGGGAAAGGACTCGGCCGTGGCGGTCCACGAGAACATCGAGGAGAACTACGTTCAGGAGATGCTTCCCGCGGCCAAGGATTCACAGATGGCCCCCGGACGGGGACAGCTCTCGGCGGTCGCGATCTCGGCGCGCGTCCAGGACGACACGCGCGAGGCCGGCTACACCCGCGAGGCCCTCGAGTGGGTGTTCCAGCCGGGCGAGGAGGTCTTCGACGGCGACGTCTGGAACGAGGAGCCCGAGAACTGGTACACGACCGGCGGGAACGTGCTGGCGCCGATCGTAGACGAGGCGGATCGGGACGGCTACTGGCACGAGGGATCGCTCGGCTACAACCGGATCCGGATGTCCTCAATCCGCCAGGTCGCCGAGAACCTCCAGGGGTACGACGGGTTCGACGGGGCGAACCTCTACCAGCATCCGAAGTTCCAGAACGCCCTGAAGATCAACGCTGACCTGCTCCTATTGGACTCGTTTTCGCCCGCGCTGGGCGACACCCACTATCCGTCGGGAACCGAGTGGAGCACGAGCGCGATCGAAGCCGGCTACGAGGTGACGGGCGACCCGGAGTTCGCCCAGTTGTGGCACTACTCGAACGGCTACTCGACGGCGGGGATGCGGGGATCGATCTACGACGCCGAACCCGAGGGCCTCGCCGACGAGATCCAGTCGGTCATCGACGCCGAGGGCCCCCTCGACGTCCCGAGTACGAACCTCGCGGGCTTCGGCTTCGCGGCGCTTCGCGACGGGGAGAACTACACCGCCGGCTCGTTCGGCGTGACCTACGACACCTCCGACCTGTTCGCCGACGCCTCCGCGGCGGTCGACGACAGCTTCGACGAGGCCATCCAGTTCGAGGCCGACGAGGCGGGCGAGTGGTGGAGCTTCGAGTTCGACGTCGAGGAGGCAGGCGAGTACGAACTCGAGATCGAGGCGCTGTTCGTCGGCACGTACGGCATCTACGAACTTTACATCGACGACGAGTACGTCGACACGGTCGACTTCATGGCCGACGGCAGCGGTCGGGAGGTCCTGACGTACGTCCGAGACCTCCCCGAGGGGACCTCCACGATGCGCTGGGACTGTGTCGGACAGAACGACGACGCGGGCGGCTACAGCATGGCGCTGTACTACCTGACGCTGCTCGACGAACGGGAGCGCGAGCGAAAGGAGAAGGTCACCCTCGGGAACGTCAAGCGCGCGGTGTGGATGTATTACGGCCGCAACGGCGTCGAGGGCGGTGGCACCTCCCACGCCCACCGGGACACGCTCCAGATCGGCGTCGCGGCCAACGAAATGGACCTCGCCCGGGACGTCGGGTATCCGGCCGAAACCGGCGACCATCCCCCGAGCCGGATGTACACCGACAACACGATCAGTCACAACACGGTGATGGTCGACGAACGCGGCCAGAAACACCACTGGGTCGGCAATCCTCGCCACTTCGAGGGGGACGACGAGCGGGTCGACCTGATCGACGTCGAGGCGCCACACTGCTACGACGCCACGGAGGAGTACCGTCGGACGACCGCCCTGATCACCGTCGGCCAGGAACGCTCCTACGCCGTCGACTTCTTCGACGTCGCCGGCGGCGACCACCACCGATACGGCTTCCACGCGACGAAAGCCGGAGTTACCACCGAGGGACTCGATCTCGAGGCCCAGGAGGGCGGAACGCTCGCCGGTCCGGACGTTCCCTACGGCGACGACGACTACGATAGCACTCGGGATCCCCGCTCTGCGGGCTCGGGGATGAACTACTTCGATAACGTCGAGCGCGACGACGATCCGTCGGAGAAGGTCACCGTCGACTGGGACGTCGAGGACCACTACAACTTCCGGGACGACGACGCCGAGGAGGTCCACCTTCGGCTGACCAGCATCGGCGACTTCGACGAGGTCGCCCTCGCCGACGCCCATCCGCCCGACAGCAGCGGCGGGTCCGCGCCGGAGGACGATCTGAGATACGCCTTCCTCGACCGGAGCGGGTCGGAGATGGAGACCACGTTCACGTCCGTGATCGAGCACTACGAGGGCGACCGCGCCGTCGAGTCGATCGAGGAGGCCGACGTCACGGGCGGCGAGGGCCACGCGCTGAAGGTGACCCTCTCGAACGGACGCACGGACTACGTGGTCCGTTCGCTCGATAGCGACGCGACGCTCACCGTCGACGACACCTTCCAGTTCAGGGGGTTCTTCGGGCTCTATTCGGTCGAGGACGGGGAGCCCGAGTACGCGTACGTCCACGACGGGACCCGACTCCAGCCCACCACCGACGGCCAGTTGATCCAGGAGAACGCGAACGAGGTCCGCGGGACCGTCGACGCCTTCACGAAGGGGATGACCCTAGACAACGAACTCGAGGTCCAGGCCGATGGAGACCGCCGTCACGTCGACCGCCACGCCGGCTTCGTCTACGTCGACAACGACGATACGAATCCCCACCAGGGAGATCCGGACCCGAAAGAACGCATCGACGAGCGCGACCAGCGCGGCCGGGGCAACGGCGCCTACCCGATCGAGGGAGTCGAGTCGAGCGGGAACACCCTCGCGTTCGACGTCGGGAAGAAGACCTTCACCCGGGACTTCGTCGATCCCGACGAACTCGAGGACGGGGGCTACCACTACGTCATCGGCGAGGGCGACGACGTCCGGGTTCCGCTCGCGACCTCGTGGTCGCCCGGCGGCGAGCGGCCGCCGGTTTCGGAGGTGCTCGACGTTCGCCAGGAACACTGGCTCGACGAGCGAGAGTACATCCTCGAGATCGTCGGCAACGACGTCTGGGCGGCCGACTGGGAGTTCGGCGACGACACCCGTGCGTCGGGCCATTACGTCCGGCATACCTACGAGGAGGACGGCACGTACGAGGTTACCCTCACCGCGACGATCGACGGCGAGGAGTACACCTACACCGAGACGATCGAGGTCGAGGGAGGACCGAGCGACGGCGGCGACGGGCCGCCCGCCGAGGAGGTGTACGACGTCCGCCGGGAGGACTGGCTCGCCGATCGGGAGTACGTCTTCGAGATCGTCGGCGATGACGTCTGGGACGCCGAGTGGGAGTTCGGCGATGGCTACGAGGCCTCCGGACACTACCTCCGGCACACCTACGGGGAGGCTGGAACGTACGAGTTCACCCTCCTCGCGACGATCGGCGGGGAGGAGTACGTCTACGCCGATACCGTCGAGGTCGAGTAGATCGGCGCCCCCCTCCGGGGCCTTCGAACGGGCACCAGACGTAAGGCGGAATCCGTCGTAGCCGGCGTATGGCCGATCGACCGAACGTGCTGTTGATCACGACCGACCAGCACCGGGGGAGCGCGATCGGGGCCGATCCGGCGAGTCCCCGGGACGCCCACGGCGACCCGCTGGTCCACACGCCGACGCTCGACTCGCTCGTCGGCGAGGGGGCGATGTTCACCCGGGCGTACACCCCGGCACCGTCGTCGATCCCCGCCAGGCGGTGTCTCTGGACCGGGCGACGCCCCGCGAACGTCGACGCGACGACCTACCACGGGCGACCCTGGACGTTCGAGCCGACGCTGGCCGGCCTCCTCCGGGAGGCGGGCTACCGGACGCGACTGACCGGGAAGACCCACGCGATTCCGGCCGGCAACCGGATCGGGTTCGAGGAGACGGTCCTCCACGCCGGCCTCTCGGGACGCGAGGACGACTACTCCCGGTGGCTCGCCCGCGAACGCGAAGGCGCCGACGAGATCGGCCACGGCGTCGGGCGAAACTCCTGGGACGCCCGGCCCTGGCACTTAGACGAGCAGGCCCACCCGACGGTCTGGACCACCGATCGGGCGATCGAGTTCCTCGACGACCGGGACCCGACGCGGCCGTTCTTCCACTACGTCTCCTACGTCCGGCCCCACCAGCCCTACGACCCGCCGCGGGCCGCCTGGGAGCACTACGACGGGCGGGAGATCCCCGACCCGCCGGTCGGCGACTGGGCGAGGGGAATATACGGCGATCGGGTTCCGGCGTACCCGTCGACGAACGCCTGGCTCGCGGACCTCCCCCGCGAGGTCGTCCACCGGGCCCGGGTGGGCTACTACGGCTCGGTGACCCACGTCGACCGCCAGATCGGGCGGCTGCTCCGGGCCGCCGATCTGGAGAATACCCTCGTGATCTTCGCCTCGGATCACGGCGATATGCTCGGCGACCACGGCCTCTGGCGGAAGACCTTCGCCTACGAGGGCTCCGCCCGGGTCCCCCTGATCGTCCGTCCCCCGGACCGGGTGGAGCGTCCGAGGGGCCGGGAGGTCCCCCGACCGGTCGGGCTCGAGGACCTCCTCCCGACGATCCTCGAGGCGGCGGGCGTCGAGGTCCCCGGATCGGTCGACGGCCGGTCGCTGTGGCCGCTGATGGAGGGGGACGCGGAGTGGCGCTCTCACTATCACGGCGAACACGGGCCGACCTACGACCCGAAGACGGGGACGCAGTTCCTCGTGAGCGAGGACGCGAAGTACGTCTGGCACCCCACGACGGGCGACGAACTCCTCTTCGACCTCGCGGACGACCCCCTCGAGACCCGCAACCTCGCCGGCGAGCGCTCCGAGGAACTCCCGACGTGGCGCGACCGGCTCGTCGATCGGCTCGCGGGCCGGCCGGAAGGGTTCACCGACGGCGATCGGCTGCTCCCGGTGGAGGCCGGGGAAGCCTGGAACCCGACCGGCTCGTCGTGATCAGGGCGGGCCGCCGTTTCCCCGGCCCGGACGGTCGCCGCCGTGGCCCGGCGGATCGTTCCCGTTTCCGGGGTGGTCGCCGCCCTCGCCCGGCGGGCCGCCGGGATGGTCGTCCTCCTCGCCGAGCCCTGGCGGGCCCCTACCGGGGACGTCCGCCGGGGGCCCACGCGGCGGGCGGCCGACGTCCTCGCCGCTGGCGCCGACGACGCCGCCGCCCCGGCGGGGATCGTAGACGCCCATCGGGCCGTCGCGGTCGACGGCGACCATCTGCGTGTCGCCCAGCGGCCCCGTGGGCTCGTCGGCCATCGTGTACCCCATCGACTCGAGCCCGTCGATCGTGTCCTCGGGGACCGCCGCCTCGTACTCGCCGGTGAAGACGTACATCCGCGGGTGGGCGACGGCCTCCTCCAGGCTCATCCCGTACTCGAGGACGTTGACGAGGACGTCGGCGACGACCTGGGAGATGACGATGCCGCCGGGCGAGCCACACGTGAGGAACGGTTCCCCGTCCCGGAGGACGAGCGTCGGCGCGGCGGTGGTGTTGTACCGCCGGAGCGGGCCCAGGCGGTCGGGGCCGGTCTCGCCGAGCTGGGCGATCGAGTTGTTGAGGAAGAAGCCGTAGCCGGGGACCACGGCACCGGTGCCGAAGCCCGAGGAGAGCGTGCCGGTGAAGGAGACGACGTTGCCCTCGCCGTCGGCGACCGAGAAGTGGGTCGTGTCCTCGGTCGTCGGCGGCTCGAACTCCCCGGGGACGTCCCCGTCGTCGACGCCGACGGGCGGGTCCGTCGTCCAGGGCTCGCCAGGCTGGCGGGCCCACGGGTCGCTCTCGGCACCCAGGAGGTCGGGGTTTCGCTCGTCGGGGTCGATCAGGTCACGGCGGCTCGCGATCAGGTCGTCCGAGAGGATTCCTCGAACCGGGACGTCGACGAACTCAGGGTCGCCCGTCGTCGAGATCATGGGGTTCTCGATCGTCGCACGGGCGGCCCACGTCCGGTGGTAGCGCGTCGCCGACAGTGGATCGTCCGGAAGCTCCATCCCCTCTATGATCTTCAGCATCCCAGGAACGACGAGACCCCCTTCGACCGGCGGGGGAGTCGAGAGCACGTCGACTGCCTTCCCGATCGTCGGATGGGAATCCTCGTAGGTCACCCGGGTCGGCGGGTCGATCGTCGGACGGTAGCTCCGAAGGTCGGCCATCTCCATGACCCCGCCCGCGTCCTGGACGAGGTCGACGATCGCCTCGCCGATCTCGCCCCGGTAGAAGGGGTCGATCCCTCCCTCCTCGATCAGCGACAGCGTCCCCGCGAGGTCCTCCTGGACGACGAGGTCGCCGGCCTCGAGGGGCTCGCCGTCGGGCGCCCAGATCTCGAGGGCGGCGTCGTTCATCCGCCAGACAACCGCCGAGAGGACGCTCGCGACCCGTTCGTCGAGCTCGAACCCCTCGGCGGCGATCTCTCTGGGTCGGGTCGCGAGGTCGCCCAGCGAGCGGGTGCCCCACCGCTTGAGCATGACGTCGAGCCCGCGCAGCGTCCCGGGCGTCCCGATCGAGATCCCGCCGTAGGAACGCTGGGCGGGCGGCTTCAGGTTCCCCTCGTCGTCGTAGCGCATCCCGACGGAGGCGTCGATCGGCGCGCGGGCCTGGCAGTTCAGCGTGACCGGACCGTCCTCGCTCGCGGAGTACCCCACAAGCATCCCGCTGCCGCCGAGCCCGGAGCCGTAGGGGTCGACGACCGTCAGCGCGAGCTGGACCGCCGCCGCGGCGTCGAAGGCGTTGCCGCCCGATTCCAGTACTTCGGCGCCGACCTCGGCGGCGATCGGGTGGGACGCCGAGACCACGCCCTCGGGGTCGGAGACGGACTCGACCTCCCAACCCTCGCTGCCGTCCTCGCCGTCGTCCTTCTCGTCTCCCTCGGCCGCCGCGCTCCCGGAGACGCCGGCCCCCGAGAGCCCGAGCGCGACGGCCGTTCCCCGCATGAACCGCCGCCGATCAGGCTCCCGTGAGACGCTCTTCTCAGACTCGTCCCCGCCGCTCTCTTCTCTGGCAGTATCTGACATGGCAACGTCTAGCTCTCCCTGACTCTCATTAAAACTATTGGTTATTTCGTTCGGAACGTCGTCGGCGACCGGCCCTCCCGGCCGCTGGAGAAGCTTTAACCCGAACGGCTCCGTCGATCGATCCCATGAGCGAGGAGACGGACACCATGACCCATGCGGAGGCCGTCGAGCGGATTCCCGACCGCGACCTCCCCGAGTTCTGGGTCGGCGACCGCAAGGGGGTCACCGATCAGCTGGCAGCCATCGACCGCGGGCGAATCGAGGAACTCGCCCGGTCGCCCGGCGACCGACCGATCCACGCCGTCACCTACGGCGAGTCGACCGACCGCGACCGGCGGGCGAACTACAACTCCGCGGTCGCCGCCCGCGACCCGACCCGCTACGTCGACCGAGGGGAGCGCGACCGGCCAGTCGTCTTCCTTCTGGGGCCAGTCCACGGCCACGAGGTCGAGGGGCTGACCGGTCTCTGTAACCTGCTGTCGGTCCTCGAAACGGGCCGGGATCTTGCAGACAACGAGCGGCCGACACTGCGGATCCTCGCAGATCGCTGTCGACTCGTCGTCATCCCCTGTGGCAACCCCGACGGACTCGCACGGTTCGAGCCCCGCTCGCTTGCGGGAATGACCCTCACCGACCTCGAGTTCTGGGGCCAGGGCACCCGGAGCGACAACCGGCTCACCGGCTACCCCGACGCGAAGGGGCACCATCCGATGACCGGCGACGAGGTCGACTTTCTCGGGTGTTACTTCGACGACGACGGGATTAACCCGATGCACGATGAGTTCTTCGACCCGATGGGGCCGGAGGCGCCCGCCATCCTCGACGCCGTCCGCCGCGAGGCCCCCGACGTCACCCTCTCGCTTCACAGCCACGCCTACCCGCCCGGGTTCGTCCGGACCTCCTACGTCCCCCTCGAGGCCCAGGCCGACGCCCGGGCGATCCACCGGTCGTACAACGAAGCCCTCTACGAACAGGATCTCTCGGCGTACGATCCGATCGAGGTCGCAGCCGAGAGCGGGTCTCCGCCGCCGTACTTCAACCTGCTGAGCGCCGCCCACCACACGAGTGGCACCCTCCCCCTGCTCCACGAGTCCGCCCACGGGCTCGCCGACGGATATTCGGGGGAGATCGACCACGAGGGGATTCTCGAGGCCCAGTTCGCGCTCTACGAGGCCGTTCTCCGGCACGCTCTCGACGGCACAGAGGGCGGGACGGCCTGATACTACCGGTCGCCGATCGGCAACGACTCCCGAACCGCCGGCGGCTCCCGGAGAGTCCCGACGATCGCCTGACTGGCGGCGTCGGGGACGGGATCGGGCAATCCAAGGCGATCCTGAAGGTAGGTCCCGAGGTAGCCGACCCCCGAAAGCTCCGAAAACTCGTTCGGCAGGCCGAGCGAGACGACGGTTGTCGACGCCTCCTCGGCGACGTTCTCGACCAACCGCCGCTGGCTCTCGGGGAATGCCTCCCGACTGTAGGTCGTCACGACGGCGCGGTCGACGTCGGCGGCGAGCGTCCGGACCGTCTGGAGCGCGTCAGTTGTGGGCTCCGTGGCGGGTTTCGAGTTCGCGGATGTTCGGGTCCCGTCGGGGGCCAGCGAGCAGGTCACGACGGGTCCGAACGCCCGGTCAAAGTGGGGTTCGAGCGCGCCCACCCCCCGGACCCCGGTCAGCAAGACGGCGTCGTTCCCGCCGATCGGGAGGCCGTCGTCGGCGAGGAGGGTCACGGAGCGCTCGTAGGCCTCTCGGGCGAGCGACCGGTGGGTCTCCCTTCCCGTCACCTCGAGGGCCTCGACAGGATCGACCCGTCGCCGGTCGGTCGCGCCCGCACGCTCCTTAAGCGCGAGGATCCGCTCGACCGAGCGGTCGATCCGCGATTCGGGGAGGTCGCCGCCCTCCACTGCGGCGAGGAGCGCGTCGCGCGTTTCCCGGAGGTCCTCGTGGGGGACGTAGCCCGTGAGGACGAGGTCTGCGCCCGCGGCGACCGCGCGGACGGCGGCCTCGCCGACGCCGTAGTTCTCGGCGACCGCGTCCATCATCATCGCGTCGGTGACGACGACGCCCTCGAAGCCGAGGTCCTCGCGAAGCAACCCGGTTAACACGGGTTTGGAGAGCGTCGCCGGCCGATCGGGGTCGATGGCATCCACGACGACGTGGGAGGTCATGATACAGTCGATGCCCTCCTCGATCAGTACCTCGAAGGGTGGGAGGTGGACTCTCTCTATCGTCTCCCGGTCGTCAGTGACATGGGGGAGTTCGTGGTGGGAGTCGAGTTCGGTATCGCCGTGGCCGGGGAAGTGTTTCGCGACTCCGATCCCTCCGACGTCGTGGATCCCCTCGAGAGCGGCGGTCGCGTACTGCGAGACGGTCGCGGGGTCAGTTCCGGGAGAGCGGACGCCGATCACGGGATTGTCAGGGTTAGTATGGACGTCGGCGACCGGCCGATGGGTCAGCGAGAGACCCATTGAGCATGCGTCGCGGGCGATCGCCGCCGAGACCTCGCGGGCGAGATCGGGATCGCCCGTTGCCGTCCGGCCCATCAGCGAGGGATACGCTTGGGTTCCGTGGCCGACGATATCGACGGTGCCGTACTCGCAATCCGCCGAGAGCAGCAGGGGGATGGCGTGGTCGGTCCCGTCTGCCAACTCCTGGAGGCAGTTCGTGTACTCCGCCATGGCGTAGGGGCCGGCCCGATGAGTCCCGTAGATCCGGACCGCGCCCGGCCGGAGTTCGTCGACTACGTCCGCCATCTCCTCGGCAGGCCACCCGGTATCGGTTTCAAAGTGTCCGAGTCCGATCCCGATGTGAAGGAGTTGTCCGATCTTTGTCTCGATCGAGAGCTCGTCAACGGCGTGTTCATCGATCATATCCTCTCGTTTCGAGCGGGAGATCAAGGCTCTTGGGGGACCCGATCCGGTAAGTTAGTGGGGGGAAATCGCCGGCGATGACCAACGAAATTACTGGAGTGCTCGCGGGCGATGTCTCGACCGTAAACGGAGGAATCCGCGGGTCGGACGAGCAATCGTCGACCGGTTCGTCGAGGAGGGTACTGCCGTCGTCTTCTCCGCGCGGGACGGGGCGGACGTCGAACGGTGACCGGGAACTCGAGACGGAACACGGAATCGAGACGGCGAAAGTCGCCTGTGACGTCTCCGAACCGGCCGAGGTCGCGGCCCTTGTAGACGCCACGGTTTAGTGGACCTGCCAGTTAATTCGAACCCACCTCAGGAGTTCTTATTCATTCCACCCCTTTTATCGGCCGATGACTATCAGAAAGAGACACTCCCCCGAACAGGTGGTATCGACTCAGGGAAAGAGGCCTCGTAGATGCGTCACTGTTCTATTCTAAAAGTCATCGGCCGATCACTGGTGACAAGCGTGAACTCATGTCTTCTCACACTCCACCTACTTCAGCCCAGATCACTCTGTCCTATCTCGAACGGACTAACCTCGAAGCGGTTCGGACTGTCGACCTCAATCTGAAGTTGCTCTTTCCGGCCTCCCGGTGATGGTTGAGGGCGGCGGGTGGTCGATCGTTCACACTGTCGTCGGTCAACGGTCTGGACGGTATCGGCCAGATCGCCTACTCGTTGGCCAGAAGCGGCATTATCGGGCTTTCGCGGCTGTTAGCGACCCAGTACGGCCACCACAGGATCAGTTTGAACGTGCTCTGTCCGGGTACGATCGAGACCGACCGGCGCTCCGAAAACATGGATCAAGTCGGCGAGAGCCGCCACAGTACCAAACACGACGGAGAGTGGACCTAGCGTGACCAGTAGATCGACCAGTACCCCCAAGGATACTTCGGCAGGCCCGAGAAGGTCGTCAACGGCGGGCTCACCGCCGGCCTCGACTGAAGCTTCCAACGCTAAACCTTCGGCAACGAGGAGATACTGATCCGGTCCGACGACCGCTGATACGGCCAGGGAAACCGATGTACTATTCGATCGGATACAACCATGGATCGTGCCTTGACGTTTCTCCGACCGTATGATGGCGTCACAGAATCAGACGTGTTCGGTCGGCCAGATGAAGTATCGTAGCGGGAGCGCCGTCTCGAGGAACGGATCTCCCGAGCGAAGCGACGCGGTGCGGTCGGGAAGGCCGAACAGCAACGACACGAGTTCCCGGCGGCCACGTTCGATTTCCTTTCTCTCGCTCTCACGCTCGCCGGGACCGACGGAGATTTTCTCAGGACTGTAGGCGATCCGGACGGAATCCCCCTCGGGAAGCTTGAGGGTGACCGATCCCTTCTCCGCTCGTCCGCTCTCGAGCCATCGCTGTTCGAGTTGCTTCTCAAAATCAGAGAGCAGCGCCTGGAGATCGTTGATCCGGAGCTTGCGGTGAGGGCGTGCAGTCCAAAAGCGGCTGTGGCGGGCCAGAACCCGCTCAAGGTTATGCCAGGGCGGCATCCGGACCGACAGCTCGTTCAAATCGAGGATAGCGAGAACATGGGCAAGGAGGGTCTCGAGGCCGACCGCGCTCCCGCCGAACTCCTCAACCGTCCGGGAGCGGCTCTCACGTGAAAGCGATAGGTAGGCAGGGTCGAGAACGACGTCATCGGGCCCGTCGCTGGTGGCTACCACGAACGTCTCCAGTCCCCGTTGACCGAACACTACGCGGCCGCCCTCGCGGTCCCGGACGGCGCGATACGGTTCCTCGCCGTGGATTCGATCGAGATCCTTGAGGGTCATCTCCTCACCACGGTAGACCTCGACGGCGGGAGAGGCTTCGGGCTCGCCGTCGAACGATCGGGCGGTGATTGTGTACTCGTACTCGCTGCCGGCCAGTTCGTAGCCGAAGTGACCGTACCGCTGTCGGTTGCCGCTCAGGTCAGAGAGGGGAGCCCCCGCGTTGTCCATCCTGTCGAACCAGAACTCGAGGAGGTCGGTCATGTACTCCTCACCCCGGTAGCGCCGATCCGTCGCGACGCCGCTGATGCCCCAGCACTCGACGGTTTCACTGGTGCCGGTCGAGAGCATCTGTGGGACCGCCGCGACGTGGCTCACGATCTCCCCGTCAGCGAGTATCACTGCATGGCGGTCGGACCGGTCGGGGTCATAGACAAACGGGAGTCGGGCTTGCATGCCGCCGCGCTCGTAAGCGAAGTAGCGATCGAGCAGCGCCATCATCTCAGGGAACTCTTCGCGAGTCACGAGCCGTGGTCCCTCGATCTCGGTCATCGCCGTTTACCTCTCGTCGATCGGTCGCGTACCTCTCGTTGGTCGCTGTCTGTCACCATCTTCCGGAGGCTCTCGACGTGGGATCATAAATCCCGGCGTCGGAATTCTTTTGGTCTCGATCCATGATTTCTGTGTATGCCGGCGCTCTGGACCTACCCCTGGACGATTGAGCGAGAAGGAGCTGACGCGGCCGCCAACCGCCCACGACCTGCGGGATAGATGCAGTCAACGTTGCTTTCCACTACCACTCCGTCCGGGCGATGAGCCCCCGGACGCCCGACGACCTCTTTCACTCCGCATCTGGAGGCTGTTACTTCGATCCCGAAGAAGAGTTCGAGGGAACTGAGATCGATCCCCCTGTCAACGCGATCGGCGAGTGGACCGAGCCGCTCACGACAATCGTCGATGGCCTCGGTGATCACGGGATCGTGACGAACGCCTGGACGGTCTGTCTCCACAACACCCGCCTCGCTTCGAGGAATCCCGACTACCGAATTGAGAGCGCCTTCGGCGACGCCCACGACCACTCTCTGTGCCCCTCCTACCCCGAGGTTCGGCGCTACTTCGGGAACGTCGTTCATGCGGTCCGTGAGCGCGGCGTCAACGGGATTCACCTCGAGTCGATCGACTTCCCGACGGCTTTTCATGGGCACGGTCGGGAGTTCGGCCACCCTAAGCGCCAGACGATCACCTCAACTGCCGGAGAGATCCTCTGCTCGCAGTGTTTCTGTGACGGCTGTCGGGCGGCGGCGGAAGACCACCTAGTCGACATCGAAAGAGCTCGCGAGCAGGTCCACGACCTTCTCGCCGAGCCCCTCGTGGATCCAGCAATCTCGCCGCCGCCGCTTGCCGATCTGGTCGAACACAACCCTCTCATTGCCGACCTCTTCGACTTCCGGGCGACCGTGATCAAGAACCTGCTGGCAGCACTTGACGACGCCGCGGGATCGGTCCCGCTCACCTACTACGTGATGGAGGCCGCGGGCGCCGACCCTGAGGACCTCCTTGGGACCGGAGTCCGCCTTGATGCTCTCGACGATCACGTCGATCGATTGCTCGCGATCTGCTATGTCTCGGATCCCGAAACCGCCCGCGAACGGATCCGGGCGATAGACCGAGAGACGGGCTTGCCGACCGATGCCGGAATCACGCTTGATCCTGCGGTTTTCGGGAGTGAAATTACCTTCAAGGGGCTCGTGGGGGCCGTTCAAGAGGAGGCCGACCAGCTCTCGATCTACCATGACACGCTCGCGACCGAGACACATCTCAGCTGGCTCGAATCCACATTCGGCTGAGTGGCTATTTCGTCGTCATGGCTCCGGCGGTGGCGGCCCCGTAGACGACCTCACCGCCGACGACAGCTCTGTCCTCACTCCTTTCGGGGTGCTCGAAGGGTCTTGCTTTACGTTCGTCACATCCACGAATTTCCCGGGAGATTGAGGGACCCTCACCGATCCTCAGCGAACCTAGCGTACGCGCCACCTGAGGTGTACGCCTGCAGCGCCTCCCCAACTGACAGGCGTTGGGAGTCGTGGGACGCGTTCACCGTGTGGTAGATTCCTTAGAGGGGACCGAAGGGTATCGTATCGTTCCCGAAGGCGAGCTTGCGAGTGTGTAGACGGTACCTCCCGGGAGCGCGAGCGAGTCGGCTCCATACCCAAAGTGGGGGCCCGGCAGGTAGTGAGGAACGGGGATCCGGCGCAGGCGACCGGATTACGCGGGCGCGAGCAGTTCGTCCTCCCGTTCGACTCGTTCGAGGTACTTCTCGACGCGCTCGCGGTCTTCCTCGGCAAGTTCGACCAGCGGCTCCCTAACAGGCCCTCCCGTGAGGCCCCGGAGGTCCATCCCGTACTTGACGACGGGGACGTTCTTCGCGGCACCGAAGGCGGGGCCGCCGACCGCCTCCGCCCGGAGGTCCTCGAAGGGACGCAGCAGGTCCCGGATCTCCCGGGCCCGCTCCCAGTCACCGTCCTTGATGGCGTCGTACAGCGCGAGGACCGGTTCGGGAATGAAGTTCCCGATCCCCGTCGTCAGCCCCTCTGCGCCCTCTAAGGCGTACGACGGGCCGTAGCGCTCGGCGACGCCGTTGAGCCAGACCACATCGGTGATCGTCGCGGCCAGCCGGGAGAACTCCGTTACGTCGTTGACCGCGTACTTAACGGCGACGACGTTCTCGATCCCAGCGACGGCCTCTATGACTCGTTCGCTCAGTAGCGACCCGCGCTTGTAGACGACGACCCCGAGGTCGGTCGACGCTGCGATCGACCGGTAGTAGTCGATCAGCCCCTCCTCGTGGACGTAGGTGTGGCGGGGGTACATCACCATCGCGGCGTCAGCGCCCGCGTCCTCGTAGGCATTGATCATCTCAATCGCTTCCGCGGTGGCCCCGCCCGCGCCGGCGACGACGGTCGCGTCCGCGGGGACCGCGTCGACGGTCGCCTCGACAACCCCGATCCGCTCGTCGTCGGTAAGCGAGTAGTACTCGCCGGTGTTCCCACAGGGGATGAACAGATCGGCGCCCGCCTCCGCCAGCGTTCGGATGTTCTCGCCGATCGCCTCACGGTCGACCCGGTCACCCCCCTCACCAAAGGGCGTCGCCGTCGTAAACGCGACCCCATGTAAGTCGTCTCGAAGCGTCTCGTATCCCATCTCTGAGCCAACCGTTCGCAAGGGGGAATCATTATGGTTCCGGTACGAGCAGCCCTCGCGAGACGCCGCCGAACCAATCAGTGAAAGGGGAAGTCGGGAACTATAAACCGCTCGCGGCCAAGAGCGGTCCATGTTCGTGTTCGCCGTGATACTGCTGTCAGCGGGGCAGTCCCCCTTGAGTGACTCGAACGGCTGGCCCGCGAGACCGACCACGAGGTGTGGGCAGCGGGCGACCAGTCGCTCACCCGAGAGACGGCGATTCCCGGCGACGACGAGGCCCTCGACCGCTACCGGGTGCGGTGGGGCGACCCCACCGACCACACCGAGGACTGGCTCGTCGGCGAGGAGTGGGCCGACCGCCCGGCGAGTGCCCCCAATCCCGACGTCGTGACCGCGCTCGCGGCCTACGCACGGGAGGGCCGGCCCCCCGCACGCCACCAGCGCCTGCGGCTCCTTTTGGCGCTGTTCCCCCATGCCGATCACGTCGCAGTCTGCGACCGCGACGTCGACTACCTCGAGGACTGGCGCTCCTACTATCCCTGGGAATTCAAGGAGGCCCTCGAGGACGGCCTGGTCGACGCTGCACTCGCTCCGGAGGCCCCGCGATGACCGACGGCCCTGACCCCTCACGAGGATTACTCGGCTACTGGAAGCACGTCTCTCCGGACGGCATCGTTCGGAACCGATCGCCGGAGGGAAACCACGGCAACTATGGGACCGACGCCCGCTGGATCTGGTTTACGAACCCGCGAGCGATCCGCCACGCCGGCGAGCTCGAGGTCGTTGACCAGATTACGCCCACCTCGTGAACTATGGTCGGATCGAGTGGATTGGCCCGCGGGGATCAGTCCTGCCGTCTCGGTTGCGTGACAAAGAACTACAACGGTTCGAAACAGATAAAATAATTGACTATATTTAGTCCTTGGATATATGGAAATATTGTATGATTGTATATATTGTATAATTGTTCATAGCAGACATGGTGTAGTGGACATCGATCGACCTAAACAGAGTATAAGAGTGGGGGATTGTTGCTGGCATCTCCAGTCCACGTGACAGAGCCACCAGGGGCTCCCCCGCGACGGTATGGCTGATAGGTACCTGGTCAGGCAGGTGGTTGACGCTCGATTCAGTCCCCAGCACACGGCTCCCCAGCCGCAAACGTGTCTAGGGACGGGTCACCCTACGCATGGCTGGATAATAGTAGCATATCTCTCGGAGTTTGTTGCCGCCTTCGGGGCACGATTTACTCCGGACTCCTGCCAGCGAACGCTACTCGAACAGATTAGCCGTGAGTTCGTCGTCAAGTTCGGCGCCGTATTCCGAGATTTCGAAGGCCTCAGCGTACTCAACGTCTCCCTCCAATCTGTCCCGGAGGCGATCGGCGGCCCCCTGCATCTCCGCGAACGAGGCGAGAGGATCAGTCTCGAGCCACTCCCGGCGGCGGTCGGGGTCGTCAGGGACCTCCTCAATGATTCCCGCGTTGTACGGCAGCCACTCGTAGACCTGGGACTCGTGACAGTCGAGCATCTTATACTTCCGATCCACGAGGTCAGGCGGGATTGGAATGACGACGTCCGGGTCGAACGAGTGGGGTCGGTCGAAGGTATCAAGCAAGTACGCGAAGACGGGGTTCGAATCAAGGGCGGGCGTCCCAGGACAGACGTTTGGGCCGGTGACCATGTAGGCTGCGTCCCGGACCAGCTGCGAGGTGTAGCGGTGGTCGGGGTGGTAGTCGTTGGGCCGGTGAGTCAGGACGAGGTCGGGCGACAGCCGGCGGATCAGCCGGATCAACCGCTCGCGACGCTCTAGGGTGGGTCTGAGCCGGCCGTCGGGGGCCTTGAGGATACAGTAATCGATGCCGGCGATGTCGGCCGCGGCCGCGGCTTCGGCCCGCCTCCGTTCGACGAGTTCGATCCCGCCCTGTTCGTGGTGACCTGCGCGCCCGTCGGTCATCGAGACGAAGATGACTTCGTGGCCCGCCTGCGCCAAGCGGCAGGCGAAGCCGCCCGCGCGGATGTCAGCGTCGTCGGGATGGGCTCCGATAACGAGTACCGTTCTCTCCATGTCCGGGAAGTCGGACGACCCGGCCGAAAACCTTGCGACTAGACGAGCCGTTCGGCAAACCAGTCGACGGTCGCTGGCGGGTCCTCGCTGGTGTCGTGCTCGGCAACGATCTACTCCGTGCCAGTCGTCCCCTCCTCATCGAGACCTTGACGCCTTCGCTAGTCGGGACGTCGCTCAGGCCGGTGAGAAAATATTGTTTCTAGTACAGGTCGGCATGGTGGTGGACCTTGACAACGCCGCGATCTCAGCGGAGAATATGGTCAGGAACCTGCGCCGGGAGGAAGCATGAATGTTCGTCAACGCGAACAGTTCCCTTCCAGTAGATTTCATGGTCAGAGATATATCTTCCCACGAGGAGACCGACCACGTCGTCTGCTGGATCCGTTCGCAGTTCGAGGTATGACTGATTATGGCGTATCGAACTCAACGACGGTCTTGATGACGTCATCATCCCTCTCGAAGGCTTTCTCAACCTCCTCCGGTGAGTAGATGCCGGTGATGAGTTCATCAGTAAACCAGTCAGGAAACGCTGCGAGCGACTCCTTGGCGGCCTTGAAGTGCCGGACATTGGAATTGACGCTACCGAACAATGCCTTGTTCTCGAGAACGATCTCCCGGTGAAGCTGTCCGCCGTTGATCTGGAACGTCCAATCGTCCGGAATACCGAGCAACGCGCCCACACCGTTTGGCGCGAGTGCCCGCACAGTATCGAAGGCGTGGGGCGCGTACCCTGTCGCTTCATAGACGAAGTCCATCGCCTCGTGGGCGGCCGCGATCTCTGAGACCGGCGTTTCGCGGGAGTCGACGTACGTCGCGCCGAGGCATTCGATGACATCGATCGTCAGATCCGGGCGGTCTCTCCGGCCGAGACAGTACATCCTATCGAACCCCTTCCGGTCAAGCATAGCGAGCGTCAGGAGCCCCAGTGGACCGTTGCCGAGGACGAGTGCCGACTTGGGATTCCACTCGAATGCCGACCGGGTCGCCTGAGCGTGTTCGAACGCCTTCTCGGAGTTGCTTATCGGTTCAATGAGGAAGCCGTAGTCGGCAAACTCGTCAGGGATGCCGACCAAAAAGCGCTCCGGGCTGGTGAAGTACGTGGCCATGAACCCGTGCGCGCCAACAATGCCTCGTTCGAGATAGTCGCCGTCGGCAGCCATGTCCGGCTCGTTCCGCTCGAAATATTCATTGGTCTCGTCTGGAGGCCGTCGCACAGTCGGAACGACGAGGTCGCCCACCTCGAACCTCGTTCTATTGGGGTCCTCGACGATGCCAACTGCTTCATGGCCGAGTATCTGGTAGTCCTCCCCTTCGGGAAAGTCACCGTGGTTTCCGTCGAGCACCTCATGGTCGGTACCGTCG
This sequence comes from Saliphagus infecundisoli, assembly GCF_020177375.1. Classification (GTDB taxonomy): domain Archaea; phylum Halobacteriota; class Halobacteria; order Halobacteriales; family Natrialbaceae; genus Saliphagus; species Saliphagus infecundisoli. Next base: position 39,875 of record NZ_JAIWHV010000013.1, on the reverse strand, counting down.
ATGCCAACCCGGAGCGTCCTGACCAGCGCCTCATCCGGGCCAGGGTCAGGTTTCGGGATGTCGAGGAATTGGGGGCCCTCCTCGTCGCGCACGGCAGCGATCACGTGCATTTCAGTCACGCCTCCGCTACGCTGTTGACGACTTCGATATCGGTTTGGAGGGGCACCGTCTCGATAGCACTCCGCGGCGGATAGAGATTACTCATGAATTCGGCGCACACCACCGTTATCACATCGTAGTCGTCCCTGTTACTGGCAATTTTGATGGAGTTAGGATTGACTGGACCCTGCACGAAGGCGTTGATTCGATCGCCGTGGCGAATTCCCTGCGAGAACGGGCCTATACTCAGCGGTTTATCGTTAGTACTAATCTCCGCCATGTTTCACCTCCGACAGGGAACGAGGCGGTGAAGTTCCCACAACGTAGACGCTATTTGGTAACAATCCGTCTCTCGACAAGCAAACTGACATCGATCCAATAGTCGAGTTACCATTACATAAAACGCTCGCTGCGCTTGCGGGAGAGTATCGCCGAACTTGGGTGGATGAGGAGTCGTGCATGGATTAACAGTACCTGCATAGATTATCTCTTCAGGTCGCGTTCAAACCGTATCGGGTCAGTCAGAGACCGAGTCCTATCGCTTCGACTCCATCGGAGCGGGATAGGGATTTATACCGGTCGACTAGAAACCCATCCGTTGAGAAATGTGTGGTAATGAGACTGTGGTCTTCGAATCACCTGAGGCGGTGATTGTCGAGCAACGCAACGTCCCGGTGCCGGATCCAAATGAAGTGCTTGTCGAGAGCCGACGAACTCTCGTCAGTACGGGGACCGAGCTCACGATCCTCTCAGGGGACTTTCCCGAGGGCTCCAGATGGGATCACTACGAGTACCCGTTCGTACCCGGCTACAACAACGTCGGTGTCGTTGTCGAGACCGGCAACGACGTCGTGGATATCGAGACGGGTCAGCGGGTCGCGACGCTCGGCTCGCACGCCCAGTACGTCACTGCGTCGCCAGAAGGGTGCCGACCGATTCCGGACGACGTCTCCGACGACGCGGCAGTCTTTTTCACGATCGCCGAGATCGTGATGAACGGCGTCCGTCGTGGCGAGGTCACCTGGGGAGAATCGGCGGTAGTCTTCGGCCTCGGACTACTAGGTCAACTAGCGGTTCGGGTGTGTCAGCTGGCGGGTGCGCAACCGGTCGTCGGGGTCGAACCGAGCGCCCCGCGGCTCGACCGGTTGCCCGATTCGCCGACCGTTGCAGCGGTCGATCCGACGGCAGAGACGGCTGAGGATTCGGTCGCCCGCCTGACAGACAACCGGATGGCCGATGTCGCCTTCGAGGTGACGGGGAATCCGGATGTGATCCCTGAAGAGTTCGACGTACTCCGAGAGCAGGGCCGCCTGGTGTTGCTTTCGAGCCCTCGTGGAACGACTGAGTTCAACTTCCACGACGACTGCAACGCGCCGAGTCACACCATTATCGGCGCCCACAACAGCTCCCATCCATCGGTCGCGACGTCGGCGAACCCATGGACGAACCACCGCCACTGCGAGCTGTTCTTCTCCGCGGTCGCAGACGGAACCATCTCGGTTGCCGACCTCGTGAGCCACCGTATCGAGGTGGCTGACGTGCCAGCCATGTACGACAAACTGCTGGCCGACCGAAGTGAGGCGATGGGCGTTGTCATCAAGTGGTAACGAGTTCGCCGACGATCCGATCGAGTCTCGACACCATCCCGAACTACCTACTGGGAGTGGGAAATTCTCGACATCAGTTCTGACGAGAACAGATTATACAGTAACCAGTAATTTAGGTCTGATCAAGCACACCGCGGCCTTCACGGTTGGCAATCTCAACGAGTTAATCGAGACGGTCAAGGTATACGTCGCTTGTCTGCGGGAAGACCGTCGTATCGGTATAGCAAGGCTTCTCGAACTGGTATTGTGGATTCGTATGTGTGTCTCTCGCGTCAGCGGGCGATCGGAATTTATCCAGTTGGCGATTCCTATTGCAGTCTCGTCCGCGTTTCGCCCGGGATTAAACAGATTCAACGAAGGTCCGATTAGAAGGGTATCCGTTGCCAGCTTGTGGCTGAACTCTAGGATGGTGATCTCCCCACGACGATCGGGCCCGTGTGTCCTAAAGACCCTCAATGAACCTCGCAGCATGGTTCGCGACGTTGTCCGAGAACGCTTCGGCAGCTACAGGTGTGTCTGATCCACGAAACGGTGAGGCCCTTGAGCGCAATCGGAACGCCTGCTAGTGGGCTGACTGACCCGCTGGCCTCAAGGGAGGACTCGATTTTGCAAGCCCGCTCTGAGTGTGATGTCGTTCACGCGAATGAAGGCCACCAGACAATCATTTTTAGCTTCGATCTGGTCAAGATGGATCTCGACAACTGTCGTCGGGATGACTGCTAGTACGGACCAGATCCATGAGGTCCGTGACCAGGTAATGTCGGAGCTCTGGTGTCAGCCTCTGGTCTAAGAGTGCGCGGCAAACAACGTACTAATTGCTTTAGTGGGTCGATCGTTTTGGTGGATAAAACGATCTCTCGAGATGGGATTACAAACATACGATCGTAATCAAGAAGATCGGCTGGTCCTCGAAGGCGATAATATCGAAATATTGTTCGTGCAGTCGATCCGGGGAGAATGTACATACCCGGGACGAAGCAAGGTTCTCCCGGCCAGCCGTAGCAATTGGCCTAGCGGCCCAGTCAGGATCGGACGATTGTCCATAGATCCCGGTAGAGAGCGATACAGGGAAATCGTTTTGAAAAAGGAAACGGTATAGACCGTGCCCAGAGTTATCATACAAGTCAAACAGGTTTTTCGGCGATTATACCGGCGTCTCGACGCGGTCTGGCTCAGATCTGTTTAGTCTGACAAAACAGATTCTGGGATGACAACATTCAATACTAAGCCGGTTGGTACGGACGAACGGATAGATGTACGCTAGTTCGTCGGGAGGTGAGCGGTTGATCAACGTTGGGATCCTCGGGCTCGACACGAGCCACGCCGAGAAGTTCGCCGCGGTGATCGACGACCGGCCCGACGCGACCGTCGCCGGCGTCTGGGACGGCGGGGACGTCCGCGAGGAGTCGTATGTCTCGGCGTTCCGCGAAGAGTACGGCTCCGCCCGCTACGACCGTCCGGGCGCGATGGTCGAGGAGATCGACGTCGCGATGGTACTGCTTAGAAGTCGTCGAGTAGGAACCCGAACAGTTTCCTGGGTTGGTCTATCATCCCGACGAACTGGAGGTCGTCGTCTTGGTGTTCGGCAGCGGGGAGCTCGTCATCACCGGCGGAACTCAGCCAAGCGATGCCGAAGACGCGATTACCATAATTCACGCTCGATTAGATGATCTCGGACTGCTCGAGTAGAATTGGTGAACTCGGAGATGACTCCTATAGTATCCGGTAGAATTTTTTACTCAGAGTTCGTTGCAGCTACTAGTGGATCATCTCGACGAGATCTCCGTCGAGGAACTGCAAGACACCCCCGACAACGTGGACGGAAAGAAACCGACACAACGGCTCTTAGCGGCAATTGCGTACAAAAACGGTGTTTCACAGACTGAACTAGCCGAGTGGTACGACGTTCAACGACGGACGATCTACAGCTGGCTCAAGCGACTCGACACGAGTGGTTAGCGTAACTTTTGCACATCGGAGAGGAACGTGTCGATCCGTTTGTTTGCGAACCCAAGACGGTTCGATAGGTATAGGAAGGTGTTAGTAACGAACTGGTTGAAGTGATCTTTGTCCTCGAAGATTTCTGGCGAAATCTTTCGTTTGAGAGTCTTCCAGAGGGGTTCAATTGCATTGAAGTTCGGCGAGTATGGGGGAAGGAAGACGAACTCGATGCCGAGTTCGTAGGCCCGTTGTTGGGTGAGATGGGCATGGTGACCGCCATCGTTGTCAGCGATGAGCAGAATCCGGCCTAATGAGTACGAAAACTTTTGTGAGTTAATGCAGACTGTCGTTCATGGAACGCTCACGTCGGAAGGAGATCAAGCATCACCTGTCTGAAGAGGAGATTGACGAATTGCTGCGTGAGGCTGAAGACGATCACCGACTGCGGCGTCTTGGCTTTCTGAAAAACCTCTATCAGGGTGATTCGATTCCGGAGGCCGCCGACCGGGAAGGCAGGTCGGCGGCCACCGGTGATCGCTGGGCAGAAGCCTGGAATGAAGGTGGGCTGGAAGAACTCATGCCGAGTTTCGGGGGCGGCCGGCCCCCGAAACTCGACGAAGACGAACAAGAAGAGCTGGTCGAGATACTCCGTGACGGCCAGCCCTGGAAATCACAGGAGATTCAGCATCTTCTCACCGAAGAGTTCGGCGTCGAGTACAGTCGCTAGTTGTCCACTCTGGCTCAGAAGCCTCCTAACTGACACGTCGTCGTGAAGGAAGCGGGTGAATCAGGTGACTGATTCATCCGCTGTCCGGATACGCACCTGATGAACATTCCACAACTCAAACAGGTGCTTACAGACCCGGACGAGTTCATTACGAACAGCCAACTCAAGACTCTTGCTCTGGAAGTGCTTGAGCTGGTGCCATTGCCAGGAATCGAGGGCTCGCCCCTCGATTCCGTCGATATCCTGGAAGTCGTCCTCCGAGCAGCCGTTGGAACAACTTCGGTCAACGGCGTCACGACCAATACAGAGGACACGCCCAACAGAGAACCCGTCATGGACTGGCTCCATACGCTCAACAAAGAGCCGATGCTGGACGCTGTCAACGATATTCTCGCGACGCTGACGATGTCGGTTCTCGACCGATCGCGGTCGAGAACCGTCTGTCTCGACTTCATGGACAACCCGTTTCACGGCTATCCCGACGACGAAACCGAGTTCAGGCGAATGCAAGTCCGTGACGGCACGACGAAGTGCCACAGGTACTGCACGGCGTTCGTGATCGCCCAGGGAAAGCCGCTGACACTGGCAGTTGAACCGGTGGATGGCGATGACAGTGCCGCCGACGCGGTCGAGCGAGTGCTCGCCCGCGTCGAGCTGTATCCGTTCGAGATCAATCGAATTCTCATGGATCGAGCAGCCTACGTCGGAGAGGTGATCGGCGTTCTTCGGGCTGTTGCACCGCCAGTCTTCCCGGTCAAGACCGGGAAGGCGACGCTTCGGGAGAAACTCTCGGTGAACGCGTCATATATGGCCGAAGAAACGATCTGTGAAGGCAAAGAGCACGAACAGACGTTTCCGATGGCCGTGCACATCACGTATCAGAACGGGGATCGTGGGAAGTCCGGCGTGAAAGCGACAGGATACGCGGCGTACGGTCTGGAAGACCGCACGCCGCCACAAGTCGCACGTATCTACACTGATCGATCGCGAATCGAGAAGAGCTACGAGAAGTTTCGTGAGGCACGGGCCCTAACGACAACGCCGTCACCGACAATTCGACTGTTCTACGTCGGCGTTGGGTTCCTGTTAGAGCAGCTGTGGATCGTGATCCAGTGGGCCGTGCTCGCCGCGCCACGTCGTGGCGGGCGAGCACTCCCCGTAGAGTTCACGTTCGGAGACGCGTTTCTCCACGGGATCGAAGGAGTGCTCGACGATGAGCTGGGATGGAAGGAGAAGCATCGAACGAACGGGGTTGGATTGCCGGCTGGATGCGACCACGGTCTCGGCTGAGCCGCCTCGCTTCGCGTGAAGCGAGGCTGGCGAACAGCGACAGCGCTCTTCTGAGGCGGCCTCAGCGACGGACAAAGCCAGAATAGGTGTCTAATCCGATATGTCCTCACATCCTCGCAAGGTATTTGTCGCTCTTCGGTCCTTTTTCGCCGTCCTTCCAATCTGAGACCGGACTTCTCCTTCCGCCGCTATCGATCGAGTGGACAACTAGCGACAGTACGACACTCTGTACGAACTCATCGATGGCCTCCCCAGTTCAGGCGACCTGATTACGACGCTGCTCGCGGAATTGGACGACTTCTACGTGGTTGACGTAGGGATGGGAAGCGGCCACTTCCTGACCTCCGTCATCGAGGAAATCGTCAACGTTCGGCAGGCGCTGTACGCTCGCCGAGACAGTCACCCGAGTCGTCATCGGCTCAAGAAGACGACCGTCCAGAACAACATCTACGGTGTGGATATCATGGAACCAGCGGTCGAAATTGGAAAGCTCCGGCTCTGGCTGTCGATCATCTCCGAACTCCGCGAGGAGGACCTCGATGATCTCGACGTCGAGGAAATCGCACTCCCCAACATCACGTTCAACGTTCGCCAGGGCAACAGCCTGATCGGGTACGTCAGCTTCCCCGAGGAAACCGAGGACGGTCTCGCGACCTTCGAACGGTGGTCCGAGGACAGCGTTCGCTCTCGGTACGAGGACGTCATCGAGCAGGTCGAGTTGTACGAGGAGTACAGTGCCTTTCCCGAGCGGGCCGAACAACACCGTCAGCGAGCCAACGAACTACTTGAAGAGTACCGAGAGGAACTGGATGAGGACGTTTTAGAGGAGTTTCGTGAGGCAGTCGAGGGCGTCTCCGAAGATGATCTCGATGAGTACACCCCCTTTCATTTCGTACTGGAGTTCGCAGAAGTGTATGCCGACGGCGGGTTCGACGTCATCGTTGGGAATCCTCCGTGGGATCGACTCCGTCCGACTCGGGACGACTTCTTCGTGAGGTACGACGAGACGTTTCCATCGTTGCTACCCAAAGAGAAAGACCGACGGCAAGCGAAGTTAATCGAGAACGACGAGATCGCGGACGGATGGGAGGAGTACCAACGCGAGATCGAGATCGTTAGCGAGTACTTCCACGAGAAGTACGAGATGCAAACTCCCACTATCGGGGGAACCACCCAGGGAACGGAAAACGACTTGTCGGCCCTGTTTCTCGAACGAGTGTTCCAACTGACGAAAGAGAGCGGATACGTCGCCCAAGTCCTGCCGGGCGCGATATTCAACGGGGCATCCACCAAGGACCTACGGACACACCTACTTGACGAAACAACGATCCAGAAGTTAGTCACGTTCGAGAATCGAGGGATTTTTCCCGAGATTGATACCCGCTACAACTTCGGCGTCATCGCGTTCAAGAACGAAGGAAGGACTGAGAATCTGCGTGGTATCTTTCACCAGGTCGGAATGGATTCGCTCCAGAACTTCGACGATGTTGCCTTGACGATTCCTCGCCGGGTGCTGCGGGACTACTCACCCAAGGCTCGAATCTTCCCCTATCTTCAATTACAGCGAGAAGTTGACGTCTTGCATACAATTCTCGAACATCCACCGATCAGTGACGACTCGGAGGATGGGTGGCACGCACAGCCGTACGCCGAGTTACACCGAACGAGCGACACGGATCGGTTCGTAGAGGACCCCTTAGAAGGGGATTATCCGGTTCTTGGCGGCAGCAACATTTATCAGTTCGATCACGACCCGACGTTCGTAGACATCGAACCGCCAGAGTTCTGGAGCGTCGAGGAAGATATCGATCCCGATACGAGCGCGAAACGGCGAATACGTGAGAAGAACTATCGAAAGCTCAAGCGAGCACTCTACTACGCTTTCGACGGTTCTGGCTCCCAGATTGGATTCGTAAACGAACTACTGGAAGAACATCGGGGTGAAGGACTGTCCGAAAGCGACGTATTGCTCGATTGTACCGAGTATCGAATCGTGTTTCGGGATGTTGCACGAGCATCCGACGAGCGGACCATCATCGCGTCGGTCATTCCTACCGGAATCGTATGCACAAACACCCTACATACGGTTCGGCCCTACGAGATAGATCCTGACGCGGATGATCTCGATAGCTCACCGTTACATCCCGTCTACAAACGAGTCTTTACCGACAAGTCGCTTTTCGTCACCCTTGGTTTACTCAACAGTATTCCGTTCGACTATCTGATGCGCACAAAAGTGGACACTCATATCGTGATGTACAAATTTGAGGAGTCGCAGGTCCCCCGTCTCACGGAGGGCGACGAGTGGTTCGAGTACATTTGGCGACGGGCGGCCCGTCTCAACTGCTACGGCGAGGAGTTCGCGGAGATGCGCGACCGTCTCGGCGGGATCGAACCGGGAACCGAGCCTGATGAACGCGAGGAAGTGCAAGCCGAACTCGATGCGGCATCATTCCACGCCTACGGCCTCGATCGAGAACAGACAAAGTTCGTCCTCGATGATTTCTATCAGGTGAACAACCCCCGCCGAATGACCGACGAGTACCTCGATTTAGTGCTCGAAAAGTACGATGAGTTGGCTACCTGATTGATTCTTCAGCAGTAGAAGCCGCGTCGATCGTCTCAAGGAGGTTCACGAGGTGAGCGCAATGAATTCCCCAGATGCCTAGAGAACGGCGGCTACAGTGTCTTCCGGCATCGTATTCAGCCGAGACTTCGCCGGCGAAAGAGGGGTGACCGCGCCGCGCAACGGATACCTTGCTCCCCTTTCGAGACCCGTGTCTGAAGTGCTAATCCGAACGGTCGCCGGCCAGATCTCGGCAGCCAGATCATTGAATTCGAGTTCTGTGCCGATCGCACTGTTCACAAGTTTCCCGATGGTGTGGATAGTCGAGTGAGAGGCTAACGGCACTCGCAGCTAGTTTTTTCTGGACAGTCTATCATCAATTCACTATGCGTCGGATAATGCAAATGTTCGGTGGTGGGATAGTACTTCTTACAATAGTAATCTGCAGCTTTCTCTACTTCGTTCATGAGGGATTGTTCGAGCCTGAGTTCGGGTCTGCAGTTGTCACTTCCATGCTAGTCTTAGTAACTGCGGTTTCTGTATTTTTGACATTACTTTTGGTGAAGGAGAACAAAACCGCAAGAGAGAGGGAAAACAAGCCTGTTTTTACAATCACAACCGGTTCAATTTATTCAAATTCCTACCAGTTAGCGGTTGAAAATATTGGAAACGGCCCCGCTCAAAATGTTGATATTACTATGACAACTGAACCCGATAATATAGATGCAAAACTTGAGCGGAAAAACGTACGTCCAGGGGACATCTGCTTAGACTCAGCTACACATATCACTGCTAATCATATTCCAGAACGATACAAGACTGTGTCAATAAAGGGAACTTGTGAAGATATTTTTGGGAATGAAGTTGAGGTGAATAACGAAGCAAAGGTTGAAAATATAACTGGGAATGAAGAGCAAGTTGTCAGGAGTGAAATCGAAGAGTTGGGTCAAGAAATTAAGGGGGTATCTTCATCCATTGATTCACTTTTTGACAATATCCATGTGAAAGAGATAGATTCGCTAGTTAAAATGGAGAATTCCAAGCGTGTAACCGATTGTTTGAAAGAGAACGGAGCACTTACTATTGAGGAATTAGTTCAAAATTTAGGGCTACATTATACAGACCTGCTTCAAACACTAATATGGCTAGATAGTGCTGGAAGTATTGAGTACGACAAAGAGAGTATTACCGATATAGGCGAGGACAAAGAAACTGAGATTAAACTGTCTTTTGGGGAGAAATAATTCGAGAGAATCAGCAGCCGTAACGAAGAATTAGATAACTGTAGACCTGATTACGGTGAAGGGTTGCCTGACTGGTGATTTAACCGCAGAAGTACAGGGATATGGTATATCAAAAGAGAACTCAACCTCTCAGTTGCTTATTGATTTCCTGACTCGAGATCCGGTTTCTAATACAATCAGGTTTCTGGATAATCTGTAGTAACAGGATCTCTTTCGATACTACTCCTTCTTACCATGTCTTCTGAGAACCCCATCTCTCGAACAACTGCTTGGACTGCCTCAAAAACGAACATAGGTGTGTCTGGTTTTAATACTACACTCTCAATAAGGGTTTCAACGTCAATAGCAACGTAAAGACCCTTCTCAACCCTGAGATTTAGATCTTCAATAGCAGATTTTGTTAATGGAGTGCGTACCTGAGAGTTTTCTCCATTGTCTAAGTCGTCCGGGTCATCTTCGAATCCAATATGTAGCGTTGGGGAAGGAGATTTATCTACATCAATAAGTTCAAGTGATTCTCCTAAAATTACAGCACGAATCTCGTTTTCGTATCTGAAGGGTTGTCTTTTATATAGAGTTACCTGAGAGACATCTTCAATTCTCTCCATTGGATCTGTGGAATAATCAGCATAATTCACAGGGCTAATTCTAATAGGGGTCTCTGAAGGGTCATTTAGAATTGGATATCTTGCTTCTCTCTTTTCCTCAATTACGCTACCAAGAGACTCAGAAAGCCGCGTATAGGTTGATTTAATAGCTATTGGATGCTTAGAATATTGATTCCACATAGCCATGGACTCTCCCGAATTCCTGTGCCAGCAATTGACGTACGATGTTTGTCGGACGGCTTCAGGAAGCGTGATCAGGGCATCCGGAAAATCATTACCAGAACATCTCCGGACCTCATTGCGTAGGGCTTCTGCTGTCGGCTCACTCAGTGTGCCTTCAAATTTATCTGGCAAATCGGCCAATCTAGGGAAATAGAGTGCGTCTTCATGGAGAATTGATAAGAACTTCGCTAGGCTCATATATCTCCATAACTCTGGGTTGTCCTCATCGGGCTCTGGGAAGTTTTCTTGGATGTGGGGCATACTCCTTCTTCAGCGTATAGTGGCATAGACAATAGATTCTATGAAACGAATGTCTAATTTCAAATGTGTTCGAATGAGTTGATGTACTATCCCAAAGAATCTGTCTCTCCCTTCTCGTGTGGGGCAATTGAGGATAATGGGGAGTTGGGTCTTCTAGTGTAGAACCCCGGGGTCAGACGTCGATGTATGCAGTCGGCCGAATATATGCACGATCGACGCCGTCAACAACCTCTCGGTGTGCATAGATCGGCGCCGATCGCGACCGTTTTCGGCCCGATTACGGCGCCGGGCAGAGCCCCCTTTATCCCATATACCCATTTCAGATAGTCGAAATCGACGGGTTCGTACCCCCTGTATGCACATTCGTTTATATGCCGACGAAACGGACGACCCTCAGACTCAGCGACGAGCGCCAGCAGCTCCTCGAGGAAGCCAGCGAGATCATTGCCGACGGTCCACCGATGGCCGACGTGATCGACGCGGCGCTCACCCACCTCGTCGAGAGTGAAGAGAACATCCAGAACGCTTGCGACGAACATCCACCTCACGTTATCCAGTCGATCGCGAACACGAGCGTCCTATAGTAGAAGTTAGAAATAATTGCTCACGTTTGGGATCGATATTCGATTAAGAGCGGTGTCGATCGCCGCCGTGAGCTCGTTGAGCGAGTCGAAGAATCGGTTGTTGAGGGCGTTTTTGGAGTTGTCGCCAGCACTCTTCGACCGGATTGAGTTCTGGCGAATACGCCGGCAACGTGACGAAGGCGAGGTCGTCACGAGCCGCTAGGTCCGTGACGGCCGACGCCTGGAAGTACGGCGCACCATCCAGCACGATGATCAAGTCTTCTTCGAATTCTTCGCATAATTCGAGAATGATATGTTTCGCGTGATCGGCGGTGACGTATTCAGTGAACCGTGAGAAAAAGCAGTCACCGTCTTCCGTAATCGCGCCAAGTAGACACGCCCAGTCGCGTTGACCGGACAGTTCGACGCACGGCCGCGTGCCACGCGGAAACCACATGGCACGCGACTCGACCTGTACAGATTTCTTGGTTTGGTCGATACAAACTACTGTGGTGTCCATTTCCCGCCGCTTTTTTTGATCTCGTCGTGGAACTCCTCTTGGTCAGATTCCTCGGCTTCGGCGACTGTTCGACGTGGTTATTGATAACTGAGTCCAGCTTCTTTGAGCAACCGCCGACAACTCGGAATCGAGTATTCGACGCTGTACGTTTCTTCGAGAAGTTCTTGGGCGAGCGCCAGCGTCCACGCCGGCGCGTTGATCCCGACCTTTTCAGGAGACTCGTTGACGGTTTGTTCGAACTTTTTTGCTGAGATTCTGATATCTTTCTGTTTCTTCCGGATTGATGAGTATCAGAGACGGCTTGCTTAAGCGACTCGTCGGTGTCGAGTCGCGTGAGCCAGCTGTAGATCGTCCGTCGTTGAACGTCGTACCACTCGGCGAGTTCAGTCTATGAAACACCGTTTTTGTACGCAATTGCCGCTAAGAGCCGTTGTGTCGGTTTCTTTCCGTCCACGTTGTCGAGGGTATTTTGCAGTTCCTCGACGGGGATCTCGTCGAGATGATCCACTAATAGCTGTAACATGCTCTGAGTGAAAAATTCTACCGGATACTATATGAGCGTTCGAACAACTTGTCGACGATAGAATTCTTCATCGTGACGAGAGCGGTACTCATGCCACCTACTACCTGGATTACCGTCACCAGACAATGCATGAGGCAATTCGCCTCGGAGATAGCGATCACACTGCCTAAGAGCTCACGGGTCGCCTTACCGATATGAAGGCACTGATTCGGAGCTAAGAAGATAAATTCGGTGTTCGTCACCGAATCAACTCGGCGGAACGATCGCCAAAGAGATTTTTCCCATCAGTGGAGAGTATTCACAAATAAGCGCGTAAATCGTGTTGACGGCCGCGTTCCGCTTTGCAGGGAGAAGATGACATTAGCGAACCGACCAGTGCGTAGGCTATGGTGCGCCGATAACCAGCGAACCGAACACGATGCCGACCACAATGAGGATAGCGTTCCACAGCAACACCGGTCTGACGAGATCACGATCGATGGTCGCGGCGAAGAACACCTTTACCAGGATGCTCGCAAGCGTTCCGGCGAGGATGCCGGCGACCGCGAGGTCGTTGGTGATCTGATCCGTCGCAACGAGTGTGACCGCCGTGGCAGTGGCCGTACCGCTCGAAATCAGGCCCGCCAGGAACGTCGTGGTCAGGAAGCCGCGGGCGCTGAACAGGGCCTCTGCCCCAGCAGAGAGGACCAGAATAGCGAGGAACAGCGCGCCGAATACCAGCGCGTTCCGCAGGCTGAACGGGGAGGTGAGGTCGGTCTCTATCTCTTGGCTCCAGTCGCTGACATACAGCGAGAGAACGATGCCAGTGACGGTGATCGCTCCGAGCGGGACGCCGACGATGGCCGCCGCCTCCGGGATGAAGGGGATGACGACAATGGCGTTGCGGAACGCCATCGCGGCGTTCGCGATCAGGATGGCGCCGACGGCCAGGTCCCGCAACGGCGGCTCCGTCTTCGCCCTCTGGGCCATCTCCGCGATGACCGCCGTTGAGTTGACCAGGCCGCCGAAGAAGCCGGTGACGGCGATGCCCCTTCCCTCGTACTTCTTGACGAGGATGTAGTTGACGAACCCGACACCGCTTACAGCGATGACCAGCAGCCAGATGGTCCGCGCGTCGATGGCGTTCCACGGGCCGAACGCCTCGTCAGGGAGCAGCGGGTAGATAACAAACGCCAGAATTGCGAACTCCGTCGCGCTACGCATCTCCTCCTTCGAGAGTGCCCAGGCGAATTCGTGTAGTTCGCGCTTCAACACGAGGAGCAGCGATGAGAGCACGGCCACCGTCACGCTCTCCAGCATGTACCCGCTCGCGACTAGCACCCCTACGCCGAAGGCGACGAACATCGATGCTGACGTCGTCAGGGAGAGGTTGGACCCGTGTTCGTCGTCAAGCAGGCCCCGGACAGCGAGTAGCACGCTCATGGTGATGACCAGCAGTGCGCCGGCACCAAGCAGAAGCGGCTCGTCGATGATGCGCATTATCGCGCCAAGGAGACTGAGTAGCGCGAACGTCCGGATTCCAGCGCTGCGCTGCGACCACTCTCGCTCCAGGCCGAGGAACATCCCCAGCAGCACCGCCAGCGCCAACTGGACGACCTCTTTGCTGACCTGCTCGAAGATGACGCCATCCTCGATCCCAATGCCCTGGAACAGCGCGGCGATCGTGCTAGCAATCTCACCAAACATAGCCGTACCACCGTCCGGAAATCAGAGCGCGATTCGTCGGTCCGGCAGGGATTGCACAGCGTCGGCTAAACGACTGTTCCGTCGAGACTCCACCAACCCTCATCACGCTAACTTTCGGGAGTTGTCTTTGGATGCGTATTAAACTTCCAGCGGGATCGGAACGTCGCCCACGACGGGTCATCCACACGCTTCCACATCGAGCACGTCGCCTATGGACGCCATGGTCTCGAGAACGTAGTCGGGGCCGTCCCCGTCCGTCGCGGAGACGTCACTGCTCTCGAGGCCACTCTCGATCAGCACCGTCGTCATCCCGGCGCGCTTGCCCATTGCGACGTCGGTCTCGGGGTTGTCTCCGATCATGAGACACGCTGACGGCGGGAGGTCGAGCAGCCAGAGCGTCGTCTCGATCACCGGATCGTGGGGTTTTCCGGCGACAATGTCGGGCTCGCGTCCCGAAGTGGCGGCGACGGCGGCGACGATAGCTCCGGTCCCGGGGACCACGCCGCTCGCCGTCGGGCTTCGTCTGTCGAGGTTCGTAGCGACGAACGCTGCCCCCTCGTCCAGCACCCGCGCAGCTGCGGTGAGCGTGTCGAAATCGAACGATTGATCCTTCCCGACGACCAGGACAGTCGCGGTCCCGGGATCGTCAGTCAACGTAACGTCCGCTCGCTTGAACTCCTCGCGCAGTGGTTCTTCTCCGACGAGGAATGCGGTCGCATCAGGGGATGATTCGGAAACGTAGGCAGCAGTCACCGAGGCTCCGGTTACGATATCGTCCGGCGACGCCTCGATGCCCATGTCGTCGAGGCGGTCCACACAGGTCTTCCGGGACTTGCTTGAGGTGTTCGAGACGAAGAGGACGTCTACGCCGCTCGATCGGAGCTCTGAGATACCGTCGACGGCGCCGTTCACCGGGACCGTCGAGCGGTACACAGTACCGTCTAAGTCGACCACGGCTCCTCTCATACTTGTCACATGGCTATATCGGTTCCAATATAAGTGTTCTGGATGGGGTACCTTACTACCCCGGCTAGGTTTCAATCCCGAAGCGGCGGTCATCGATCACGCCGACGGCGTTAACGTGACGAGAGCGTAGGCACAGAGTCCGGACAGGACGAGCGAGCCGATCCACGCGGCAACGATGGTTCGTATCTTGATTGCGCTCGTCGCGTCCCCCTCGGCCACGACGCCGGCGCCAACAATTGCGCTGACGATGATCTCGTTGAATGAGACCGGGACGTCGGGGAATACCGTGGTCTGGACGATGAAAAGGAGGGGACGAGCGCCACGACCGATCACTGCGGACCTAGCGCGGAGTAGTCCTGGGAGACGACCTTGATCATCCGCGGCGCGCCGGTCCACGATCCGACGAGCAGGCCGACGCGGCCGAACAACAGGACGCCGAAGGTCGGGATCGCCCGACCCTTGAGGAGCGGAAAGAGTGGCCAGATGGCCAGGCCGACTTGCGTCCTGCCGACGGAGAACGCGACGGGACTGCCCCGTCCCAGGAAGAATCGGCGTTCGGTCCAGGCCTCGCGCGCCGCCACAGGCGCGCGATGGCGGTGCTGACCGCCGCGATGACGAACAGAGACGCGCCAACACTGCCGGAAACGTGGCTTCCCGTCACCGACGCGGCCTAAGCGGCGGTGAGGGAGGCCAGCAACTCCCGTTCGACCGTCGCTCCCAATGTGGTGAACTGCATGTTGGTGACGCTGAGCACCGTCAGTCCGGTGAAAACACCGACCGCGGCGATCCCGGATATCTGCCTGGACCTAAGACACCGGGTGGTGGCGTAGGCGGTGCCACCGCCGACGAAGGGGATCGCAATCCACAGGACGATGATCCGCAGATAGCTCGCCCACACGGGAGCCCCGCCCAGCGCGAAGCCGATGCCTGTCATCGTGCCCGCCACTGTAAACGCCGTCGCGATGAGGTAGCCGGTGAAGATGTCGATGCCGACGCGCAACTTCGCCGTGAATAGGCCGACGGTGACGGCAACTGGTGAAAGAACAACGCCGCGAATCAGGCCACTCCCGACGGTCTCGGAAACGGTCGCCCCCTGGAGGACGGCGCCGGCGAAGCCGAGCACGCCAACGACGAACCCCGCACGCATAACCGAGATGATGTTCGCACCGACCGCCGGCGTGAACGGTGTCGAACCACTTGGCCCCGCCCTGATGGTCCAGGCCATGAAGAGGCTTCTTCGCGTCGCTGCTGCGCCGACCACTAAGCTAGAGACTTCCACCATGCTATCGTCGCGTCCCTATGATCCGACATAACAGCATAGATTCAGGGGCCGCTGTTCGCAGGCGGGATCGAACTGCCAATACGGGCCGTTCGAACCGGCTACGCACCATAATATAACAAATATCATGGGCACTTTTATTACAGATGAAGATATATTTGTAGGCCGGTATGACCGGAGACTCGTTAGAACCGGACGTAGCCCGCCGAAGGATGCTTCAGGTGACAGGGGCCGCCTCGATGCTCGGGCTGGCAGGATGTAACGCTAATGCCTTTGACGACTCCTTGGACCCGGACCAGTTGCTCGCCCTCCCCCACGGCGTCGCCGTCGGAGACACTACGAGCGAGACGGCAGTGTTCTGGACGCGACTCGCCGAACCCGGAACCGTCAACCTCGAGTTTACGAGCAGCGACTCGTTTGACGATGCCGACCGGGTCCAGCTCGAGGCCGATGCCGACGCCGACGACACGGCGAGAACGCGACTAACGGGTCTCGAGCCCAGAAGCGAGTATTCCTATCGGGCTTGGGGCGTCGCCGAGGGGGGCGACCTCGACGCCAATCCACCCGAAGACGAGCCGGCGGTCAAACGAGGTTCGTTCCGTACGGCACCGACCCCGGACGCTGACGCTCCGGTGACGTTCGCCTGGAGTGGGGACACGTATGGCTATGGAGGGGCCCCGGTGGAGCCACCGTACGCCGGCCTGGAGGCAATCGGCAAACTCCAACCGGACTTCTTCCTCTACCTGGGCGACACCATCTACGCGGACGCCAACACGCCCGCCGGCCAGGTCTCCTCGAGCACCGATCCAGACGAAGCTCTGGAGATTTACAACGCGAAGTACCGGGAGATGCGGAACCCGGACAGCAGCGTCGCTGACCGGACAAACCTACAGACGATGCTCGAAGCGACGTCGGTGTACGCGATATGGGATGACCACGAGGTAATCAACAACTTCAATCGGACGAATCCGCTGTTACCGTCTGGGTTGGAATCGTTCCTCAACTACTGGCCGCTCGACACGCACGAGTCGGTCACCGGCAGCAGCGATACCCGAATGTATCGGTCGTTCCGGTGGGGGAAGCATCTCGAGCTGTTCGTCCTGGACACTCGTCAGTACCGGGATCCGAGCGACATTCCGCCCGAGGAGAAGGCGATGCTCGGCAAGCAACAACTAAATTGGCTGCTTGGGTCACTCCAGGCCTCCGACGCGACGTTCAAGGTCATCGCCAGTTCGACGACGATGGGGATCATGTCCGGCGATGGCTGGACGCAGTCGGGACAGGGCTACGGACGTGAGCTCGGTGAGATACTTAACGTTGTTGAAGACCTTGACAACGTCCTCGTGCTGTCCGGCGACATCCACAAGGCCCAGGTCGCCGCGTTCGATACGAACGACGACGTGGTCAACGAGTTCTACGAGGCGAGCGCTGGTCCGCTCGGCGCGCCCAGCGGTAATCCAAACCAGTACTACGAGCCATTCAACCCGAACGTCTTCTACGACCGGGGGAACTTCAACAATTTCGGCGTAATCCAGGTTGACGAGGCCGGTGACTTCATCTGGATCGAGATCCGCCACGAGAACGGCAAGATCGCCTTTTCGCGCCGGATGAAGGCCGTCTGAGGTGGCGTCTAATGAGAAATTGCGCGATATGCTACGCGAGGGCGTAGACGCCGTACAACACTGGGCCGACCTCCGCTTGAGCACGAACTCCGTAACACAGGGTGATATCCGCTTGAGACAGTTCCACTGGAGATTACTACGGCTTTATTTGCGATCGTCAGGAGGGCCTTTCGCTCCGCCGCGGGTACCCAATCGTCGCGCTGCCCCGTCGCGCATGCCTTCAGGGTCCCATTGGCGTCTCTCCACCGCTGTAGAGTGGCTGTGAGAACGATGTTAACCTGGCGAGGGACAGATCAATCTCGGTCGATCTCGTCGACGAGAGGGAAGCTGGCGATCCGGGATGCTGCCATCACAGAGAGCGCTTCGGCTTTCGGTCGGAGTCCGCTTCGCCGGGTAAAAGCCGTCCGGGCCTCTGTCGAATCGCCGAGGGGGATGTATCGGACGATCGTGCCGTCGGGCCCGATTTCGAGGACGAGGTACGCCGGAGGGAACGTACTCGTCGCCGGTGCGTTCACCTCCCGCACCCTGTCGGTTTGGGCGATTGAGGGTATGTGGAGGTGACCCGTGAGTACCAACGACACTTCGTGTTTCTGCAGCACGTCGATCAGAGGCTGAGTGTTCTCCAGGACCGGCGGCGGCGAGAGGTCCGGATCGACGTCCCGGCTGTACGCCTCGAACTGCTCAATCATCGCCGGGAGCACGTGGTGAAGGGCGACGACGGGGTTCATCGCCGCGGCCAACTGCTCGTCAAGCCACTCCAATTGGTCGTCGTCGACGGTCCCGGCGTGGGTATCATTCACGTCGTCGTGTGAGGAGCTGTCCAGCGCGATCAGTTGTACGTCTCCGTGGTCGATTACAAACGGGAGGCCGTCGGACGTGTATCGGTCCTCGAAAACCTCGATAGACGGGCTGTCGTGTTCGTCGTACGTCTTCCATACGTCGTGGTTCCCCGGGATCGCTGCCCAGGGGACATCGAGAGGTTCAACGATTCGGTCGAACCGCTTGTACTCCTCGTTGAAACCGTCCATTGTGATGTCGCCGACGAACAGCGCGGTGTCGACGTCTCGGGCGTTTACGTCCTCGACGACCCGTTCTAGAAAGATGTCCGCCTGATATAGCTTGAGCGTGTCCTCTGACTCTCGCGGGATGTGTGGATCACCGATGACCGCGATCGTCGTCAATTCCTCTGCTGTCGGTTGCGCTAACCGTCCCATCACAATCGAAGGGCGTCCGTTGGAAGTCATGAATGAGTCAGGATTGATTGATCGTCAGTTCGTTCTCCGCTTTCGGGGGCTGAGTGTGATGGATCGCCTCGCCCGACTCGGCGTCGAAAAGGTGGAGCCTGTCCGGATTGAACGTGAGTTCGACCTGACTCTGGTTGTCCATTGGCTGGTGGGGCTCCGTCTTGAACTTGATCTCCGTGCCATCGATATCACTGTAGGCGAGCAGGGTCTCCCCGAGAGGTTCGGTAATGCGGATGTCCGTCGGGATGCGGTCCGCCTCGTTGTCCAACTCATCGGCGAGATGGATGTCCTCGGGCCGGACGCCGAGTATGGCGCGCTGTTCGGGTACGCCGCTCGGATCGGCCCGGGACAGCGGAATCCGGAAGGAGTTCGACTCTGCGTAGACCCGCCCGCCGGCGTGAACGACGTTGACCTGAATCATGTTCATCGCTGGACTGCCGATGAACCCCGCCACGAACTGCGTCTTGGGGAAGTCATACAACTCTTGGGGCGCCGCGACCTGTTCCAATTGCCCCTCATTCATCACGGCGACGCGGTCCCCAAGTGTCAGGGCCTCGACCTGGTCGTGGGTGACGTACACTGTCGTTGTCTGAAGTCGGCTATGTAGTTCCGAGAGCTCGGAGCGCATCTGGACGCGGAGCTTAGCGTCCAGGTTCGAGAGGGGCTCGTCGAGCAGGAACACGTCCGGCTGCCGGACGAGCGCGCGGCCGATGGCGACGCGCTGGCGCTCGCCTCCGGAGAGGTTCGCGGGCTTGCGTTCGAGAAGGTCAACGATGTCAAGCATCTCCGCGGCGTTGCTGACCCGCTCGTCAATTTCTTCGTCCGTGTATGACCCCGAAGAGTTCATCCCGAAGGTCATATTCCGCCGCGCGGTCATGTGGGGGTATAGCGCGTAGTTCTGGAACACCATTGCGACGTTTCGCTCCGGAGGCTCCAGGTCGTTGACTACGGTTTCGTCGATAGACAGCTTCCCGTCGGTGATCTCTTCTAGCCCGGCGATCATCCGGAGGGTAGTACTCTTCCCACATCCGCTGGGACCGACGAAGACGACGAATTCACCGTCATCTACCTCCAGGGACAATTCGTTTACAGCCACTACTTCTCCGAACCGCTTCGTGATGTTTTCTAACGTGAGTCTTGCCATGTTTGGTTATCGTAATCGAGGGGTTTAATGGTTGACTATATTATTTCTGCTGCATCGTCATTGTGTCCAACAGCGGCCGGTGGAAGATGATCAGGATGATCAGCGGTGGGAGCAGCGCGACGATAGATCCAGCCATGATGAGTGACCAGTCTGTGAATCCTGACTGGGCCGCTTGTTGCAGGTTCCTAACACCGACCTGGACGACCTGCTCGCTCTGGTCGTTGATAACCACCAGCGGCCAGAGATACTGGTTCCAGGCGCCTATGAACCGAATGACGCCGACGCCGACTAGGAATCCCTTCGCCATTGGAAGGACGACGTAGACGAGGAATTTGAGTGGACCGACGCCGTCAAGTCGTGCGGTCTCGACGTAGGAGTCTGGAATCGACAGGAAGTACTGCCGGAGGAGAAACACAGTCGTCGCGCTCGAGATGTAAGGAATTGTAATCGCCCAGATAGAGTTGCTCCAGTTGAGCACCGCCATCAGTTCGAATAGTGGAACAATCCTGATCTTGAGCGGAAACATAAGTGTCATCAAGATGAGGAAGAAGACAGCGTCCTTGTAGGGGAAGTCGTAGTAGACAATTGCCGTCGCCGCGCAGATCGAGAAAATGATCTTCCCGGTGACGATGATTGACGCCATGATAAACGAGTTTATCATGTAGGTCAGGAAATTCCACTCGGTGAACAACTCGACGTAGTTGCTGAAGCCCTCGCTTCCCGGCATAAGGTCCGTGATCGTGTAAATCTCGTAGAGCGACTGGGTGCTGAAGATGAGCGCCAGTATCAGTGGCGTCGCGATGATCCCGACCGTAAATAGTAATAGGGCGTGGAGCCCAGCATTCTTGGGAACTGCGTTGCTGAATGAGTCGTAGAGATCAACGTGACTAGTTTGGTCTGTTTTTGTTGCCATAATTCACCCGTAGTGAACGAATTTCTCGGTGTAGCGGAACTGGACGATGGTGAGCGCGGCCACGATAGTAAAAAGGATGACCGACTCAGCAGCGCCGATTCCAAGGTTATTCTGCTGGAATGCGTCGACATAGAGCTTGTAGATGAGGATGTTCGTCCAGCCGCCCGGTTCGCCGTTCGTCATCATGTCAACGAGAGCGAATCCGCCGAAGAACGACTTCATGAGGTTGATCACCAGGAGGTAGAATAACGTTGGTGAGATCAGCGGCACGTAAACACGCGTCAGCATTTTCCAGCGACTGACGCCGTCAAGCTCGGCGGCTTCAGAGAGTGCTCCCGGGACGTTGCTGAACGCAGCGAGCATAAAGATGACGTTGAAGCCGATCCCCTTCCAGATCGCCGCACCCGAGAGGAGAATGAATGCGTACACCGGATTCGAGAACCAGTCGAACTGGATTCCGGTGAATACTTCTAGGTAATACGAGAAAATACCGAGTTCGGGGTGCGCGACGAAGCTCAGGATCGCGCCAGTGACAACTGCTGGCATCGCGTAGGGCCAGATCGCTGCAATCAGGTAGAATGACGATCCGCGTGCGACCTCGTATATCATGTACGAGACCACGAGCGCCACTGCTAACCGGCCGAACATCACTACCGCGCTCCAGAGTGTCGTCACAAGGAGGCTCTGGTGGTACTCCTCCGACGTCAGGAGCGCCTCAAAGTTGTCCAGTCCCACGAACGTCTTGTCCATTCCGAAGAAGAGTGTGCTGTATACGCTGTACCGGAACGTCTCGAGCCCGGGGTAGTAGAGGAACAGCACGACTACACTCATCGTGGGCAGCAGGAACAGTGCTGCCTGCCAATTACTGTCGTATATTTCCTTTCCTGACATTATTTAATTGCTATTTTCGATCTGTGTACTACAAGTGAATAATCGAGGCGACTCGGTGCTCAGTGAGGGCCATATTACACCTTATCCTGGTAGCTGTCGAATTCCTGCTCGATGTTTTCCTTCCGGTTAGTGAGGACGGGCTCGAGTTCGCCGCCGTCCATGAGGTCGACAAACGCCTTCTCGATCTGCTCGCGCATATAGGAATTCGGACCGACGACGGGCTTGGCCGTCGCCTCCGTTGCCTCGGCCTCCTGAAGCTGGGTGAACGCCCGCTCGTAGTTGGGGTTCTCCTCGAACCAGCCCTCGTCGCGCAGCGTTTCGACGGCGCTGGTCCGGACGGGGAAATACCCGGTCCCCTTGTGCCACTCGACCTGCTGCTCTGGCTCGATCATCCACTGGATGAACTCGGTCGCCGCCTCCGTCATCGACTCGTCGATGTTCTCGGGCGTCCAGAGGCTCCCGCCGCCGATGAACACGCCCGTCCGCTCGCCATTCGGTGCCGGGAGCCAGGACGTCTCGACGTTGAAGCCGGCTTCCTCTTTCGCTCCTTCGGTGATTTCGTTGATACCGGCCGACGAGATGATCATCATGGCCGACTTCTCCGTGAGGAAGGATTGCTTCGCAGCACCCCAGGCCTCGATGCCGGGATTGAAATACAGTCCGCCCTGGTACAGCTGGTTCTGCCAGCTGAAGATGTCCTTTCCAGCCTGACTCGCCAGGTAAATCTCGGTAGGTGGCCCATCGCGCCCGTTGGAGTTATCGACGAGCACTTGATCCTGCATCGCAAACCACTCTTCGACGAACCAGGAGTGGTTCGGCCAGGTACAGGCGTATTCCAGTTCGATGTCGGCGTCAAGTAGCTGGTTCCCCATGTCGACGACGTCCTGGTAGGACGGCTCGTAGATTGGGTCGACCCCGGCCTCCTCGAACTTGTCGACGTTATAGTACATGACGGGTGTCGACGCGTTGAACGGCATTGACTGGACCTTCCCGTCCTTGCTGTAGGTATTGACCGCCGCTGGGATGAACTCGTCCCAATTGATGTCAGGGAGCATGTCCTCAACCGTTGCGAACGCCCCGCTATCAGCCGCCACCGCAGCGTTCGCCCCGTTGACCTGGACGACGGCTGGCGGATCGCCGGACCGGATGGCAGAGATGGCAGCATTGAGTGTCTCGCTGTAATTCCCCTTAGAGGACACGTTGACGAAGGCCGTGTTGGACTGATCGTTGAAGTCCGACGCCATACTCTGGAGCAGTTCTAGCTTGTCGCCGCCGAGACCGGCCCAGAACCTGATCTCCGTCTTGTCAGAACTCGATGGGCTGTCCTGTTGCTCCGTCTGGTTGTCCTCTGTCCCATTGCTATCGCTCGTCTCGTCCGAAGGATCCTCGCTCTCATTAGTCCCGGTTCCATCGGTTTCATTCCCCGAAGCGTCCGTCTCGTTCGAGGACTCACCGTTCCCACCGTCGGCCGCGGGACCAGCCTGCGCGTCGTCGCCACCCCCTATACAACCCGCGAACGACACTCCGAGCGCCGCTCCGCTTGTTATTTTGATTGCTCTCCGTCGCGAGATACCGTGGTAATCTCTATCTCTGGACATCTGCCTGTTGATTCAGGCGAAAGTGTATAAATCTTCCCCTATCGATCATTGGCACTGTAAATTGCACTCGTTGACCCGGCTTGTCTCTACAGAGGACCATCGCAGGCATCGAACACCGCTAGTCCACGCGGCGGACTCGGAACCGGCCTGCAAGCGAGTGACGTGTGGACCGGTCAGGCCGAACGGCCAAGCTCGAGTCGGTCAAACTCCGTCTGCGGTGCCTCAAGCGATTCCATGGCGTCGACAAGGAGATTGAGCATCTCTGACTGCTTCTCGGCGTCCGTGTCAGCAATGTTCGTTTCCTGTCGCCGATCCATCTCGGTGTCGTACAGCAGCGGCTCGTCGTGTTGAACCGAGACTTTCAGGTGTTCTTCGGGACCGTCCTGGTTCGATGGTGCGTAGCGCCAGACCGGCGCGTCGGTGTACGGCAGGAACTCTCCTGCAGTCGCTTCCTGCTGTACTTCCGGGGGAACGAACCAGCCGTACGGGTTCACCATCGATGTCGAGTGGTTCAGCGGCGGCTCGGCTCCGCGGTTCGGGTGGTGGTAGGTGTACTGCCCGTCGGTCACGTTCATTGTCGCCCCCCAGTAGCCGTACAGCGCCCAGTCGCGGTGATCGTCGTGCTCGCCAAGCGTCACCGGAAGGTGGCTGTGCCCGTGCGTCCACTCCGGCGCATTGATACCGAGCCCCTCCAGGATGGTCGGGTAGAGGTCGACCGCTGAGGTGAGCGCGTCGACGTGTTCACCCTCTCGGTCGGAGTCGGGATGCCAGACCATGAGGGGCGTCCGCGCGAGCACGTCGTAGACCGGCGGGTCGTTCTTGCCGATCCAGCCGTGGTCGCCCAGAAAGTAGCCGTGGTCGGACGTGACTACGACCATCGTTTCGTTCCACAGGCCCTCCTCGTCAAGTTTGTCAAGGAGCCTCCCGAACTGCTCGTCAACCATCGTGACCTTCCCGGCGAACTGCGAGCGAACAAAGTCTAGCTCCCGCTTCGAGAGTTCACTCTGGCCCTCCTTGACGCGACCGTAGTATGGCCAGACCGGGAGGTCGACGTCCTCGGGGTCCTCGTCAGTGTACATCGACGCGTAGGGCTCCGGGCAGTGGAACGGCTCGTGGACGTCGAAGCTGTCCACGTAGGTGAACCACTGGTCCCACTTGCTATTACCCTCAATGCGCTCAACGGCCTTCGAGAATACTTTCGGTGCAAAGAAGTCGGAGTAGTCGTCGAATTCCTCTACGTTTCGGGCGTATGCGGCCCGGTTCAGGAAGCGCTGGCTCTCCGGGCTGTTGGCATTGATCTGGTCGATCAATTCCGAGTCAGGCTCTCGGGGCGCGGTCTTCCAGGCGTCGTACTCGTGTCCGCGGACGAAGTCAAAGCCGTTGAAGTCCTCGAAGTAACCCCGGGCGCCGTGCTGGAAGTAGTGATAGTGGTCCGTGACCAACTGCGTGACGATGTCTTCCTCGCGGGCGAGTTGCGGGATCGTCCGGTCGAACGGCTCAATGGGGCCCCAGGACCGCCAAAGAAACTCCCGCACGCCGGCGAGCCACTCGCGCCGGGCCGGCATACAGGGGAGGCTCCCGGCGTAGTTCGCGTCGAAGACCGTTGCCCGCTCAGCGAACCGGTCCAGGTTTTCCGTCTTCACTTCATAGTCGACGACATCCGGCGTGTCCCGATAGGCGCCAAGAAAGTCGCGCCGGAGGCTGTCGATAGAGACCAGCAGGACATTCATTCCTCGTACCCCTTCGGTTGGTCATCCACTGATTCGAGTAGATCCATGTGAGAGTTACCGGTCCGGAGTTCGCCGTCGACGACCAGGAACGACCGATCGTAGCAGTCGCCACATCGATCGAGACAGAATGTTTCTCTGACGTCATGATCGGACTCGCCCAATGCAACCCGTGCGTCTGAGGAGACGTTGTTGAGGCAACACTCTAAGAATGCCATTGACAGGCTCACAATAATGATCATTCTATAAAAAGCTATTGCGACTCTGGGCTGTAGGCGGCGGCCAGGCGCAGCAGGGAGTACGCCGGAGCCGACCCCCAAACGATTATGAATATCGACGAGGACGGTTTTCATATGCGGATACTCTACATCGACTGTGATTCACTCCGACCGGATCACCTCGGTTGCTACGGCTACCACCGTGACACCTCGCCCAACGTCGACGCGTTGGCCGAAGGCGGCGCGGTGTTCACGAACTACTACGCCTCGGACGCTCCGTGTCTCCCCTCGCGGACGTCGTTGTACACGGGTCAGTTCGGCATCCACACGGGTGTGGTGAATCACGGTGGCCGGGCGGCCGACGTCCGGTCCCAGGGACCAGACCGTGAGTTTGCCAACCGTGGCGAGCAGCGCACTTTCCCGATGGCGCTGAAGGAGGCCGGCTACCGGACGGCGATGATTAGCTCGTTCCCGACGCGCCACGCCGCCTGGCACGTCCTTGATGGGGTTCAGGACTGGGACGATCCGAGCCGCGAGTTCGACGGGCGAGGCGGAACCGAACGGGCCGAGTACGTGGCACCGATAGCGGAGTCGTGGCTGCGCGAAAACGCAGCCGAGGACGACTGGTTCCTCTCGGTGAACTTCTGGGACCCGCATATCCCCTACGATACGCCACAGGAGTACGGCAATCCCTTTGAGAACGAGCAGGCGCCGGGGTTCCCGTCGGAAGACGTCATTGAGGCGCAGCGCGACAGCTACGGCCCGCGCAGCGCACGCGACATCCACGGCTGGGGTAGTCCGTACGTTGAGGGCGGCGACTGGGGCGAGGACGACCTCCCGCGAACCCCAAGCGAGATTGGGTCGCGCGAGGATTTCAAGGAGTGGATCGACGGCTACGATGTGGGTGTCCGGTACATGGACGACTACATCGGCGACCTGTTCGACGTCCTCCGGGAAGAGGGGGTCTACGAGGGAACGTTCGTGGTTCTCTCGGCCGACCACGGCGAGAACCAGGGCGAACTGAACGTCTATGGCGACCACCAGACTGCCGACGACAAGACGTGTCGCGTGCCACTGATCGTCAGCGGACCAGGCGTCGACCCCGGCGAGCGGACCGGTCTGTGGTACAATGTTGACTTCGGACCGACCGTCGCGGACCTCGCCGGCGTGAACCCATCCCCCCAGTGGGGCGGGCGATCATTCGCCGCCGCGATCACCGACGGCAAAGACGGGGGGCGGGAGTACCTTGTCTTAGGACAGGGCGCGTGGTCCTGCCAGCGGGCGGTCCGCTGGGACGACTGGCTCATGATCCGGACGTACCACAAAGGGATGAAGGATCTCGACGACGTCATGCTGTTCGACCTGGCTTCAGACCCTCACGAGCAAAACGATCTATCCGAGGAAGAGCCGGATGTGGCAGCCGAGGGAGTGCGGAAGCTGGAGCGGTGGTACGCCGAGCAGATGCGAGACGCCGCGATGGGACAGTCGCGCTGTTCGCCGACGGACGACGACTGCCTCGTCGATCCGTTGTGGCGAGTAATCGCCGAGGGCGGACCGTACCACGCGATGCGGACCGACAGCGTTGAGCCGTACATTGAGCGGCTCCGCGAGACTGGGCGCAAGGAGCACGCCGACGCACTGGCAGAGAAGCACCTCGATTGACAGCGGTCGCGTCGCCTAGACGTTCGACCGACGTCGCTCAGACCGATCCCGTCCGACAGATCTCATGGAGGCGCTCGCGAAGTTCCGTCTCAGTTTCGACGGTCTCGTCGGCGTGCTCGAGTGGTTGCCCAGGGTGGTGAGCGTACCCGATACAGTAGAGGCCAGCCCCCTTCGCGGCCGTGACCCCATGTTCGGAGTCCTCGACGGTGACAGCCTCCTCGGGTTCGACTTTGAGCAGCGAGACTGCGTGCTCGTAGATAGCTGGCTCGGGCTTACTGGGGCCCGTAATGTCGTCCCCGGCGACGGCGGCGTCGAAGTACTGATCAAGATCGAACCGGTTGAGAACCATTTCTACGCGTGTGCGATATGAGGCCGAGACGAGACCGAGCCTGAAGCCGCTCTCGCGCGCCGCGGCGAGCAGTTCCTCGTAGTCAGCAAGAATCGAGACGCGCTCGCGATAGATCTCGTTGGCCCGGTCCTCCAGCAGCGAGACGTACGACTCCTTGGAGCGCTGGAGCGTGTGGTCCTCGGCGAGGTAGTCGTACTCGTCATCGGCGTTCATGCCTACGAGTTCCTCGACGTCCACGTTGTCGACGCCGAGTTCGTCCCGGATGATCTCTTCGCGGATCTCGTTCCAGTAGCCCACTGAGTTCACTACGACGCCGTCCATGTCGAAGATGAGCGCCTTCATTGTCCGTATCCACTATCAAATTCAAAGACTAAACGCTCTTCGGAAGCAGATTGTTGGTCGAACAAATCTAGCGCTGTGATTCGAACCATTCTTTCACTTACCAATAATGTACTTCACAAGAGCGCTCCTCCTTGGTAGGCAGAAGGACTTCGTCTACACTCTCTTTGCTGATCACGTTAGGGACAACTACGAACCCCGCTCACAAAAGCATTCACTGCTACAAATGAGGGCCTCAGCTGAAATAACTGTGGAACTCACACCCTACTCCCGAATGGTTATTCATTCAACTGCTTCTTACAGAGGCTGATAATCGTTCGATTCAACCGAACGAATTAACTCAACGGGAGGTGAGTCTATAGCGCATGGGAACGAACCCTTCAAAACAGAAAACAGGAAAAAAAATTCTTGGAATCATTAATGCTCTCCGCAAAGATGAGGCCCTTGGCGTAACAGAGCTATCTGACCGCTTGAATATTGCTAAGAGCACCGCCCACTATCATCTGGATACGCTCCATGAGGAGGGTTACGTCGTCAAAGATGACTCGAAGTACCGCCTAAGCCTCCAATTTCTTCGGATCGGTGAACTCACTCGAAGCAGAGTCCCAATCTTCGAGACGGCAACTGAGGAGGTAGAAAAACTAGCGGGGAGGACCAACGAACTTGCCATCCTAGCTGTTGAGGAGCAAGGCATGGGTGTCTATCTCTATAAGGCAGCCGGCGAGAATGCAATCGATATTGATGCGCCGATCGGTCGATTCGCTCACCTCCACAACCGCGCGTACGGAAAGGCAATTTTATCTCAACTCAAGGAAGAACGAGTCAAGTCGATACTAGACGAACACGGTCTCCCGGAGACAAGCGCACAGACGATCACCGACCGTGATGATCTATTCAATGAACTAGAACAAATTCGGACTCAGGGGTTCGCCATCAATCGAGAGGAATCGATCGAGGGAATTCATGGGATTGCTGTCCCGATCCTTGACAATGATGGCTCAATACTGGGTGGAATCAGCATTGCGGGGCCCTCGGAACGCCTATCCGTCGAGAAGATGACCGACGACTACGCCGATCTCCTCTCAAGATCCCAAAACATCATCGAACTCACCGTACAACACCCGGAATTCCAGTAGCCTCGCGCCACTCTCTGAGTTTATCATCGGAATCGGATTCTTGTCACCCTACATAAATTGAATCGCTATCAGCGTTCGATACGATAGAACAGAGTAAGTGATAATGACCTTACCGCTATTAGGATCAATTCTCTCAGGACTTCACTGGCAGGGCACTGATAGAGTGAATCCTCCAGTTCAAGCGTTTTGAGCAGCGTCCACAAATAACTCCGTTCAGTTCGTCTCCATCTAACAGTGCTCTGCCTATTGATATATAGTATAACATAATACACGTTCTGAATATAGATTACAACCATACGATTGTAACCCAATGTTTTACGCGGAATAACTGTCCGACGCTCTTCAGGAGCAGATTGTTGGTCGGGGAGAACTTTCGCTGATAACCTTCACAGTTTCGAATGTTCGAACACATCGAACACCATTATCTGCGTGCCACCTATAGAAGTCAGGAACCTAATTCATAGCTTCAGGGTGCATGTAGACTGAGATGGCGAAGTATATTGAAAAGTGGAGCGGTGTCAATGAGGTGCAGTTGTATGAGCAACTGCGCACGGAGCGTGATCCGAAAGTGATCAAGCGCCTCATTGTGACGCTCTGATACAAATCAGGCCTTTCACTTGCTAAGATGCAACAGAGATATGGCTGGTACGAACAGACTGTTTGCGATTGGCCCGCCATCGTCGCCGAGCGCGACGCTTCCGCGCTCGGCCACCTCTCTCGTGACGGGAGTCCTTCTCGCAACACTAACGACCAGTGGGCCCAACTGACGGTGACGCCGCGAGCGTCGCCGTCGGAAGCAAGAATCGACGCATCAGCCTGGAGACTGCCACTCGTCCGTGACTACATCCCCGAGAACTTTGACGTTGTACTCCCGGATCCGCTCAGCGTCGTATTCGCCGTAGCCGTCCTCGGGCGGGACGGTGACGATCTTGTCCTCGCCGACCGACATACCAGCGGCCGCGTCGTCAAGTCCATCGATGATCTCGTTTCGGCCGACGGTAAAGGCACCGTTAACTTAGGCAGATGTTCCAGGCCCACGCGAACTGCTTGAGCCAGTAATTCGTCGTCGAAACGTTGGCTCCAGTGAACGAGGCGTAGAAGGTGTCGATCCGGCGTTTCAACTCTTGGATCCAGCGTTCGACGCGATTTCTCACGCTGTGGCGACGGACGATGTGCGTGATACCCAGCGGAGTGAAGACGGGGCCGTAGCTGGCCCCGTCTGTCACCACGATCGGTGGGAATCGCCCATACAACTCGGCGAGTTCCGTCAGGAACCGCCGAGTTGTCAACGTATTTCTCGACGGTGCGACCGACGCGTGCAACAGGTGACGCGTTTCGGGATCGACCGCCACGAACAGCGTGAACTCCTCGCCGCTCTGGCGGACCGCCGTCTCGTCCATCAGTACGACCGCCGGCAGGTCGGCGGCCGGCCGCCGACCAGCCTCTGTCAATCGCTGACCAAATTTCTGAATCCACCGCCAGACTGCCACGTGAGACCGCTCAACGCCGAGCCAGCCGAGTACCCGCGAGACCTTTCGAAGACTCACCCCGTGATTGTACAGGAGGATCGCCAGCTCCACGACCTGGCGATCCGTCCGCTCGCGCTCGAAAAACTCAATTTCGTCCAGCACCTCGGTCAAGTCGGGAAGGTTTGGTTGCATCAGCTCCACTAGGAGTCGAACCTTCCCATCCTTGTCGCTAAGTTAACACTGCCACGGTAAACAACAGAGGATCCGAATCATCGTCCTTACCGGTCGGTTCCAGTCCCCGAATCTTGGCTTCCGGCAGGTCCGACGTCGCGAATACGGTTCCCCGAGCCGACCGATGTACCCGAGCAGTATCGATCGCCGGGTTCCATACTCACAGGTCGTACTGTGTGACCGCAGGAATAGCTCTTTTGATGAGCCTTGTCGACGTCATGGCCGGGTGGTCGGTTTCGAACTACCCAAGGCGTTGCCTTGAGACAATCGATCGACTCCATGTAATGGGCGATGCTCCCGGTGCCGGTCCAGAGACAGCGATCGGGAAATCATCGGAATCACCCCGATGAAGGACCCCGAGTGAGCGTTACTGCTGGAAGTCGTACAGGCGGCGGAACGCGATCGGGGGAAATCGCAACTCGAGGCGACTCGGCGGTCGCCCCTTGCCCGTGGAGCGATGGGACTGGACGCGTTCGACGATCCCGGTCTCGGCCATCTCGTAGAGGAACCGTTTGACCGTTCCCGCGGAGAGATCGACGTCGGGTTCGGCGCTGATCGCTTCGGTCGTCGCGGTGACCGAAACGCGGTCGTCGGGATCGACGTCGACGAGGTGGCCCAACACGAGCAGTTTGTTGGCCGGCAGCGAAAGCACCCGGTCCAGGGAGACCGACGGCCGCGGGATCTCGTCGATCGCCGCCGTGACGTCTGCCTCGGCGAGACGGGTGTGTCCCTCCCGGTCGGCCCGGTCGGCGGCGACGAACAGCGCGGTCAGCCCGTCGTGGGCGTTGCCCTCGGCCCAGACGGCGATCCGACGCGCCAGGTCGTGCGCGAGTGCCTGGTGGGCGAGCCCCGCCGAGGCACGCGCCATCAGGACGTCGACGAGCACCCGGCGCCGGTAGCGCTCGACCCGGATCGATGTCGCCGTGTCCCTGCTCAGGCTCGTCTCATCCGGATCGTCTCTGCCGATGGCGAGCCAGCTCACGGTGCTTGGAAGGCCCGCGAACAGGTCGGCGAGATCCGCCGCGTCGATCCCCCCGGGATCGTCGACGTGGTCGACCGCCACGACGGCCTGGGAAGATCCCAACAGCGTGTAGAGGCGCTCACGAAACTCCGCCGTACTGACCCCGTGGTCGGGGACCGGCTCGTCGACGAGCGCGTTGAGGACGCCGTGACAGAAGGCGAACTCGCTCGTCACCTCCCGCATATCGATGTAGACGAACTCCGGAACCGTCGGCGGTACTGCCCGCGTGCTCGTGTGGACGATCGAATACGTATCCCTCGATACCCCTCCCAAATGCGCGAACAGCGCCCTCACGATCGCGGATTTTCCGGACCCGAACGGGCCGTGGACGTACGCGTTCGGGGGGAGCTCCCCGCCGAACACCGGGTCGAGGTGATCGAGTAACTGCTCGAGAACGGGTCCCCGATTTGACGGTTCGTCGACGTGTGCGACCGGCAATAATGAGCCGTAGTTCCGGATCAGGCGGGGTTTCTCGTATCGACGTTGCCGTCGTTCGATTCTTGTGCCGATGTCCATGTTTAGCTCGGATTTCCGTTAGTAGCGGTTTCAGCCATCCTAAAAATGACTCCGATCGGCGCCCTCAGAGGTAGCCCGCGTTCGAGGGACCGCGTCGATCTCCTGCTCAAGGATCGCGACGCCCTCTCCGAGAAAGACAATAAACCCCGTGAAGACGAACGCCGGGAGTGCGCTGAAGGCGCCCCCCGCAAGCGCCGTGATGAACAGGAGCGCGAACTCCCCCAGGCCATTCCGATGACCGGAACCTGAAGGACGATGCCGTCCATCGGTCACTCCTCCCGCGCCCAGTCGAGCGAGCGCTCGACGGCGTCGTCCCATCGACCGTACATCGCGTCGGCCTTCTCGGAGTCCATCTCGGGGACGAACTCCCGGTCGATCCGCCAGTTGTCCCGCAGTTCGTCGATGTCGTCCCAGTAGCCGACGGCCAGTCCCGCCGCGTACGCCGATCCCAGTGCCGTCGTCTCGTCGACGACCGGGCGGGCGATCTCGGTCTGGATGATGTCGGCCTGGAGCTGACACAGGAAGTCGTTCTTGACCGCCCCGCCGTCGACCCGCAGCGACGTCGTCTCGATCCCCGAATCCGCCTCCATCGCCTCCGCGATGTCCCTGGTCTGGTAGGCGATCGACTCCAGGGTCGCCCGGACGATGTGTTCCTTTCCGGTCCCGCGGGTCATTCCCACGATCGTTCCCCGCGCCCGGCCGTCCCAGTGGGGCGCGCCCAGCCCGGTAAACGCGGGCACCATGTAGACGCCGTCGGTCGAATCGACCGAACTCGCGAGCTCCGCGGTCTGTGCGGCGTTGTTGATCAGATCCACGTCCTCCAGCCACTCGATGGCGGCGCCGGTGATGAAGATTGAGCCCTCGAGGGCGTACCGGACCGGCTCGCCCGAGAGCTGGAAGCCGACGGTCGTCAGCAGGCCGTGGTCGGACTCGACCGCCTCCTCCCCGGTGTTCATCAGGTAGAACGAGCCCGTTCCGTAGGTGTTCTTCGCGTCGCCCGTGTCGAAACAGGTCTGTCCGAACAGCGCCGCCTGCTGGTCGCCGAGGGCCCCGGCGACCGGGACCTCGGCGCCGAGGAAGCCGTCGGGATCGGTGTGTCCGTACAGGTTCTCGTCGGAGGACGGCCGGACCTCCGGCAGCATCGCCTCCGGAACGTCGAACTCCGCGAGCAGGTCGTCGTCCCACTCCATCTCGTGGATGTCGTACAGCATCGTCCGGGAGGCGTTCGTGACGTCCGTGATGTGGTTGCCCGTCAGGTTGTAGACCAGCCACGAGTCGATCGTTCCCATCAACAGCTCGCCGTCGCGGGCGCGCTCGCGAAGGTCCCGCGATCGGCCGCTCTGGAGCTTGAGGGGCTCTGCGTTGTCGAGAATCCACTCGACTTTCGTCGCCGAGAAGTAGGCGTCGCACTCGAGGCCGGTCTTCTCGCGGATCCCCTCGACCGTGCCGGCGTCCTGGAGCTCCTCGACGCGATCCGTGGTTCGCCGGTCCTGCCAGACCAGGGCGTTGTGTATCGGCCGGCCGCTGTCTGCGTCCCAGACCATCGTCGTCTCGCGCTGATTGGTGATCCCTACTGCCGCCAGCTGCTCGGCGTCGAGGTCCGCATCGGCGAGCGCGCTCTCGACGACCTGTTCGGTGTTCTCCCAGATCTCTACGGGATCGTGTTCGACCCACCCCGGTTCCGGGTAGAACTGCTCGTGCCGTTCGTACGAGTTAGCGACGACCTGTCCGCCGTGGTCGAAGACCATGAAGCGGGTCCCGGTCGTTCCCTGATCGATCGCGCCGACGTATGAAGTTGCCATGATCGTGGACGCTCCTTCGGGCGGCAGTTTACTCGATAAGCCGCCTTGACGATACACAATAATGGGATATGTATTAAACGCTCCCCATAATTGGGGAGTAGTGCGGAACGCTTGATCAATCGAGTTGGCTCGACGCGTACTGTATCCGCGGGAGGCGGTATCCGATTGAAGGAGCGTGAGCGACAAGTAGGAAGCGGCGGTGATGGCGTTCGGAGAGCGCGTAGACGTGGAGCGCAATAGCGTTCGGAGAACAGGCATACCCCAATCACCCACGGCTGTCAGAAACCGTCTCTTCGATGGATCGTCCGCAGTGACCGCATGGAAACTCTCGCTGTCCGAGGGCACCCGACGATCCTCTACGACCGAGAATTGAGTCGGCAGCGCGGCCGAAACGTTGTTGAACTGTGATTGCGGATCTTCCTTCCGCTCCCGGCAAGCCAATCCAGTCAGTGATCGGCAGCGACGGCGATTTGGATGCTACGACACGAGCCACCGATCGAAGCGTTCCCGACCCGCAGGGAGGTTCTTCACCGAAGAGTAGCCGCCAGGCGAATAAATTTACCATCGGATCCGACTCACCGGTGAAATAAAGTGGATCGGGGCCGAACGGGACGAACGGAGATGGGATCGCCACCACACATTGCAGTCATCGGGGGCGGATCGACCGGAGCCGGGATCGCCCGCGACCTCTCGATGCGGGGCCTGGACGTGACCCTCGTCGAACAGGGGAACCTGACCCACGGCACGACCGGGCGGATGCACGGGCTGCTCCACAGCGGCGGGCGGTACGCGGTCTCCGACCGGGCGAGCGCGAGGGAGTGTATCGAGGAGAATCGGGTACTCAGGGAGATCGCGACCCACTGCGTCGAGATGACCGGCGGCCTGTTCGTCAAACGCCCGGAGGACGACGAGGAGTACTTTCAGGAGAAGCTCCGGGGCTGTCGAACGTGTGGGATCCCCGCCGAGGTGGTCTCGGGAGCGGAGGCCCGCGCGATGGAGCCCCACCTCGCGAAGGACGTCGAGAAGGCGATCTCGGTCCCCGATGGTGCGGTCGATCCCTTCCGACTCGTGGTTGCGAACGCCGCGAGCGCGATCGAACACGGCGCGCGCATCGAGACCCACTCGACGGTCAGAGACGTCCTCATCGAAGAGGACGAGGTGATCGGCCTCGAGGTCGAACACGCCTCCGGGGCGGGCGAGCGCGTCCACGGGAAGGAGGGAGGACGCGAGGAGATCCGCGCCGACTACGTCGTCAACGCGACGGGCGCGTGGGCCGGCCGGATCGGCGAGATGGCGGGCGTCGACATCGAGGTCCGGCCCTCGAAGGGAGTCATGACCATCATGAACGTCCGGCAGGTCGACACCGTCATCAACCGCTGTCGGCCGAAGGGCGACGCCGACATCGTCGTCCCCCACGAAACGACGGCCATCCTCGGGACGACCGACGAGGAGGTCGAAGACCCCGAGGAGTACCCCGAGGAGCGCTGGGAGGTCGACATGATGATCGAGACGCTGTCGGAACTGGTGCCGATGCTCGAAGACGCCCGAACGATCCGCTCGTTTTGGGGCGTGCGCCCGCTGTACGAACCGCCCGAGGTCGGGAGTACGGACCCGACGGACATCACGCGCGACTACTTCCTGCTCGACCACGCCGAACGCGACGACCTCGAGGGGATGACGAGCATCGTCGGCGGGAAGTTCACGACCTACCGGATGATGGGCGAAGAGATCAGCGACCACGTCTGCTCGCAGTTCGGCATCGACGCCGAATGTCACACCGCCGAAATCCCGCTGCCCGGCAGCGAGGACTTCACCGTGCTCCGGGACTACATGGACGAGTTCGGCCTTCGCTCGCCCATCGGCCGCCGGAGCGTCGAACGTCTGGGCTCTCGGGCCGACGAGGTCCTCAATACCAGCGATCCCAACCCCACGGTCTGTACCTGCGAGGGAGTCACCCGCGCGGAGATCCAGGACGCGATCGCGGGGTCGGGCTCGGACCTGAACGCGGTCCGGATCCGGACCCGCGCCTCGATGGGCAACTGCCAGGGGGGATTCTGCTGTCATCGCCTTGCCGGCGAGCTCCACGGCGAGTACGACGAGTCGACCGCCCGCGCCGCGTGGGACGGACTCCTCGAAGAGCGCTGGAAGGGCCAGCGCCACGCCCTGTGGGGCGAACAGCTCTCCCAGGCCGCACTGAACTACGCGCTCCAGGCGACCACCCAGAACCGCGACCGCGATCCGGCCGACGGCGATCCGGTCGACTTCAGTGCTTTCGACGGCGGCGTCGGGGCGGACGGCGGTTCGGGGACGGCCGGCGTCGCAACCGACGGAGGGCCCCGGGATGGCGATTGAGTCGGAGGTGCTCGTCGTCGGCGGGGGGCTCGCGGGACTGACGAGCGCGCTCGCGGCCGCACGCGAGGGAGCGGACGTCCGGCTGGTCTCCTACAAACAGAGCTCGCTGCGCCACGCCTCCGGGCTGGTGGACTTGCTGGGGTACACGTCAGACGGCGAGGGGCCAATAGTCGATCCCTACGCCGCGATGCCCGGGTTGCCCGACGACCATCCGTACCGGACGGTCGGCGTCGAGACGGTCCGGGAGGCGATGGCCCTGTTCGACAACGTGACCGACTACCGCGGCGACCACACCGACGCGAACGCGCTGGTTCCGACCCACGGCGGGACGATCAAGCCGACCGCGCGCTACCCGGCGGGTGCGGCCGCCGGGCTGGCGAGCGACGACCGCAACGTGTTGCTGGTGGGCATCGAGTCCATGACCGACTTCGATGCGCCCCAGGCCGCAGCCCACCTCGAGGCCGCGGGCGTCCCCTTCGACGTCCGCGGGGAGACGATCCGGTTCCCGGGGGACCTCCGGGCCGACGCGAAGGTGACCAGGTACGCGAAACTGCTCGACGCGAACGGCGAGGTCGCCGTCCGGGGGCGAACCCGGGGCGCCCGCGACGCGCTCGCCGAACGGGTCAACACCGTCCACGGGAACGAACAGCGCGTCGGTTTCCCGGCCGTCCTCGGCGACCAACGTACCGACGCCGTGCGCGGCGCGCTCGAGGACCGGATCGGCACCGACGTCTTCGAGGTTCCGATGGGACCGCCGTCGTTACCCGGCCTCCGGCTGGAAGAGGCCCTGTTCGAGGCCCTAGAGGAAAGCGGCGCGAGCGTCGAGACCGGGAACCCGGTCGTCGACTTCGATGCAGAGGGCGGGGAAATCGAGACGGTGTACATCGAGAAAAACGGCGCGCTGATCCCCAACCGCGCCGACCAGTACGTCCTCGCGACGGGCGGGCTGGTCGGCAAGGGCATCGAGTCCGACCGCGACTCTGTCCGTGAGCCGGTGTTCGACTGTCACGTCGCCCACGCCGACGACCGCTACGAGTGGTTCGACGGCGACGCCTTCGGCGACCACCCCTTCGCTCAGTTCGGCGTCGAAACCGACGAAACGCTTCGCCCGCTCGCCGCCGACGGGCGAGTCGAGTTCGAGAACCTGCGGGCGGCGGGATCGGTGCTTGGCGGCTACGACTTCGCCGCGGAGAAATCGGGCAGCGGCGTCTCGATCGCGACGGGCTACGTCGCGGGCAACACGGCTGCGACGGAGGTACGATGAGCGACACAGAACCCCAAACCGACTTCGATCCGATCGAACCGAACACGGGCCGCGAGTTCGAGCCTGTCGACGTCTTTCCCGCGACCGAGGAGTTCGACCTACGCCCGGGCGCCGACTCCTGTTTCAAGTGCTCGGCGTGCGATACGAGCTGTCCGGTGGCGGAGGTCGACGACGACTTCCCCGGACCCAAGTTCCAGGGGCCCGAACAGTGGCGGCTCAAACGCCGAGAGGGCCACGAGATCGACGACTCGGTGATGTCGTGTTCGAACTGCATGCGCTGTGACGACGCCTGTCCCTCGGGCGTCCCGCTCTCCCAGATGCACAACACTGCCCGCGGGGAGTACGTCGAGGAGCAGATGAGCAAGACGTCGGTCGAATACTGGCGCAACCGCGTCCTCTCGAACTACCGCACCTCCGCTTTCCTCGCCAGCAAGGTGCCACGGCTCGCCAACGTCACGATGAACTTCGGGCCGGCGCGCTGGCTCATGGAGAAAACGATGGGCGTCACCGCAGAGCGCGAGTTCCCCGCGTTCGCCTCGACGACGTTCCGCGAGTGGTGGGCCGAGCGCGGCGGCGCCGACGAGTCCCGTCGCCGTGCCAGAGCGCATCGTGAACGCAGGGGACTGGACCGCGACGCCGACAAACGGGTCGCGTACTTCCACGGCTGTTACTCGAACTACAACACCACCGAGGTCGGAAAGGCGATGGTCCGCGTCTACGAACGCTACGGCTACGAGGTCGTCGCTCCCGAACAGAAGTGCTCGGGCACGCCGATGTTCGCCAACGGGATGCTCGCGGACGCGCGACGCCACGCCGAGGTCAACGTCTCCTCGATGGCGGACCTCGTCGAGCAGGGATACGACGCCATCGCATCGTGTACCTCCTGTTCGATGGCGCTTCGCCAGGAGTACCCCGAACTGTTCGACATCGACGGCATCGAGACCGTCGCGGCAAACACCTTCGAGTCCATCGAGTACCTGCGCATCCACGAGGACCTCAAAGCAGACGTCCGGGAGGCGAGGGTCTCCGGGGACCTGGCCCGGGAGTTCGCCTACCACGCGCCGTGTCACGCCCGCAATCAGGGACTGGAGCGCCAGTCAGTCGAGCTGTTCGGCGACTTGGAGGGCGCCGGCATCGAGGATGTCGGCGACTCCTGTTCGGGGATCTCGGGCACCTACGGCTGGAAGGAAGAGAAGTACGAGACCTCCATGGCCATCGGCGAGGAGATGTTCGACCACATGGCCGCGGCCGACGGCGAGGTCGGGATGACGGAGTGTCCAACCTGTGCGATGCAGATGGAACACGGCACCGGCTACGAGATCCGCCATCCCCTCGAACTGCTCGAGGAGGCGCTGGTCGAGAACCCGCGGTCCGAGCCGTAGCGGGAGGGGGGGGAACCGACACCCGTCGTCCAGAGAGTCAACTTCAGTCGATCACATCGGGTTAGAGTAAGCGTCTGCTTGGATGCGGTGTGAAGCCTACCCAAGCAGACAACGAGGTAGAGGAAGAGCACCTGCTTAATTTTGTCGTCAACAGCCTTGGAGACGAGCTCCCGATTGATCTCGGAGAAGACGTAGAAATTTCCGCTGATGAGTTGTACGAGGTCCTCGCCGGCGCCAGCGCCGGCGGGACCTCAATCAACCACGTCTGCGAGACGACTGATGAGTCGCCCCACGCTAACACCGTCCGTGGCCATCTCACCGATCAGTTCGACCTGGACTCTGTTGAGGCGGTCGGGAACACGCTCCTTCAACGAGATGCCCTCGAGACGCTTCCCGATCGACCGGTGGAGGTCGTCGCCGACCTCCACCTCGATCCCTATTACGGCGACGAGGCCGAGACGGAGGCGCTGTACTTCTCGCAGGCCAAACGAGGAACCACGGCGTTCCACGCCTACGTTACGCTCTACGCGCGGGTACGCAACAAGCGATATACGCTGGCGGTCCGCCAGCTGGTCGCTGGCGAGACCACCAGCGAGGTCCTCGCAGAGTTCCTGACGCTTCTCGACGGCCTTGACCTGCGCGTCAAGGCCGTCTACCTCGATCGCGGCTTCTACAACAGCGGCTGCCTCGAATTGCTGTACGCGCACAACTACGCCTTCATCATACCGGTCGTCAAGTGGGGTGAGACGATCAAAAGCGAACTCAGCAGCGGCTGGAGCCGCGTGATCGAGCACGAACTCGCCGGGCGGGTGACGTTCCCTGTGTTCATCGACTGCGTCTACCAGCGAGGTCGCTACGACGAACACGGGGTGGCGCGTCACGGCTACGCCGCT
>NZ_JAIWHV010000012.1 GCF_020177375.1 Saliphagus infecundisoli | reverse complement strand
GCGAGCACGCTCGCGCAACTTATCGGAGGGAAACGCTCTTTGAATCCGGTCAACAACTACGGAATCCGGTGGGGTGTAAGTCATACTCTCCACCGGGTTCCTCAAACTGGTAGCACCAGCGATATGTAATCATCAGATGGCGGTGGTTCGGGTCGTTAAACTAGAAGGGATGCTGTTTCACCCAACTTCGCAACGCGATTCCTCTCCTCCCTACTCGCGGCTTCGCCGCTCGGTGAGGAAGGGGACTCCTCGCTACTGCCTGTTGAAGTCGATCGCCTTCGGAACCACGCCGACCTCGCCCTCGAGAACCCGGGCGTTCGACCGTCCGAGGTCGATCCCGGACTCCTCGAAGCGCTCGACGACCGCCTCGGCGTACTCGGAGCGGACGCGAGCGAACGTGAGCCGGTTGGGCTCGGCGATCCAGATCCGCGCCGAGAGCCGGACGGTCTCGCCGAGGTCGGTTATCAGGACGGTCGGCTTCGGATCGTCGAGGATCTCCGTGTGGGCATCGGCCTCCTCGCGCATGATCCCCACGGCCTCGCCGACGTCGTCGTAGCCGGTCTCGACTGCGACCTCGAGACGGAGCGTGTCGTTGAGCACGGGGTTGGTCACCGCCGAGTTCGTCAGCACGGAGTTGGGGACGGTGACGACCTCGTTGTCGAACGTCCGGACGCGGGTCGCCCGGAAGCTGATGTCCTCGATGACGCCCTCCTCGTCGTCCCAGCGGATCCAGTCGCCGATGTTGAACGTCGGGTCGGTGACGATGAACGCGCCGCTGACGAGGTTGCCGATGACGTCCTGGGCGGCAAAACCGAGCGCGACGGTGAGCGCGGCGACGAGGATCGCCGACCGCTGGAGGGCGTACTCGAAGCCGGCGGTCGAGAGCGCGAGCAGGACGGCGACGGCGACGACGGCCAGCGACAGGGCCTTCCCGGCGCCCCGCCTGAGGGTGGGGTCGGTCCGGCGGAACTCCATCCAGCGGTCGGCGAGGGCAACGAGCCCGCGGCCGAGTACGTAGAGAGCGAGGAAGGTGAGGGCGAAGACGGCCACGCTGTCGGCGAGGGCGACGTACTCGGCGAGCAGCCGTTCGACCCGGGTCGTTGCTGTCGCGTCCGTCACGTTCTTCCCAGGGCGCCCGACGGACTCAAATGTTCCCCCGGCATTAGGAGCGCCCGGGCCGATCGACGGG
Source organism: Saliphagus infecundisoli (assembly GCF_020177375.1). GTDB lineage: Archaea > Halobacteriota > Halobacteria > Halobacteriales > Natrialbaceae > Saliphagus > Saliphagus infecundisoli. The sequence goes on along the minus strand of NZ_JAIWHV010000012.1, from coordinate 86,899 downwards.
CCCGGATTCGACCTTCCACTCCCCGAGTTCCTTCGGATCGACGTGGACGAAGACGTCATCGACCTCCGGGATCGCACGGATCGCCTCGACGATCTCGCTTTCGATGTCGTGGGCCGCGAGCAGCGTGTGTTCGCCCTCGACTTCGACGTGGAGGCTGACGTCGATCTCGGGGCCGACGTAGTGGGCGATCACGTCGTGGACGCCGTAGACCTCGGGGTGGGCGGTCGCCCGGGCGACGATCTCCTCGCGGAGGTCCTCGGGCGGAGCGCCCCCGACGAGGTAGTCGAGGTTGTCCCGGACGACCTCGACCCCCGAGTAGAGGATCCCGACGGCGACGACCGAGGCGGCGATCGGGTCGAGCACCGGGAGGCCGGCCTGGGCGCCGGCGACGCCGACCAGCGCCGCGCCCGCGGTGAGGACGTCGTTTCGGTTGTCGGTCGCGGTCGCGACGATCGCGGGGGAGTCGTGGACCTCCCCGACCCGCAGGCAGTAGCGGTAGAGCAGGTATTTTCCGCCGGCGGAGACGGCGAGCACAAGAGCCGCCCAGGGGCCGGTCGCGACGCCGATCTCGCCGGACAGCAGCGACCCGACCGCCCGCCAGAGGATGAGTCCGCCGGCGGCGAAGATGGCGATGGCGACGAACAGCGAGACGAACGGCTCGATGCGTTCGTGGCCGTGGGGGTGGCGGTGGTCGGGGGGCTGGGTCGTCAGGTAGAGCCCCGCGAGGACGACGACGCTGTAGCCGACGTCGGTCGCGCTGTTGACGGCCTCGGAGCCGACCGCGAGGCTCCCCGACTGCCACCAGACGGCGGCCTTGATCGCGAGCAACAGCAGGTTGACCACGAGAACGACGAGGCCGACCCGCCGGACCGCCCGCATCCGGTTCATCACGACGGCCTACGGCAGGGTTCGGTAAGGACGTTCCGAACGGCCGCCGGTATCACTCGCCGTCGGTTCGGCTCGCTCCGTCGAAGACGACCGCGCCCGAGGTGGAGATCGACGCGCCCTCGAGCCCGGCGAAGGCCTCGTGGAGCCCGTCGTAGGTCTCCTCGATGGCCTCGACGATCACCTTCGTCTCGCCGGTCACGGGCATGAAGTTGGTGTCGCCCTCGAAGCGGGGGACGACGTGGGTGTGGAGGTGGTCGTCGATCGAGCCGCCGGCACCCTCGCCCAGGTTCAACCCGACGTTGAAGCCGTCGGGGTCGAAGGCCTCGGTCAGGGCGGTCAGGGTCCGTTGCTTGAGCCGGGCGTGGTCGAGCAACTGTTCGTCCCCGAGGTCGGCGTAGTCGCCGGTGTGGGCGCGCGGGATCACCATCGCGTGACCGGGGTTGTACGGCGCGTTGTTCAGCAGGACGAAGGCGTGGTCGCTTCGGGCGACGATCCGGTTCTCGCGGTCGTCGCTCCGTTCGGGAAGCTCACAGAAGACACACGACTCGACGTCGGGATTCTTCTCCTCGCGTCTCACCCACTCGATGCGCCAAGGGGCGAACAGCCGGTCCATACCCGGGAGCACTCGAGCCCGCCCTAAAGTCTTTCATACGATCCCCGTACGCCGGTTCCGCTGAGGACCGCCCCGTTGACGGCGTCGCCGGCATACGGATCCAGCGGGGTATCAGTCGGCGATACGCGCCGAAGGGATGGCAATACCGTTTCGTTCGCACCGTTTTCGCCGTTCAATCGCGAAACGAGATGGGGGTTTATGACCGATCCCGGGAACCTTCTCCTCGATGGCAACGACGGATGGGGCCGGTGGAGGGATGACGGAACCGTGCGAACGCTGCGGGCTCGAGACGCTCCACGACGTCTCCGTCCAGATCCGGACGGAGAGTCGCGACGGCGAAAACGCCCGGTTCTCCCGGGAACCCTACCGGGTCACCGAGTGCCAGCGGTGTGGGTTCGGTCGGAGCAAGCGAATGAACAACGCCTAGGGCCCGTAGTCCGGGCCGCTACCGGGAGGCGGTCGTCACCTCACAGCCGTCCTCGGTGACGATCACCGTGTGTTCTTTCTGGCTCACCAGCCGGCCCTCGTCCTCCTTGAGGACCGGGTAACCGTGAATTACTCCACGAGACTTCAGCCGCCGGAGGGCCATCTCCGGACGGGCGGTCTCGAGCCACCGGGTCGCGAAGGGAAGGGTTCGAAACTCCTCTTTGATCTGTTCCAACGCTTCGCGGGCGCCCCGGTCTCGGACCGACCGGTCGTCCTGGAGCGAGAAGATCTCCTCGCTGGAGCCCTCGTTGACCTTCCCGCCGCCGTCGGTCGCGAACGGTTCGAGGGCGACGACGTCGCCGACCTCGAGGGTCGTCCCCTGGTCGACGGCGCGGTTTGGAATGTTCGGGCTGGTGTGTTGTTCCCAGTGGCCGAGGCCGTGGCCGGTGAGGTTGACGACGGGGTTGTAGCCGTAGCCGTCGATCGCCTCCTCGATCGCCCGGCCGATCTCGCCGGTCTCGACACCGGGTTCGACGAGGTCAATCGCGGCCTCCAAGGCGGCTTCGGGGGCCTCCGCGAGGTCGTCGTGGCCCGAGAGGTCGACCGTGATCGCGGTGTCGGCGAGCCAGCCGTCGATGTGGACGCCGATGTCGAGGTTGATCATCTCCTCGCCGAAGGTCTCCTCGTCGTCGATGGCGGGCGTCGCGTGGGCGGCCTCCTCGTCGATCGAGATGTTGACCGGGAACGCGGGCGTCCCGCCGAGTTCGCGGATGCGGTCTTCGGCGTACTCGGCGATCTCTAAATGGGTCACGCCGACCTCGACGCGGTCGGCGGTCTCCTCGCGGACCTGGGCGAGGATCTCCCCTGCCTCCCGGTGTTTCTGGTACTGTTCGCCCTCGAGATCGACGGTGTCAGCCATACCCCCGTTTGGGCCGATCGGCAAAAAGAGGTTGCGTCTCGGTCAGCGTTCGGCGCGGGCGGTCTGCATCGCCGAACTGTTGAACGCGGATCCGAGCCCGCCGTCGCCGTCCGCGGCGATGACGCCCGCCGTCGAGCCCGTGAGCTCCTCGAACTCCTCGATCGCGGCCTCGCAGGCTTTGCGGGCGTTCCGGCCATCCCCGATGTGGTCCGCAGCTCGTCGGGAGAGGGTCGTCCGGGCGATGTCCTCGCCGGCACCCGTGGCCGAGACCGCCGCTTCAGGACAGCAGTAGTAGCCCGAGCCGACCTGGGGGACGTCCCCGACCCGGCCCGCGAGCGCGAGCCAGCGTCCGCCCGTCGAGGTCGCCGCCGCCAGCCGGTCGCCCGCCCGGGCGACCGCGCCGACGGTGTCGTGGTCCGTGCCGTCATCCGTGCTCTCGCCCTCCCGGTCGCGACCCCCGGGATCGCTCTCGCCGAAGCGTTCCTCGAGCCACGCGAGCTGTTCGCGGGGGCCGCCCTCGGGTGCCTCGAGGTCGTCCCACCGCTTTCGGGTTCGTTCGCTCCAGCAATCGACCCCGGTCTCGACGCCGTACGCGCCCGCGAGCTCCGCGGCCCGCTCGCCGCTGAGGAGCACGTGGGGCGTCTCCTCCATGACGACGCGGGCGGCGCTTACGGCGTGTGCGACCCCGGGAACCGAACAGACCGCGCCGACGTCTCGACGGTGGGTCATGATCCCGGCGTCGGTTCGGATCGCCCCGTCGCTCTGGACCGCGCTCCCGACGCCCGCGTTAAAGCGCGGGGAGTCCTCGAGGACACGAACTGCCCGCTCGACCGCGTCTACGACCGAGCGCTCGCGGGCGCCCGCCGCCGCGGCCTCGTCGAGGACTTCCCGTCTGGGTTCGGGCTCGTCGGGCTCCGTGCCCGCGCCGCCGTGGACAAGTAGCTGCATGCAGGGACGGGCCCCTCGGGAGGGAGGAAGCTTCCGGTCGGCGCCGGGGAACCCGACAGTATTAATTCCCCGTCGGCCGAAATGCCGACAATGAAACGGCTCATCGTCCACGGCGACCCGGGGATCCGCAAGGACGCCGTCATCGAGTACGACGGCGAGGAGCTGACCTGCTTCGGGATCAACCGCAACGGCGAGTGGCACGGCCCCGAGCAGGTCCAACTCTGGTGTACCGTCGGCGCCGCCGGCGAACGCGAGGACTTCGAGAAGCGAAACTTCGTCCCCCACTTCCTCGAGGTCGTCCGTGCGGACGCAAGCGAGATCGAGGTCGTCTCCGAGAAGAGCCCGCTCTCCGTTTAACTCCCCTCTACCTCGTAGATCCGTACCGCCCCGAACTCGGCCGCGACCGACAGGGAGTCGTCGTCCTCGACGGTGAGGTCGTACCACGCCCGCTCGTTCGGCCCGACGTAGACGTAGTCGATCCCGTAGTTCTCGAGAACGGTCGCCCGCTCGGCGTCGCTCCCCTCGAAAACGGTCTCGGCGTCGGCGACTCGTTCTCGATATGCGTCCTCGCCGTGGTAGTCGGCCGCGTGAGTCCAGCCCGCGAGCGTCGGGAGTCCCGAGAACGTCGAGGCGCCCGAGACCGCCCGCGAGGGCGGGGGTTCGCCGTCGCTGGCCGTCCCATAGGTGTATTCCGGGGGCGTGGGCGCCTCGACGATCCTGGCTCCCGGCTCTCGGTCGGCGAGCCAGCCGACGGCCGCGGCGACGTCGGGTTCGGTCTCCTGTAGCTCCGCCCTGGCGTCCAGCCCGAGCCCGTCGGCGTTCTCGGCGTGGGCCAAAAGCGCCAGCCCGCCGTAGATCGAGAGGCTACAGACGAGGAGGACGATTCCGATCGCGGCGAGCCCGTCGTAGGTCCGCCGGGCGTCCGCCCGCGGCTTCTCGTCGACCCCGCCGGTGCTCCCGGTCCGCTCGAGCAGCCAGGCAAGCGCGATCCCGGCCGCGAGCGCCCACAGGAGCCAGACGTGGACGTAGCTCTTGAACACCGTGTTGAGCCGGCCCGGGCCCGCGGGGTCGGCGAGGTAGACCAGTTCGACGGTCGCGACGATCCCGGCGCCGGCGACGAACAGGAGGCTCTCGAACCCGCCGCGTCGGGCCGCGAGCCAGCCCAGCACGAGGAGGGGGGCGACGACGAGGACCGGAAGGAGTCCGGCGGCCCAGGCGGCGGCGACGAGGACGGCGGCGAGGCCGGCCGTCCTCGCCCCCGCCGGAACGGGGACGCGGGCGGCGAGATACCGGTAGGCGACGGCGAGGAAGGCGCCGTGGACCAGCAGGAAGGCGGGGAGGGGGCTCCGGTCGGCGACGAGGGCGAGCGACCGCTCGGCCCCGCCCGAAAGCGTCGGGAGAAAGGGCGCGACGGCCACGAGGGCCCCGGCACCGACGACGGCGACGAGGACGGCGGCCAGCAGGGGCCGACCGAGTTCGGCCGCGCCGTCGGGTGCGTTCTCGAGGCGGTTTCTATACGGGCGAGCGAGCCGTTCGGGGAGCAGCGTCCGGGGAGGCGCCGGCGCGAGCGCGAGCGTCAGCCAGGCCAGTCCCAGGGCGGTCGGCAGGTCCCAGGCGTTGACGACCGCGAGCCAGCCCGCGACCGGCGGGAGCGCGAGGAAGGCCAGCAGCCGGCGGCGCCGTCGCTCGGCGGCGGGGGTCTCCCAGTAAGCCAGACAGATGCCGACGGCGAGGAGGAGAAACGGCGTCGCGAGCATGTGGGCGTGGAGGTCGCCGTTCAGGAAGGCAAAGAGCGGGAACTCGTTGATCGTGCCCGGGATCAGCCGGCTCGCGTCCCAGTAGCCGAAGGCGTCGGGGCCGGCGGCGACGGTCTCCCCGCCGGCGCGCTCCATGGGGACCCCGACCGCCTCGAGGACGGCCCGGCCGCCGGGAAGGAGCCAGGCGAGTGTGCGCACGGGAGTCGCGAGGTTGCTCGCGAACCCGACGAGGACGGCCCCGAGCAGGGCGGCGGGGAGCCGAGCGACCCCCCGGCTCGCCGCGATCGCGCCCGCGAGCCCGTAGGCCGCACTCACCAGCGTCGCGTAGATGCCCGCGAGCGCGAGGGTGTAGGCGTAGTGGGGCGGCGTCGCGGTCAGTCGTGCGAGGGAGGCCGCGAGGAGGTGGCCGCCGTAGTAGTACCGGACGGGTTCGCCGGCGAACCAGGGGTCTTCGGGGGGGAGCGTCCCGGCCTTCGAGAGGCGGGTTAGCAGGCCGTAATCGAGGTACTTCTCCCCGCCCCACGGAACGATGCCCGGATCGACGGCCCGGACGGCCAGAAGGAAGGCGAAGGCGGCGGCGAAGACGGCCGCGACCTCCGCGTACCGTCGCGAGTCGATCTCGACGCCACGACGGAGGGCGAGCGCCGAGCCACAGCACAGCGCGAGGAGGGCGACGGCGACCGAGAGCCGGCCGAAGGAGAGCCGGCCGACCCAGAATCCGCCGAGGCCGACGGCCGCGAGCGCGAGCGGGATCGCCAGTCCGGCGCCTCTCCCCTCCCCGTCCCGGAAGACGGCGGCCGCGAGCGGAAGCGCGAGCGCTCCCAGCCCGAGGACGGCGACGAGCCAGCGGACGGCGAGGGCGACCTCGGTTCCGACGACCATCACCCGAACGGACAGGGACGCCCCCGAAACCCCTTTTGGCTTCGTCCGCCGGGGACCGAACCCTTTTGTCCGAGCACCGGGGCGATAGGAACGAATGAACCCGACCGTCGGCGTCGTCATCCCCGCCTACCGGCCCGACGCCGACCGGCTCGCCGACTACGCCGAGCGCGTCGTCCGGCACGTAGAGCCCGAGGCGGTCCGGATCGAACTCGACGACCCTCTTCCGGGAACGGTCGCTACCCTGAAACGGGCTCCCGCGACGGTCAACGCCGTCTCCAGCCGACGGGGCAAGGGGAGGGCGATCACCGACGGGTTCGACGCCCTCGAGACGGACGTCTACGCCTTCGCCGATGCCGACGGCAGCACGCCCGCGGCGTCGCTTTCCGAGGTCGTCGCTCCCGTCCTCGAGGGATCACTCGCGCTCTCGGTCGGCTCGCGGCGCCACCCCGACGCGGTCGTGGAGTGCCACCAGACCCGCGTCCGGCGCCGGCTGGGCGATCTGTTCGCCTGGAGCGCCCGTCGGCTCCTCCCCGTGGCGCTGTCGGACTACCAGTGTGGCGCGAAGGCGATCACGGCCGAGGCCTGGGGCAACGTCCGGGGACGGCTCCGCGAGCCCGGCTTCGGCTGGGACGTCGACCTCGTCGCGGCCGCCGACGCCGCTGGCTACCGGGTCGGGGAGGTCCCGGTCCGCTGGCGGGACGACCCGCGCTCGACGGTCGCGCCCGTCGGGACGCCCCTGGAACTCGCCCGGACTCTCCTCCGGGTCGCCCTCCGGCGCCGGCGAGAGGGGATCGACGGAGTGGCCGATCCGCGAGGGGACGACGCCGGCGTGGACCGTCGACCGGCCGGCGATCGACGGCGATCCGATCATGAGTGATCCGGGCCCGCTCGAAGCTGTCCACGACGGGGTCGTCGCGCTCCGTTCGGGGACCCGCCTCGGCCAGTTCGTGTCGGCGGGGCTCGTCGGCATGGCCGTCGACAACGCCGTCTTAGTCTCCCTCGTCGAGTTCGCGGGGCTCTCGCCGGTGGTCGGGAAGGTGATCGCCTGGGAGGCCGCCATCGTGGTCATCTTCGCGATCAACGAGCGCTGGACGTTCTCGACGTTCGCCTCGGGGGATCGGGAGGCGCTCGCCCGGCGATTCCTCCGGTCGAATGCGGTTCGGTTGGCCGGCCTGCTCGTCACCCTCGGGGTCCTCGCGGGACTCGTCTACGGCGCGGGGGTCTGGTATCCCGCGGCCAACGTGGTCGGGATCGGCGTTGGCTTCGTCGTCAACTACGTCGCCGAGAGCCTCTACACCTGGCGGGTCCAGTACGGCGAGCGGTAGAAACCCGCATCCGGTAGTCGAATCACAATCCTTAACTAGCGGACCGAGCTACGAATCAGTAGCGGGATGGGATAGCCAGGAGATTCCGGCGGGCTCATAACCCGCAGACCGGTAGTTCAAATCTACCTCCCGCTATGTTTTGGGGCGAACGAACCTCTGAGCGCCATCCATAGCACGACGAGTCGATTTGAACGATACCGAGGGTCTGCGCTTCGCGCAGGTTCTCGGGAGTAGTTCAAATCTACCTCCCGCTATCGTTCGCCTCGAAAACGGTATAGTGGTCGTGTCAACTACCCCGCCCTGAACGCCTTCGGCGTTCTGAGGACGGGGCTTGCGTGGCTTCGGTCGGGAGTTGTGGTCCCGGACCGACTTTTGTGCCGGTGCGGTCGGTCGGCAGAGGCAATGTAATTGGACGTGACCTCGGCGACGTCGCGGCAAGTCGAGCGTGCTCGGAGCGGTCGCGTCGTCGGTCCGTCCTTCGGGGCCGGTTGACGGCGGCCCGTCCGGAGCGAGGAACCAAACCTTTCCCGCACCGAAGTGTTGGTTCGGCACCCATTGCTGGGCTGTCTGAAGCCCGCTTCGGACGACAGAGGACGACGAGCCGGACGATACTAACTGTTTCACCCAACTTCGCAACGCGATTCCTCTCCTCCCTACTCGCGGCTTCGCCGCTCGGTGAGGAAGGGGACTCCTCGCTACTGCCTGTTGAACGAGAGAACGAGGGAGCCCAGCGACCGAAGTCCGCGTGGTTCAAATCTCTCTCGAGACCATCGGCGTCGACCGGGGGGAGACGGCCACACGGATTTTAGTCGTCTCGGTCCAACCGACGGGTATGAGAGCTCGAGCGTCGGAGCTGATCGACGCCCTTCGCCGGCCGGAGTACGTCGGCGAGAACCGGTGTCTTCCCTGTACCGTCGTCAACGTCGCGGTCGCGCTCGCGGGGAGCGCCCTCGTCGCCCGCTCGAGGAACCGCCGGGGTCGGCTGTTCGCCACCGGAACCCTCGCCGGGTCGCTCGCGACGATCTACCTCCGGGGGTATCTCGTTCCTGGGACGCCCGAGCTAACGAAACGGTACCTGCCCGAGCGCGTGCTCGCGGCGTTCGGCAAGGAGCCGACCCGCGAGGGGACTCGCTACGGCGGCTGGGAGCCAATCGACGACGACACCGTGGACGTCGAGACCGGGGATGCCGAGCAGAGAGGTTCCGGGAGCGACGACGCTGCGACCGAGGACGACATGGGCGGCGATACCGACGCCGACGAAGGGAACCGGGAGCGAGAGACCATGGAACGGATCGAGTACCGCCGGGAGAACGAGGTCGATCCCGAGGCGTTCCTTGCGTCGATCGACGCCGTCGAGCCGACCGCGGACGGCACGGACCTCCGGCTGACCGACGAGTTCGCCGAGAGCGTCGAGGCCGGTCTCGAGCGCCACCGCGAGGAGCCACGGGACCTCGAGGCGCTCGCCGATCTCTTCGACGTCGATCGGGCGGCGGTGACGGTCAAGGACCGCGACTACCCCGCGATAGCGGTCGGCCAACGGATCCGGAAGTGGCCGAGCGACGGGGCGCTCGTGGCCGACCTCGCGACCGCCGAGGCCATCGAGGACCGGACCGACCGCTGGCGGGCGGTACCCCTGGAACAGCGCGTCGAGATCCTGGAGGCGCTGCGGGCGTTTCACGAGCGGTGTCCCTCCTGTGGCGGGCCGATCTCGATGAGTTCCGACACGGTCGAGTCCTGCTGTCGGTCCTACGAGGTCGCCACGCTCGGCTGCGAGGAGTGTGAGTCCCCGCTGCTGGAGTTCGACCCCGACGCCGTCGAACGGAGGGCCTCGGACGCGGGGGCTCGACTCTAGGACTCCCGTCGAATCCCCCCGGCGTGGTTCCTCGCCCGCTTCCAACCACCTTTAGACGCCGTCCTCGGTCCCGTCGACGATGACGACCTCGCCGTCGACCACGTCGACGTCGACGAGGGTCTTGACGTCGTGGTCGGTTCCCTCGAGGCGGTTCTCGCCGCCGACCTTCTTGATCACCGCGACGGTGTCGACGACCTCGGCGCCGATGTCCCCCAGGGCGTCCAAGACAGCCGCGAGGGTGCCCCCCGTCGAGAGCACGTCGTCTAAGACGAGCACGCGGTCGTCCTCGCGGACGTCGTTGATGTACATCTCGTTCTCGGAGTAGCCCGTTCGCTGGGCGATCGCGACCTCGCCGTCGAGGCCGTACTCGCGTTTCCGGATCACCGTCAGCGGGATGTCGGTCATCAGCGAGACGGCGGTCGAGATGTGAATTCCCATCGCCGCGGGGGTGACGATCTTGTCGACTTCCTCCAGGCGGGCCTTCCGGATGATCCGGATGACGATCTCCCGGAGCAAGCCCGGGTCGAGCTTCGGGACGCCGTCGCTGATCGGGTGGACGAAGTACTGGTAGCCTTCCTTCTCGATGATCGGCGCCTCGAGCAGCGACCGCTCCAGCTGATCCATGTCGTGGCTGGACCGGTAACGGAGTAAAAGCTGACGGTACGCCGCCTACTCGTCGGTTCCGTACCGCAGTTCGGGCGGTCGCTCGCCCTCGCCGATGCGCATCCGGCGCTCGTAGAAGACGTGGACCGCGGCCGTCGCCGTGAACGTGACGGCGATGACTGCTGTCCACGTCAGGGTCGGGAGGCGGGCGAACGGCGCGACCTCGCCCCAGAGGACGGCGACGAGCGCACAGCTGATCGCACCCAGCGAGAGATAGAGCTCTCGCCAGGGGATCTCGTCGCCGGGAACGATCTCGAGGTAGACGTTCATCTCGTCGGCCCGGTCGGTGGGCTCGACGACCCCCTCCTCGTCGTCGAACTCGAGGATGCCCGCCCGGTCCATCCGGGGGAGGTGGGTCTGCTGGAGGGTCGTATACACCCGCTTTCGCTGTGCGGGCGTGACCGCCTCGGGGGTCGTCTCGTACTCCCAGGCGGCGACCTGCTGGGCGAGATCGCCGAGCGACATCGTCCGCCCCTCCCGTTTGAGGGCGTGGAGGGCGTAGCGCCGCCGCTGGTTGCGCAGGACGTCGAACACCTCGCCTTTCGTCAGCGTCTCCCCGTAGTCACCCATGTCGTCGCCGGTCGGTTCCCTTCTCGTACCGATCCTCTATATAAGTTCCGATCAGTTAAGAAAGAAAGATGTTCGAGCTACCGGTTCTCAGTCGAGTTCGCCCGCGAGCGCGTCGGCGACTGCCGCGGCCAGCTCTCCTTTCGATCCCGTCACCGTCGTCGTCTCCTGGCCGTCTACGAGGATCGCCCGCGTCTCCGTCTCGCCCATCACGCCCGCGTCGTTGGCGACGACGAAGGCAAGCCCGACCCGCTCTCCCAGCTCCCGGGCGGCCGCGACCATCGCCTCGTCGCCGCCTTCCGTCTCGGCTTTGAAGCCCACGATCGGGAGCTCGGGATACTCCTCCCGAACGGTATCGACGAGCTTCGGGGTCGGCTCCAACTCGAGGACGAGTTCGCCGCCCGAGCGGATCTTCTCCGGCCGAGTGTCGACCGTGTAGTCGCCGATCGCCGCCGCCGAAACCAACGCCGTGGCTCCCTCGCAGGCATCGACCGTCGTCTCGGTCATCTCCTCGGCGCTCTCGACGCGGCGGACGTCGGCGTAGGGGGCCTCCCCGGAGCCGTCGTCGCGGCCGAACGGCCGGGGGCCGACGGGGCCGTGGACGAGGACGACCTCGGCTCCGTGGACGTGACACGCCCGCGCGACCTCCCGCCCGGTCCGTCCCGACGACCGGTTCGTGAGGACCCGGATCGGGTCGATCGCCTCCCCCGTCGCGCCCGCCGTGACGACGACGCGTGTCCCCCCGAGGGGTCGGTCGCCGGCCGCGCGGGCAACGGCCGTGCAGATTGCCTCCTCGCCCGCGATCTTGGCTTTCCCCTCCTCGATGCGGGGCGAGACGAAGGAGACGCCCCACTCCTCGACGCGTTCGATCGACGAAAGCACCCCGGGGTGGTCGTACATCGGCTCGTGCATCGCGGGGGCGACGACGACGGGCACCCCTGCCCCGATCGCGGTCGTCGCACACGTCGTCACAGGCGTGTCGTCGACGGCGGCGGCGACCTTTCCCACCGTGTTCGCGGTCGCGGGCGCGATCAGGAAGACGTCGGCCCACCCCTCCCGGCCACAGAGGGAGACATGTTCGACCTGCCCGGTGATCTCGGTGACCACGGGCTCGCCGGTCGCGAACCCGATCGCCCACGGGTGAACGATCCCGCGGGCGCTATCGGTCGTCACGGCCCGGACCGACGCTCCCTGGCGCCGGAGCTCGTGGACGAGTTCGACCGTCTTCACCGCGGCGATCGAGCCGGTGACGCCGACAGCGACATTGACTCCCTCGAGCATCGCCCTCCGGTTCGGCCCTCCCGACCTAAGCGTTGGCGGTCCTAGCGGTCGGCGGCGATCGCCCGCCCTGCCAGGGCGAGGACGACGATCGAGACGACGGCCATCACGGCCTGGCTGATCGCCGCGGCGGGCCGTTCGACGTCCTCGCCGGCCGCGAGCGCGACGGCGTCGCCGACGCCCATCGCGCTGCCGGCGAGTCCGACCAGCGCCGCGATCGCGAGCCCGTAGATCGCGACCTCGCGGCGGCCGGCGTCCCGGCCCAGCCGCGCGAGCACGACGAAGAGGAGTCCGAACAGCGACGGGATCAGCGCCGTGACGCTCGAGAAGTCCGTCAGGACGTAGGCGGCCACGCCGAGGACGACCAGCAGCGTTCCGGCCGCGATGCCCGCGAGGTAGGTCTGCTCGGTAGCGTTCGCCATACCCGATGTTTTCGAACGCGGGGAGTATAGCTTTCGCTTTTCCTACTCGATCTCGACGCTCGGATGCATCGTCGGCGCCTCCTCTCTCGGTTCGGCGAGCCACTCCCGGAGGCGTTCGCGGGCGGCCGCGTCCCGTCGCCGCCGTTCCTCGTCGTCGATCTCCTCGCAGGCCGGCGGAACCGCCCGGCCGCGACCCGTGAAGTAGCCTTCGGGAGCGACCCAGTCGTGGTAGAAGGGGACCTCGGAGTCCTGGATCGCGGCGAGTCCGACCTTCGCGCCGTGGCCCGCCGCGACGATCGCCTGGTGGGGTTCGTCCGCGATCTTTCCCGCGGCGTACACCCCGTTGACTGCGGTCCGGCCGTTTTCGTCGACGGCGACGACGTGTTTGCTCCCCCGCTCCCGGCGGCCGACGTCGAGGGGGACGAGGTAGTCGCTGTCGGGCCAGGAGGCCGCGATCACCCGCCGCGCCCGGAGGGGATCGCCGCCGTCGGTCTCGAGGCGAAAGCCCGGCTCGTCCTCCAGGCTCTCGACGCGGGTCACCCGTCCGAGTTCGAATGTCGCGCCCGCGGCCCGGGACTGCTCGCGGACCATCTCGAGGTACCGGCGCGCGTCCACCCCGTCGGGGAAGCCGGGATAGTTCTCAAGGCTGGCGTTGCGCGCGAGGATCGACTCGCCGCCGTCGACGACGAGGGTCCCCAGGCCCGCGCGTGCGGTGAAGATGGCCGCGGCGAGGCCGGCGACGCCGCCGCCGACGATACAGACCTCGGCCGGTTCTTCGGGGTCGGCGAAGGCGACGGCATCGGCCGTTTCGTGGGTTCCGGTCGCCCCCGTTTCACCGGCTCCGTCGGTCGCGTCGGTCGTCTCCATACGGGGGGTAGCCGGCGATCCGTCTTCAAAGGGCCGACGGGGGATAGCAACCCTTACCTTCGGCTCCCCGTATACGGCGGTCGTGGACAGAATCGTCCTCAGCACGGTCGTCTACCGGTCGCCCGAGGAGGTGTTTCCGTATCTGGAGTCGTTCTCGCGGTACCCCCGCTACTCCGAGCACCTGGAGTCAGTCGACCAGCGCGGCGACGGCGGCGCCGGCACCGAGTACGACCTCCGGCTTTCCTGGCGGAAGTTCGGCTACACCGCCCACTCGGAAGTGACCGAAATCGACGAACCCGAGACGCTCTCTTGGCGGCTCACGGAGGACGTCGACGCCCGCGGCGAGTGGCGCGTCGAGCCCGCGCCCGAGGCGGCCCCCGAGGGCGAGGAAACCGCCTCCCGGGTCTACTTCGAGGCGATCTACGACCCCCACTCCGCGGACGGCGACGCGATCTCGCTCCCCACCTTCATCTCGCTGGACTGGCTCGTCTCCAAGATCCAGCCCCGCCTGCTCGGCGAGGCAAAGGAGGTCGTCGCCCGACTGGTCGCCGACATCGAGGGCGAGCGCCGCGAGGTCGACCTCGCGGTCCACGAGTCGCCCCAATAGCAACCCACTTACCGCTCGCCGAAAAACGGCCGTCAATGCTGCCGAGATCGAGACGGGTGCTCGGGGTGAGCCGACCGTGCGCGTGATCGTCGTCGGGGCCGGCGAGGTCGGTTCGACCATCGCCGCGACGCTCGCCTCCGACCACGAGGTCGTCGTCGTCGACACCGACTCCGAGCGCGTCGAGACGATGACCTACTCCCACGACGTCCTCGCGATCGAGGGCGACGGCACCTCCCTCGAGACCCTAGAGGAGGCCGGCGTCGACCGGGCGGACATGGTGATCGCGAGTACCGACAGCGACGAGACGAACATCGTCGTCTGTGGCGCCGCAAAGACCGTCGACGACCCCTTTACCATCGCACGGGTCAAGAAGACCGACTACCTGCGGACCTGGGAGCACTCGGAGGGCGCCTTCGGCGTCGACTTCATGGTCTGTACGGACCTCCACACCGCCGAGACGATCGTCCAGATCGCGGGTCTGCCCGGCGCCCGCGACGTCGACACGTTCGCCGGCGGAGTCGTCTACATGGCCGAGTTCTCGGTCCCCGAGGGGAGCCCGATCGCCGGCCAGACCGTCTCGGAGGCCGACCGCTTCGAGTCGCTTACGTTCGCGGCGATCATCCGGGACGGCGACGTCGTCATCCCCCAGGGGGGGACGGCGATCGCGCCGGACGACGCCGTCGTCGTCATCGGGAGTTTCGAGAGCGTCCGGGGCTTCGCCGGCTCGCTCGCCCCCGCCCCGACCCTGGAGGAAGCCAACGAGGTCGTCATCGTCGGCGGCGGCGAGATCGGCTACCAGACCGCCCGGCTGTTCGAGGCCGAAGGGATCTCCCCCCGGCTGGTCGAACGCGATCACGACCGGGCCCGCGAGGTCGCCGAACGGCTCCCCGACACCCTCGTCTTGGAGAGCGACGCCACCGACATCGACTTCTTCATGCGCGAGCACGTCGACGAGAGCGACATCGTCGTCGCCGCCCTCGACAGCGACGAGAAGAACCTCCTGGCGTCGCTGCTCGCGAAACGGATCGGCGTCGACCGGACCCTCGCGGTCGTCGAGTTCGGCGACTACGTCGACCTCTTCGAGGCCGTCGGCGTCGACGTCGCCGTCAACCCTCGCGTGGTCACCGCAGAGGAGATCATCCGCTTTACCTACCGGGAACACACCGAAAACGTCGCGATCCTCGAGGCCGACTGCGCGGAGGTCTTAGAGATCGAGGTCGATCCCGACAGCGCCCTCGCGGGCAACCGGATCAGGGACGTCGTTCCCGACCTCCCCGACGGTGTCGTCATCGGTGCGATCACCCGCGACGGGGAGTTGATCACGCCCCGCGGGGACACCGTCGTCGAACGCGGCGACCACGTCGTCGTCTTCGCCGACATCGAAGTCATCGACGCGGTCGACGACGCGCTCTGAGTTACCGCTCCGAGGAGCCGCCAAACCGCATGAACGCGTAGACCAGCGACAGCGTCGAAACCATTCCCGCGACGGTCGCGATGACGAGCGTCCAGGCGGCGTCGGGGACGAGTTGGACCGGACCGCTTGCCTGCTGGCCCGCGTCGGTGCTGACGGTGAGGGTGCCGGTCATCCCCTGGGAGACGTGGGGTTCACAGATGTACTCGTAGGTGCCTTCGGTGTCGAACGTCGAGGTAAACGAGAAGTCGCCGCTCTCGAGGGAGGTGTGTCCCTCCCAGCCGGCGCCCTCGGGCTGGGAGTCGGGGACGACGTTGTGCTGGGCCTGGGTTCCCTGCCAGGCCCACTCGACCGTGGTTCCGGGCTCGACCGCGAGGTCGGCTGGCTCGAAGGCGTTGTCGACGACGTTGACCGTCTCCGTGGCGCCGCCCCCGCCGCCACCGCTCTCGTTGCCGCCGCTTTGGTTCCCGCCACCGCTTTCGTTGCCACCACCGCCACTTTCGTTTCCGCCACCTCCTGCGCCGCCGCTCTCGTTTCCGCCACCGCCGCTTTCGTTCCCGCCCTCTTCCTGGGCGGCTGCGGTTCCGGTCGCGCCCGCGGCGGCGACGGCGGCGGCCGTCGCGACCACGAACCGGCGCCGGGAGAGCGGATCGTCATCTGGGTTCATGGCCGGAGGTTGGGGAGGCCCGGTACTGAAATCTTCGATTCGCCCGTCGATCACAGCCGGTAGTCGTGATCGCCGTCCTCGGTCTCCAAGATCGCCGAGAGCAGGTCGATCGTCGCCGCGACGTCGTCCACGTGGGCAGTCTCGGTGACAGTGTGGAGATAGCGCGTCGGGATCGAGATGGCGCCGACGGGTTTCGCGCCGTTCGTGTGCTGGAACCCAGCCGTTTGACATCCTCCACACGACTGAAGTCGTGGGATTTCTCGCGCTCGGGGCCGGTCACGCTGACCACCCCGACGGAGGCAACGTCCCAACCCCAGTGGTTGGTTCCGGTTTGTAGGCAGTGCGTCGAGGCGATGAACGCATGGCAACGTCAGTCCGAACGCGTTCGGACTGCCTCGCTAACACCCTACGGGCGGTGCCATCAGCCACACTCAATCGGGCAGGGTTGCTTTTTGTTGATGGGGACCCCAGTCCAACCCCAGTTTTCCCAGTCGAGTTAGACTCATAAACGGCCCCAGAGTGGCTAAGTCTTGCGGTTTCGAGTCTCTGCCTACCGCTTAGACCCACGACTGAAGTCGTGGGCTTCCGCTTAATTCGTGTCAGTTCCGCCCGCCGGGAGGATCTCGAGTTGGCGGTCGATCCCTCGTTCCTCGGCGACGTCCCTGAGCCGGCGGGTCACCTTCGGGTTCGTGATGACGCTCGCGTCCTTCAGCTTGATCGCCGTCCCCTCGCCGAGGCGGGTGACCTGCTCGCCTTCCTTGAACTCAGGGACGTCGTTGGCGACGGTGACGTCGAGTGCGATCGCGAGATCCGGGTCGATGTCGACCCCGAGCGCGCGGGCGCCTCGAAGCCCGACCTCCTCCTGGACCGTCGCACAGAAGTGGATCGTCGCCTCGGGGTCGTCGATCCGCCGGGCGGCCTCGAGCATTGCGAACAGGCAGACCCGGTCGTCGAGCGCCTTTCCGGTAATCGTCTCGCCAACGCGCTCGGTTCGCTGATCCATCGTTACGAGGTCACCGGGCGACACCCGGTCGCGGGCCTCCTCGATCGGGAGGCCGACGTCGACGAAGGCGTCCTCGACCGTCGGGGACTCCTCGCGTTCCTCCTCGCTTTGGGTGTGAGGCGGCGGTGAGCCGATCACGCCGGGGAGGTCGCCGTCGTCCGTGTGGACCGTGACGCGCTGGGCCTTCAAGACGCGGGGGTCCCAGCCGCCCAGCGGATCGAGTTCGAGGAAGCCGTAGTCGGTCTTCTTCCCGCGGACGTGTCTGACCATGAAGCCGATCTCGTCCATGTGGGCGGCCACTGCGACCGAGTAGTCGCCCTCGCCCTCGACGGTGCCCACGACGTTCCCCATCGCGTCGGTCCGGACGCGATCGACGACGCCGTCGAGTTCCTCCTGGACCAAGTCGCGGATCCGGTCCTCATAGCCGGGAACGCCGCTCGTCTCGGTCAGTTCGGACAGGAGGTCGAAGTCGAAGGGAACGGGGTCCATACCCCCAGTTTGGGTCGGCAGAGTTAAACGAACGGGGAACGGGTCCGGGTTTCGGCCCGGGGATCGGTCGAATGTATCGGCGTTCGTGTTCGTTCGGATGACCGAGTCCCAGGTTTCCATCCGAACCACGGAGTATTAACCGACAGGCTCTCTATGGGAGGTATGAGCGAGGTACGCGTGGCCGGCGTCGGCCTCACTCCGTTCGGGAACAGCCCCGAGCGGACGGGCCGGGACCTGTTCGCCGAGGCGACGATCGCGGCCTTCGAGGACGCCTCCGTCCCCCGGGAAGACATCGAGGAAGTCCTCTACGGCAACTTCATGGGCGAGATCGCCGAACACCAGGGCCATCAGGGACCGCTGATGGCCGACGCCGCCGGCGTCGACGCGCCGGCGACCCGCTACGAGGCCGCCTGCGCCTCGAGCGCCACCGCGGTCAGAGACGCCGTGGCCCGCATCCGGTCGGGGCAAGCAGACGTCCTCCTGGTCGGGGGCGCAGAGCGGATGAGCAACCTCGGGACCGGCGGCGCGACCGAGGCGCTGGCCATCGCCGCCGACGACCTCTGGGAGGTCCGCGCGGGGATGACCTTTCCCGCGGCCTACGCCCTGATGGCCGAGGCCTACTTCGAGACCTACGGCGGCGATAGCGAGGATCTGGCCCACGTCGCGGTCAAGAACCACGCCAACGCCGTCGAAAACGACTACGCCCAGTACCAGCGCGAGATCACCGTCGAGGACGTTCTCGAGGCCCCGCGGGTCGCCACCCCCCTCGGGCTCTACGACTCGTGTCCGATCTCCGACGGCGCGAGCGCACTGGTGCTCGTCAGCGAGTCCTACGCCGACCGGAAGGGTCTCGACGCGTCGGTCGCGATCACGGGCTCGGGCCAGGGCGGCGACCGAATGGCCCTCCAAGACCGGGAGACGATGGCGCGGACCCCCGCGGCCAGCGAGGCGAGCGAGAAAGCCTACGACGACGCCGGGATCGGTCCGGAGGAGGTCGGCGTCGCGGAGGTCCACGACTGCTTTACGATCGCGGAGGTGCTCGCCATCGAGGCGATCGGACTCGCGAGCGAGGGCGAGGGGATCGCCGCCGCCCGCGAGGGCCGGACGACGGTCGAGGGCGAGGTCCCCGTAAACCTCTCGGGCGGGCTGAAGGCGAAAGGCCACCCCGTCGGCGCGACGGGGGTCTCACAGCTCGCCGAGTTGACGAAGCTCCTGCGGGGCGACCATCCCCACGGAGACAGGGTGGAAGACGCCGATGTCGGCGTCGCCCACAACGCGGGCGGTACCGTCGCGAGCGCGGTCGTCCACGTATTGGAGGTGGTCGCGTGAGTCCCGCGAACGCGGCGACGCCGGAACTCGTTCCGGAGGTAGTAGAATGAGCGACGACGAGCCGGTCCGGGACGCCGGCTTCGACGACTGGCTCGACGCTCTGGGCGACGGCGACCCGTACTTCCTCGAGTGCGAACACGGGCACGGCTCGCTCCCGCCCCGCCGGGTCTGCCCGGAACCGGGCTGTGACTCGACGGATCTCGAGAAGCGCTCGCTTCCCGAGACTGGACGGATCGAATCGGTCACGGTGGTCTCGGTGGCGACGCCCGCATTCGAGGCAGACGCACCGTTCGCCCTCGCGGTCGCCGACTTCGGCCCGGTCTCCCTGACGGGACAGGTCCGGGGGATCGAGTCCGAGGACGCGGAGATCGGAACGACGGTCTCCCTCGAACTCGCGACCCCGGGCTCCGAGACGGTCGATCGCGCGGTCGCCTTCCGACCCCGGTAGCGAGCGTAGGCTCTTTGTCGGCTCCGCCCGATCTCTCGGTATGACTCCGTCGCTCTCCCCGCCCACCAGACGGCGGCTGCTCGCCGTAGCGGGGGCCGGCGTCGGCGCCGGCCTGGCGGGCTGTCTCGCGCCGCGGGCTGGCTCCCACACCTACGAACCCCCCGAGGACGTCGGTACGTCACTGCCCTACGACGAGACCTACCCCGACGACGACGCGATCACGATGTTCCGGGGCGGGCTCCGTCGGCTCGGCTACTATCCCGACGAGACCGCTCCCGAGTCGCCATCGATCAACTGGCGGGCGCCGGTCAACTACGCGGGCCACAACGCGGCGAAGGCGAGCCCCCTCCTCTCGCCCGACGGCGAGACGGTCGTCGTCCCCGCCGACACGGGGCGGATCCACGCCTTCGGCCCGAAGGGGCGCCACCGGTGGGTCACCGAGACCCCCGCGACCCGCCAGGGCTTTCACGCGACGCCCGTGATCGCCGACGGCGTCGCCTACCTCGGGGGGTACGACGGCGCGAACCGGGGCCAGGAGGCCGCGATGTACGCGATCGACGTCGCCACCGGCGAGGTGCTCTGGCGAACCGAGGAGATGGACGGCTCGGTCGCGATCGGTTCCTCGGCGGGCTACTGGGACGGCTATCTCTACGTCATCGTCGAGTACCGAAACCCGATCCAGAAGGGCGCGCTGTGGGTGTTCGATGCCGAAACCGGCGCTCCCCTCTCGAGCGACGACCGGATCGAGGGGATGCCCCACCCGACGGTCGCGATCGATCCCGACGCCGGCCGGCTGCTCTCGGGGTCGAACGACGGTGTGGTCTACTGCTGGGAGTTTCCCTCGCTCGAGTTCGCCTGGGAGTTCGAGACCGGCGCCGAGGTCAAGGGACCGATCGCGACCTACGACGGGAGCGCCTTCGTCGGCTCCTGGGACGGCAACGTCTACCGGATCGGGCTCGCCGACGGGGAAGAGGAGTGGCGCTTCGAGACCGGGAGCGTCGTGATGTCGGCGCCCGGGATCGGTCCCGAGCGCGGGACGGTCTACGTCGGCAGCGACGATCACCACGTCTACGCCCTCGACGCGGCCACCGGCGACCAGCGGTGGGCGACGGACGTCCAGGGGCGGGTGATGGGCGCCGTGACGGTCACCGCCGACGCGGTGCTCGCGGGGACGACTGCGGGCGAACTCTGTGCGCTGGAAAAGGAGACAGGGGAGCTACGCTGGTGGGTCGAGGCTGCGGGACAGGTCACGAGCGAGCCCGTTCCCCGCGACGGGCGGATCTATTTCGCCGAGCGTGCGGACGTCTTGGGCTATTTCGAGGAGGGCGAGGAGACCAAAGTCGAGACGCCGGGCCACGTCTACTGTCTCATCGGCGACTGACCGGGGGCTACTCGACGAGCCCCGCGAGGTACTCCGCGACCTCCGCGGGTCGCTCGGCGTGGGGCAGCAGCGTCGCGTAGTCCACGACCGCGAGGTCGCATCCGGCGGCCTCCGCGAGCCGTCGGCCCTCCCGGAGGGGAACGATCTCGGCCTCCCGGCCCCACAGCAGGGTGACGGGGACCGGACAGGCCGAGAGTTCGGTCGCCAGGTCGAAATCCGGATCGAGCGAGCCCGAGACGAACGAGGCCGGAGCGAAGCGCGCGCCGGGCTGGTGGGTCGTCGCCCAGGCGTAGGCGACCTCCTCGGGCCGGATCGAGTCGGGGTCGTAGTAGCCCTCACGCCGGAGGAAGTATCGAAGCGAGGGACGACTCGCGAGCAGGTCGAACAGCGCCGTTCCCACGAGAGGCGAGCGAACCAGAGTTCGAAGCCAGGGCCGTTCGGGGCCTGTGTCGGCGGTCGGACAGACGAGGACGAGCCGCTCGAAGGCTCCCTCCTCGGCGGCCGACAGCGCGAACGAGCCCGTCAGCGAGGAGGCCAGCACGGTCGGCGTCTCGAGAACGTCGGCGGCGAACTCCCGGACGAACTCCGTGTAGAGGTCGGCGGAGTAGACCAGCGGCGGGCGGTCCGACCGGCCGAACCCGGGGAGATCGACCGCGACGACGTGGTAGTGTTCGGCCAGCGCCTCGAAGATCGGGGAAAACTCCTCGCTGCTCGCGGCGGCGTGGAGCCCGTGATAACAGACCAGATCGGGGTTTTCCGGATCGCCGGCGACGGTGTAGGCGACGTCCATCCCGCGCCAGCGGTAGGTTCGGGAAACCCCCGGAAGCGGGTTCTCCAACTCGCCTGCCCGCCGGCGCTGTAGACGGTGCCCGATCGCGGCGGCCCCGGCGGCGGCGACGGCCCCGCCGATCGCCCTGCGTAGGTTCATACCCGTCGTTGGGCGGGATCGCCATTAGTGGTGTGGGTTTCGGGAAGCGAGCCCGGAGGGGGCCTGGCTGGCGATCACCGCGGGGGCTCGGGCGAGCCGGCCTCTCGCTCGGCGAGGCGGCGCTCGAGGGGCTCGAGGAGCTCCTCGACGACCGCGTAGGGGTCGCGTTCGCCCCGCCGGACGGCCTCCGCGAGCTCCTCGACCCCGCCGCGGGCCGCGAGTTCCTCCTCGAGCAGGCCGTGGACGTCCTCGCGGAGCAGGGTCCGGATCTGTTCGGCGTGCCGGCGGCGGGCCTGGCGGGCGCCGTCGCCCGATTCGGCGAGATGTCGCTGGTGGTCGTCGAACGCCACCATGAGGTCGGCGACGCCCTCCCCCTCGGTGGCGACGGTCTCGACGATCGGCGGGCTCCAGCCCCCGCGTTCCTCTAGGTCGCCCGCGTCGGGCGAGGCGTCGGGGCCGTCCTCGCCGAGTTCGATCATCTCCCGGAGCTCCCGGACCGTCCGGTCGGAGCCCTCCCTGTCTGCCTTGTTGACGACGAAGACGTCCGCGATCTCGAGGATCCCCGCCTTCAGGGTCTGGACGGAGTCGCCCGACCCCGGCGGGACGAGGACGGCGACCGTATCGGCAGCCTTCACGACGTCGATCTCGTTCTGGCCCGCGCCGACGGTCTCGACGATGACGACGTCCTTCCCGAAGGCGTCCATCGCGGTGACGGCTTCCGTGGTGGCCGCAGAGAGCCCGCCGAGGGCGCCCCGGGCGCTCATCGACCGGACGAAGACGTCCATATCTCCGACCGTGGAGGCCATTCTGATCCGATCGCCCAGGACGGAGCCTCCGGTGAAGGGAGAGGCGGGGTCGATGGCGACGATCCCCACGGTTTTTCCCTGCTCGCGATACGTCTCGGCGAGTTTGTCCACCAGCGTCGATTTCCCGGCGCCGGGACTCCCCGTGATCCCGATGACGTCGGCGGTTCCCGCGTGGTCGTAGAGGCCGGCGACCAGTTCGCGGTAGCCCGGCGCGCGGTCCTCGATCCGCGAGATCGTCCGGGCGAGCGCGCGATGGTCGCCCGCGAGAACTCGTTCCAGCAGGTCGTCGTTTCCCGCGGTCCCGGAGGTCATCGCCGTTCGGGCGCGTTCTCGCGGACGAACTCGATCGTCTCCTCGATCGGCGTCCCAGGACCGAAGACGGCGGCGACGCCCTGCTCTCTGAGGTCGGGACGGTCTTCCTCGGGGATGACGCCGCCGACGAGGACCAGGGTGTCTTCTTTTGCGCCGTACTCCGCCAGGCCGTCCATGATCTTCGGGACGAGGGTGTTGTGGGCCCCCGAGAGAATGGAGATCCCCAGGACGTCGACGTCCTCCTGGACCGCCGCCTGAACGATCTCCTCGGGTGCCTTGTGGAGCCCCGAGTAGACGACTTCGAAGCCGGCGTCGCGAAACGCCCGCGCGATGACGTGTGCGCCCCGGTCGTGGCCGTCGAGGCCGACCTTGGCGACGAGACACCGGATCGACCGCTGGGCCTGTCCGCTCATACCCCCCTGTTCTCCCGCCGAACGTTTGACTCTAACGGAAGCTTTAAGAACGACGCTCGAGCACCCGCTCGACGATCAGCCGCGTCGAGAGCATCTCGTCGGGATGGCGCGGCTCGCGGCCGCTCGCCCGCCGGACCGCACAGTCGATCCCCCGCTCTCCCAGTTCGCGCTCGATCGCTTCGGGGTCGTGGTGTTGGTCGTGGCCGAGCGCGATGACGTCGGGCCGGAGCGCCTCGATCGGCGCGAAGATGTCCGCTTCGTCCCCGAGGCGGGCGTCGTCTACCATCTCGAGGGCCGCGACGACGTCCCGGCGCTGGGCGCCCGGACAGATCGGGGCCTCCTTGTGGTCGACGTTTTCGGCGCGGGCGACGATGACGTACAGCTCCTCGCCCATCGCGGCGGCTTCCCGGAGGTAGTGGACGTGGCCCGGGTGGAGGATGTCGAACGTTCCTTGGGCGACGACGCGGGTCATGGCCGATCGGCGGCCCCTGGTTTCCGTGGCTCTCTCATCGGTTCTCCGTTCGTGGCCGTCGGTTTCCGTCTGTGTCTACCATTCGCGTAGCTCCTCGTCGATGTCGGCCTGGTCGAAGTCGAAGAAGTCCTCCGGGTCGGGAAGGGAGACGTCGATCACCTCGAGGTCGCGGGGCTCGCCGGCGGAGTCGAACGCCTGCCAGTCGTGGTTCCGGTAGGGCGCCCCGAGGATGAGGTGGACCGAGCCCCGCCCGAAGGAAGCGAGGTCCTCGACGCTCGGCTCCAAGACGCCGTTGGGATGGGAGTGGACGCTGCCGACGGCGTTGACGTCGTTCGGTACCTGGCTCGTCCGGACCGTCGCGCTGACGCTGTTGGTCTCGGTCCCAGGGATGACGAGCACGTCGGTGACGACGAGCCCCTCGCGGTCGAGTCCGAGCCGGCTCGCCTCCGACGCGCGGAGCAGGCCCATGTACTCGTCGGGGTGGCTCTCCCCGGCGGACTCGAGGGCGAAGTCGAGGGTTTCCTCGGCGATGCCGAGGATCCCGCTCGATCGGAACAACGCGTCGAGCAGGCCCATGCCCTGGATGGGGGCGTGGTGTTGCTAAACGTTGCGGAAGGAGGGCGAACGAAGTTCGCCGAAACGGAGGCGGCGCTAGCCGCCGAAGAGGGTAGACGATGCGAGCGATAGCGAGCGGAATTCACGGAAAATGAGGCGGATGAAGTCCGCCGAGGGCGCGAACGAAGTTCGCCGAAGGAGTGGGCAGAGCGAGCGGTAGCGAACGGTGCCCACCTGAATCGAGACGGCGAGGCCGTCAAGAGGGCGACGACAGTCGCCGAAGGCGGGCGACCGAGGCCCACAACGTCGGGCCCGATTCCGCGTGGAGGGCGCCCGAACCGTCTTGATAAGGGTTATACCGGGCCGACACGAACCACGGATACCGATGACACGTGAGTCCGCCGGCGGAGCCGGCGAAGACGGGATTTCCGTCGTCTACGATCTCGATGCAGACTGTACCGCAGACGATATCGAGGAAGAGCGCTTCTATCTCGCCGAAATCAACGGCGTCGTCGACTACGGCGTCTTCGTCGATCTCTCCGACTCGATCTCAGGGCTCGTCCACGAGTCTGTCCTCGATGGCACCTACCGCGTCGGCGACGAACTCGTCGTGTCCCTCGAGGCCGTCCGCGACAACGGCGACCTCGCGTTCGTGCCCGCGGAGATCTCCGATGACTACGACCTCGAGCCGATCGGTCACGAGTATTCCCTGACCGGTACCGACCGCCTCGAGGCGTCGGTCGGCGAGCAGATCCACCTCGAGGGCGAGGTCGTCCAGATCAAACAGACCGGCGGGCCGACGATCTTCCACGTCACCGACGAGTACGGCGTCGTCCCCTGTGCGGCGTTCGAGGAGGCGGGGGTCCGGGCCTACCCCGCGACCGAGGTCGGCGACGTCGTCCGGATCACCGGCGTCCCCGAACGCCGGGAGGGCTCGATCCAGCTCGAGGTCGACGGGCTCTCCACCCTCGAGGGTGACGACGAGGCCGAGGCCTGCGAGCGCATCGAGCACTCCTTGGAGGAGCGTGCCGAGCCCCATACAGTCGAGCCCCTGATCGACTGGCCCGCCTTCGAGGCACTGCGGCCCGATCTGGAGGCCGTCGCGAAGAAGCTCCGCCGAACAGTGTTGGAGGGCCGGCCGATCCGGATCCGCCACCACGCCGACGGCGACGGGATGTGTGCCGCCGTCCCCGTCCAGATGGCCTTGGAGCGGTTCATCGAGGAGGTCCACGAGGCCGACGACGCCTCCCGGCACCTGATCAAGCGCCTGCCCGCGAAGGCGCCGTATTACGAGATGGAGGACGCCACCCGGGACCTGAACTACGCCCTCGAGGATCGGGAGCGCCACGGCCACCAGCTTCCGCTCCTCCTCATGCTCGACAACGGCTCGACGGCCGAGGACGTCCCCGCATACGAGACGCTGGCCCACTACGACATCCCGATCGTCGCCATCGACCACCACCATCCCGATCCCGACGCGGTGGAGGACTCCCTCGCGGCCCACGTCAACCCCTACCTCCACGGCGAGGACTACCGGATCACGACCGGGATGTGCTGTGTCGAACTCGCGCGGATGATCGACCCCGCCTTCGGCGAGCAGTTGCGCCACGTCCCCGCCGTCGCCGGCCTCGCCGACCGCTCGAAGGCCGACGCGATGGCCCGGTACGTCGAACTCGCGAGCGAGGCGGGCTACGACGAGGACCGCCTCGGGGACGTAAGCGAGGCCCTGGACTACGCGGCCCACTGGCTGCGATACAACTCCGGCGACCGGCTGATCCGGGACCTGCTCGGGCTCGGAAACGGGGAGGACCCCCACGACGAACTCGTCGACTTCTTTTCCGAGCGGGCCCGCGAGGACGTCGAAGAGCAACTCGAGGCCGCCGAACCCCACGTCGAACACGAAAGCCTCGCCAACGACGCCCACCTCTATCGCCTCGACGTCGAGAACCACGCCCACCGGTTTACCTACCCCGCACCGGGCAAGACCACCGGCGAACTCCACGACCGGAAGATCGAGGCGACCGGCGACCCCGTCATCACGGTCGGCTACGGTCCCGACTTCGCCGTCCTCCGGAGCGACGGCGTCCGGCTCGACATCCCGAACATGGTCTCGGAGCTCGCCGAGGAAGTCGAGGGCGCGGGCGTCTCCGGCGGCGGCCACCTCGTCGTCGGCTCGATCAAGTTCGTCAAGGGCAAACGCGAGGCCGTCATCGACGCGTTGGTCGAGAAGATGGCCGCCGCGGAGATCGACGACGAGCTCTCGGCGGCCGGCGCGATCGACGACTGAGCGGCTATCTCTTTCGGACCTCGGTTCTCTTCCCCTCGTCTCCGGACCGATCGCTCCCGGCCGACCGCTCGACGGGCGGTCCGACGCCCGGCCCCGAACCCTCCTCGCGGTCGCTCTCCGTCCGGGAATCGACCTCCCTGCGTTCGGGCGCTCCGAACGGAACGTACCGGCGGACGGCGCCGACGGCGACCACGAGCGCGAGCGCGATCGCGTCCAGCAGGCCGACGGGAAGGGGCCAGGTGTCGTCGCCGCCCCAGTCGTCCTCGAAGACCTCGGCGTAGTAGGAGCCGATCCCGTCGCCGTGGAGCGCGAGGGCGACCTCACGGTTCTCGCGCAGCGAGGCGTTGTTCCAGTTGGCGCTGCCGACGACGGCCGTCTCGCGGTCTATCACGACTCCCTTCGCGTGGATCTTCTCGAAGCCCTCGCTCTCGACGAGGCGAATCTCGAGGGGAAACTCCTCGCTTTCTGCCGCGAGCCGGTCGGCGAGCGCGCGGTTTTCCTCCTCGACGTACCAGGTCGAGTCGAGCAGGATCCGCACCTCGACGCCCCGCTCGGCGGCGTCGATCGCGGCCTCTAGGGGCGGGAACTCGCGGTCGCCGATGCTGACCTGTTTTATACGAATTAGGCGAGAAAACCCACGACTTCAGTCGTGGGAGGAATCGCCGCACACTGTCCAACTGCCGAAACCGGAAGGGTTGAGTGCCCCACGCCCGTATATTTGTCCGTCGATGCGACGGTCCCTCGTCGCGTCTCGACAGTCCACAAACTGGCAGTTGACTCGGGGTTTGCCTCATCAAACAAGTAAGCCCGTGGAACGCAGACCGACGCAAAACAACCACGTAACTCCGAGTCCCGTGCGCGATAGGAGTAACGGGGGCGTGGCACTCCCACCGGTTCGTCGGACCGGAAAGCCGAAGAGACCAACGAACCGCCCGTTGGCGGGCGTGGGAAGCCCACGATTTCAGTCGTGGGAGCATGTCACCAGCAGTTCCTCCTCGGCGGAGTCGATCAGTTTGACGAGTCGCCCCTCTGCGTTGTCGGGCGCCAGCAGGAGTTCGGTCTCCTCGACCGCGTGGGTTTCGGGCGCGCGATCGCCCCCGATGGGGTCGCTCGGCGGATCGCTCTCGACGAACGTGGCGTTCTCGCGGTAGTCCGCCCACGTGCTCGTGTCCCGGCCGGCGGCGTCGGCCCGGAAGACGGTCGCGAGATCGGCAGCGATCGCGGGATCCTCGGCGACGACGCCCCAGCCCCGGCTCCCGGCGCCGCCGATTCCTGCGGGCTTCCAGTTCTCGGTCGTGACGAGCGCACGATCGTCGACGACGGCGTACTTGGGATGGTGGCTCGCGTAGCGGTCGCCCTCGCCGCCGACGACCCGGACGGTCGCGCCCGCGTCCGCGAGGTCGGCGAGCAGGGGTTCGGCCGGTTCGGGCACCCCGTCGACGGGACCGCCCTCGATCAGGACGGAGACGGAGACGCCACGGTCCATGGCCGCGTGGAGTTCCTCGGCGACGTCCTCGTCGGTGAAGGTGTAGCCCGCGAGCAGGATCCGGTCGTCGGCGTCGGCGAGGACGTCCAGAAGGAGGTCGGAGGCGTCGGGGAGGACGAAGGTGGTTGCCTCCCCGTCCGCGGCGGTTTCGACGGGCCGGCAGGTCGCCCCGCGGGGCCACCACTCGCCGCCCTCGCCCTCCGCCCGGTACCAGAACTCGCCCTCGGTGGCATCCTCGTAGGCGACCCGATCGACGAGCTCGCCGTCGCGCTGGAGCGCGAGCTCGTCACCGTCGGCCGAAAGCTGGAGGTGACCCTCGAGTCCGGCGACGGGGCGATCGGTCATCGCTCCCGCGCGATCGGGGTCCATCGAGAGCGCGATCCGTCCGGCGTCGGTCTCGTTCGGGAGGGTGGCGGTCGTGTGGCCGTCGGTGATCGTCCACTCGTGGTCGGCCAGCACCGAGGGATCGGGCACCGAGAGGACGAGGAACTTGCCGACGTTGCCGTCGGTCGTCGGATCGGGATAGAGCCCCGCGATCCGGGGGCCGTCGCTCGCGTTCAACTCGTCGACTCGCTCCCTGGTCTCCTCGGTCGGGCCGGTCGGACAGCGGTCGGCGGGTTCGGCCGCCGGATCGACGGTCGCGGCTCCGGGGCCGATGGCGAACACCCCCGAGACGGCGACGACGCTGACGGCGAGCAATACGAAGACGGCGACCGCCGGCCCGGCGCGCATCGCCGGGTCTGGCGCGTTCCCCTATTTAAACCTGTGCCGCGCGCTCGGCCTCGGACTGGACGAGGTACGAGCGGTCGTCGTCGTACTCGCCGAGCGCGTCGAGAGCCTCCTCGGTGCCGATCCGGTTCAGGGCCCAGGCGGCGCTGGCCCGGACGGTGTCTTCCTCGTCGTCGGCGACGACGTCCGCGAGGGGATCGATCGTCCGGGTGTCGCCGATCAGTCCGAGCGCGCGGGCGGCCCGGCTCCGGGTGTCGGGATCGTCGGCCAGGAGCTTGTTCGCAAGCGGCTGGACGGCCGCCTCGCTGCCCATCTCTCCCAACGCGCGGAAGGTGACCTTCTGGAGGAGGGGGTCGGAGTCGGCGTCGATGTATTCGGTGAGGGTCTCGACGACGGCCTCGTCGGCGACGCCGATCTTCCCGAGGATCCGGATCGCGGGCCGATTTCGCTTCTCGGCGCGCCCGGCCATCGTCTCCAGGGCGGCCTCGTCGCCCATCCGTTCGAGGGCTTCGAGGGCGTGTTCCTCCATGAAGTCGGACTCGAAGGTCTCGAGGGCGAGCAGGACCATCTCGACGTTGCCCTGCTTCTCGTGGACCTTCAGCGCGCCCCACTCGGGGGGGTAGTCCTTGTTGTGTGAGAGGACGTCGTAGTAGCCCTGGGCGTCGAGCTGTTCGCGCACGGAGAGGTCGTCCCAGGTCTGGGCGTCCTCGATCGCCGCCCGAAGCTCCTCGGTCGCCTCGACCAGCCCGGCGAGCGTCTCGCCGTCCTCGTCGGGATCGAGGTCTGCGGCTTCGATCGCGCTCCCGACCGCCTCGAGCTGGGCGGTGAGCCGTTCGACGGTGTCTAAGGTTTCGGCGTCCTCGATCCCCTCGACGCTCTCCTCGCCCGCGAGCAACTCCTCGACCTCGGCGACGTAGGCCTCGACTGCCGCCTCGAGTTCGGCCTCGCCCTGGTCGGTCCAGCGGGTCTCGGCGACCTCCTCGGTGGCCTCGTCGAGTTCCCGGACGACGTCCTCGGCGTACGGTCCTCTGGACTCCTCGAGGTCGGTCCCGAGGGTCTCGAGGTCGCTCGAAAGCGTCGTTGCGGGGCCCTCTTCGTCCTCGTCGTCTCCCTCCTCGGCGTCCTCCGCTTCGGCCTCGACGAGCGGCTCTAAGTCGGCCTCGATCGCCTCGAGTTCGGTCTCGATCTCGTCGAGGTCGCTCTCGGTCTCGGCGCTCTCGAGGCGCTCGCGGAGCTCCTCGGTCCGTTCCTGGAGGGGTTCGACCCCTCCCTCGCTCGCGCCGTTCTCGCCGTTTTCCCCGGCGTCCGCGTCGGCTCCGTCGTCCCCGTCCGGTTCGTCGCTCATGGGTTCACCCGGCCGGACGCCGACGTGCTCGTAGCCGCGTTCATGGGAGGGGTTCGGACCAGGACGCTCCTAAGCGTTTCCATGTCCGGGAGGGTGTTCGACGCTCGCCGCGGGACCCCTTCGCCCTCGAGAACGGACCGTTCGACACCGTACGTGCCCGCCGGGCGGCACGGGTTTTATCTGGATTGACACGAACCTTCCGAAAGGATGAAAAACCGCCTGTTGCTCCTCGTCGGGGGACTGTTCGTCCTCGCGAGCCCGGCGCTCTTCTTCAGGTCGTGTTCGGACCACTGTGGGGGCGAGGGCGTTTCGCTGTTCGGCACCGAGATCACGGCCTTTACGGACGTGATGATCAGTTACGCGACCTCGTCTCCACTGCCCAGTTCTCGAGCGAGACCGGCGTCCGAACCACGGCCGTTATATCGCGCTCGTCCCAACCTCCGATATGGACCGGCGTGGCTACCTCGGGGCGCTCGCTGGCGCGTCCTCGATCGCCCTCGCGGGCTGTACGACCCTCGCCGACGTCGGCGAACGCCTCTCCGGCGGCGAGGAGTACGAGGTCGGAATGTCTCGCAACGCGTTCGATCCTGCCGAGTACGAGGCGAGCGTCGGCGACCGGGTCGTCTGGAAGAACACGAGCGGTGCCGATCACACCATCACCGCCCTCGAGGGTTCCCTCCCCGAGGGCGCTGACTACTTCGCGACCGGCGGCTTCGACGGCGAGGACGCTGCCCGCGAGGCCTGGCGCGACTCCCGCGGGGGTCGCCTCGAGCCCCGCGGGACCTACGGCCACACCTTCGAGGTTCCGGGGACGTACGACTACATCTGCATCCCTCACGTCGGCGCCGGGATGGTCGGGACGGTCGTCGTGGTCGAGTGACGCCGCTGGTACTCGTCCCGGAGATCGAAGAACTCGAAAAACCGCTTATTCGGAGTCGTCGACCTCGACTGCGGTCTCCTCTTCCTCGGCGACCTCCTCGGGGTGGGCCTCGAGGGTCGTCTTCTGGATCTCGACGCGGCGAAGCGGATAGATCGTCTTCGCCTCGCCGTAGATCCCCGAGGAGAGTCGCCCCTCGACGACGCTGTCGATCAGCGAATCGAAGGTCCGCTCGGCGGCGGCTTCCTCGACCATCTCGACCATCTTCTCGCGGATCGCCTTCTCCTGGCTCGCGTCGGCCTTCTTGGTCGTGAAGGCGACGGGCTGGATCTGGACCCGGTAGTCGTCCGTGGTGAGGACGGTGACGTAGGCCTCGACCTTCGAGGCGCCACGGCGGACCAGCGAGCGGAGGTAGTCCCTGGCGAGCGCGTGGCGCTCGAACTCGGTGTAGGCCGCGTCGCTGCCGACGTCCGTGATCCGGAACGTGAGCTTCGTGTTGTTCTCGCTCGCGTCGTTGGTCAGTTCGCCGAGCGTGGTCTCGATCGTCCGGTCGTAGACCTGCTCGGGCTCGTCAGCTGGCGTTTCGCCGAGCTCAGCCCGGTCGAACTGCTCGGGGGCGAGCACGGTGTACCATCGCTTCTCCTGTCTGGATCGTGAAACCGATCGTTCGCTCATGATTGTGTATCGTCTGCCGCGGTCGTTCCGTCGTTCGATTCTTCGCTCTCGTCGGTGCCGTCAGCGAGCGCGACCGTCTCGATGGCTACCGCGAGGTTGACGACGTAGTCGTCGGTCGTCGAGCGCAGGCCGGCCGTCGAGTCGCGGGCGATCCGCGTCTGGACCTCCCTTCCTTCGACTGTGGTCTCCATCTCCGCGGTGTTGTCGGGCGCGATCGCGGCGGCGATCGTCTCGCCGTCCTCGTGGGCCGTCCGGATCGTCGCGCGGGCGCGTTCGTGGCCGGTCATAGTGCCCCCCGCACGGCGGTTACGACCGCGTCCCGGTCGCCCTCGATCCGGAGGTAGCCCCGGCGGGGACCCACGTCGTAGGCGTTCCCCGCGCCGAGCTCTTTTGCTGCAGCCGCGAGTGGCTCTCCGAGCGGGCGCGCCTCCGTCGTCGCGAGTGCGGCTTCGCCGTTCTCCCCGTCGATCGCTAACACCGTGGGCTCGGGCGAACGGTAGTCGGCGGCAATCCCGGCGACTGCCTCGACTGCGTCGTCGGTCTCGACGACGACCAGCCCGTCGTACCGGCGCGTCGCCCCACGGTCGAGGGCCGCGTGGGCCCGCCGACCGTGCTCGCGCCAGGTTTCGAGGGCCGCCTCGCGGACGCGGCCGGGATTCCCGGCAGCGAGCGCGACGCCCAGACCCGGGGTCGTCCGTGCGAGCGCACGGAGGACGTCCGCGTAGCCCTCGACGGTCGCGAAGGGGTGGTCGCCGGCGATCCGGGCCGGTCGCAGGACCCGCTCGACCGCGTGGGCCGCCCGTCGAGAGGCCTCCCCTCCGACGGCGTCGATGGCCACCGCGGAGGCCGTCGCGGTCGGCTCCCCGCCGGCCGCTTCGACCAGCGACTCGGCGGCGTCGGAATCGCCCGACCACGGGCCCCGACACAGCGTCGTGTGGGCCAGAGCGTCGGTGGCGTCGGTCGGCGTCGCGATCCCCGGACGGGGCTCGATCAGCCCGTCGTCGACGGTAGACTCGCGAAGCCGGGCGAGTTCCCCGCTTTCGGGATCGATCCCGGCCGCCGCCGCTCCCGCGAGTGCGAGGATCGGCTCCGGCTCGCTTCCGAGATCGGCGACGAGTTCGCAGGCCCGCGGCGTCGCGGAGCCTTCGGGCGCCAGCCGGTGGCTGCTCTCGGGGCCGTCACCGACGACGACGGTCACGTCGTCTCCGTCGCTCTCGAGGCGGGCCGTCCGGTCGGCGACCGTCGGGGCGACCGAAACCTGGTAGGGAATCGCGCGGTCGGCCAGCGCCCGCGCGAGCAGACCGCTCGCGGCCACCGCGTCGCCGTCGGCCCGGGCGAGCACGCGGACGAAGCCGGCGCTCTCGATGGCGGCGGCGAGCCCGGTGTCGGCCTCGACGGCGGCGCGAGTCGCGGTCATTCGGTGGCTACTCCTCTAAGAGGTCCGCCGCGACCTCGTAGGTGTACGTGAACTCGGGGTCGATCTCATCGCCGCGGTAGTAGTCGACTAGACGACGCACCTTTGACTCGGTGTTCTGGAGCGCGCGCTTGTTCTGGTAGTCCTGGCCGTTCTCCCGAACGTGCTCGCGCAGGCGGACTGCCTGCTCCATCAGGTTCCGGAGATCCTCGGGGAGGGCGGGCGAGGCGTCGTTTTCCGCCAAGATCTCGCCGACCTTCTTTCCGGTCGCGAGTTTGACGTCCGGGATCGGGGTTCCGGTGACGCCCTCGTCGCGCAGTTTCATCCCGATCTGGCTCGGGTCATGGCCCTGCTCGGCGAGCTCGACGACCCGGTCTTCGATCGCGTCGCTGTCTACGTCGCTCCACTCCGGCGGTTCGTCTGCCGTGGGTCTGTCCGAACCGGACGAGCCCCGACGGCGGGTATGCATTCGTGCCATTAGTGAGGATAGGAACCGCACTGACCGCTGTCGTCGGTCCGGGTGGACCGGTGCACTTCCGCAATCCCAAGCTGCCAACGGCAGCGAGTCGGATTTGCGGCCGTGCGCTTCCCACCGTCCGTTCTGCCGTCGCGGACTAAAGGGTTTCTACACGGCGTCGGAGCTGTCGGTGCGGCCGGTTTTCGAGGGGTTTATCTGGACCCGAGGGGAACGAAGGGATGCGGGCTCGTAGATCAGTGGTAGATCACTCCCTTGGCATGGGAGAGGCCCCGGGTTCAAATCCCGGCGAGTCCACTTCTTCACTTCGTTTCACTCGCTCAGTCGTGAACTCGCCGTACCGAGCAAACGCTTCCCGTTGCTCAGTCCCGGCGAATCCGTGTTTTTGCGGCGCGAGCAAACCCGTGAGCGGCGAGTTCGCTACATGAGCCAGGATTCGAACAGGGTGTGAGTGAGGCGAAACGACCGAGTCAGAATCCCACGACCCTGCCTCTTCCCGCCGCTCTACCGGCAATCGGCGCTCTCCAGGGTTCATTTCTTCGTACGAACCCGAAGGTCGTCCGGTGGGGTCGTTTCGCTCTCGGACCGACTCGGCCCTCGGCGGGCCCTCGTCGAGTTCGATGCGAGTTCCGCCGTCCCAGAGGAGAGACGGCAGATCGCGAGAGAGTGGCTTGCCGACGGGCTCACGAGGATGGTCACCGTGCCGGCAGTTCTCGCTTTGGATGACAGGCGTAATATCCCCCGTGAGCGTTTTCCGAGCCTGAAAAACCACGCCCGAGTCGGTCAGTTCGCGATCTGCCGTCCGTGCGAGAGCGAAGATCGACTCGAGAGACCCGATGCGGCCAGGGTCTACACCGCGAGCAAAACGATCGGATACGTGCCGACGACGGCACCGCTGACGGCACCCATCAGCCGCGTCGCCCGGTCGCGTCCGGTTCCCATGCGGCCCGTGGTACAGGCGTAGGCCGCGTAGTAGCCGATCGGGGTCAGTGCGAGGAGGGCGATCCGGCTATAGGGTGGCACCAACTCCCCGGCGGCGGCCACGGCGTAGCCGGCGACTGCGAACGCGACACCGAACACAACGAAGAAGAGCCCGGCCTCGAACAGCGGGTTCGGCTCGCGGTCATCGATCGTCGGCGGTTCGTACCAGCGGACGGTGATCGCGGCCTGGGCGAGCGCGCCGAGGACGGCGACCGCGAGGACGACGGCGGTCCGTACGACGACCATTGGCGATCGGTACGTCGGATGCCGTGTTAATCGTTCGATTCCCGGCTCGAGCCGCGCGTCGGCGAGCCCGTACCCTCCTTCGGGCGGGTTCCGCCCGGGTTCTCGGTTCAGACAGCCGCGGACGTCGCCTCCCGCGCGAAACAGGGCGTCTCCATGGAGAGGAGAACCGGGCCCGGTCTCAGTCCGTCTGCTGGGGACTGGCTCGGTCCGCGTCGGCGCCGACGGCGGTGTTCGCACGGAGGTCGTCCTCGATCTCTTCCAACGAGCGGTTCATCGTCTCGGGAACTCGAGTGTAGATGAAGTAGAAGGCGAGCACGCAGAACGCTCCGAGGATCCAGAAGGAGTAGCCCTCGCCGATCAGATCGACCATCGGGAGGAAGGTGAGGCCGACGACGAAGTTCGCGCCCCAGTTGGTGACGCTCGCGACGCCCTCGGCGGTGCCCCGGATGTGCAGCGGGTAGATCTCGGAGATCATCAGCCAGAAGACGGGGCCGAGGCTGATCGCGAAGAAGCCGACGTAGAGGAACATGCTCCCGAGGGTCACGTAGCCGACGATTCCCGAGAGCCCGGGGAGAAAGAAGCCGAGGCCGAGCACGCCGAGCATGACGGCCATTCCGGCGGTTCCGACGAGCAAGAGCGGTCGCCGGCCGACGCGGTCGACCAGCAGGATCGCGACGGCGGTCAGGACGACGTTGACGACCCCGATCCCCAGGGTCCCGACGAGCGAGGCGACGTTCCCGAAGCCGATGTTGGTGAGGATCGTCGGTGCGTAGTAGAGGATCGTGTTGATGCCGGCGAACTGCTGGATGATCGCCAGGCCCACGCCGACGACGAGCGCCGGGCGGACCCACGGTTCGAGCAGGTCTGCGAGGCCGCCCTCGGCCTCGGTCTCGCTGACCTCGCGGATCCGGGCGATCTCCTCGTCGATCTCGTCGGTCGCCCGGAGCCGCGAGAGGACGTCCCGGGCCTCGTCGATCCGCCCTTTCTCGACGAGCCAGCGTGGCGTCTCGGGGAGGAAGTAGGTCCCGATCGCGAGCACCGCTGCGGGTGCGGCCCCGAACAGCAGCATCCAGCGCCAGCCGATGATCCCGAAGAGGTCGGGCGCGAAGAGGTAGTTCGTGGTGTAGGCCAGCAGGATGCCGATGGTAATCATCAGCTGCTGGAGGAAGCCAAGCGCCCCCCGGATGTCCGGCGGGGCCGTCTCGGCGATCAACAGCGGGCCGACGATCGAGGCGGCGCCGACGGCGACCCCCTCGACGACCCGCCAGAAGACGAGCCACGCGAGCGTCGGCGAGAGCGCCATCCCGAACGAGCCGACGAAGAAGACGACGGCGCCCGCGAACGTCACCCGCCGGCGACCGAACCGGTCGGAGAGGGTCCCGCCGATCGCCGCGCCGATCATCGCCCCGATGAGCATGCTGCTGGTGACGACGCCCTCGAGGAACGGGGTCAGCGCGAACGTCTCGTTGATGTACAACAGCGCCCCGGAGATGACGCCGATGTCGAACCCGAACAGCAACCCGTTGAGCGCCGCGATCGCCGCGATCGCGTAGACGTAGCTGCTGTGCTCGCGTTCGGCGTTGAGCAGCGTGCCGACGGTGTTCATCGTTCACCGGCGTCCACAGGAGTCGTTCGGTTGATCTCGAGCATCGGCGCGCGGTCCCGATCCGCGCGGTCCTCGCTACGATGGATGCGTCTCGGATCCCGTGTCATTTTCTACACGCCGACTCCGTACTACAGATATGTAAGTCGTTGCTTGCAAACTAAATATGAAAATCTACCATGATAAACTCGTCCGGAACGAAATGGGGGTGTCGGATCTCGTCCCCCGGTCGCGACCCGTCTGGTCGGCGTGTTTCCGGAGCCGATCCGTCCAGACGCTCGATCCGCCCATGTACACCGGGCTTGCGTCTGACGGCCGTCTGACCGGGTTTTTTATGGGGTGGATACGACGCGGAGGTATGGAGTCACCTGCCCGACGCCCGCGCCGTGACGGGTCGCCAGCAGGAGAACCAGTCCACGCCCTGAACGCCGGCCTCATCGGTCTGGGCTCACTGTTGTTCGTCAACGGCGCCGGGATCAGCCTCGTGTCGGTCTTCGTCCCGTTCGCGGTGAACACGGTGCTGGTAAGCGTGTTCGTGACGGCGCTGTTCGTCCTCTCGGTCGTCTGGTATCTCCGGTCGGATGGCATCGACCTCGCGTCCCGGGTTCGCCAGTCCCGAGGTAGCCACACCCCTCGTCGCGGGTTCTAGCTCCGAGGGCGTGAACCCCTCGAGTTCCGGTGGACGCCCTTTCGCCTCCTCTCGGTCGGCCCCGACTCGCTCTCCACCCGATCCACCCGTTCCAGTCGAAACGCGTTCTCCACCCGAACCACTCGAACCGCTCCGTCGGACGAGTGGCTGACGTGCGTCTGACGATGGGCTGACACGCGGCAGACGAGCGGCGGACGACGGCGGCCGGACCGTCACTCCTCGAACCGGTCGACCGAGAACGCCTCGAGCCCGCGGCTCTCCCCCCGAACGCGGTCGGCGACGAGCTTGCCGCTGTACGGGCCGAATGTGAGTCCCGTCGGACCGTGACCCGTCGCGAGGAACGCGCCCGGGACATCGGGCACCGCTCCGAGGACGGGCCGGCCGTCGGGCGAGGCCGGCCGCAGCCCGACCCGGACCTCCTCGAGGGCGGCGTCGGCGAGCCCGGGTGCGACCCGCAGGGCCTCCTCCAGCACCTCGCGGACGCCGGCGGCGGTCGTGCGGGGAGCGAAGCCGGACCCCGTCTCGCGGGTCGCACCCGCCGCGACGCGGCCGTCGGGCCAGGGAACCATGTAGTGGTCGCGAAAGGCCTTCACGATCGGCC
Source organism: Saliphagus infecundisoli (assembly GCF_020177375.1). Taxonomy (GTDB): domain Archaea; phylum Halobacteriota; class Halobacteria; order Halobacteriales; family Natrialbaceae; genus Saliphagus; species Saliphagus infecundisoli. The sequence goes on along the minus strand of NZ_JAIWHV010000012.1, from coordinate 49,303 downwards.
ACTCCTCCGGCTCCGACGATCCGGAGGGGAGTCCGAGGTGGACGATCTGGCCCCGCTGGGGGGAGATCGGAAGCGATATTTCGAGTTGGTCGGCGAACGCCGGCGACCAGGCGCCGCCGGCGACGACGACGGTTTCTGTGGGGATCGTCCGCCGGTCGGCGGTCCGGACGCCGGTCACCCGACCGTCGATCCGGATCTCCGTCACGTCGGCCTCGACGGTCTCCAGGCCGTGTGAGCGGCCGGCGTCCCTGAGGGCGGCGGCGAACCGCCGGCCCTCGACCCGGCCGGCGTCCGGATACCGGAACGCCCGTACGGCGTCCCCCAGCGGGGGGAACTCGCTTGCGGCGTTGTCGGGGCCGATCTCCTCGATCTCCGGCCCATCGTCGAGTCGGTCCCGGCGGCTCCGGATTGCCTCGAGGCTCCGCTCGTACTCCGGAACCTCCCCCTCGTCGACCGCGACCGCGAGCAGGCCGGGGCGGTCGAACCCCGTCGGCCCCGCTCCCTCGTCGTCGAGGCGGTCGGCTAGTTCGGGGTAGTAGTCGGCGGCTCCGGTCGCGAACTCGAGCCAGTCGGGATCCCGCGAGCGGCTACTGGTGAGCGGCGAGACGATGCCGGCGCCGGCGTCGGTCGCCCGCCCCTCGTCCTCGCGGTCGGCGAGGAGGGTCCTCGAGCCCCCACGCGCGAGATGGTAGGCAACCGAACTCCCGACGATGCCACCCCCGACGACGACCGCGTCGTAGGCGTCCATACCGGGGCCGCGAACGCGGGGCGAATAACGGTTTCGGGCGTGGACCGCGGCCGATCCCGCTTCGCTCGTCCGTCGCCGGGCGTGACCATCCAACCCCGACAGTCACCGAATTATTACTTTTTATAAACAAAACACTTTTGGAGGTAGTTGCTCACCGGAGCGGTATGGAACGAAGGGAGTTGTTGGCCGGCGGATCGAGCGTGGTCGCGGTGGCCCTCGCGGGTTGTGCCTTCGACGACGCGACCGAGGGATCGGGACCCGCCGACGATACGGACGGGACGGACGAGGAGAACGAGACGGACGAGGAGACGGACGTCACCGAGGAGGACGACGGATCCGACGAGGGGGACGTCGGGAGCAACGAGTCCGCCGACGCCGCCGACAACGAGTCCGATGAGGGGATGGCGGACAACGAGTCAGACGGTAATACTACCAACGAGTCGGAGGAGATGGCGGACAACGAGTCCGATGACGCCGCCGAGAACGAATCGGGCGACGCTGCCGACAACGAATCCGATGACGGGGTCGGCGACGATGCTGCCAACGAATCCGGGGACGCCGGCAACGGCTCCGACGAGGGGACGGGTAACGAATCGGCGGACCCCGATGGCGATGAATCGGATGGAGAGATGGCGGACAACGAATCCGACGACGTCGCCGCCAACGAGTCCGACGACGAGATGGCGGGGAACGAGAGCGACGAGGAGGGTTCGGGCAACGAATCCGACGGCGACGGGACGGACGACGGAGACGCCACCGGAGCGGACGACGACACGACGGCGGATTCCGACGGAACGGACGGCGAGGACTCGACGAACGAGACGGGCAACGGGACGGATACCGACGGGATCGACAGCGAGGACGAAACCGAAGGCGACGACACCGGCAGTAACGGGACCGACAGCGACGGGGACGGGACCGAGGAGGACGACGGCTCCGGGACCGACGACGCCGACGGTGGCGAGAACACGGGCGACGAGGACACGGGCGATGAGGGCACGAGCGACGAGAGTTCGGTCGAGGACGACGACGGTGACGACGGAACCGACGAGGAGGACGGGACGGACGCCTCCGAGCCCACATCCGGCGAGATCCCCGGCCTCAAGCCCGATGCTCTCGTCGCCGACGGCGAGATCCTGGCGGAGATCGGAGCCGAGCGCCGCGGGTCGGAGCTGATAATTACGGCGGTTCCGGCCGACGCCTCCAATGATTTCGTCCTGGAGGAGGTGGGTGCCGCCCTCGCGGCCACGGCCGACGCGGTCTCGGATCGGGAGGCGCTGCGCTCGGCGATCGACCGGGTCACGGTCGTCGTCCGATCTCCCGACGGCGAGGAGCTGTTCTCCGCCGGCGGTGGAACGCGGTGGCTGCTCGCGTTCGGCGACGGCGGCGGCACGGTCGAGGGTGTCGCGGGGCTCCTCGGGCGCTCCGGGTAGTCCGGATCCCGTCGCCGGTCGGCTCTTCCGGCCGACGCCTTTTATACGGAGCCGGCCCCAGACGGAGCCATGACCGATCCCGTCGGCCGCCTCACCTGCCCGATCGTGACTCCGTTCGACGGCGAGGGTGCCGTCGACGACGACGCGCTCCGGAACCTGATCGAGCACGTCGAGACGGGCGTCGACGGCGTCTTTCCCTGCGGGACGACCGGCGAGTTCGCGAGCCTTTCTCCGGGCGAGCGCCGGGACGTCATCGAGGTCACGGCCGACCACGCGTCGGTCCCCGTCGTCGCGGGCGCGGCGGCGACGAGCGTCGCCGGCACGGTCGAAGCCGTCGAGGTGGCGGCCGACGCGGGCGCCGATGCCGCGGTGGTCGTCCCGCCCTATTTCCACACCGCGAACGCGCCCGCGGGAAATCAGCGGTATTTCGAGCGGGTCGCCGACCGGTCGGCGCTCCCCCTCCTGCTCTACAACATCCCCCAGTGTACCGGCGCCCGGATCGAGCCCGAGACCGTCGCGGCGGTCGCCGACCACGAGCGGATCGTTGGCCTGAAGGACTCCAGTGGCGACCTCTCGTACCTGCTCTCCGTGCAGTCGCAGGTCCCTGCGGACTTCGCGCTCCTCCAGGGGTACGATGCGCTGCTCGTGCCCTCCCTCCGGATGGGGATCGACGGCGGCGTCAACGCCCTCTCGAATGCCCTCCCCGAGGTCTTCGCCGAGGCGGTCGAGCACGCCGGAGAGGAGCGCGGCGCGGTCCTCCAGCGGGAGGCGATCACGCCCGTCTTCGAGGCCTGTCTCGAGTACGGCTTCGCGCCGGCGGCGAAGGCCGCGCTCGTTTCCCGGGGCGTCATCGAGAGCGATGCCGTCCGGCCGCCGCTGGTCCCCATCGAGGATCCCGAGCCGATCGAGTCGGCGGTCGAGCGAGCCCTCGAGGTCGGCGCCGAAACGTAATACCGGAGGGACGCGAACGGGACCCATGAACGTCGTGATAACCGGCGGCGCGGGCACGGTCGGCACCGCGGTCACGGACCACCTCGCCGAGGAGCACACGATCACGAGCGTCGACGTCGAGGCGCATCCCGACCCGGACGTCGAGTCGGTCGTCGCGGACCTTCGGGAGACCGACCTCCGGCCCCACCTCGAGGACAAAGACGCGCTGATCCACCTGGCTCACGTCCCTCAAGAGCACGGGAATCCCGGCGACACCGAGATCACGCCGTTCGAAACCCACCGGGAGAACCTCGCGCTCCACGCCGACGCGATCGGCGCGGCCGCCGAGGCGGGGGTTGACTCGATCGTCTACGCGTCCTCGAACCACGCGGTCGGGCGCTACGAGGACGATCACGCACCCGAGATCTACTACCCCGAGTACGGACTGACCGTCGATCACACCGTCGCGCCCCGGCCGGACTCGATGTACGGCGTCGAGAAGGTGTACGGCGAGGGGTGCTGTCGGCTCGCGGCGGAGGCCCACGATGTCCGCGCCTACGCCCTCCGGATCTGTGCGGTTCGCGACCGCGAGTACGACCACCCCTACGGCGACGCCGAGCGCGGGGTCGATCGCGGCAAGTTCGACCGGGGAGGCGACGCCTACGACGAGCAGGTCGCCCGGCTGAAGGCGATGTGGCAGTCCCGCCGGGATCTCGCCAAGCAGGTCGAGTGCTGTCTCTCCGACGACACCGTCGAGTACGACGTTTTCTACGGCGTCAGCGACAACGACCGGCGGTGGTTCGACATCGACCACGCCCGCGAGGTCCTGGGATACGAGCCGGCGGACGACGGCGAGGAGTGGGATGCGCCGCCGGAGTGATCGGGATCGCTCGGGGCGGCGCTGCTCGCGTCGTAGGGTCGGCTGTCAGTCATTGCGCTATCAATCGCACGTCAATCGCACTACTCCAGTTCGATCGTCGGTAAATCGTCTATCCGACCCGCTCAGGACCTGACGTGGACGAGACGGCGAAGCCCGATCTCGGTATAGAGTCGAACGGAAAAGCAGTCGAAATCGATCGGATCCGGGCCGGCGTCGGCGCCGTCGATCGCCGTCTCGATTTCCGACTCGAACTCGCCATCGTACTCGAGTTCGAGGTCGTCGCCGATCCGGCCCGTTTCGTCGTCCTCGTCGATAAACCACAGCCGCAGCGAGGGGTCGTCCCGGTCCTCGCTGGGGAACTCGTCGGGCGGGGAGTCGATGTAGCTCGGGGGCAATCTGGGGCATGGGCCCCGGAAGACGCCACACATTGGGCGGGTGATCGCGGTCGAGGTCGACTCGATTTCGTCGTATGGCATGGGTGAAGAAACAGGGCTCCCGGCTCCTTGAATCGACTGCTTTCTTTCACCCTGCCGGCTCCGGTTCCACGAGCGTCCAGCCGTGGACGTTGCGCGTTCCTGTAGCGCTAAGTAGCCCCGTCCCCGAGGGGCGGACATGAACGGTAACCGCTTCGGACGGCTCTTTCAGGTGACCACCTTCGGCGAGAGCCACGGCGAGGCGATGGGCTGCACTATATCCGGATGTCCCGCCGGCCTCGAGCTCACCGAGGAAGACGTCCAGGCCGACCTCGATCGACGGAAGCCGGGCCAGTCGATGATCACCACGAGTCGAGGAGAGCCCGACGACGTCTCGATCAAGTCGGGCACCCAGGACGGCTACACGACGGGGACGCCGATCGGGATGGTGATCCAGAACAAGGACGCCCGCTCGGGGAAGTACGAACCCTTCATCACCGCGCCCCGGCCCTCCCACGGCGACTTCACGTATTCAGCCAAGTTCGGTACCCGAAACTGGGGCGGCGGCGGGCGGTCCTCGGCCCGGGAGACGGTCAACTGGGTTGCCGCGGGCGCCATCGCGAAGAAACTGCTCGCAAGTGAGGGGATCGAGCTGAAGGCCCACGTCAACCAGATCGGTGACGTCTCCGCCCCCGAGGTGAGCTTCGAGGAGATCAAAGCGCACAGCGAGGAAAACGACGTTCGGTGTGCCCATCCCGAGACCGCAGCGGAGATGCAGGAGCTGATCGAGGCCTACCAGGAGGAAGGCGACTCGATCGGCGGCTCGATCTACTTCGAGGCTCGAGGCGTGCCGGTCGGACTCGGCGCGCCCCGCTTCGACTCGCTGTCCGCGCGTCTGGGCCAGGCGATGATGGCCGTGCCCGCGACGACGGCCTTCGAGTTCGGGTTGGGGACGGAAGCTCGGGAGTGGACCGGCAAGGAACGAAACGACGACTGGGAGTTCAGCGAGGACGGCGATCCGGTTCCCGTTGAAAACGACCACGGGGGGATCCAGGGGGGGATAAGCTCGGGCGAACCGATCTACGGCGAGGTGACCCTCCACGCGCCGACGTCGATTCCCAAGAGCCAGCAGACGGCGGACTGGGAGACCGGCGAGCTGAAAGAAGAGAAGGTGATCGGCCGCCACGATCCGGTCCTCCCGCCCCGGGGGGTGCCCGTCGTCGAGGCGATGCTCGCGCTCACGCTCGTAGACTTCATGCTCCTGTCGGGTCGGCTGAACCCGGACCGGCTCGACAACGATCCCGGCGAGTACGATACCGACTACCACCCGAGCAACCCGCACAACGAGTAGCCGCCCGACAACCTTCCGGCAAGTCTTTCACGAAAGATCCTTGGTAATGTATAGCAAAGGCTTTAGGTTCGGTGGAGCCAACTCGTGACTACTGCTGGCCCAGGAGGGGCCGCATCCACCTATGAGCGACAACGAACTCATCTGGCGCGTCGCCGGCGGTTCCGGAGACGGGATCGACTCGACGAGCCAGAACTTCGCCAAAGCGCTGATGCGCTCGGGGCTCGACGTCTTTACCCATCGCCACTATCCCTCGCGGATCCGTGGCGGCCACACCTACGTCGAGATCCGGGCCGCAGCCGAGGAGGTACAGTCACGGGGGGACGGCTACAACTTCCTGCTGGCGCTGGGCGACTCCTTCGCCCGGAACCCACAGGAAGAGGCCTACTACGGCAACGAGGAGGTCAAACCCCTCTCTGAGAACTTAGAGGACCTGCGCGAGGGCGGGGTCATCATCTACGACGAGGGCCTGTTGAGCGAGGAGGACGTCGCTGAACTCGACCTGGAGGAGCGTGCCGAGGAGAACGGCTGGCACCTCTACCCGATGGACCTCCGGTCGCTGGCCCGCGAACACGGCCGCGAGGTCATGCGAAACACCGCCGGCGTCGGCGCGACGGCGGCGCTGCTCGACATGGACCTCGAACACATCGAAGACCTGATGGAGGACGCGATGCCCGAGAAGATCTTAGAGCCCAACATCGAGATCCTCCACGAGGCCCACGAGATCGTGAGCGAGGAGTACGAGTTCACCCACGATCTCCGGGTTCCCGAGGGCGACCACGACGACGAGCAGGCGCTGCTCTCGGGGTCGAACGCGATCACCTTCGGTGCGATCGACTCGGGCTGTCGGTTCATCGCGGGCTACCCGATGACGCCCTGGACCGACGTCTTCACGCTCATGTCCCAGCACCTCCCGGAGATGGGCGGGGTCTCCGAGCAGGTCGAAGACGAGATCGCCGCCGCCGCACTCGCCGTCGGGGCGAGCCACGCCGGCGTCAAGGCCATGTCCGGCTCTTCCGGTGGCGGCTTCGCGCTGATGAGCGAACCGCTCGGCCTCGCGGAGATGACCGAGACCCCGCTGGTCCTGCTCGAATCCATGCGTGCGGGTCCCTCGACGGGGATGCCCACCAAGCCCGAGCAGGCCGACCTCGAGTTCACCCTCTATACGAGCCAGGGCGACTCGAACCGCGTCGTCTTCGCGCCGGGCACCGTCGAGGAGGCATACGAGCAGACCCGCACCGCCTTCTACATCGCCTACGAGTACCAGATCCCGACGGTCATCATCTACGACCAGAAGCTCTCCGGCGAGAACACCAACGTCGACGTGAGCTTCTTCGACCGCGAGCCCGCACCCGACCTGGGCTCGACGATGACCGAGGAGGAACTCGAGGACGCCGTCCACGACGCCTCCGGGAAGTTCCACCGCTTCCAGCACGACCCCGAAAACGGCGTCAGTCCCCGCTCGCTGCCCGGCCAGCAGGACGGACGCTACCTCGCGACGGGCAACGAACACACGCCCGCGGGTCACATCAGCGAGGACCCCGACAACCGCGTCGCACAGGTCAACCGCCGCCTCCGCAAGCTGGAGGCGATCCGGGCTGACCTGGACGAGGGTGACACCCACCAGACGTACGTCGGCGACGACGACGCCGACTACGGGATCATCACCTGGGGCTCCTCGCAGGGCGTCGTCGAGGAGGCAGTCGCCAGACTCGAGGCCGACGGCCACAGCGTCAAGGCCGTCGGCGTCTCCGAGATGATGCCGTTCCCTGAAGCCGAACTGGCGGAGTTCATAGAGAGCGTCGAGGAGGCGATGGTCGTCGAGATGAACGCCTCCGCGCAGTTCCGGGGGCTGCTCCAGAAGGAACTCGGCCGCTACGGCGAGAAGCTGACCAGCCTGCTCAAGTACAACGGCAACCCCTTCGAACCCGCCGAGGTCGTCGAGGGGTACGAACTGAACGTCGAGGGCTCGGGGACCGACCCGTCCGCACAGGTCCGGCTCGAGCCCGCTGCAGGTGACTGACAATGAGTGCATTCAACGCCATCGGAGACGAACGAGAGATCGACCGCGACGAGTTCACGCCGGGTCTGGAACCCCAGCCGACGTGGTGTCCGGGCTGTGGCGACTTCGGCGTCCTGAAGGCGCTGAAACAGGCGCTCCCGGAGGTCGGCAAGACTCCCGAGGAGGTGCTGACGGTGACGGGGATCGGCTGTTCGGGCAAGCTGAACAGCTACCTTGACACCTACGGGTTCCACACGATCCACGGCCGGTCGCTGCCGGTCGCCCGCGCGGCGAAGTTGGCCAACGACGGGCTCGAAGTGATCGCCGCCGGCGGTGACGGCGACGGCTACGGGATCGGCGGGAACCACTTCATGCACACCGCCCGGGAGAACCACGACATGACCTACATCGTCTTCAACAACGAGGTCTTCGGGCTCACCAAGGGCCAGACCTCGCCGACCTCGCCGAAGGGTCACAAGTCGAAGACGACGCCCCACGGCAATGCGAAGTCGCCGATCCGGCCGCTGTCGCTCGCGCTGACCTCGGGGGCGACCTACATCGCCCGGACCGCCGCAGTCAACCCGAACCAGGCAAAGGAGATCATCAAGGAGGCAATCGACCACGACGGGTTCGCCCACATCGACTTCCTGACCCAGTGTCCGACCTGGAACAAGGACGCAAAGCAGTACGTCCCCTACGTGGACGTCCAGGAGTCCGAGGACTACGACTTCGACGTCAACAGCCGCGAGGAGGCCCAGGAGATGATGTTCGAGACCGAGAACGCCCTCCACGAGGGCACCGTCCTCACCGGACGCTACTTCGTCGACGAACGTCCCTCCTATCAGGACGAGAAGAAGGAACTCGGCGAGATGCCCGAGGAACCGCTCGCGGAGCGCTACTTCGAGGACGACTACGACTGGGAGCGCAGCTACGACCTCCTCGAGCGCCACAAGTAATCCGTTTCGCGATCTCTCGTTTTCGAGCGTTCGAACTCGACGGACCGAACTCCATACTCCCCCATAGCGCTCGGAGGGGGCCATAGCGGCCTATAGCGGGTCGAACGCCACATATACGGAGTTAAGAGGATCGTCCGGCCTGATCCGTTCGTGACCGACGACGACCCGCTGGCCGTCCTCTACGAGGCCGCCCGCGTGCTTCGCTCGGAGCGTCGGGAACTCGCCGACGAACGCGAGGCGTTCTCGCAGTTCCGGACGCGGGTCGGCGCGCTTGAGACGACCGCCTCGACGGCGCGCTTTCCGACGCTGCTCGCCGACCGGACCCGGACGGCGCCCGGGCGGACGACACCGGACCAGGTCCGCGAGGCGTACGTCCGGACGGTAATGTGCGTCCCCCACTACGAGGAGGCGTACGGCGAGTCCTACCGGGAGAACCTCGAACGGGAGCTCACCCCGGAGCTCGCGACCGCGATCACGAGGTCCGAGGGGCTCTCGCCAGGACTCAAGCGCTCGCTCGCCGACTGCGTCGATCGGGCCATCGACGCGCGGGAGTCGTTGCTCGAGTTCCTCGAGGCCGAGTCGGAGGCGATCACGGACGCCGAGGAGCGCCTCGCGGGGATCGTCGGGGACCTCGAGTCGGTCGTGGCCCAGCCCCTCGATCGGGCGGGCTTTCACGTCCTCATATCGAGTCGCGACCGCCTCGACTCGCTCGAGGATCGGTGTGGGGTCCTTCTTGAGGAGCGCCAGGCCCGGATCCGCCGGGAGCACTCCGTCTCGGTGGCCGGGATCGACGACACGGCTCGATACCTCTATGGCTCCTGTCGGACGACTCATCCCGTCCTCGCCGCCATCGCCGCCGTCTGTGCCGGCATCGAGGAGGGCCGCCGGACGATCGACCGGCGGCTGGCCGTCGTCGAGTAGCCGCCGCTAGGATGCATCGTCCTTGCCGGGTCTTTTCGACGGAATCAGGCCCTACAGCTCGTCGGCGACGAGCCGCGAGAGGGCGCTCTTCCGGTGGCTGGCCTGTAAGTGGTCGTAGATCCCGCCGTCGCCGTCGGCGGCGAACGCACAGAGCGGACAGGTACGGCGCTCTCCCGGCGTCGTCGTTCGAGCGTTCGTCTCCTCGGCCACCGTTCGGTCCGCGGCCTCGACAGTGCGCTGTGCCATCGAGAGATGGATCGACGCCCGGACGTAAGCGCGTTTCTAGGAGGGGAACGTGTCGGTCCGGGGTCGTATGGAGAGCTATGGAGGCGGAGGTCTCGAACCGGGCGCCCGCTACCGTGCCGTCACGATGGCCTCCTCGTAGCCGTAGACCGCATCCATCACCGCCTCGCGGTCGTCCTCCGAGACCTCAAACTCCGCGAGCGTCCGGTCGAGATGGGTCGCGATGGCCTCGAACTCCTCGGGTGCGATGTCGAGGTGGTCGTGAGCCGATGCCATCTCATCGCCGGTGTACTCGACGGGCCCGCCCGTGACGGCCGAGAGGAACTGCGTCTGGTGTATGCGCTGGCGTTCCATGTCGATCCCGTCGAAATAGCCCGCGACCCGCTCGTCGTCGAGCACCTTCTCGTAGAACGAGTCGACGACGGTAGCGATCGATTCCCGTCCGCCCAACCGCTCGTAGAGGGTTTCGTCGGTCATTGTCGGGTTCTACACGTGGACGTGATCGCTCGCCATGTACGATACCTGCGACGGTTCCCGGCTCCCGGGAATCGCTCGGGGAACGCGGTCTCCCGTCCGGTGGAGGCCGACCGGAGGGTCGCCCGAACCCGTTCCCGGATCGGCGGGCGACGGTCGGGTTTTCGGATACACAAGATATTTTCCCGTCGGCGCAAAACAGTTGGTCATGAGTAGCCGGTCTACGGGAGAGCGCGTCTTACAGGTCCTAGAGGAGGACGCCCAGGCCTCCTACGCCGATATCGCCGAGCGTGCGGAGGTCTCGAAGCCGACGGTCCGCAAGTACATCAACCAGCTCGAGGAGGAGGGGGTGATCGTCGGCTACTCGGCCGACGTCGACCCCAAGAAACTCTCGGGCCAGACGATCGCGATGGTCGGCCTCGAGGTCGCGAGCGAGCGCTACGTCGACGCGACCGCGGCGTTGCGGGACTTAGAGGAGGTCGAGGCGCTGTACAGCTCGAGTGGCGATCACACGCTGATGGCGGAAGTGCGTGCCGAAGACAGCGGCGCGGTCGGGCGGGTCATAAACGAGGAGATCCTCGCGGTCGAAGGCGTGACCGAGGCCCACCCCTCGTTTCTCCAGGAACGCCTGAAGTGACGTAGGCCGCGGAGTTTTGGGTCACGAGAGCGTCGTTCCGATATGGCGACGTACGAACGGGAGACGCGGATCCGGGCCCCTCTCGAGCGGGTCTGGGAGTTTCACTCGCGGGTATCGGGTCTGGAGACGCTGACGCCGGCGTGGATGGAGCTTCGCGTCGAGTCGGTGATCGGCCCCGATGGCGAGCGCGAGCCGGCGGTTCTGGATGTCGGCTCGGAGATCACGCTCTCGATCCGGCCGGGCGGTGTCGGCCCGCGCCAGCACTGGACATCGGTGATCACCGAGCGCGAGCGCGAGGACGGGGTCGCGTACTTCCGCGACGAGATGGTCGATGGCCCGTTCGACCGGTGGGTCCACACCCATTCTTTTTTCGCCGACGGCCGGGAGACGGTCTGTCGGGACCGGGTCGAGTACGAACTCCCGTCCCTGCTCGGCCCCCTTGGAGAACGGTGTCCGTCGGTGACGGGACTCGGGTTCGAGCCGATGTTCCGGGGGCGCCACGCGAAGGCGAAGGCCGTTCTGGAACGCGAGTAGGACGGGCACCCATCGTGGTTGCGCATAGCCTTTATCAGCCGTGGGGCCATCGTTCCGGATATGGCACACGTAGCCATCGTCGGCGGCGGCCCCGCGGGACTGAGCGCCGGGCTGTTCACGGCGAAAAACGGCCTCGAGACGACGGTCTTCGACACCGACGAGACCTGGATGCACAAGGCCCACCTGTTCAACTACCTCGGGATCGAGAGCCAGGACGGCTCCGCGTTCATGGAGGACGCACGCGAGCAGGTCGACTCCTTCGGCGTCGAACGCGTTCAGGGCGAGGAGGTCCTCAGTGTGGAGGAGGATGGCGACGGCTTTACCGTCGAGACCGAGGAGGGGAGCCACGACGCCGACTACGTCGTCTTCGCGACCGGCGCGAAACGTTCGCTGCCCGAAGAGTTGGGATGTGAGACGACCGACGACGGACCGGTCGACGTCGGGATCGACATGGAGACGAGCGTCTCCGGCGCCTACGCGACGGGTGCGACCGCCCGCGCCGAGGAGTGGCAGGCGATCATCTCGGCGGGCGACGGTGCTGCCGCCGCCCTCGATATCCTGAGCAAGGAGAAGGGTGAACACTTCCACGACTTCGACGTGCCCGACGACGCCGAGTGAGATGGTGACTCACAGCCGGCGGACGATAACACCCCTCGAACTCCCCGCCGGCGGTGACGTTTCGCTCTCGATCCACGAGTACGAGGGAAGCGAGGGGCCGACCGTCTACGTCCAGGCCGCCCAGCACGGCCGCGAGGTAAACGGCACCGAGGTCCTCCGGCGGCTTCACGACGAGCTGGTCGAGGCGGACATCGCCGGGCGGGTGATCGCGGTGCCGGTCGCCGACCCGCTCACGTTCGATCACGCGAGCTATACCGCCTCACGGGGAATCGACGAGACGAACCCGAACATGAACCGGGTCTGGCCCGGCGATAGCGAGGGGTCGGCCCACGGGCGGATCGCCGCCGCTCTCTGGGAACACGCCTCGGCGGCCGACGCCGTCGTCGACCTCCACACGATGAGTCCCGACGCACTCTCCCACGTCGTGGTCACCGAGGGCGACCGGGAGTCGATCGCGCTCGCGGAGGCGTTCGGTACCGACCTGACGCTGGTCGAGCCGTTGCCGGGGGACAGCGAGGGCGACGAGGATACGGACGAGGAGTGGCACCGTAGGAACTTCTCGGGGAAGCTCCGGGTGACCGCCGCTCGACGAGGGATCCCGTGTATCACGCCCGAACTCGGTTCCCACACCCGCGTCCAGGAGTCGGCCGTCGAGACCGGTCTCGTCGGGCTCCGGAACGCCCTCCGCCACTTGGGGGTTCTCCCCGGCGACCCCGTCGGGAACGGACGGACCGAGCGGGCGAGAAACCACCTCGGCCGGGTTCGGGCCGACGAGTCCGGACTGTTCGTCCCCGGCGAGGTCGCCGTCGGCGACCGCGTTACCGAAGGAGACCGGCTCGGCACGCTGTACGGCCCGACCGACTACGGCGTTCGCCAGGAGGTCCGTGCCGACCGCGAGGGCGTCCTCTACGCGCTGACCCGGGAGGCGACGGTCGTCGCCGGCGACACGCTCGCGAACGTCGCGCTTCCCCTGGAGTGAGGGCTCGAGGAGGGTGCGACTCGAGGCGATAGGCGCACGATGCTCGCAGCCTCCTGAAGAAAGAAAACGTAGTTCTCGATTCGGTTTACTCGTCGGAGTCGTTGTCCTCGCCGAGGCCGCCGCTCTCGTTGTCCTCGGTCTCGTTCATGCCGGTGTCGTTGTCGTCGCCGAGACCGTCGCTCTCGTTGTCCATCTCGGACTCGTTGTCCATCTCGGACTCGTTGTCCATCTCGGACCCGTTGTCTTCGCCCATACCGGACTCGTTGTCGTCGCCGAGACCGTCGCTCTCGTTGTCCATCTCGGACTCGTTGCCCATGCCGGACTCGTTGTCTTCGCCCATACCGGACTCGTTGTCCATGCCGGATTCGTTGTCTTCGCCCATACCGGACTCGTTGTCCATGCCGGATTCGTTGTCGTCGCCGAGACCGTCGCTCTCGTTGTCCATCTCGGACTCGGTTTCTTCCTCCTCGGTGTCCGTCTCGTTTTCCGTGTCGTTCTCCTCGGCATCGCCGTTCCCGTTGCCACCGTTCCCGCCGTTGTCGCTACAGCCGGCCAGCCCGACCGCAGCAGCGGTACTCGACAGCAGTACGAACCGTCGTCGCGAGAGATCCGAGTCGGTCATGTTGCACGTCTGTCGATCCGACACCGACTGTTAAGTCTGCTGTATTTATCTCCGTATGATAAGATACGTCACACCGAACGAGGGAGGCGAAGCCGGCAAGTGCCGGCCGCGTGGGGGCCGTTGGTTCGATCGCCCCCGAGTTCGTGCTCATCCCGAGCGTCGCACGCGCACCGAGCCGTCCTCGCCAACGCCGACGACGATCGGCGTCCGAACCTCGCGGTCGGCGACCGCCCCGCCCGCGGCGTCGTGGATCAGCTTCAGCAGCTCGGGGGCGGCGTGGGCGACCGTCAGGTCCGCCTCGTCGCAGGCGTCGTACACCCGGTCGGGAACGTCATAGAGGTCGGTTCCCGACGGGACCGTCACCCGGACCGGCGCGGCGAGCGTCTCGGCGAAGGTGACGGTCTCCCTCGCTTTCGCGACGTTATCGCGGGCGCTGCCCTCGATCGAGGCGACGTTCGCCCGCGAGGTCCCGATCCGATCCGCGACCTCGGCCTGCGAATAGCCCTCGGCCCGGAGCGCGAGCACCTGGGCCTGGCGGGCGGTGAGGACGTGCTCGGCCGGGTCGAAACCCGCGAGGAGGTCCCCGCCGTCCTGGGAGTCCATGACCGACCCTCGCCCGCCCCGAACCATATAGCCTCGGGCGCGGAGCCGAACCTATAACCACCTCGCCGCCGGATGCGGGGTATGGACGTCACCGACGCCGCCGCGACCTGCCGGGCGGTCCTCGCGGAGGCCGCGACGGCCGTCGTCGGCGAGGACGAGCGCCTCGAGACGATCCTCACCGCGATCGTCGGCCAGGGCCACGTACTCCTAGAGGACGTGCCGGGAACCGGAAAGACCCTCACTGCCCGAACGATCGCCGCCGCGCTCGACCTCGAGTTCACCCGGATCCAGTTCACCCCCGACCTGCTTCCCAACGACGTCACCGGGACCCATGTCTACGACGAGGGCCGGGGCACCTTCGAGTTCAACGAGGGGCCGGTCTTCGCGAACGTGGTGCTCGCCGACGAGATCAACCGGGCGCCTCCCAAGACCCAGGCCGCCCTGCTCGAGGCGATGGGCGAGAAGCAGGTGTCGGTCGCCGGCGAGACCCGCCAGCTTCCCGAGCCGTTCTTCGTGATCGCGACCCAGAACCCGATCGAACAGGAGGGCACGTTCCCGCTGCCGGAGGCCCAGATCGACCGGTTCATGGTCAAGACGAGCCTGGGCTACCCCGATCGGGCGGGCGAACTCGAGTTGCTCGACCGGCGCGCCGAGCGCCGGAGCCGCGTCCCCGAAGTGGAGGCGGTCGCCGACCGGGAGACCGTCCTCGCGCTCCAGGAGGTCCCCGAGACGGTTCGAGTGGACGAGGCGATCCGGGAGTACGTCGTCGACGTCTGCAGAGAGACCCGCGAGGACGGCCGCGTCGAGGTCGGCGTCTCCCCGCGGGGGATCCAGCGGCTGTTCGAGGCGTCCCGTGCGCGGGCGGCCCTCGCCGGCCGGGAGTACGTCGCCCCCGAGGACGTCCGGCGGGTGGTCCATCCCGTCCTCGATCACCGGATCGTGCTGACGACGGAGGCCGACGTCCGCGGCGTCGAGAAGCGGGCGGTCGTCGAGAGCGCGGTCACGAGCGTTCCGGTGCCGGCGATGGACTCGAGTTCGGAGTAATCGTTTGGAGTCTGTGGCTTGGTATACGCGCCGTACTTTTCGGAATGTTTTGACTCTATGTGCACACCTACCGTACTCACCTCCATCGACTAATAGCGATGTCGAGAGAATCCTGCTGAAGAGAAGGGGGTACGTGGAAGATCGACGCTATTCTCAGTGTTGTTACCCGCCGTCAGCGTTCGAGTCCCTGGACCGGTCGGAGACCGTGACCCAACCGTCCGCCTCGACGCTGACTTTGTAGCCGTTATACCGAAACTCGACTGTCGAACCCATACCGGACTGGTGGGCCTCGGGACGTCCGAACAAGGCGTCGTCGATGCCCGCTATGTCGACGACCTCGTAGAGCGGCGGATTCTTGATCTCGGTGGGTGGGACGTCCTCGGCTTCGGCGACGGCACGAACGATCACTGTGGTCAGATCGCGGGAGTCGTCGGGGTCGTAGTGAGCTTGCGTGATGAATCCCCAGCCTTCATTTGGCACGTTTTTTCGCCCCGCTGTATCGGCCTTGTCACTGGAAGACGCTCTCTCCGTGCGGTTCTCGTCGGTTTCGGTTGAGGGATTTGAATTCGCTCGGTTCTCATCCATCAATGATCACTCTCCGTCGTACTCGCTTCGCGCGTGTGTTTCCTGGGCTGCGTCGAGGCTCGCCCCGGCGCCTTCCAGGGCCGCGAGCACCTGCGGGGCGTTCGTGTCCGCGACGATGATCTCCTCCTCGCCAGCATCGAACGTAATGATATCTAATTCGGCCATCCGTTCTAGTTTAGTGACTGACTGAGACGGGAATTCCGCCGAAATTGCGACGAGTCTGACCGCAATCACACCGAGGGAACTGCTGTTCCCGCAGACCAGCTGATGTTCGACCATTTCTCCCGTCAAAGGCGGCGCACTCACGACTGCGAGTGCGCCGCCGTTCCAGAGCCATCGCTGATCAGGCCGGGCGATCCAGCCCGTCTCGTCAGGCGAGTTCCTTACCAGAACTCGCCTGACTCCACCTGTTCACGTAACCTTGGACGGTGTGGATTTGGATCCCGTGACGACCACAGCAATAACGCATCAAGATCCGGCAGCTCATAGCCCAGATCAAGCATCACGTACAACTGGATCAAGTGCGCGTGGCGTTCGACGGCGTGTGAACAGCGTCGTCGTGAGAGGCGCGGCGACGACGCTGCGGCGTCGTCGGCGCGTTCTCGCTCTTTTGCGTCCAGTTTCTGGAGTTCGTCGACGATAACACGGCTCATCAACAGCGAGAGTGCTGCCATGATGATCAGCGACTCAATGATGTAGGCGTCGGTCGTGTTGATCTCGTCCAAACCGAACCGTGATTTGAGTTCTTTGAACAGCAGTTCGATCTCCCAGCGTGCCCGATAGAGCTGTGCGATATCGGGCACGCTGTAGCCGTCTCTGTCGAGATTCGTCAGGTACAGATGGTACTCGTCGCTGTCATCGTTGCGAACGCCGACCAATCGGAAGGTTCGGGTCGTGCTGACGCCCGACCCTCGTTTGCGATTGAACGAGAGGGTGATCCGTACGTCGATTTCCTGTCGCTGCAGGTCGTCGAGGACGTCCTGCAGCGACCGCCCCTCCAGCGGGATACTGTTTCCTCGCCATGTGCGCAGTTCCTCGACGATCTCAAAGTTCGCGTTTTCTTTGACGCGAGAGACGAACCAGCCGTCATTGGCGTCAATGCGGTCGAACAGCCAGAAATCGTAGTAGCCAAGATCGAACAGGATGAGAGCGCCAGCTACCCACTTGCCGGTGGGTAGCTGGCTCCGTTCATGGGTGCTCGCGTCGGTTGTCTGGAATCGCGTCGGAAGCCCAGTCGAGAGCGATTCGGTGATATGGAGTTTCGCACCGGCTCGGTCGTCATCGAGTGCGTAGACGTCTCTGGCGTCTTGATAGAGCGAGATGATCGTGGCGTCGACGATCAGGACGTCTCGAAATCGTTCGAGACGTCCAGTAAGCTCGGTTTGGCCCGTGTCGAGATTCTCGATAGCGTCATCGAGAATCTCTCGAAGGAGTGCAACGAACCCTGGTTCGAACCAGCCGTGGAAGGTCGCATAGGCGAGTTTGTCACAGTCAGACATCTCGACGTAGCGTTCGAGAAACGCCTGAATGGATCGATCAGAACCGGCAGCAAAGCCGAGAGAAAGCGTGTAAAACAACGCGACGACGTCAAGTTTCCGCTCTCGCTGGATGAGATTCGTTGCGCGAGCCCGCTCGCGCAACTCATCAGATGGAAACGCTCTTTGAATACGGTTCACAACTACTGAATCCGGTAGGGTGTACACACTCTCTACCGGATTCTCACTTTCCTAGTTACTGACGATTCTAGTTCGGCGTCTCTGGGTGCCTCAATGCGCTAAACTAGAACGGATGCTAATTCGGCCAACTTCGGGATGTGAGCATGGTACAGCGAGAGGTACATGTCGTCGCGGCTGGACTCGGTGACGTCTCCCTCGGGGATATCCCGTTCCCACGCGACGAGCTTCGTCGCCAGTTCGGTGAGCGTCCACCGAGAACTGGAGAGAAGCGAGTAGCAGACGTACCGTCGTCTCGGATGCGCGAGCGCCTCGTAGACGAACTCCATCTCTAAGACGTCCGCCGGCGGTGGACTCGCAGTCCGGAGATACGTGTTGACCCCTCGTTGGACGTCATCTCCTCGTTGGACGTCATCTCCAGTGGTCGACTACCTCGATTCGTCGTCCATACTGGGAGTTACTCACACACCCTCATAATCTCTTCTTCACCCTCTACTGACCTAATTGGTCGTGGATCACTGGCGAAGGGGCTTGGCAGTAATTCATGTAAAACTACTGTCTAGAAAAAGCCGGGAGCGGGACTAACCATGGCCAGTCTCCGGATAGCCCCAGGGTGTCGAAATCGATACGGAGTGTTTGCCGGCGATATCACGCCTCGTTCGCGGCCTCGACGGTCTCGCGGACGGCCTCGACCCCGCGGTCGTGGGCCAGGTTGCCGACGACGATCACGTCGGCGTGAGCGGCCATCCGGTGGGCCGAGTCGTAGTCGTGGATGCCGCCGCCGTAGAAGAGGGCGGA
Source organism: Saliphagus infecundisoli (assembly GCF_020177375.1). Taxonomy (GTDB): domain Archaea; phylum Halobacteriota; class Halobacteria; order Halobacteriales; family Natrialbaceae; genus Saliphagus; species Saliphagus infecundisoli. The sequence continues at coordinate 30,862 of NZ_JAIWHV010000012.1, read as the reverse complement.
GTCGGAGACGGCGTCGCCGGCGGCCGCGACGACCTCCTCGTCGCCGTAGGTGCCCGAATACTCGAGGTAGACGATCTCCTGGCCGAACATCCGCTCAGCGACGGTCGCGTAGGCGGCGACGTCGTCGGCCGAGAGGTCACAGTCGGCCTCGGTGAGTTCTGCGACGTCGGCCGCGGGGTTCATCACGATGTAGGCCTCCGTCCAGGTCCGGTCCCACTCGAGGTCGCCCTCGAGACGGATCCACTCCTTGTGGGCGCCGGTGATCCAAAAGGGCGAGCCGGCGTTGAACACCGTCGGGACGAGGTAGCCGTCTAGGGCCTCCTCCTCGACGACGACGCTCGGGTTCGAAGGCTCCTGGTAGAGGGGAACGTCGTGTTCCGCACACGCCCGGATCACGGCGGACATGTTCTCCTCGGTCATCCCCGTCGTGCCGCCGATCTCGATCGCGTCGGTCCCCGTCGCACAGAGGTCGCCATAGGTGACCCCGTCCGGAAGCTCCTTGTCGGGGTCTAGCTTCAGGACGTGGTTCCAGTCGTCCCAGGGTGCAGTCATACCGCCCCGTTTCTCGGTACCGAGCAAAAGCCCTACGAAAGCCCGGGTCGCCCGCAGCCGGCGGCTCCGGAACGTTCTAATTTCCCGGAACGGGACACCGGTAACCGTACATAGCAAGCACCTGAGGGGGAACCTTCTTGCCGGTCGCGTCTGAGTGTGGGCCATGAGCGTTCGAGCCGTCCCGCTCGCCGTCGGTAGGGACGCGCTCGCGGCCGGCGACGACGCGGCCGAGGGGGCGGTCGGACCGGTCGACCCGCTCTCGCTCGTCCTCGTCGTCGGGCTGGCCGCCACGGTCGTCGGGCTCTGGTGGCTCCTCCGGTGGGTACGACGTCCTCCTGCCGTCCGGCTCCGGGAGGTCTTAGAGGAGTACGAGGAGGTGACGGTGTTGCTCCATCCGAACCCGGACCCGGACGCGATGGGCGCGGCGATGGGGGTCGGGGCGATCGCCGAGTCGGTCGGCGCCGAGGCGACCCTCCAGTACCCCGGCGAGATCCGCCACCAGGAGAACCGCGCGTTCCGGACGGTGCTCGGCCTCGAGCTCGGCCAGCTCGAGGCCGCAACCGAGCTCGCGAGCGACGCGATCGTGCTCGTCGATCACAACACGCCCCGCGGCTTTACCGGCTCGGAGCTGGTCGAGCCCGTCGCGGTCGTCGACCACCACCCCGGAAACGGGACGGGGACCCGCTTTACGGACGTCCGGACGGGCTACGGCGCGACGTCGACGATCGTCGCCGAGTACTTGGAGGACCTGGGGGCGACGGTCGGCGCCGGGAGCGACGAGGAGGGGATCGTCGTCTCCCCCGAGATCGCGACCGGGCTCGTCTACGGCATCCAGTCGGACACGAACCACCTCACGACGGGTTGTTCGGAGGCCGAGTTCGCCGCCAGCGCCTACCTCTTTCCGGGGATCGACGAGGACCTCCTCGATCGGGTCGCGAACCCTCAGGTCAGCGACGACGTCCTGCAGACCAAAGCCGAGGCGATCACCGGGAAACGCGTCGAGGGCTCGTTTGCGGTCTGTGACGTCGGCCGGATCGACAACGTCGACGCGATCCCACAGGCCGCAGACGAGTTGATGCACCTGGAGGGAGTGACGGCGGTCGTCGTCTTCGGGGAGACCGACGGCACGCTCCACCTCTCGGGGCGCTCCCGGGACGACCGGGTCCACATGGGCGAGAGCCTTCGACACGCCGTCGGCGACGTCCCGATGGCCAACGCCGGGGGCCACGCCCGGATGGGCGGCGGTCAGCTCCCGGTCGAACACATGCGGGGCGCGGGCGGCGATGGGATGAGCAAGGCGGACCTCGAGGAAGAACTGTTCTCGGTGCTCTCGGGCGAGCGGTGACTCATAGCGGCGGAGACGAGTCGTTCCACCGTCGGTCGGAGTCCGTTGTCGCGACCGAACGGTACATCGTCGTCTCCGCCCCTATCAGTCGCTGGTCAAGTGCGGGCGATACCCCTTGGGCTCGAACCCGCGCCGGCAGACCACCCGGCGGCCGCCGACGTCGATCGCGCTCACCTGACCCTCCCGTTCCATCCGGTCGAGACAGGCCTCGAGTCGTTCCTCGGACCAGCCGGTCTCGCCGACGATCGTCGAGCGCTCGACGCGACCGCCGCGTTCGACCAGCAGGCGGAGGACGCGGTCGTCCTCGGGGAGGTCGCGGTCGTTGACGCCGTACTCGACCCGGTCGGCGTAGTAGGATTCGTGGCCCGCTTCCGTGGTGTTCTCGGACGATACGTCGGCCGGCTCTCGTTCCCGGAGATCGGCGAGCAGGGATCTGAGTGTGTCCAGTACCATGTTGTTGTGTCACCGCTGGTGGAATACGTCACCGCGTCCACGCACTTCTCCCTTGGTGTTACGCCCGACCGGGTATATGGGCCTACCGCCGTCGTTCACGAACTGAGTGAGGTTCCCGGGTAGCGCTCGGCGAGGTCGTCGAGGGCCTCGTGGTGGCGCGTCGAGTGGGGTGCCGTAAGCGGCGAGACGCTGACCCGGCCCTCGACGACCGCCCGCCGGTCGGTGCCGGCCGGGTCGGGGATCGACTCGGCTTCCATCTCCTCCCAGACCCTGTCGTGGAGGACGACCCGCTCGCCCTCGCGGACGGCGTCCATCTCGTAGCGCCTCGAGGGCCGGGTGATCTCCATCGGGGCGGGGTCGCCCGCCGCTTCTTCGGGAACCGGCGCATTGACGTTGAGGTAGGCGGCCTCCTCGAAGACGCCAGCCTCGAGGGCGTGCTCGACGAGGTAGGTCGTCGCGCGGGCGGCCTCCCGGTAGTCGCTCCGGCCGGTCTCGACGTCCTCGAAGGCGAGGTCGCCGACGGGGACGTACATCGACGTCGCGATCGCCGGGACGTCGAAGAAGGCGGCCTCGACGGCCGCGCTGATCGTCCCCGAGCGCCCGAGGACGTACTCTCCCAGGTTCGCCCCCTTGTTGCAGCCCGCAACGACCAGGTCGGGGAACGGACCCAGCTCGGCGAGACCGGCGACGACGCAGTCGGCGGGCGTTCCCGCGACGGCGTAACCCAGGTCGTGGTCGGTGACGCCGACCTCGCCCGACAGCGATCGCCCGACGGCGCTCTGGTCGTCGGCGGGTGCGACGACGGTGACGTTCCCGACGTCCGAGAGGGCGTCGTAGAGGACGCGGATCCCCGGCGTCTCGATCCCGTCGTCGTTCGTGAGCAGGATCTCCGGCTCGGTCGGCTGGCTCATTCTCTGTCGGGGCCTCGGAGCGGGGCGCGAAAAGCCCTCCGCCTTACAGCCGGTCTACGACCGTTTCCTCGTCGACGACGACGTTGTACCCCTCCTCATCGTCGTTCCAGAGCACGAGCGCGCCTTCGAAGACACAGACGTCGCCGTAGCCCGCCTCGAGCAACGGGCGGTTCAGGGCCGTCACCGAGGGACAGACGGCGTAGTGATCGACCGACTCGCTGCCGTCGCTGATCTTGAAGATCGGATTGGAGTCCTCTGGACCGGGATCCGTGACGAACGGGTTGCCTGACAGCGACCGGCTCAGCTTCGCGGCGACGAGGTCGACCCGGTTGGTGACGTGGCGCTCGCTGTCGGCCATCCTCGCCCACCGGCCCGAGTCGAGCGAGAGCTCGATCCGCCGTTTCCCGTCCCGCCGGAGGATCGAGTAGGTGTACTGGACGTCGACGTTTTCGAACTCGCCGTCGCCGGCGTTCTCGCGGTCGGCCCCATCGAGCCGGCGCTGGAACCCCGGGACCGCGAGGTCGGGGCGGACGTCGAACGACCATCCCCGGTCCGTGGGACGGTGGTCGGGCCAGAGCCGGACGGTCGGTCCGTAGACGGTCGCTCCCTCCCTTTCGAGGGCCCGCTCTCTCTCGCGAAGCTGGATGCTCGTCTCCCTGTCGGCGGGCGCGAGCGCGAGCAGCGAGCCGTCGTCGGCGACGCGGTCGAACAGCTCCCTCAGGACGGCTTCGGGGTCGTCGAGTTCGCTCAACACGTTCGCGACGAGCACGAGGTCGTACTCCTCGTCCGGGTCGGCGTCCTCGATCCGCTCGCGCCGGATCGTCGGATGGACGTTCCGGCCGGCCTCCTCGAGCAGCGTCTCCAAAATATCGGCGGCGGGGCTCGGCTCGACGGCGTGGTATTCGAGGAGGGCGTCGTCGGGCAGGAAGTCCGCAAGCCCCAGCGCGGGACCACCGACGCCTGCGCCGACGTCAAGCACCCGCAGGTGCCGGCCGAGCAGGCCCCGGTCGGCGAGATCCGAGAGGGCGTACTGGACGGCGGCGTAGTACGCCGGCAGGTGGTAGATCGCGTAGCCGGCGGCGACGTCCGCATCGTACTCGACCGACCGCCCCTGGCTCTCGAGATACTCGGCTTTGACCTGCCGGATCACGCTCCGGAGGAGGTCGCCGCTGGCGCCCGTCTGCCAGTCCGGGCCGTAGCGATCGACGAGGACGTCCTCGAGGGCGCGGGCGTACCGCTCGGGAAACGCCTCGATCGGTCCCGAAAGCGGGGCGACGGGGTCGTCGGGGACGGGGACGAACCGGCCGTCCTCGCGCTCGACCAGCCCGAGGTCGGTCGCCTCCTCACGGAGGATCCTGCGGACGACGGCGGGGTGGGCTCCGCCCTCGACGTAGTCGCTGATCTCCTCGGAGTCGATCGGGCGCACGTTCCGAAGGTACTTCGCGTTCGACCGGACGGCCTCGCGGTCGGTCATCGCTTCCCCTCCCAGCGGGCCGTTGCCTCGCCGTAGAGGGTCTCGAACTCCCCGCGGTCGGCGGCGGCGAGTTCGGCAGCGGCCTCGGCGACTCGATCACTTCCCGGAAAGCTCTCCTGGATGTCGGCGTACACCCGCGGGGTGCCCCCCGTCACGATTCCCGCGAGCTCGGCCATGCGGTCGTAGACGGGCGTCGAGAACGCCGGGGCGGGGTCGGCCGCGAGCGCGAACGCGAGGACGGCGGCGTGGGTCGCGGCCTGTACCGTCTCCATCGCCTCGTCGTGCTCCCGGGGCGTGGTCTCGACGAGTTCGTTGCCCGCTCGCTCGACGTCCCCGAGGATCACCTCGGTCGTCGGGCCGGGCGCGTCGCGGACGACCGCGACGGTCCCCGGCGCGCGCTCGGGGGCGAAAAGCGGGTGGAGGCTGACCCGCTCGCGGCCGGGTGCGGCCGCCGCCATCGCCTCGACGGCTTGCCCCATCACGCCCGAGACGTCGAGGACGGCGTCGTCTGCGTACGCGGAATACTGCTCAACGGCGTCGGCGAGTTCGGGGATCGGGACGGCGAGACAGACGGCGTCGAACCCGCCCTCGAGTTCCCCGGTCGAGCACGCACGGCCGCCACACGCGTCGGCAGCCCTGCGGGCGGCGGCGCCGTCGACGTCCGTGAACGTTGTCGTGGCATCGACGGCGCCGGCGAACCACCGACCCATCGCGCCCGCACCGACGATCAGTACCTCCATTCGCTCCCGACAACTAGCCGGCGGCCGTCCAAAAGGCGTTCGATCCCGGTGACGGGATCCAGTCGAACCGGTATCGTTTTCCCCCATGGGGGTCCTTGGGTGTGACATATGAGCGACTCTGCCGGGGTCGACACCCTTCTCATCGGGATCGATTCGGGGTGTCTACCGGTGTTCGAGCGGCTGTTTGCGGACGGCGACCTTCCCAACCTCGAGGCGCTTTGCTCGGAGGGACTCTCGATCCCCCTCGAGTCCCAGATCCCGCCCTGGACGCCCAGCGCCTGGCCCTCGATGTACACGGGCGTCAACCCCGGCAAACACGGCGTCTACACCTTTACCGGTTTCGACGGCTACGACTTCCACGTCGTCTCTGCACGCGACGTCCGCGAACACCGCCTCTGGACCCTGCTCGACGACCACGACCGCTCGAGCGTCGTCGTCAACGTCCCGGTTACCCACCCGCCCGACGAGTTCGACGGCGCGATCGTCCCCGGCTTCATCGGCCCCGAAAACCCCGATTGCCATCCCGAGGGGCTGCTTTCGGACGTCCGCGAAGCGATCGGCGAGTACTACGTCTACCCCAACTACACCCGCGGCGACGACACGATCTCCGACGAGGAGAAACTCGAAGAGTACAGACATCTGGTCGGGATGCGCGCCGACGCCTTTCGCTACCTCGCCGACCGGTTCGACCCGGATTTCGGCTTCCTCCAGTTTCAAAAGCCTGACACCGTCTTCCACGAGTTCGAGGGCGACTGGGACGCCGTCCGGGAGGTCTACCGGGCGACCGACGAACGGATCGGCGAAGTGCTGGAGGACTGCGATCCCGACCGGGTGTTCGTCGCCAGCGACCACGGGATGGGCCCGATGGAGAGCGGCGAGTTCCGGGTCAACACCTACCTCCAGCGGAAGGGCTACATCGAGACCAAGAAAGGCGGCAAGGGGATGCCGACCTGGAACGTCCTGAGAGACGACCTCCGGGAGGGCGAGGACAAGACCGAGTGGGAGCCCGGAACGGTCGAACGTCTCGCGAGCATCGCCGCGAAGGCGGGGGTCACGACCAACAAGGTCGGCAACCTCCTCGAGGCCGTCGGTCTCGCCGACGTCGCGGCCAGACACGTCCCGAGCGGGGTCGTCCGGACCGGAAACGAGCAGGTCGACTTCGCGGCCTCGACGGCGTACATGCGTTCGCGGACCGAACTCGGCGTCCGGATCAACTTACAAGGTCGGGATCCCGAGGGCGTCGTCCCCCCCGAGAAGTACGACGCCGTTCGCGAGAAACTCATCTCGGACCTCTCGGGGGTCACCGGCCCCAACGGCGAACCGGTCTTCGGCGAGGTCGTCCCCCGCGAGGAGTATTACGACGGCCCCTTCACCGAGGACGCGGTCGATATTCTCACGGTGCCGAACGACTTCCAGTACTTCCTCTCGGCGGAGCTGCGCGAGGACCTCTTTAGCTCGGCGACCGAGCCCTGGAACCACAAGTTGGACGGCGTCTTCGTCGCGACCGGCGAGGGGATCGATACCGACGCCGACGTCGACCGGGCCCACCTCTACGACGTCGCGCCGACGATCATGGCCGCGCTGGGGGTTCCCTACAGCGACCGGATGGACGGGGAGGTCATCCCCTGCGTGGACGACGCGGGAAGCCAGTCCTACCCCTCCTATTCGGGCGCCGACGGGGAGGGTAGCTCCGAGGCCGACGTCGAGGACCGGCTGAGCGATCTGGGCTACCTCGAGTAGGAGTTTCCGGGATCCGTTCTCCGCAGGCGACGCCGGCGACGAAATGGGAGGCCTTTTAGGCGAGTCTGCGAGAACTGTATACCAAGATGAGCCACGAGTACGAGAAGGTCGACGTTCCGGAGAACGGGGAACCGATTACGCTCGCCGAGGGTAGCGACGACGAGATCGACGTCCCCGAGAACCCGATCGTCCCGATCATCCACGGCGACGGGATCGGGCAAGACGTCGCGCCCGCGGCCCAGCGGGTTCTGGAGGCCGCCGCCGACGCGACCGGCCGGTCGATCGCCTGGATGCGACTCTACGCCGGCGAGAGCGCCCGCGAACGCTACGACGAGAACCTTCCCGAGGACACCGTCCGCGCCATCGACGAACACCGCGTCGCGATCAAGGGCCCGCTGACGACGCCCGTCGGCTCGGGCTTTCGCTCGCTGAACGTCGCGCTCCGCCAGACGCTCGACTTCTACGCGAACGTCCGCCCGACGTTCTACCTCCAGGGCGTCCCCTCGCCGATGAAGGCCCCCGAGGAGATGGACATGGTCACCTTCCGGGAGAACACCGAGGACGTCTACGCCGGCATCGAGTGGGAGCAGGGAACGGAGGAAGTCGAGCAGGTCCGGGAGTTCGTCGAGGAGGAGATGGGCTTCGACGAGACGATGCACGACGGCCCCATCGGGATCGGCCTCAAGCCCATCTCCGAGACGGGCTCGAAACGGCTCGTTCGGAAGGCCATCGACTACGCCTTGGAGCACGACCGCGAGAAGGTCACGCTCGTCCACAAGGGCAACATCATGAAGTTCACCGAAGGCCAGTTCGGCACCTGGGGCATGGAAGTCGCCGAGGAGGAGTACCCCGACGAGGAGGTCTTCGCGGCGCCGGACTCGCTGTGGGAGACCGAGGACGAAGTCGACATCCCCGAGGACGCCGTCATGGTCGAGGAACGCCTCGCCGACGCAATGTTGCAGTGGATCCAGCTTCGCACCGACGAGTTCGACGTCCTCGCGATGCCGAACCTGAACGGCGACTACATCTCCGACGCCGCGGGCGCACAGATCGGCGGCTTAGGCATCGCGCCCGGCGCGAACTTCGGCGACGGCCGCCTGCTGGCCGAACCCGTCCACGGCTCGGCGCCCAAGCGCGCGGGCCAGGACATGGCCAACCCGACCGCGATGATCCTCTCGGGCCGGATGATGCTCGAGTACCTCGGCTGGACCGACGCCGCCGACCTCGTCCGTGACGCCGTCGAGGAGACCATCTCCGGCGGAAAGGTCACCTACGACCTCGAACGACAGCTCGAGGGCGTCGAGAAGGTCTCGACCAGCGAGTTCGCCGACGAGATCGTCGACACCGTCGAACGGCTCTCGTAGCCCCTTCCGGAGACCCGTTCTCGAGCCGTCAGGAGTTCGCATCCGCCGTTGGCTGCCGGAGTCGTCGCCCGACGGATCCGACGAGATACCCCGCCCCGCCGAGGACGATCGTGCCGGCTAGCGCATAGATCGGGCCGTGCGTCAGTCCTTGTATGAGCTCGCCGCGGGGAGTGAGCTTGTACGCCAGCAGTCGGGGCGGCGTGTATCGGGTATCCATCGACCACCGCCAGTAGCCGACGAGCGGCGGGACGACGAACCGCCACAGGATCACGAGAAAGACGGCCCCCGCCCCCGTGAGGGCTCCGGCACGGATCCACCCCGTGTAGAGGGCGACCCCGACGGCGGGATAGAGAAGGGAAACCCCGAGGACGGCATCGTACTCGAGCAGGAACGCGGCAGAGGCGACGACGGGGAGCGCGATTGCGAGGACAGTGGCCCGAACGCGGGGCCGGTGGTCGCCGAGGAGGGTCCCCCGGAGGTCCATGGCTCGGATTCCGACGCGGGCGACTTAAGAGTTGGCGACGGTCACGCTCGTGACCGACTCCCGTTGAGGGTCGGTTCGGACGGTCGAACGTCGCGTGGGCCGGTCAGGAGAGATCGACGGGACAGGCGTCGCCGTACTGGATCCCCTGGACGAGCCAGAACGTCGAGAGCGGGACGAAAACGATCGCCGCGAGCAGGAACTCGAGGCCGCCGAAAGGGAGCACCGTCATGAGCCCGGCGGCGCCGAACAGTCCGAGGACGGCGCTCGCGATCGCCGCGCCACAGGCCGCACAGCCCGCGCCCATCGTCCCCAGGATGATGCCGGCGATGCTGCCGCTCCCGTGGACGACCGAGAGTCCCTGGGTACTCAGGTGGTAGGCCAGCATGGCGACGTTGACCCCGACGAGGAGGCTCGTCACGACCATCCCGGTGCCGGTGACGGGATCGGTTCCGCCGCTGACGAACGGGAGCATGTAGTAGAGGATCTCGAGGCGGGCCTCGATCGGGAGCGGTCCGAAGACGACCACGTCGGTGAAAAGCGACATGTTCTGTGCGACGACGATTCCCAAAAGCGAGACGACAGCGGCGACGAGCGCGAGGGCGGCGTAGGCGGGTCCCGAGAGGACCGCGCCGACGGTCCGCCCGACGAGTCGGACGTCCTCGCGGCCCCGCGGAAGCAGGCGGTTACCGAACATCGCGTCTCACGTCCATACTGGGTGATCGGTCTCGGGTCCCATCAATCTTGTCGGTCCCGTTCGGCTGACTTCCAGTCGTGGTTACAGCTCGAGGGTGTTCGCGAAGACCTGGTACTCCTGGTAGCCCCGGATCTCGGTGCGGTGTTCGCCTCCCCGGAAGAGATGGAAGTAAGGGGTGGCATCGACGTTCGAGCGCCCGGCCGCGTCCTCGTCGTAGGCCATGCGCTGCTCGTAGGCGCCGGACTCGGCGTCCTCCCGGATCGCGTCGGTATCGAGGTCGGTGTTCTCCTCGAGAAAGGCCACGGATTCCTCGATGGCACCCTCGTCGCTGTCGATCGACTCTCGGTTCTCGAAGACGTGCTCCCGGAGGTCCCAGAAGGCGTCGGGATCGCGGTCGTAGGTCGCCCACTGGATCGCCAGAGCCGCCTCCGACCACTCCGAGATGACGCCCAATCCGCGCCAGACGATCGAGAGCTCGCCGGCATCGGTATGCTCGCGCAGGTCGGGCATGACCTCCGCCTCGAAGTCGGCACACGCCGGACAGCCCGGATCGTCGAACATCACGATCGCCGCGTCGGTCTCGGTCGGGTACGGGCCGATCACCGGCGAGTGATCGGAGTTGCGCGTCGAGGGGTGGTCGATGACCTCGCTCAGCGGCGGGTTCCCCGACTGCTCCTCGGTTTCGGTCTCCTCTTCGGTTTCGGTTTCCTCGTCCGTCTCCGTTCCCTCTTCGGTCTCCTCAGTGGTTTCGGTCTCTTCTTCGGTCTCGGTTCCCTCGTCCGTCTCCGTCTCTTCGTCCGTCTCCGTTCCCTCTTCGGTCTCCTCAGTGGTCTCGGTCGCGTCGGTCTCGGTCCCGTTGTCGGTTTCCGTCTCTTCCTCGGTCTCGGTTTCGTTTTCGGTCTCCGTGCCCGTCTCGTTATCCGTTTCCTCCACGGTTTCGTTGTCGGTCCCCTCCGTGGTTTCGGGTGGTTCGGTTTCGTTGTTGGTTCTCGCCTCGGTTTCGGTTTCCGTTTCGTCGGTCTCGTTGTCGGTCTCCGTCGACTCGCCGGTGGCCTCGTCGCTCGAGTTGTCCTCGAGCGTCTCCGGGTCGGCGACGTTCGCGCCCTCGTCGTCGTCCGATATCGCGTCGGTACAGCCGGCAAGAACTGCCGTTGCCCCCGCCGTCGCGAGGAGCCGTCGTCTGGTCGGTCCCGGTCGGGACTCCGAGGCCCCGTCCTGTGGACCGACACGTCGCTCATCGACCATTGGAGGCTGAAATCGGAGCCACAGTGATAAGTGACCTGATTCTCCCCTCTCTCCGATATACCCGCTCGTTGATCGCTCTCCCGGGGTAATTCCCTTCTGGGGCCGACGGTGATATCGTTCCGTCGACTCCGCCGACAATCGGTCCGACCGACGAACAACGTGTACGGCGACGGCGTGGTAGGGTACCGGGCAATGTCACCGATGCTTACGGACGACGCGGCGGTCGTCACGGGCGGATCGGGTCAACGGCCGAGAGAGCGCCCGCCGGTTCGCCGCGGAGGGTAGTCACCGCCGAGGCGTAGGTCGTAGACTGCGGGATAACCAACAGTGAGTCAGCGGACGACGATCACCGTGACGGGGGCCCGACGAACGACCCCCTCGGCGACGCTGCCGAGCAGAACCCGGGAGACGCCCTCCCGGCCGTGGCTCCCGACGACGATCCGATCGACGTCGTGGTCCTCGGCGTAGGCGACGATCTCGCGGGCCGGCTCGCCGCTGACGACGTCGATCTCGTACTCCGCGTCGGCGTCGATCCGGTCCGTGACCTCCTCGCGGAGCTCCTCGGAGGCGTCCGCGCGCCGCCGGCCGAGCACCTCCTGGACGGCCTGGAGGCTCATGCTCGTGAAACTGTCGGCGACCTCCACGACGCGCAACAGGACGATGTCGTCGTCGTACTCGTCGAACGCGTACTCCACGGCCTTCCGTGCGGGTGCCGAGCCGTCGTACGCGACCAGGACGGTCATACCTGCCGTACGAACTCGACCGTCTAAGCTCCGCCGATCGCTTCGACAACCGGCAGTGGACGCCGCCGCAGCGCCGGAATCGATCGCTCAGTCCTCGAAGACGAAGGTGCCGTCCTCCTGGACGACCTACGCCCACCTTTTGTCTCGCTCGCGCCCGCAGCACTCGCTCGCAAAAGCTGGAGCAAAAGGGGCTCGCTCAGTTCTCGAAGACGAAGGTGCCGTCCTCCTGGACGACCTCGCCGTCGACCTCGATCCGCGAGTCCTCACTCATGTCGACGATCATGTCGACGTGGACCGCCGAGTCGTTTCGCTCGTTACCCTCGCCGACGGTGTCCTCGTACGCCCGGCCGACCGCCATATGGACGGTGTCGCCCATCTTCTCGTCGAACAGCATATTGTAGGTAAAGCGGTCGATGTCGCGGTTCATCCCGATCCCGAGTTCGCCCAGCCGCCGGGCGCCGTCGTCGGTATTCAGGACTTCGGTCAGCAGCTCCTCGTTTTTCGCCGCCGAGTGGGCGACGACCTCGCCCGCTTCGAATTCGAGGGAGACGTCCGTGATCTCTCGGCCCTGGTGGTACAGCGGCATGTCGAACAGGACCTCGCCCTCGACGCTGTCGGGGACCGGCGCGGTGAAGACCTCGCCGCCGGGCAGGTTGTGCTCGCCGTGGTCGTTGATCGTGGGGTTGTCCGCGAGGCTCATCGTGACGTCCGTGTGTTCGCCGCTCACGATCCGGATCTCGTCGGCGGGGTCGAGGATTTCGACCATGTTCGCCTGGAACTCCCGCTGGTCGTCCCATTCCTTGTTAACCGCGTCCCAGACGAAGTTCTCGTAGCCCTCGGTGCTCATCTCGGCGAGCTGGGCGTTGGCGGGCGCGGGAAACTGGGTGAGACACCACCGCGTCGAGAGCCGTTCGTCGAGGATCGGGCCGTGGGCCTGGCGGTGGGCCGAACTCGTCTCAGGGGAGACGTCGCTGGTCTGGGTGACGTTGTCGGTCGCCCGGATGGCGATGTAGACGTCCGTCTCCTCGATGAGCGCGAGTTCGTGGTCGGGGGTCTCGAACTCCCCGTCGGACGCACGGAGGAACGCCCGGTGGGCGCGCTTGCCCGTGCGCTGGCTCGTCCTGATCGGGTTCGCGCCGACCTCGCCGATCTCCTCGTGGAGGGCGACGACGAGGTCCTCGGCGACGGGATGGGCGTCGACGACCACGTCGTCGCCCTCCTGGAGGGAAACGGAGTGGTTCGCGATGATCCGGGCGTGCTCGCGGATGCGCGGGTCCATGGTCGTCCATCGCCCGAGGCCGTCATACTCCTTTTGGAACCGGTTCGGACTCCGGCGTCCCCGTTCTCGCCCCATCCGGGTGCCGTGACCGCCGACTATTTGCGCCTCCCCGCGCTACCGCGTCCATGATCGACCTGCGGTCGGACACCGTCACGAAACCGGACGACGAGATGCGCGAGGCGGCCGCCGGCGCCGCGGTCGGCGACGACGTCTACGGCGAGGACCCGACGGTCAACGAACTCGAGGATCGTGCCGCCGAGGCGGTCGGCAAGGAGGCGGCCCTCTTCGTTCCGACGGGGACGATGGGCAACCAGGTCGCCGCCCGGGTCCACACCGACCGCGGCCAGGAGGCCGTCGTCGAACGCGAGAGCCACGTCTACAAGTGGGAACTCGGCGGGTTCGCCCAGCACTCCGGCCTCCAGTTGCGCCCCGTAGACGGGGGCTCCCGCGGCGTGCCGACCGGAGAGCAGGTCCGCGAGGCGTACGTCGCGGAGGACGTCCACCGGCCCGGGACCGGCCTCCTGAGCCTCGAGAACACCCACAACAGCAAGGGCGGGGTCGCGATCGACCCCGAGAGGATCGGGGCGGCCGCCGCGGCCGCCCGCGACCTGGGGGTGCCGGTCCACCTCGACGGCGCGCGGGTGTTCAACGCCGCGACGGCGCTCGACGTGTCCGTCACGGAGATCACCGACCACGTCGACTCGGTGATGTTCTGTCTCTCGAAGGGGCTGGGTGCGCCGATCGGGTCGATGCTCGCCGGAAGCGAGGCGTTCGTCGAGGAGGCCCGCCGGACCCGGAAGCTGTTCGGCGGCGGGATGCGCCAGGTCGGCGTCGTCGCCGGTCCGGGGCTCCGTGCCCTGGAGAACGTCTCCGACCTCGCGACCGACCACGAGAACGCCCGCGCGCTCGCGGAGGGGATCGCGGACGTCGAGGGGCTGTCGGTTCAGGAGCCCGAGACCAACATCGTGCTCGCCGACGTCTCGGGGACCGGCCTCGAGCCCGACGACGTTCTGGACCGGCTCGAGGACCGCGGGGTCCGTGCGACCCCCTTCGGCCCGGGGACCGTCCGGTTCTGTACCCATCGCGACGTCGACCGCGAAGACGTCGAGCGGGCGGTCGAGGGTGTGTCGGGCGCGCTCGCCTGATTACTTCCCGCGCATTCCGTCGCGGAACTCGAGGACGGTCCGGCGAAGCAGCAAGTAGAGGAAGAACACGAGCGCGAGCAAGACGAGGACGACGACGAGGATCACCGGGTCGTCCGGGAGGAGGCCAGTCGGCATACCCGCAGGTATACGGGGCGAGCGCAAAGACGTTTCGCCCGAGCGGTGGGGTCGGCCGCCGGAAGCGGCCAACGCAACCCCGCCTTTCAGGATCCTTCGTCGCCTCTGCTCGCCCATGAACGACGACATCGACCGCGAGCTCCCGATGGCGGTCGCCGACGCGCTCCGCGACCGAGAGGAGACGGTCGCGGTCGCCGAATCGTGTACGGGCGGGCTGATCGGCGCGGCCCTGACGGCGATCCCGGGCGCGACCGACTACTTCGATACGGGGCTTACGACCTACGCCTACGATTCCAAGCGCCGCCACCTCGGGGTGAGCCGCGAGCACCTGGACGAACACGGCGCGGTCTCCGAACCCGTCGCCCGCGAGATGGCCCGCGGGGTCCGGGACACGACCGACGTCACCTGGGGGGTCGCGACGACGGGGGTCGCGGGCCCGACCGGCGGCAGTGAGGAGACCCCCGTCGGCACCGTCTTCGTCGCGGTCGCCTACGCGGGCCCGTGGGGCAGCGAGAGTTCCTACGCGACAGTCGAGCGCATCGAGTTCGACGGCGACCGGGCGGAGGTGCGCGCGAAGACCGTCGACCGGGCGCTCGAACTCCTCCTGGCGGAGGTCGACGCGCGGTAACGACGGAGGACTTTTGGGGGTCGCCTGCCGCCTCCCCGCATGAACAGCGAGGGCGGGGGGCGGATCCGGGCCGCCACACCGGGGGACGCGGCGGCGATCGCGGCGATCTACGCACCGTTCGTCGAGGAGACGCCGATCTCCTTCGAGGAGCGTGCGCCGGGCGAGGAGGAGATCGTCGACCGGATCAAATCCACCCTCGTTGCCTACCCGTGGCTGGTCTGTGAACGCGGCGGCGAGGTCGTCGGCTACGCGAAGGCGGGACCGCTGCGGTCGATGGACGCCTACCGCTGGACCGTCGAACTCACGGTGTACGTCGCGGGCGAGGCACGCCGGTCGGGGGTCGCGACCGGGCTCTACACCGCCCTCCTGGAGCTACTCGACCGGCAGGGGTATCGGAGCGCCTACGCCGCGCTCGTGGTTCCAAACCCCGAGAGCGTCGCCTTTCACGAGCGGATGGGGTTCGAGCCCGTCGGGACGTTCCCGCGGGTGGGCTACACGCAGGGCGCCTGGCGGGACGTCCGGTGGCTCTATCGCCCGATCGGGGAGCCGGAGGGCGACTCGAAACCCGACGAACCGCTCCCCTTCCCCGACGTCCGGCGGGGGCCGGGCTGGGGAGAGGCGTTGGCCACGGGCGAGGCGGCACTCGAGCCATGAACAAGCGCGGCCACGTCCTGAACGCGGCCCTGCTCTCGGTCGGCCTCGGATTCCTCGTCGAGCCCGCCGGCTCGGTCGAGACCTACGTGACGGTCCTCGAGGTCGGGGTCCCGGTCGTCCTCGGCGCGCTCTTTCCCGACGTCGACACCGCCTTCGGCCGTCATCGCAAGACCCTCCACAACCTGCCGGTGCTCGTCGGCTTTCTCGCCTTTCCCGTCGTCTTCGGCAACCTCGAGTTCGTCTGGATCGGGATCTTCACCCACTACGTGCTCGATGCCGCGGGAAGCAAACGCGGTATCGCCCTCTTCTACCCGCTCTGGGACCGGGAGTTCGGCCTTCCGATAGGTGTCTCGGTCGGAACCAGGGGAGCGGGAGTCGTGACCGTTGTCGTGACGGCCCTCGAGCTCGCCGTCGCCGCCGTCGTCCTCCACTGGCCACCCGAGCGGGCGATCGAACTGGGCGAGGCGGCGATCCGAGCCGCGGTGGGGGCTGCCGCCGGGTAGGGAAACGAAAGGTTGAATCGACGGCCCGGCCAACGCCCGGCCATGAGCGACGAGGAAGACGAGGAGACCGAGCCGACCGTCGAACTCGGCGAGGGGCCGGCCGTCGAGGGCGCCCCGCTTGCCCGAGTGACCTCCCGGCTGACCTGGCCCAAGGAGGCGAGCGAGGTCGACCGGCTCGAGGGCGAAAGCGTCATCCGAACCCCCGACGGTCCCCGCGAGCTCTCGACGGTGATTCGCGAGATCGACGAGACCTACTTCGAGCGCAGCCAGGAGTTCGAGGGCTACGTCCGGGAGGTCGTCGGGACCGGCCCCGTCGAGACCACAGAGGAGTAGCGACGCCGTGGCGACCGACGAGACCGCCGCCGGATCGGGTCTCCGGGACCGCCTCGCCGGACTGACGTGGGTCCAGCGGTCGCTGCTCGTCGGCGCGGCCTGTACCGTCGTCTGGATGAACGTCGTCGAATCGGGGCTGACCAACCGCCTGCTCTACGACGGCCTCCTCCTGTTCGGCGGGCCGCTGGCGCTCGCGCTCACCCACGGAAAGCGGATCGGCTGGCGGATCGACCGCCTGGCGGTCCGGAACGCCCTCTTGCTCTCGCTTTTCGTCCTCCCCTTTTACCTCGTGGGCTCGACGCTGCCGACCATCCGGACCTACTACCCGATCTGGGAGACCTCGACGGCTCCCGTCGAGTTCGTCCCCCACGCGCTCGGCCTGTTCTTTCTCGCGCTGGCCTCGGAAACGTACTATCGAGGGTTGCTCTGTGTCGGAATCAGGGAGATCGGGTTCGTCGCGGTGTTCATCAGCCCCGTCCTCTACATGTTCCACCACTGGGAGAAGCCGCTGCTCGAGTTCTTGCTTTCGGGGCCGACGGACGTCCTCTTCGGCGCCGTCGACTACCGCTCGAACTCGATTCTCCCCTCCGTGATCGCCCACGGGGCCGGCCTCGTCCTGCTCGACTGGCTCGTCCTCCACGACCCGCTGTTCGATCCCGCTCCGATCCTCCGACACCTCGACTGGCTCCCGGTTCCGTTGTGATGGGGTCCGCGGTATCGATGCCGGAACCCCCGCCGGGTCGTGGTCCCGTCGGACGGCCCGTTCGGGGGAGGACGAGCGCGAGGGTCGAGGGGACGTTCGCCGCGCCGTACAGCGTTCGGGAATTACCGACCACAATCAATATGTAGCCCCGTGATGTACCCGGGTAGGCACATGTCTGACGATGGTTACAGCGGCCGACTGGAGAAACGAACGGTCGGCCAGCGGTCGCGCCACGATCGCCTCTTCGAACTCCTCTCGGAGCACCGCCGACGCGTCCTCCTCCGATACGTAGAGGACCGACCGGTCGTCACCGTCGGGGAACTGGCCGCCATCGTCAGCGAGGAGACGGGCACGGCCACGTCGGAGGCCGCGATCTCGATTCGCCACGCCGACCTCCCGGCGCTTGCCGACGCCGGGCTCATCGAGTACGACTCCCGGTCGTCGACCGTCCGCTACGACGGCGACGACCTCGTCTCGGACCTCCTCGAGGTGGCGACTCGAGCGTAGACGGGTTCGAGAGCAGGACGTGCCACAACACCCTTACGGGCGGGACTGTCACCTTTCGAGAGATGTCCGAGTCGGAACTCGACGAGACCGACAGGGCGATCCTCCGCCTGCTGGCCGAGGACGCCAGACACACCACGCCGGTCGATATCGCGCGCCGGCTCCCGGTCTCCGACGGCACCGTCCGCAACCGGATCGAGCGCATGGAGGAGGCGGGCGTCATCCGGGAGTATCTGCCGGTGATCGACCACGAGTCGGCCGGCTACCCCCTGACCGTCGTCTTCACCTGTGACGCGCCGATCGCCGACCGCGGGTCGCTCGCCGGCGACGCCCTCGAGGCGGACGGCGTCGTCTCCGTCCGGGAGTTCGCGACCGGCGGCGGCGACGTCGAGGTGACCGCGGTCGCCGAGGGCGTCGCCGACATCACGGAGACGGCTCGCCGTCTCCACGAGGTGGGCCTCGAGGTCCGGAACGAGCGGCTCCTCCGGCAGGAACGCCGAAGGCCCCGTGGCACCCTCGAGGGAGACCGGGCCGATCCGGACGAGGAGCGGCCGTAGCTTGATTCTCCCTCCACGGTGAGAAAATTACAACGACTGCGCCGTCGAACCGGATTCGTTTGTCCCGACCGGAGCGTTTTTACAGAATAACGAAATACACCGCAGCCATGGAGATCGGAGACGCCGTCAGCCGGACGGTCGCCGACGACGAGACGCCGACCGGGGTCGTCGTCACCGCGGTTGCATGTGTCACTGGCTCCACCGTCGGGGAGGTCTCGCCGCTCCACCACAGCGTCGATCCCGATTCCCTCGACGAACTGTTCGACCCGACCCGCCGGGGTCGGCGCCGCGGGCGTGTCGAGTTCGAACACGACGGCTGTGAGGTCTCCGTGCGCTACGACGGCGATGTGACGGTCGCCGTCGCCCCCTGCGAGTAGGGCGAGCGGGCGCCGCCACGTCATCCGCCACCGACAACGAGTTTCCCGCCCTTCAGGACCCGATCGACGGCGTTGCCGTCGTAGTCGTAGGCGAGGTGGCGGTAGGAAGGCGCCCCGAGGACCACCAGGTCGGCGGGCGCGCCCGGCTCGATGATTCCCCGCTCCGGACGGTCGATCGCTCCTGCAGCCCGCGACGTGATCCCGACCACCGCCTCCGCGGGCGTCATCCCCATCCCAACACAGGCGAGGGTGGCCGAAAAGCCCATGCTCCGGGCGTAACAGTTCGGGTTGAAGTCCGTCCCGACGGCGGGGACCGTCCCCCGGCGGCGGTAGGGTTCGAGGTCGGGATATTCGCCCCCGAGTCCGAAGGCGGTCCCCGGAAGGACGACCGGGGTCACGCCCGCCGAGAGCAACCGCTCGACGTCGCTGCTCTCGGACTGGAGCAGGTGATCGGCGCTCGCGGCCCCGAGATCCGCAGCGAGGTCCGTCCCGCCGATGGTCGCGAACTCGTCGGCGTGGATCTTCGGCGTCAGCCCGTGATCGATCCCGGCCTCGAGGACGCGTCGGGACTGTTCGACCGAGAAGGCGCCCTCCTCGCAGAAGACGTCACAGAACTCGGCGATCCCCTGCTTCTCGACGGCGGGAAGCTGGTCCTCGACGACCCGCTCGACGTAGGCGTCTGCCTCGCTTCCCTCGGGAACCGCGTGGGCGCCCATGAACGTCGGGACGACGTCCACGGGGTGGCCGGCGCCCGCCCGCTCGATCGCCGACAAGAGCTCGAGTTCGGTCTCGCTTTCGAGCCCGTACCCCGATTTGACCTCCACCGTGGTCGTCCCGTGGGCGAGCATGACGTCCAGGTGCTCCCGGAGGGAGGCGACGAGGTCGTCCTCCTCGGCCTCCCGAACCGCCCGGACGGTCCGGAGGATGCCGCCGCCCTCCGCGAGGATCTCCTGATAGCTCTTCCCGCGGAGTTTGGCCTCGAACTCGTCGGAGCGGTCGCCGGCGAAGACCGCGTGGGTGTGGGGATCGACGAATCCCGGCAGGACGGGGTTCCCCTCGGCGTAGATCGCCGTCGCCGCGTTCTCCGGGGGGTACTCCCGGACGAGTTCGTCGGACGGACCCGTCGCGACCACCTTGCCGCCGCTGGCGACGACCGCCGCGCCCTCCTCGCGGACGAGGACGGGCTCGTCGGGCGGCTCCGGACCTCTTTCTCCCCCGCGGTCGGCCGGTCCGGTCACCAGTTCGCCGATCCCGTGGACGATCGTATAGTTCGCGTTCGTGCTCATCGTTCGACCTCCAGGTAGCCCGCCAGTCCGTGGGCGACGGCCCGTGCGGCAGCGTCTACGGTCCGACCGCCCCGGTCGAGCGGCGGCGCACACTCGACGATCTCGAACCCCGCGAGCCGGTCGTCGCTTGCCATCAGCCGCACCGCCCGATATAGTTCTCGGGTCGAAAGCCCCCCAGGGGTCGGGGCACTCACGCCCGGCGCGGCCGACTCGTCGAGCACGTCGAGATCCACGCTGACGTACAGGGCGTCGAGATCGCCCATCGCGTCCATCGCGAGTTCGGCCGCGACAACTGGATCCTCGCCGACCTCCTCGGCGGTCACCACCTCGCCGCCCCGCTCGTCCACGTAGTCGGCGTACGCGCTCGACGTCTCGAAGTGTCTGGCGCCGATGCAGGCGTAGGCGTCGAGTCCGGCCTCGAACAGTTGTCGATACGGGGTCCCGCTTGTCGGGCCGTCCCGGACCTCCCTGACGTCGAGGTGGGCGTCGAAGTTCACGACGCCGAGGCTGCCTCGATCCAGTAACGGAGCGGCGTTCGGATACGTCAGAGAGTTGTCTCCTCCCAGGAACACGGGGAGCGCGTCGGAGGCGTGGATCTCCCGTGTGGCGAACCGCTGGAGGTGGTCTTGCTTCTCGGCGACGGTCTCCGGGAGGGGGTCGCCGGCGTCACCCGCGAAGCCGAGATCTCCGAGGTCGCCGATCGACCCGACGGGGTCGGCGTCGAAGTGATGGGTCTTCGTCGCCGCCAGCCGTTCGCGGATCGCCGTCGGTCCCTCCGCGGCTCCCGTCCGGCCGATGACGGCGTCGTCGAACGGTTCGCCGACGATGACGGCGTCGTAGTCGTCGGCGTCGGCGAATTCAATGGATTCGACGACGTCCCCGAACTGACGGTCGTTCGGATCCGACGAGGGAGCCGTCCATTCGAAGGCGGGTTCCCGGTAGCTCATCTCGATCCCCGTTCTTCCATCGGGATCGCAACGTCCGATTCCGCCGCCTCCTCGATGGCTTCCTCGTAGCCGGCGTCGGCATGACGAATCACGCCCATGCCGGGGTCGGTCGTGAACACTCGTCTGGCTTTCTCGGCGGCGAGGTCGGTACCGTCGAGGACGACGTGGTTGTTCGCGTGGATCGCGTTCCCGATGCCGACGCCGCCGCCGTCGTGGACGCTCACGATGTCGGCGCCCGCCGCACAGTTCAGCAGGGCGTTCAGGATCGGCCAGTCGGCGACCGCGTCCGTCCCGTCCCGCATCGCCTCGGTCTCGCGGTTCGGACTCGCGACCGACCCCGCGTCGAGGTGGTCTCTCGTGACGACGATCGGCGCCGAAATCTCGCCGTCGGCGACGAGGTCGTTGATCCGCAGCGCGAAGCGGGCGCGCTCGGTCAGACTCTCCTCATTATCTCCCGCCTGATATCCGAGCCAGCAGACCCGCGAGGGCAGCCCCTGGAACCGGACCCGCTCGCGGGCGAGTTCGATCCAGCGCCGGAGGTGGTCCTTCCCGGGGAACAGTTCGAGGACCGCCTCGTCGGTCCGGTGGATGTCCGCGGGGTCGCCCGACAGCGCGAGCCAGCGGAAGGGGCCCTTGCCCCGGCAGAACTGCGGGCGGATGTAAGCGGGGACGAATCCCGGGAAATCGAACGCGCGGTCCATCCCGCGTTCGTCTCTGACCTGTCCCCGGATGTTGTTGCCGTACTCGAAGGCGATCGCGCCCCGTTCCTGTAGGTCGAGGATCGCCTCGACGTGGCGCTCCATCGTATCGAGGCTTTCCACGCGGTACGTCTCGGGATCGCGCTCGCGCAGTGCGTCTGCCTCCCCGACCGTGTAGCCGACCGGATAGTACCCCTCCAGAGCATCGTGGGCGCTGGTCTGGTCGGTGACGACGTCCGGAACGGCGTCCCGTTCGAGCAGCCCCTCCAGAAGATCGACGGCGTTACAGTGGACGCCGACGCTGTAGGGCTCGCCTGCTTCGGCCGCCGCCTCGGCGCGGTCGATCGCCTCCGCGACGTTACCGACCTTCTCCTCGCAGTAGCCCGTCTCGATCCGGCGATCGATCCGTGCTTCGTCCACCTCGGCGGCGATACAGACCCCCCGGTTCATCGTCACCGCGAGGGGTTGGGCGCCGCCCATCCCGCCGAGGCCGCCGGTCGCGACGATCTTTCCCTCGAGATCCGCCTCGCCGTCCTCATCCCCGTACTCCCGGCGGGCGAGTTCCGCGAGCGTCTCGTACGTTCCCTGGATGATCCCCTGGGTGCCGATGTAGGCCCACGAGCCCGCCGTCATCTGGCCGTACATGATCTTTCCCTCCGCCTCGAGCTCGTGGAAGTGCTCCCAATTGTCCCACTTTCCGACGAGATTGGAATTCGCGATCAGCACCCGCGGCGCCCGCTCGTGGGTCTCGAACCGGCCGACGGGTTTACCCGACTGCACAAGCAGGGTCTCCCGATCGCCGAGTTCGCGCAGTTCGGCGAGGATCGCGTCGTAGGCGTCCCACGACCGGGCTGCTCGGCCCGTGCCGCCGTAGACGACTAGGTCCTCCGGGCGCTCGGCGACCTCCGGATCGAGGTTGTTGTTCAGCAGGCGGAGGGCCGCCTCCTGGCGCCACCCCTCACATTCGAGGTCGGTCCCGGTGGGCGCACCCCGGTACTCCTTCCACTGCTCGCTTGGCTCTCCGCTCCCGAGGAATGTCTCCGGATCGTTCTCGGCGTCCATGCCATTGCAAACCACGCGCGGATCCAAGGCCAGTGGGGTTCCGTTCGGAGGGTTATTTATACGACGAGCGCGCCTACCGCCCCGCGTGTACGAGGCCACCTTCTCGATTCCGGACTCGAGCCCCTACACCGAGCCGACCGACGGCACGGACTGCCGTATCGACCTCTGGTGTAACGACCACGCCGACCTGCTCTCGGTCCGCGGCGAGGTCGGGGCCGTCGTCGAGCGGGTCCGGACCGACGTCGGGATCGACGGCGAGATCCGTACGGGAACCGAAGCCGTCGTCGTCACGAGCGCCTGCCTCCGCGAGCAAGAACCCACGATCGAGAGATATCTCCAGCCCCACGGCTGCCTGTTGCTTCCGCCGCTCCGGTACGCCGACGGCGCGAAACACTGCCGGGTGCTGGCGCTCGACTCCGCGAGCCTCGCCGACCTCTACGCCGCCCTCGTCGATGACGGCCTCTCGATCGACGTCCGGTCGAAACGCGAGGTCCACGCCCCCACTCCCTCCTCGCCGCTGGTATCCGTAGAGGGCGTGCTCCCCGAACTGACCGCCCGCCAGCGGGAGGTCCTCGCCCTCGCCGTCTCCCGGGGCTACTACGAACTCCCCCGGGAGACGACGACCGCCGAGCTGGCGGCGGAGCTGGGGGTCGGTCGCCGGACCGCCGAAGACCACCTCCGGCGGGCCGAGGGAAAGCTGCTTCCCGCGCTTGTCTCGTATCTGTACTGAAACGGGTCGCGTTTGGCGAGCCGTTCCGAACGATTCCCTACAGCAGGCCGGCGGCGGCCACGACGTGGGTCATGAGGGCGATGACGGGTACGAGGATGATCGTCCGCAGGACGAAGAGGACGACCAGATCCCGAAAGCGGATCGGGATATCACTGAACATGTCCATCATCATCGGGCCGACCGCCGAGAAGAAGATCAGCTGAGAGATTGAGAGCACGGCGATGAAAAAGCGGGCCATCGGCGCGGCCTCGGCGACCAGCAGCGCGGGGATGAACATCTCGGTGATCCCGATGATCGTCGCCGGCGCGACGACGTCGGCGTCGGGGATGCCCAGCAGTTCGATCACCGGCACGAGCGGCTGGGCGATGATCTCGAACATCGGCGTGAACTCGGCGATGACGACCGCGGCGAGCCCGATCGAGAGGATCGTTCCGAGGATGAGCACGGCGAGTTTGAGCCCGTCGATGAACCCCCGGACGGAGGCGCCGACGATCGTCCCGCCCTCCTCGGCCTTCGCGACCGCCTCCGAGAGCCCGAAGCGGAGGTAGTCGGCGGGCGCCCCTTCGAAGGGAGTTTCGGGGTTAGGTTCGGCGACGTACTCCTCGGGCACCCGGCTCAACGGAGGAACCCGGACGAGGACGAACCCCGTGATCGCGATACAGATCAGGTAACAGACGAAGATGATCGGAAAGAGTTCGAGCAGATCGACCGTCGCAGCGACGACGCCGACGAACCCGATCGAAACCGTCGCGAAGCAGGTGCTGATGACGTAGACGTCTCGTTTCGAGTACTCGCCGCGATCGAAGACGTTTCGGGTGACGTAGAGCCCGACGCTGTAGGAGCCGACCCAGGAGGCAACGCTGTCCAAGGCCGCCCGGCCAGGGACGTGAAACAGCGGGCGCATGATCGGCCGGGCCATCGTCCCGACGAACTCGAGGCCACCCAACTCCACGAAGAGGTTGATGAAGATCGCGCCGATGGGGATGATGACCGCGACGCTCAGGATGAGCGTCCCCCAGACGAGCACGCCGGTCTCGGGGGCGACCATCCACGCCGGCCCGACCTCGAAGAAGAGAAACGGTGCGAGGACCGCGCCGGCGACCCGGAAGAACCAGAACGCCGCCGAGGTCTCCCAATAGGGAAGCGTCAGCGTCTCCGCGAGGCCGTCGTCGATCCCGACGACCCCCCGCTTGCGGAGTTCGGCAACGGTCGTCAGGATCCCGCCCGCGACGATGAGCGCGAGCGCGTAGACCCCCGCGACCGTCGGGAACGAGTCAGTGACCCAGCTGACGACGATGTCGAACGGGACCGTGACCTGCCCCTCCCACGGGACGGGCACCAGAAAGAAGACGAAGCCGACGAGGAAGGCGGCGACGAACTTCGCGACCGGACGTCCCCGGATCTCGGTCAGCTTGATCTCCTCTATCGTCCTTGGTTCCGGCTCCTTGCCCACCCGTTCGGTCTCCTGGTCCCCCCGTTTCCAGTTCGAGGCATCGAACATACGCTGGGACGTGTGATAGCAACCACCAAGTCAGCGGTAGTGCCATACGGAGGTCGATATAAGTCGATCGACGGACCGACGCCCGGTCTTACAATTATGGCAGGGAGAAAGCCCACGGCCTTTAGCCGTGGGATGAATCCCGTACGCGAGTTCATACACCTCGACAAATGCCGGGTCGGATATTCCACTATCACTTTCACCCAGCTTAGACCACCTATAAGTGTAATCCGTAACATAGGTCACGTATGGCGAACGGGGTCGTCACTCGCACCTATCGCGCCTGCATTCGCAACCAGCAGCAGGTGTCTGATGACCTCGATTCGCTCGGGTTTGCCGCCAGCAAGCTCTGGAACGTTGGGCGGTGGACTGCTCACCGTGTCTGGGATGCTTGCGGCCAGATCCCCGGCGCTAACGCGCTTCTGTCGTACCTCAAGGGACACGAACGCTACGCGGACCTTCATTCACAGTCCAGTCAGCGAGTTCTCCAAGAACTCGCTGAAGCGTTCACCGGCTGGTTCGGCAAGCGCGAAAACGGGGACACGAAAGCAAACCCGCCCGGCTACCGCAAACGCAACGGCGAGCACCCACGCTCGACTGTCACGTTCAAGACCGCGGGGTTCAAGCACGACGCCGAGAACGGTCGCCTTCGCCTTTCGAAAGGAAAGAACCTCAAAGACGGATGGTCCGACTTCGTGCTCTGCGAGTACGACCCCATTGCCCCACCTGGAACGACCATCGAGAACGTCCAACAGGTTCGAGCCGTGTACGAACACGGCGAATGGCGATTGCATATCGTTTGCCGCGTCGAGAGTGACGTTCCTGAATCGCCCGGCGACAGAGTTGCTGGGATTGACCTCGGGATATGCAATTTTGCCGCCGTGTCGTTCGGCGATGAATCCCTGCTGTACCCTGGCGGGGCGCTCAAAGAGGACGAATACTACTTCGCCAAGAAGCGCGCAGAAACGGACGATCCTGGCTCAAGGAAAGCTCGTCGCCTCGATCGGAAGCGGACCGCCCGCCGGACGCATTTCTTGCACACACTCTCGAAACACATCATTGGAGAGTGTGTCGAGCGAGGCGTCGGAACGGTCGTCATCGGCGACCTTGGAGGTATCCGCGACGACGAGAACGGCGAGTCGCGCAACTGGGGCAAGCATGGCAACCTCGATCTTCACGGATGGGCGTTCGACCGTTTCGGGACGTTGCTCGAGTATAAGGGCAGAGATCGTGGTATTGACGTCGTCCGCAAAGACGAGCGGAGGACGTCGAAAACCTGCTCGTGTTGCGGAACGGAAGACGGCAGCCAACGCGTCGAGCGGGGGCTGTATGCCTGCGACGACTGTGGGGTGGTTGCGAACGCTGATTCGAACGGTGCAGAAAACATCCGTCAGAAAGTACTCCCGAGTCCGTCACCGGATAGGGATAACGGCTGGTTGGCACAGCCAGCGGTCCGCCTGTTCGACCGTGGCGAGGGCGTTTTTGCCCCGCGAGAACAGGTCACGGAGCGCGAACCCTAATATCCCAACGCGGTGGGAATCCCACGACGTTAATCGTGTGGAGGATGTCAATCCCGCCCGAACGCCGCGAGGTTCGACTGGACTCCCGCGGCGAGCTCGGACTTCCGACGGAGGCGGTCGGCCGACACGGGGAGGTGCTCTGCGATCGCGGAGACGGCGCCGTGGAACGTCTCGCTTTCCCCGTGTTCGCCCTCGAAGGCGTTCCGGACGCTCTCTCTGACCTGCCAGACGCCGACGGGCGCCCAGTAGTCGTCGCTGACCTCGCGGAGGACGAGACACTTCGCCTGCCGGCCGATCGACTCCAGGTGCTCGAGCACACCGAGGCGCGCCGCGTAGTACGCGCCTGCGGTCTCCTCGACGTAGCCCGTCCGGCCCTCGTAGCCCTCCGAGGCACTGGCCATCCAGACGCCCCCGGCGGGATCGGGGTTCCAGATGCTGCCCGGGGCTTTCATCTCGACGAGTTCGAACTCCCAGCTCCCCGGGGAGAGCACGACCCAGTAGCGGTTGCCCATGTACTCGTTCTCCCAGACCTGGACCGTGTCGATGCTCTGCTCGGTGCGAATCGACCCCCGGAGAAACTTCCCGACGGTGTCGTCTACGGCGGTGATCGACCACCGCGTGGGGACCAGCCGTCGCTGGGCGGCCTCGCCCAGGGCACCGGCCGAGAGGATCGAGTTGATCTCGTAGACGTCGAACCCGCGCCGATAGAGGTAGGTCATCGCGCCCTCGGCCTGCCAGTCGTCGTCCTCTAGGGTCTTCTTGACCGGCCGGGGAACGTGGGGGTTTTCGGTCAGGTCCGCCGACTCGGCGGACGCACGCGGCCCTCGCGGCGTGGCGACGTCGGTCCCCGCGTCGAGTCCGAGGTCGGGTTTGCCGTCGAGACCGATCTCGACGTCCACAGGCCGGTCGGCGATGGCGACCTCGCGCTGGACGCCGACGAACCCCTCCCACTCGTCGTGGACCGAGGGGGCGAGTCGGCTCGCGATCCCCGGCGAGTCGACGTTCGCGCGCTTGTTCGAGTTCAGCAGGCCGGTCCGGCGGCCGAGCACGTCGTCGATGCCGTATCCATCCTGGTACCAGCCGCTGTCGGTGACGTACTCCTCGGCGCGTGCTTCCTCGCCGACCGGCGAGAGCAGGCCGACCGGGATGTCGGGGTAGTTCGAACGCCCGACGAAGATCGAAGGCGAGGTCGAGCCGACGAGGGTGTCTCCCGATAGCGCCCGCTCGAACTCGCGTTCGAACCGCTCTAAGTGGTCGGTGATCTCGTAGGACTTCTCCCGGGCGAGCCGGCGGCGTTCTGCCTCCTCGTCGGGCTCTAAGTCCTCGAAATAGTCGTCGAGGCGCATTCGTCTCCGGTAGGCGATCCCGGAGTATGAATGTTGAGTTCGGGGAGCCAAACCGGATCACTTTTGCTCGTGTCGACGAGACGAAAATACATCCGTGAGTGAGGATCCGTCGGAGCTGTTCGCCCTCCTCGACGACGAGTACGCGAGAGCGATCCTCACCGAGACCAGCGACCGAGCCATGTCCGCACGCACACTGAGCGAGCGCTGTGACGCCTCCCTCCCGACGATCTACCGCCGGCTCGACCGGCTCGAGGAGTGTGGGCTGATCGGCGACCGAACCGAGATCGCACCGGACGGCAACCACTACAGCGTCTACGAGGCCCGCCTCGAGCGCCTGGAGGTCACCTTGGAGGAGGGCGCCCTCGCAGTCGAGGTCACCCGCGAGGAGGACGTCGCCGACAGGTTCACCCGGCTCTGGGAGGGGTTGCGGTGACCGACGTCGTCCGGCTCGATCAGGCGCCGCTCGTTGAACTTCTCTCGGTGGCAAGCCTCCTTCTCGTCGCGCTTCTGGGGACCGTGATCGCCGTCCAGGCCTACCGGGGCTACCGGCGCAACGACAGCCGACCGATGCTGTATCTGGCCGTCGGTCTCTGGCTGCTGACGCTCGTGCCCTTCCTCCTGAACGTCTCCCTCGCGACCACGGGCGTAGACAGGGTCGAAATCGCCCTCGCGGAGAACGTCGCCCGGCTCCTGGGGCTTCTCGCCATCACGTACTCGCTGTACGGGATCGACTGACGGGCCCGGTTCGAAGCAGTCAGGAGGGTGAACTTTTTTGTCGCCAGCTACGTTACGACGGCTATGAGCGCGATCGAGTCCGTGGCCGCCCGGGTCGCTACCCGGCGGCCGACGCGGGCCGAAGCCCTCCTGGGATGGCTTCTGCTGGTCGCGGTCCCGTACTGGATCGTTACCCTGGAGCCGATACGGCCGTGGCTGATCGCGTTCGCCGCCGCCGGAGCGTTGATCACCGTGGGAGCGGCGGCCGAACTCCGCGTCCCTGCCGGCGACCGGACCGACGGAACCATCTCCCGATGGCTCGTTGCCGTGGTCGTCCTCGCGTCGCTCGTCCTCGCCCGCCACCGTCTCCCCGCGGCTCTCACCGCGAACGTCGGGCTGGGGATCCAGCTCGCGGCCGCCGTCGGCGTCTGGTCCCGCCTCCTGCTTGCGCGGTGGCTCCCCGATGCCCGATGAGCCGGGAGCGTCGGGAAGTTGCGACCGGTTCCGGCGGCCGAACTGATAAAAGCGGCGTGGCGTTTTCTGTCCCTGAACACGCCCTCGACGATTGATACTCACCCGGAGGAAAGACCCGACTGCGGCCCGTCGGTGGACATCCCCGGACGCCCTCTCCCCCCGAACGTGCCTCTGACATCACGGTCGCCGGGAGGGGCCGCCCCGCTTCCCCGACCCACGGCCGCGTACCTGCCCGCGTGTCGATAGTAATCACTTTATCCCCGTCTGATAACACGACGACAATGGCCTCCACGCGGCTCGCTCTCGCGGCCGTCATCGTCCTCGCCGTCGTTGCCCTCGCCGGCTGTACCACGACCCTCTCGAACGATTCGAGTCCCGACGCGGACGCGTTGGTCGCGGACGCGATGGAGGGTGACGACGCCGAAGCCGTCGTCGGCGAACGGACGGTCGAGTACGCCGACGGAAACGGGAACGAAACGACCACCGAGCGGGTCTGGGAGACGGGCGACCGCTACCGTCTCGAAACCGTCAGCTCCCCCGAGGGCGAGTACGACGGGGACGTGGTCGTCGACAACGGGACGTCGATCCTCTCTTACGACGCCGATACGGACGAGGCGATCGTCCGGGATCCCTCGACGACCGCGAACGTGACCGAGGGCCTCGAGTCCACCTACGTCGGGACCGACACCGTCGCCGGCCGGGACGTCCACGTCGTCGACGTCGACGTCCGCAACGAGTCCGTCAAGCGGGGGATCGACGTCGTCGTTGGCGACACCCGCTTCGTCTATCCCGTAGCGATCGAGGAGCGCGACATCGCCTTACAGCACCAGCGCCTCTGGATCGACGAGGAGTACGGCTACGTCCTCAAACAGCGCGAGATCTACGAGGACCCCGACGGGACCGAACTCGAGGTCACGTCCACGTTCGAGGAGGTCTCCTTCGGAGAGCAGATCGACGACGACCGGTTCGAACTGCCCGACGACGCGGACGTCGTCGATCCCGACCCCCAGCAGTGGGAGTTCGCCGACCGCGCGGAGGCCGACGATCACGTCGCCTTCGACCTTCCCGACGCCGAGTTCCCCGACGACTACGAACTGCGCGCGGTGAGAGCCGACGAGTACGAGGGACGGATCACGGTCCACGAGGAGTACGCGGTCGGCTCCGACCTCCTCTGGTACAGCGTCGCCGAGGAGGGGCTGATGCCCGCCGAACCCGACCGCGAGAACGTCGGCACGGTGAACGCGACGGTCCTCGAACTCGACGGGCCGACGCTTCTCACCTGGGAGTGTGGCGGGTTGCAGGTCCAACTCAGCGGACCGTTCGACGTCGAGGGGCTGCTCGAGCTCGCGGAGGGAGTTCCCTGCGAGTGAGCCTTAATCGAGCGGAACCCCGCCCGTTCACAGTAGTTGCTGAAGTGACCAAGTGACGATTGTCGTTGTCCCCGTTGTCTCGATATGGTCGAGACAACTGAGGCAACGCAGGTGACTCGCGCAGTGTCGTCACTGCTGTTTCCTGAACTTGAGTTTGGAATCGCTGCTAACGCCACATATTTGAGCGAGGACTCCCATAATGAGTACGAAAACTTTTGTGAGTTAATGCCGTCTGTCGTTCATGGAACGCTCACGTCGAAAGGAGATCAAGCATCACCTGTCTGAAGAGGAGATCGACGAATTGCTGCGTGAGGCTGAAGACGATCACCGACTTCGGCGTCTCGGGTTCCTGAAAAACCTCTATCAGGGAGATTCGATTCCGGAGGCCGCCGACCGGGAAGGCAGGTCGGCGGCCACCGGTGATCGCTGGGCAGAAGCCTGGAATGAAGGTGGGCTCGAAGAACTGATGCCGAGTTTCGGGGGCGGCCGGCCCCCGAAACTCGACGAGGACGAACAAGAAGACCTGGTGCCTTGTTGAATCGCAAGACTGCGTCGAGGTAAGGACGCTCGTTCAGACGTTCACGGCGTTAGAGACGGGATTTCGGGATCAGAAGATGCAGTAGCGGTCGCTACTGATGCGTGTTGAAGGGTCAG
>NZ_JAIWHV010000011.1 GCF_020177375.1 Saliphagus infecundisoli | reverse complement strand
GCGAGCACGCTCGCGCAACTTATCGGAGGGAAACGCTCTTTGAATCCGGTCAACAACTACGGAATCCGGTGGGGTGTAAGTCATACTCTCCACCGGGTTCCTCAAACTGGTAGCACCAGCGATATGTAATCATCAGATGGCGGTGGTTCGGGTCGTTAAACTAGAAGGGATGGCGGAAGTACAATCACCGATACGCCGAGCACGACGGCGAGAAAATCAAGTGGGAGCGCGGCTACTACGCCGGAACAGCAGGACACGTCTCAAGCGAAACGGTTCAAGACTACATCCAACGACACGAGGAGGGCAAACAGTGACCGAACTTACCGAGACGTTGGAACTCAAGCTTGTGGAGCCGAACGCTCACAAGCACCGGAAGCTCTGCGAGACAAAGCGGGCGTACCAAGACGCTCTCGAAACCGCGTTCAACGCGAATTGTACCACCCAGACCGAAGCGAATGACGTGGTGGTCAACTACGACCTGAGCGGATACGCGAAGAACGCGCTCAAGAAGTACGTCCCGCAACTCTGTGGCGGAAGCTACGACGCGAACGAGCTTCACGACGACCACCCTGTTCGGTTCACGAACGAAGGTCCGAAGCTCAACCACAAACCACAGAACGCCATCGAGTGGTACGTCAAAATCCCGCACCACGACGACTACAACCTGTGGCTCCCCGCCCAACCGAACCCCGAACAGCGAGAGTGGCTGGAAGCATTGCACGTGGAGGACGCGACGATGGGCGAGTGTCGGCTGTTCGACCGTGGTGGCGAGTGGTACTTGCACATCGTCGCAACTCGGGACGTGGAGGAACGATCCAGTTCGGCGGACGAAACGCCGATTGGGGTAGACATCGGGGAAGCCTCTTTGGTAACGGTGTGTCACCGTGACGAGCGCGGCTCCCCGGCTACACCCAACCTCTGGAACGACGAGGGCAAGCAAGTGCGACAACTCCGTGAGACGTACTTCACGGCGACTCGACGCCTTGAGAAACGCGGAAGCGAACGTATCGCTGAATCCTACGGCGACGAGTTGTGGCGACACGTCGAACACATCCTTCACACGGTCACGTCGGAGGTCGTCGCCTACGCCGGCCAATTCGAGAATCCCGTGCTGGTTCTGGAAGACTTGACTCACATCCGCGAGAACATGGACTACGGCGCGTTCATGAACCGGCGGCTTCACGGATGGGGCTTCGCAAAGATGCACGCCCAGATTCGGTACAAGGCCACCGAGAAAGGGATTCGCGTGGAGACAGTGAATCCTGCATACACCTCAAAGACGTGCCACTGTTGCGGAGAGCAGGGCTACCGACCCGACCAAGCGACGTTCAAGTGTTCCAACTCGGAGTGTTGGGTTTCGGAGTACCACGCGGACATCAACGCCGCGCTCAATATTGCAGACCGCTACCTCGGCGGAGAGAGCCATTCAAGAGAACACACGGATGGCGATGACTCGGCTGAGGAAGGGGGCCGTTTGACCGGCCCGCAAGACAGCCAAGCCGATGCTGAAGCCCAGCAATTGACGCTTGGAGCGTATGCGTCTTGAAACCTTAGGGCCGCGCTCGGCCTGAAATCCCATGGTGGGATTCCCGCGACTTTAGGCGCGGGAGGTGGTCAAAACGTTCTGAACGGGAGATGGTTTTCAATACGGTGGGGTTGGATCGGCGGAGACTCATTCACGAGCGACTAGTACTGAGGTCGTTACCGAGTCGAGAACGTCTTCCGTGGTACTCCCGAAGAGTTGTTCCGAGAGGGTTGATCCCTCGCTTTCTCCGATCACGATGAGGTCGATCCCGTTATCGGCGCTATACTGGTGTATTGCGTCGTCCGGAAATCCTTCGAGAACGGCACGCTCGGAGGTGACACCGGCCTCGTCGGCCCTCTCCTCGGCTTGGGTGAGCGCCGATTCGGCGTCCTCATCGAGCGTGTCAGTGAGGTCGTCCGCGATGTTACCGAGACCTGAGGCGGACATTTCCGTCCCGAGATCTACGACGTGTAGGAGATGCACCGTCGCACCCGTACTCGATGCGATCTCCATGCCGTGGTCCAGCGCCGTGGCGCTCGCATCGGATCCATCCGTCGGGATCAATAGGTCGTGGTACACGTCGGCTTGCTACTGGACGGACGACAAAAAGCGTGGCGCGGATAGGACGTGACTGATCAGCATCGGCAGAGTAGCGGATTCGGAATGCCTGCCGAGAGAAATCGTTCGTGCTGGCTTCGTGCTCTATCTCGCATTGCTCTACCGAGATCACGGAATGTGGAATAACTGATAGCGGTAGATACCACGCTCGGAGTAACGCAGTCGATACGACGGAGATGAGGAGCGGAGGGCCGTGTCAGTCGGACCTCGCCCGCGAGCCGGTCGTGGCGACCGACCCGTTCGGGGGATGGGACCGACGGGAAAAGTAGCTGCCCCAAGCTGAAAGGACGGTTGTAGCTTGGGAGGGCGACGGGCGCCGATCGCTCGTGGTACAACCCGCCGCGGCGCTCGATCGGTCGTGCGTAACGGAGTACGCCGTCGGTGTCGAGTTCCAGGTGACCGACTGACGACCGGCGGAAGGAACTGCTCGATCGCGTCGTGAACTTCCTCGCGACGGATCTCCCGTGTCCTCCGGGGGACGGACTCCCCTCCCGTACGGGTCGGATGCTCGCTACCGCAAGCACGCTTCGTCGTCGGTGTCGTCGTGCTCGTAGTCGTCGATTGCGTCCCCGTTCCGGTCTCGAAGCACCACGAGTCCAGTGCCGTCCATGACCGAGGTCTCGTCTCCGTCCCCGAAGCCAGCGTGATGGATGTAGACACGTGGATCCGTATCGAGCCACGTGTCCTCTCCCGCTCGGCTCCTGAGCTCGAGTATCTCTCCCTCCTCTAGCTCGAGTTTGGGGATCGTGTACTGTCTCGTTGCCTCTTCGTTCACGTACTCTACGGTGAAGTCAGTCACGTCGATGGCACACTCTCCCGTGTTCTCGATCCGGAGGTATTCGTAGCTGATGTACTTTCGTTCGACCTCCTCCGGGCACGTGTACTTGATCTCGAGGGCGCCCTCGGTCCTGCAGGCGTCCTGGTCATAGCGCTTCTCGTCGATGACGTCTCCGTCGTCGTTCCGAAGCGTCACGACCCCGGAGCCGTCCATCACGGAGGTATCCGTCGAGTTGCCGAAGCCCGCAGAACGGAGGTAGATGGGTGGAGACGACTCCAGTACGGAGTCCGGGCGGCCGTAGCTCCGAAGCACTATCCGCGCACCGGGCTCTACTTCGAGGTCGGAGAGTTCGTACTCGTTTCCGTTCCCGTAATCGATCGTGAATCCGCCGACTTCGATGGCACACTCGCCGTCGTTTACCAGTCGGACGTATTCGTGGCTGATGTAGTCCCGTTCGACCTCGTCGGGATAGATCTCGGAGATTATCAGGTCGCCTTCGCAGTCCTCGTTCCGGCCCGTCCCGTTTGAGCCGTCGTCTTTGTCCGACCCGTTCGATCCCTCGTCCTCATCCGTTCCGTTCGCCTCGTCGGTTCCGCTCGTTCCGTTCGAGCCCCCGTCCTGCTCGGTTCCGTTCGACTCGTCGTCATCGCTCATCCCGTTCGATTCGTCGTCCCGGTCCGTTCCGTTTGCTTCGTCGTCATCGCTCGTCCCGGTCGAGCCCGGCGAACCGTCCATGCCCGTCTCCAGACACCCGCCGAGAACACCAACGCCCGCTACCAGGAGTGTGCGTCGTTTCATGATACGTCGTTCGGATTCTCGGTTGATACGTCTTGGCGACGGTGAAGCTCATCTATGACCTACCCGAAGGGTTATACGAATTAGGCGAGAAAACCCACGACTTCAGTCGTGGGAGGAATCGCCGCACACTGTCCAACTGCCGAAACCGGAAGGGTTGAGTGCCCCACGCCCGTATATTTGTCCGTCGATGCGACGGTCCCTCGTCGCGTCTCGACAGTCCACAAACTGGCAGTTGACTCGGTGGTTGCCTCATCAAACAAGTAAGCCCGTGGAACGCAGACCGACGCAAAACAACCACGTAACTCCGAGTCCCGTGCGCGATAGGAGTAACGGGGGCGTGGCACTCCCACCGGTTCGTCGGACCGGAAAGCCGAAGAGACCAACGAACCGCCCGTTGGCGGGCGTGGGAAGCTCACGATTTCAGTCGTGGGAGCATGTCACCCGATGGAAGTCCCCTCGGACGGGTCGCTTCCGACGAAAGACCCACGGACCCTCCGGACCCACTCCACCGCATGGAGTACGAGACCCCGCTTTTCTTCCACGTCATGCGCTACGCGGTCCGGGCCGACCGGGACGTGATCGACATGGTCAGCGGCAACCCCGACTGGGAGCCCCCCGAGGCGCTCCGGGAGGGCCTGCGGGAGTACGCCGACCTCGAGAGCAGCGAGTTCCAGTATCCTCCGAGCGACGGCCTCCTCGAGCTCCGCGAGGAGATCGCCGCTCGACGGGGCGTCGACCGCGACCAGGTGGTCGTCACCAACGGCGCCGGCGAGGCGAACTACCTCGCGATGGCTCGAGCCCTCGAGCGCGATCGGGGCTCGGAGGTGCTCCTGACGGACCCGGTCTACCCCTACTATCCGGGGAAGACGACGCTGCTCGGCGGGAGCCAGCGATTCGTCGCCGCAGGGGAGGACGGGCAACTCGACCCGGAGAGGGTTCGGGAGGCCGCAAGCACCGACACCAGCTGTCTCGTCGTCAACACGCCGAACAACCCCACTGGAGCGGTCTACCCCGAGGAGACGATGCGGGAACTCGTCGCCGTCGCCGAGGAGTACGACGCGATCCTCCTCAGCGACGAGGTCTACGACCACTACGACCTCTCGGGGACGTTTGCGAGCGCGCTCGGCGTCGAGTCCGAGAACCGGATCGTCACCGACTCCGTCTCGAAGACGCTCGCGATCACGGGGTTTCGCGTCGGCTACGCCGTCTTTCCTCACGACCTGGCCGAGGAGGCCAAGAGCCGCCACATGCTGATCAACGTCGCCGGCAGCCGACCGGCCCAGTACGCCGTCCTCGACGCTCTCCGCGAGACCGATCCCGCCTACCACGAGGCCAACCGGGAACTGCTCGCCGAACGTGTCGAGACCTTTACCGGGGCCCTCGAGGCGGCGGGCGCGGAGTACACCCGTCCCGACGGAGCGTTCTATGTGATGGCCCGATTCGAGGGGTATCCCGGCACCCTCGAGAACGTCGAGGCACTGATCGACGATATCGGCGTCGCGGGGATGCCAGGGGAGGCCTTTGGCGATTCCCGTTCGGACTGGCTCCGGTTCGCGCTGGTCACGCCCCGCGTCGAGGAGGCCGCAGAGCGCCTCGCCGAACGGTTCGGCTGAGGCGTGAGCGGCCGGCGTAGCGGACGGGAGCGGACCGGGAGGCCTTTGGCGCGGCTTCCCCCATCTCCCCCAATGCGTCCGGCACACCCCACCGAGGAGGCCGTCGGCATCGAGGGTTACGCCAGCGAGACCGACGGCGTCGGCGGTCGACTGCGGGGCCGCGACGACCGGTTCCGGGTCCGTGAGCTCGAGGCGTTCCCGACCGAGCCCCTGGATGCGAGCACGGACGCCTACCCCCACCTCGTCTTCCGAGCGACGCTGTCGAACTGGGACACCAACGACTTCGCCAAACGACTCTCCGATGCCCTCGAGATGAGCCGCGAACGGGTCTCGTGGGCGGGAACGAAGGACAAGTACGCCCGGACGACCCAGCTGTTCTCGATCGACGCCCCCGATCTCGCGCCCGCGGACCTCCCGGAGATCGACGGCGCGGGGATCGAGCCCGTCGGCCGGGCGGGGCGGGGACTCGAGTTCGGTGACCTCGCGGGCAACGCCTTCGGGATCGTCGTCGACGACCCCGAGCGCCCCGAGAACGCGCCGGGGATCTCCGAGGAGCTGGCGGCGTTCGCCGGCGACGGTGGACCCGATAGCCGGGACGGCGAGGACGAGGCTGCGGAGGGCGACGGGCAGGCGATCGGCATCCCCAATTTCTTCGGCCAGCAACGGTTCGGCAGCCGTCGACCGGTGACCCACGCCGTCGGCCTTGAGATCGTTCGGGGCGACTGGGAGGGCGCGGTGATGGCCTACCTCGGCGGCCCCACGGTGGACGAACCCGAGCAGACCCAGGAGGCACGGCGGTTCGTCGAGGACACCCGCGACTGGCAGAACGCCCTCGAGGAGTTCCCGCGGGGACTGGGCTACGAGCGGTCGATGCTCCACGAACTCGCCGGCCACGGCGAGGAGCCGGATCCCGACGTGTTCCGGGCCGCCATCGAGAAACTTCCCTCGAACCTCCAGCGGCTGTTCGTCCACGCCGCCCAGTCCTACGCGTTCAACCGGATCTGTAGCGAGCGGCTCCGGCGCGAGTTGCCGTTCGACCGGCCGGTCGAGGGCGATGTCGTCTGCTTTCTCGACGGCGACCTCTCGGGGGAGCTCGCGGTACCGGACCCGGACCGGAGCCAGCGGGTCACCGATCGACGTGTGGAGTCGGTCGCGCGCCACTGTGCGCGCGGGCGGGCGTTCGTCACCGCGCCGCTGGTTGGAACCGACACCGAACTCGCCGACGGCGAACAGGGCGAGATCGAACGCGAAGTCTTGGACGAACTCGACCTCGCGCCCGGCGACTTCGATCTCCCCGGCGAGTTCCACTCGACTGGAACCCGGAGGGCGATCCTCGTCCGGACCGAGATCGAAGTCGAGCACGACCCTCTCGAGTTCTCGTTTGCGCTCCCGAAGGGCGCGTACGCGACCGTGGTGGCCCGAGAGTACATGAAGGTCGACCCGGTCGACATGGGCTAGACGAGAACGCGCCCGTTTTAGGGCGCCGGCCGAAACCTCGGCCATGGAGTGTCGGCAGTGTGGCTCCCCCATAGAGAAGCCCGGCGACTTCTGTCTGGTCTGCCGGGAGGCCAACACGGGAACGGTGGTCCTCGAGGCGGGCCGCGAGCGGGCGACGATCACGATGCTCGACGGCGAGGAGGTCGTCGGCGAGACGACGGTGACGACGACGCCCGAGGAGGGAGAGTTGGAGCCGGTCGAACGTCGGAACTTCGCGGGGCTCCTCGGCGACGAGATCCGGCGCAAGCGCCCCGAGGAGGTGTACGCCGCGGGCGACCGGGAGGTGGTCCGGGCGGTGAGAGACGACGTCCACCACACGTTCCTGCGAGTCGACGACGAGGACCCCGTCGGGGCGGTCCTCGCGGGCCGGGGCGACCGGGCGCCGGACGTCGTCGAGACTCCGCCTCTGGAGAAGATCGGCGGGAGCCACTCGACGCTCATCGGGGGTCGAACCGGGATGGCGGCGATCCGGGCGGTCGCCGATCACCCCCACGTCAAGAAGGTGATCCCCGGACCGATCGACGCGGGCGGCTCGGGCTCACAGTCGGGCCTGCGCGCGAAGGTGACCCGCGCCGACGATGGCGGCAACATCCGGATGCTCCTGCGCGACGGCTCGAGCGTCCAGGAGAACCGGATCGTGACGACTGCCCGCGACCGGGACACCGGCGAGCGGATCCGGGAGGATCTCAACGGCGTCCTGGACGAGGAGGGGTTTCGGTGACGGACCGGACTCAACAGGTTTATTGGCCCGCTGACGATAGGGATAGCATATGGCTCAAGGAACCCGAATCGTCGGCAGCGCGGGCCGGTTTGGCGCACGCTACGGCCGCGTCTCCCGCCGGCGGGTCGCCGAGATCGAAGCGGACATGGAATCGGCCACCGTCGACGACGACGACGTCACCCGCGTCGGCACCGGCATCTGGAAGAACGAGGAGACGGGCGAGCTCTTTACGGGAGGCGCCTACCGGCCGGAAACCCCCGCAGGCCGGACCGTTCGCCGGTCGATCCGGGCCGCCCTCGGCGAGGACGAGTAATGGCCTACAAGTGCTCGCGCTGTAAACGCGACGTCGAACTCGACGAGTACGGCGGCGTCCGCTGTCCGTACTGTGGCCACCGCGTCCTGCTCAAGGAGCGCAGCCGCGACGTCAAGGAAGTCGCCGTCGAGTAGCCGGTGGGGTCTTCGCCCGTACACGAGGCCGTTCTCTCGTTCGACTACGACTCGCCGGGCAGCGCGCGGATCGTCGCCGAGAGCGTCGCCCGCGAGGTCGGCGAGATCGACGACGATCGGTCGTGGACCGAACTCGACCGCGAGGAGAGGCGAGTTACGATCGAGATCGGCGCCCGCGACGCGGTCGCGCTCCGAGCGGCACTCAACACCTGGTTCTCGCTGATCGACGTCGCCGAACAGGTCGAGGGGATCGCCTCGCGAGACGGTCCTTCGGTCAAGGGTGCGCGTCGCGACGAGTGACGGGCCCACCCCCAACGGGGTTTCGATCGATGGACAAAGCTTGGCTTTATCAGGCCGGATCACGACCGTCGAGATATGCAGGGTAATCTGCCGCCGGAAGCACAGGAGAAAATCGACGAACTGCAGGGCCTCCAGGAGACGGCCCAGACCGTCGCCGTCCAGAAACAGGAAGCCGAGTCGACGATGACCGACGCCGAGAACGCCCTCGACGAACTGGAGGGCATCGACGAGGACACCACGATGTACCGCCAGGTCGGCGAACTGTTCGTCGAGACCGAGTACGACGACGCCGAGGAAGAACTCTCCGAGAAAGTCGACAGCCTCGAGGTCCGCCTCGAGACCCTCGAAAAACAGGAGGAGCGCGTCCAACAGCAGTTCGAGGAGCTCCAGGGCGAACTCGAGGACCTACTGGGCGGTGGCGGCGCCATGGGCGGTCCCGGCGGTCCCGCAGGCGGCGCGTAGGATGGCCGAGGGGGGACCCACGGACGAGGAGGTCGTCCGGACCGCGGCCGAAGCCGCCGAGGGCGTCGTCTTCGCCCGCTACAAACAGTCGGCGGTCCGTGATCTGGACGTCACCGTCAGCTTCGAAAACGACGTTCTCGACGTCGACGTCTACCTGAACCCGCCCGCCGACGCCGACCCGGACCCCGACCGGGTCGCCGACGACGCCGCACTGGCCGCACGGTCGGCCGTCGACGACCTCTTCGCTTCGAGCGGGTAACCGCTCTCGCGTGACGTTTTCGCTGGCCCTTTTGCTCGCCCCCAGTCGCCCCTTTCGAGAGCGTCCCGTATCCTTCCTGAGGGGATATTATACGATATACAGTTATCTCATATCGACTATGGTTCGAAACCCCGAGATCGTGAGGCGGACCCATATAAGCGAATTAGCGGCCGTGATACCAGCTATCGGAGGGGCCGGACGATGGCTTCCTCAATCAGATTATCGGCCGTCTCGTCACTTGGATAGGATACTTCACGAGAGATACAGAACGAGCGCCGACTTCCCGGTCGACGAGGAATCGAGAAACCCGAAAATAGTAAAACAAATTATTGGATCGATATACTGTCGAACGTATGGTACTATCGGCCCGGACAGGGTCGGAACCGACCCCGTGCCGATCGGGGATCGGGTCCCGGGACCGTCACGGCGCCCGGGATGGCGGACGCCAGGTCGTCGCCGGTCGCGTTCG
Source organism: Saliphagus infecundisoli (assembly GCF_020177375.1). GTDB lineage: Archaea > Halobacteriota > Halobacteria > Halobacteriales > Natrialbaceae > Saliphagus > Saliphagus infecundisoli. The sequence continues at coordinate 89,489 of NZ_JAIWHV010000011.1, read as the reverse complement.
CTCGCGAAGCGGTCCCCGTCCCGATGGATATTAAACGGTCGGCCGGGGAATGGGGCCATGCATCGGAGTCCGGCCGCCCGCGGTCCCCGTCCCGGGCGATGAGTGCGAGCGAGCGGTTCTGGGACCTGGTCTGTGACCATCGGCCACACCTGGCCTTTCTCCTTTCGTTGCTGGTCGGGCTCGGAGCCATTACCGTCCTGGGCTTCTGGCTGGCCGACCCCGGCTCCCCGGAGTACGTCATCGCGGTCGTCAACATGGGAATCGTCCTCGTCGCCTTCGTCCCGATCGGCTACTGTATCCGGCGGTGTCTCCGGCGCGAGCAATACGCCGAGGACTCCAGCGAGTGAGCCGGCGGCCGGGAACTATTTAACGCTCACGCGGCCCATACCGAGCATGGATCAGACGCGTGAGGTGCCGACCCACCTCGTCGATACCGCCAGATCCGATCCCGACGCGATCGACGGAAAGGACGTCGAGACCCTCCTTGCGGACGACCGGGAGGAGATGCGCAACACGGGCCTGAAGGTGTTGGTCGGGCTGGCCATCGACGATCCCGACCGGGTCGTCCCGTTCGCCGACGACGTCGTCGACTGCCTCGACGAGTCCTACGGGCTCGCGCGCAGCCACGCCGCGCTCGTCTGCTGGCTCCTCGCCGAGGAACGCCCCGACCTCGTCGAGCTGGCGATCCCGAAACTCGTCGCCAACCTCCGGGACATCGCCCCGCTCTATCGGTTCCGGGCGGCACGGGCCGTCGCGGCGCTGGGCCGGCAGCGACCGGCGTCGTTCGTCGACCACGCCGACGGGCTGGTCGCGGCCATCGTCGAGGGACCGAACCTCCCCGAACCCGGCGAGCCGACACCACCGGACGCCGAGGAGACGATCGACCTCCCCGAACCCGATCTCGCGCGCTCGGCCGCGACGAAGGAGGTCGCCGCGAACGTCCTCGTGGCGGTCGCCGGCGAGGCCCCGGCGGTCGTCGCCGACCGCTTTCCCGATCTGGTCCCCGAACTCGAACACGACGACCAGGTCGAGCACGTCCGGGGCGGGATCGTGGACGCCATCGGACGCGTCGCCAGAGCCGACCCGGCAGCCGCAGAGTCCGCGATCGACCCCCTGATCGACCTGCTTGAGGACGACTCCCGGCTGGTCCGGAGCCGGGCGATCCGGGCGCTCGGCTACGCCGAGGCCGCCGGGGCGGTCGAGCCGCTCCGGGAGGTCGCCGAGAGCGATCCCGACCCGGACGTTCGGGATCTCGCGAGCGAGACGGCCGACTGGCTCGAGGAGAACGTCCTCGCGTCGTAGCCGCCACAGCGACGGAACCCGCCGGTTGGTCGGGAATCTCCGCCGTCGGAGGGCGTTTCTTGCCGAGTCCATCACGTGAAACAACTAAGTAATGTTTATGTATGTCGGGCAGAACAGGATAGGTGTATGGCTGATAAGCGTCAGCAAGACGGATACGACGGGGTAGTCTCGCGACGACGGTTCGTCGCGCTCACGGGCGCGTCGGGTGCCGCCGCGCTCGCAGGGTGTATGGGCGACGACGGCGGGAACGGCAATGGTAACGGGAACGGAAACGGGAACGGGAACGGTAATGGCAACGGCAATGGGAACGGAAACGGCAACGGCAATGGGAACGGAAACGGCAACGGCAATGGGAACGAAAGCGAGGGCAACGAGAGCGAGGGCAACGAGAGCGAGGGCGACGCTCCCGCACAGGTCGACCAGTGGTTCGTCACGGGCAACTGGAGCGACCCGACGAACGTCCAGTTCAACCCCTACAACCCGGCGAACCTGGGCGGCCAGCTCGAGAACGCGCTCTGGGAGGAGTTCGCGAACTACAACATCGCGACCGGCGAGTGGATCGCCCACGCCGCGACCGACTGGGAGATCGGCGAGGAGGAAGTCACCGTAGAGCTCCGGGACGACCTCGTCTGGAGCGACGGCGAGTCCGTCACCGCCGAGGACGTCGTCGTCGGGATGCGCCTCGCGGAGTACCAGGACGGCGAGATCTGGGACTTCGCGGAGTCGGTCGAGGCCGACGGCGAGACGACCGTCGTCATCACCCTCTCGGGGCCCGCAAACCAGGAGATCATGCAATGGGTGCTGTTGACCCAGTGGGTCAACGCCCCCTCCCAGGTGTACGGCGAGTACCTCCAGCGGATCGATGACGGGGAGGACTCGGAGGAGGTCATGGGCGAACTGGCCTCCATGGCCGACCGTCAGCCGGTCACCTGTGGCCCGTTCCAGTTCTCCGACGAGGACTCGACCGAGCAGTACATGGCCGCGCCGGCGTTCGACGACCACCCCGACGCCGACTTCATCAACTTCAACGGCTACCGGATGGAACAGCGAAGCAGCAACGACGCCTACTACCAGGCGCTCGCGGGCGGGGAGTTCGACGGCCTCCTCAGCCTGTTCGTTCCCGTCCAGGTCATCGAAGGGCAGTTCGGCGACGACTTAGACGAGATCCAGATCCCCGGCACGTTCGGCGCCGGGATCGTCTTCAACCACGACCACGAGGTCTTCGGCCAGCGCGAGGTCCGCCAGGCGATGGCGTTTGCGACCGACTGGGAGCTCGCGGCCCAGAACGCAGACCCCGAATCGAAGCAGGTCCCGGAGGTTCCCTGCGGGATCACGACCGCGGCCATCGAGGACTACCTCGGCGACGAACTCGACAGCTACGAGTCCTACGACCAGAACCAGGAGCAGGCGGCGTCGCTGCTCGAGGACGCCGGCTACGAGCAAAACGGCGACGGGATGTGGGTCGACGGCGACGGGAACACGATCTCGGCCGAGCTCAACTACCCCGCCGGCTGGAGCGACTTCGTCGCGGCCGCCGAGACGGTCGCCTCCCAGCTGAACGAGTTCGGGTTCGACCTCGAACTCGTCGGCGACGAGCGGGGGACCCTAGAGGAGAACCTGGGAGAGAGCAACTTCGAGCTCGCGAACTTCGAGTGGAACGAGGGCGCCGCCGAGTTCAACCATCCCTACTACTCGCTGCGACACAACCTGCTCAACCGCCAGCTGAGCGCCGACAGCTCGTTTTTCAACTACCCCGAGAGCACCGAGGTGCCCGCCAGAGACGGCGACGGGACGATCGAGGTCGACTTCCAACAGCGGCTGAACGACCTCGCCTCCGAGCCCGACGAGGAGGCGGCCCTGGAGATCATCCGGGAGCTGGCCTGGGTCGTCAACCAGGACCTCCCGATCATGCCGATCCAGAGCAAGTTCGAGCAGTCGTTCCTCCGGAACAGCGGCTGGGAGTACCCCGACCCCGGCTCCGACGAGGTCCAGATCCTCTGGCCGCTGTACTGGCTCCCCAAACAGGACAAGCTCCACGCGACCGAGTAACGCGGCCGTACTCTCATCACTCGTATGAACTGGTTCATAAAGCGGATCGGACAGGGACTGTTTACCGTCTTCGCCGTAGCGACGCTCACCTTCGTGTTGGTCCGGACGATGCCCGGCAGCCCCTCACAGCGCCTGGCCTCCCAGATCAGGGAACAACAGCCCAACATGAGCACCCAGGAGATCAACGCGATGGTCGCCCAGCGGATCGGCGTCGACCCCGACCGCCCGCTCCACGAGGCGTACATCGAGTACATGGTGAACCTCGCCCAGGGGAACCTGGGGGAGTCGATCAACTATCAGGAGCCGGTGTTCGACATCATCGCGCGGGCGCTGCCCTGGACGGCGTTCGTGATGACGATCAGCCTGCTTTTCGTCTTCGTCATGGGGCTCGGTCTCGGGGCCGTCATGGCCTACCGGGAGGGCTCACGGTTCGACGTGGGCTCGAGCCTGATCGCCATCTTCCTCAGCTCGGTCCCCTACTACGTCGCGGCGGTCATCCTGATCTACGTACTGGCCATCGAACTCTCGGCGTTCCCGCTTTCCGGGCGGTATCCGAGCGACGTCGAACCGGGGTTCACGCTCGCGTTCGTCGGCGGGGCGCTCTACCACGCCGTCCTGCCGGCGGCGTCGTTCGTCATCACCTCGTGGGGCGGGTTTGCCCTGGGGATGCGGGGCAACAGCATCCAGGTGTTGGGTCAGGACTACATCCGGGTTGCGAAGCTTCGGGGGCTGACCGACCGGCGGATCGCGCTGCGGTACGTCGGCCGGAACGCCGTCCTCCCGATGTGGACGAGCTTCCTCATCACGATCGGGTTCATGTTCGGCTCGTCGATCATCTTGGAGGAGATCTTCTCCTATCGGGGGATCGGCTACTACATGTTCGACTCGATCGACAACCGCGACTACCCGGTGATGATGGGGACGTTCCTCGTCATCACGATCTGTGTGATCGTCGCGGTGTTGATCGCCGACATGACCTACGGGAAGATCGACCCGCGTGTCGAGGCCGGAGGTGACAATGAAGCGTACTGACGACGACCGCGCGACCGACGGCGGGACGAAGCCGGCGGCCGACGGCGGCACCGGCGACGTCTTCGCCTTCGAGGCGACCGAGGACGTCACGACCGTCCAGCGCTACCGCGAGTTCCTCCACGAGGCGGTCTACCTGCCCGCGCGGGAGGCCTGGCGCGACTGGCGGATGAAAGTCGGGCTCTTTCTCATCGCCGGCTATCTGGCGATGGGGCTGATCGCCTGGATCTCGGGTTCGAGCTTCGGGATCTGGGAGGGCGTCACGATCATCGAACAGCCGACCTCCAACCAGTTCGGCGGCTTCGAGTACAACAATCAGCCCCCCTTCCAGAGCATGGAGTACCCGCTCGGGACCGACTCGACAGGCCGGGACATCCTGGGAGGGATCGTCCACGCGACCCCGGACATGCTGAAGATGACGTTCGCCGGCGGCGTCTACGTCGTCGTCGTCGCCACCGTCGTCGGCACCGTCGCCGGCTACAAGGGCGGACGGGTCGATTCCGTTCTCACGACGATATCGGACGTCGTCATGACGATTCCCGGCCTGCCGCTGGTGATCGTCGTCGCGACGATGATCGATCCGCGAAACCCCTGGATCATCGGCCCGCTGCTGGTCGTCGGCTGGTGGGCCGGCCTCGCCCGGACGATCCGGGCCCAGGTGCTCTCGATCCGGGAACACTCCTACGTCGAGGCCTCCCGGACGATGGGGATCACCACACCGCGGATCATCCAGAAGGACATTCTGCCGAACCTGATGCCGTACATCATGGTCAACTTCGTGATGTCGGCACGCCAGGTGATCTTCAACGGCGTCGGGCTCTACTTCCTGGGCATCCTGGCCCACGGGAGCTACTCCGACAACTGGGGCGTGATGATGCAGTTCGCCTACACCCACGCGAGCGCGCTGCTCGTCCCCGAACGAGCCTATCAGCTCCTGATCCCGATGGCGGTGATCGTGGGGCTTTCGTTCGGACTCATCCTGTTCTCCCAGGGGACCGACCGACTGTTCAACCCCCGCGTCAGACACCGGGGATCGGGCGAGACCGAAGAGGAGGGCGACGACCAAGTGACGACGACGATCACATAAATGAGCACGCACGAACCAACGCGAACGAACGACGCGAGGACCCACGAGGTCGCCGACCCGATCCTCGAGATCAGAGACGCCGAGGTCGTCTTCGAGATGGACCGGGGCGTCTCGCGGGTGCTCGACAACGTCTCGATCGACATCGAACGCGGCGAGGTACTCGGCATCGTCGGCGAGTCGGGCTCGGGGAAGTCGATGCTCGCCTCCGCGATGCTCGACGCCGTCGTCGATCCGGGCATCCTGTCGGGGGAGATCACGTTCCATCCCCCAGACGGCGAGCCCGTTGACGTCCTCGCCCAGGACCAGGAAGGAATCAGGGAGCTTCGCTGGGAGGACATCTCGATGGTGTTCCAGGGCGCGATGAGCTCCTTTAACCCGACGATGAAGGTCGGAGGCCATTTCGAGGAGACCCTGAAAGCCCACGAGTACGACGTCGAGGCGGGGATGGAGCGGGCCAGGGAGCTCCTGGCCGACCTCTACCTTGAGCCCGATCGGGTACTCGACTCCTTTGCCCACGAACTCTCGGGTGGCATGCAACAGCGCGCGCTGATCGCGCTCTCGCTGGTCCTCGAGCCCGACGTGCTCGTCATGGACGAGCCGACCGCGGCGCTCGACCTCCTGATGCAGCGCTCGATCTTGGCCCTGTTGGAGGAGCTCAAGGCGAAGTACGACCTCACGCTCGTCTTCATCACCCACGACCTGCCCCTGATCGCCGAACTCGCCGACCGGCTGGCGGTGATGTACGCCTTCGAGTTGGTCGAGGTCGCCGACAGCGATTCGATCCTCTCGCGGGCGGTCCACCCTTACACCCGCTCGCTGCTGAACGCGACGCCGAACCTCGACGCGCCGCTGTCGGAGATGCGCCCGATCGAGGGCTCGGCGCCGGACCCGGTGAACGTCCCGGAGGGCTGTTCGTACCATCCCCGGTGTCCGCTCGCCGACGAGGAGTGTGTGAGCCAGGACCCCGGATTCAGGCCAACCCATACCGAGGATCACCTGGCGGCTTGCTTCCACTGGGAGGAGGCAAGCGAGGCGATCCCGTTCAACATCGAACGCGAGGTGAACGATGAGTAGCACGGAGCCGCTGATCTCCCTGAAGGACGTCGAGGTCCACTTCAAGGAGTCGGGGGGAACCTTCGACTTCTTCAGCGAGCCCGAGACCGTCCACGCGGTCGACGGCGTCAGCCTCGACATCGAGGAAAACGACGTGGTCTGTCTCGTCGGCGAGTCGGGCTGTGGGAAGACCACGCTGGGCAAGACCGCGATCGGGCTCCAGCGCCCGACCGGCGGCAGCGTCTCCTATCGGGGCCAGGACATCTGGCAGGCCAAGGACAAGAAGGGCGACGTGGAGGTTCCCTACGGCGACATCCGCCGGGCGCTCCAGATCATCCACCAGGACCCCGGAAGCTCGCTCAACCCCAACCGCCGGGTGATGAAGACCCTTGAGGCGCCCCTGCGGCGCTGGCAGAAAGACATGAGCGCCGGCGACCGTCGTGCACAGGTGCTCCAGATGCTCGAACGGGTCGGGATGACGCCCGCCGAGGACTACGCGAGCCGATACCCACACCAGCTGTCGGGCGGCGAGAAACAGCGCGTCGCGCTCGTGCGCGCGCTGCTCATGGACCCCGACGTCATCCTCGCCGACGAGGCCATCTCGGCGCTGGACGTCTCCCTGCGCGTCGAGATGATGGACCTGATGCTCGAACTCCAGGACCAGTTCGACACCTCCTTCGTCGCCGTCAGCCACGACCTCTCGAACGCGAGATACTTCGCCGCCCACGGCGGCGGTCGGATCGGGGTGATGTACCTCGGCCGGCTGGTCGAGATCGGCCCCGCCGAGGAGATCATCAACAATCCGAAACACCCCTACACGAAGGTGCTCCGGTGGGCGACGCCGAACTTGAAAGAGGAGGCCAGCGGCGAGCCGCCGGTGCGCGCGATCGACATCCCCGATCCGAAGAACCCGCCCGCAGGCTGTCGGTTCCACACCCGGTGTCCGGAGGCCCGGGAGGCTTGTCGGGGCGAGACGCCCGAGTCCTACCAGGTGGACGCCGACCACGAGGTCGCCTGTTTCCGCGAACTCGACGACCACGAGTACTGGTCGAGCCCGGAACTGGCCGGCGAGGGCCCCGGGAACGAGGGCGAACAGTCGTCGGCGGACTGATCGCGGATCGCCGTTTTCGGGCTCACCCGTTTCTCCGCCTCACGCGGAACGTTCTCCATGTCGGTTGCCGACCAGTTCCGTGGGCGTCCTCGTACTCGAGTAGCAGCCGCCTAATTATCGACCGATGACAGTACGGGCCCGACCAGTGGCCAGCGACGGGAGTAGCGGCGTTTCGGCGCTCGGCGCCGGGCTTTCGGTAGCACAGAAGCCCCGCTAGCTCGCCGGGGCCTGCGTCGGCGACGTGAGCCGGGCGGTAGCCGACGGCCGTTTCCCTCCCTCGGTTCCGTCCCCTAGTCTCCGCTCGACCGAACCTCTTCTACAGGTTATGTCTCGATAGGTGAAAACAGATAATCAACGATAGCGGGACGTCTCCCTCTCCCTGTTCTCGATCGAAAAAGTAGAAAGATATACAGGTAATAAATAGATTACAACCGTCGATTCGGGCGTTCGGATCGTGGAACGTCGACAGTGGAGTTACGACCGTAGGGATGTAATCCGAACCACCCGGGCCGGCTCGAAACGGTCCGTCCGGAGCTATTGAAAATATAATATAATCTCTATGTATAGAAAATATTCCTAAACGCGAAAGCATAGAGAAAGTGTGGGGATCAGCGAGAGTCCTAAAGGGGCGATATTCGGTGATAGAACCCAGCAACGGCGATAATAAGGGGGAACTCAGCTGACCGCTCAATATATAAATACCGATAATAGTAAACTTCGTAGAATAATGGAGATATTATGTTATTGGAATTATATAATTCTACGGAGAGGTCTCAGTCCTGGGTCCGCGGCGAGAGTTCCCCGGATTCGACGAGCGCCTCGAGAGGGTTGTCCTCGACCTCGACGGGGAGGTCGATCCGGGCGCGCCGGCGGACGGATTCGTAGCCCCCGAAGATCACCTCGGCGGTCTGGAGCCCGATCTCGCCGCGGAGTTCGGAGGGGTCGCCGGTCTCCAGAGAGCGGACGACCGCGGCGATCGAGCGGTCCTGGAACACCGAGCCGAACCGTTCTTCCTCGGTCGGTGCGGCGTGCATCGTCTCGCCGCCGACGTTTACGGACTCGCGTTCGCCGTCGCGTTCAACCTCGAGCATCGGCCCGTCCGGGGCGTCGATCCGGATCGTTCCGCCGGTGCCCCGAAGGGCGAGGGCGGCGTCCACGAAGTCCGATCCCTCGCCGGTGGACATGACGCCGTAGACGCCGTTCTCGTAGCGCCACTGGGCCCAGATCTGGTTCTCCTGGTGGGCGCCAAAGCGGACGTCCTCGGTGCGATAGTCGAGTTGGGCGATAACCCACTCGGCGGGCCGGTCGTCGTTGAACATCCCCGCGAGATCGATCGTGTGGGCGCCGGTGTCGTAGAAGTCGCCCCAGCCGATCTCGACGCGCTCCAGGTCCCCGATCGCGCCGTCGTCGAGCAGCCGTTTGGCCTCGGTGAACGGCCGTCCGAACCGGCGCTGGCGGTTGAAGGTGAGCCCGACGCCCTCGCGGTCGCAGACCTCGACCATCCGGCGTGCGTTCTCCAAGGTGTCGGCCATCGGCTTCTCGCAGTGGATCGCCCGGACGGCGCCGCTCTCCGCACAGCCGACGACGATGTCGGCGTGGATCGCCGGCGGGACGCAGACCGAGACGATCTCCGGCTCGACGGCCGCGAGCATCGCCTCGTAGTCCTCGAAGACGTTCCCCTCGCTGATCCCGAACTCGTCGGCGAACGCCTCGGCGTTCTCGGGGACGACGTCGGCACAGGCGGCGACCCGGCAGTCCTCGTGGTTGCGGTAGGCCTCGGCGTGGCGATAACCCATGGCGAATCCCGAGACGGTTGGATTCGCGGGGTCCGGCCCGGTTCCGACGATCGCGACCGTATGCTGGCTCATGCGGCCGGCGGTTTCGGCTCCCGCGAGAAAGCGGTGTCGTTCCCGGCGGCAGGGGTTACAGCGAAACCCGTTCGCCCCGCTCGGCGGCGTCGTAGGCCGCCTTGATCGCCCGGAGGTCTGCAAGCCCGTCGCGGCCGTCGGGTTCGGGGTCGGTTCCCGTCAACACGCAGTAGCCGAAGTAGTCGAACTCCTCGCGGACTTCATCTACGGGTTCGCCCGCGTGTTCCATCCGCATCTCACCGCTTTCGACTATCATCTCGTGGGGAACTACTCCGCCGAACGCCGAGGCGATCCGGACCCTCCCATCGGTGCCGACGAGCTCGAGCTGGCTGCTGGCGTGGGCGTTGAAACTCGCCGTACAGGAGGCCGTCGTGCCGGTCGGGAACTCGAGCTGGAAGGCGACGTGTTCGTCGACGGCCTCGAAGGCGGGGTCGGTCGAGATCGTCGAGGCGTAGACGGAGTCGGGATCGCAGTCCAGCAGATACCGGACGGTGTTCAGCGGGTAGACCCCGAGGTCGACGAGTGCGCCCCCGCCAGCGAGGTCGGGATCGAGCCGCCAGGTGTCGGGCGAGGCATGATCCAGCAGGGGGTTCGAGAAACCGCCATGGACCTGGACGACGTCGCCGACGACGCCGTCCGCGAGGAGATCACGGGTGCGCCTGACCGTCGGCTCGCACTGGAGCCGGTAGGCGGTCATCAGGGTAACCCCCGCGTCGTCGCAGGCGGAGACGACCTCGCGGGCCTCGGCGACGGAGGTCTCAAGGGGCTTCTCGCAGATGACGTGTTTCCCGGCCTCGGCGGCGGCGACCGCGTACTCGCCGTGGAGGGCGTTGGGCGCGGCGACGTAGACCGCGTCGTATGCCTCGCGTTTCTCGCCTGCGAGGAAGGCATCGTAGCCGACGACGTGGTCGATTCCGTACTCCCCGGCGACCTCGGCGGTAGAGCCCGGCGAGCCGGTCACGAGGACCGTCGTCTCGCAGTACGTCCCATCCTGGATCCCGGGGAGGGCCCGCTCGCGGGCGAAGCCGCCGATCCCGACGACCGCCATCCGGACCCGACCCTCGGGCGATTCGCGCTCCCAGTCCCGGTCGGTGAAGTCGCTGAAGTACTCTTCCAGGGCCATACCCGTCGTACGGAGGGCAGTCACAAGAATCCGACCGTCGCATACGCGGGGTTCGGGAATATCATGTCTTCAGTTCGACTCTGTCGGAATATCGGACAACCAAAACACGACCACAAAATCGAATAGCTACCGATACTGGGCTTTGAAGGAAAATAGTTTTCAACCAGGGCGTGTGAGTGGTGGTCACTGATCGTAACATGGTCGAGATGGAAACCGCCGAGATCGAGACCGACCTGAGCCTGTTCAAGTACGATAACTTAGAGCAGTTGCCGCCCCGGTACCGGGGACTGGACGGGGCCCAACGCGGGCCCCGGATCGAGGCCGCCCTCTCGGAACTCGGCGACAGCGTCGTCGTGTTGGGCCACAACTACCAGCGCCGGGAGATCGTCGAACACGCCGACTTCGTGGGGGACTCGTACGGACTCTCCAAGCGGGCCGCCGAGGCGGACGCCGACTACGTGATCTTCGGCGGGGTGACGTTCATGGCCGAGAGCGCCGACATCATCACCGACGACGAACAAACGGTGATCCTGCCCTCGATGGAGGCCTCCTGCCCGATGGCGGGGATGGCCGAGGCCCTCCAGGTCGATGCCGCCTGGGCCGAGATCACCGGGGCCGCACCCGACGCCGAAATCATCCCGATAACGTACATGAACTCGTACGCGGACCTGAAGGCGTTCTGTGCGGCCCAGGGCGGGCTCGTCTGTACCTCCTCGAACGCCCACCGCGCCTTCGAGTGGGCCCTGGATCGGGGCGACAAGATCCTCTTTCTCCCGGACAAGCACCTCGGGGAGAACACCGCCCATCGGCTGGGGATGGAGGCGTCGATCGCCGAGTGGGACCCCTGGGACCCCGAGGGGAAAGACGCCGCGGAGGTCGCAAAGAGGGATATCGTCCTCTGGGAGGGCTACTGCCAGGTCCACGAACGGTTCCGCGAGAGCCACATAGAGCAGGTCCGCGAGGAGTACGAAGGGGCCAGCGTCATCGTCCACCCCGAGTGCCGCCGCGAGGTCGTCGAGGCGGCCGACCGGGCGGGTTCGACCGCCGAGATCCGCGAGACGATCGAGGAGGCCGAGCCGGGCGAGACGTGGGCGATCGGAACCGAGATCCACCTGACTAATCACTTGCGGCGGTGGTATCCCGAGGTGAACGTCGTCCCCCTCTGTGGCGACGCCTGCATGGACTGCAACGCGATGCGCCAGATCGACCCCAACTACCTCACCTGGGTCTTAGAGGAACTCGTAGCGGGCCGCGAGCGAAACGTCATCGAGGTCGCCCCCGAGGAAAAGGAGCTCGCGGGAGTCGCCCTCGAACGGATGCTGGAGGTCTGAGATGGGCGACGAACTTCGGGACGTGGTCGTCGTCGGCAGCGGGATCGCGGGCTGTGCGGCCGCGCTCGCGGCCGCCCGCGAGGGGAGGGAGGTTCTGGTGGTCACGAAAGCCGAACGGCCGGAAGGCGCGAGCACCGACTGGGCCCAGGGCGGGATCTCGACGACCCGTGGCGATCCGGACTCGCTCAAGCAAGATATTCTGGTCGCGAGCGATGGGACCGCCGACCCGGCGGCGGTCAACACGCTCGTCGAGAACGCCGACGATGCGGTCCACGAGGTCCTCGTCGAGATCCTGGGAATCGAGTTCGATTCCACTGGAACCGGGTTCGACTACGCCCGCGAGGCCGCCCACTCTGAGGAACGCATCCTCCACGTCGACGCCTCGACGGGAACCCACATCCTCCGGCCGTTTCTGAACCATCTCGACGGGATGGAGGGAGTGGAGATCCGCCAGGACACCGCGGTCCTCGAGCTCGTGACCCACGAGGGCCAGGTACAGGGTGTCCTCACCGACGAGGCGCCGACGGGTCATTCGATCTACGCGGGGGCGACGGTGCTCGCGACCGGCGGGATCGGCTCACTCTACCCCCGGTCGACCAACCCCGCGGGCGCGACAGGGGACGGAATCGCCATGGCCGCACTCGCCGGAGCGGACGTCGCGGACATGGAGTACGTCCAGTTTCACCCGACGGCCTATGATGGCGAAAACACGTTCCTGCTCTCGGAGGCGTTGCGCGGCGAGGGCGCACTGTTGCGAAACGCCGACGGCGATCGATTCATGCCTGCCTACCACGCGGACGCCGAACTCGCCCCCCGGGACGTCGTCGCCCGCGCGGTCGCCCGCGAGCGCGAGGAAACGGGGGAGGTCGTCCTCGACGTTTTGCCCGTGGAGTTCGCCGAGGAGTTCCCGGACCTCGAGACGATGTGTCGCGAACGGGGGGTCGCGGGCGAGGAGATCCCGGTCGCGCCCTGCGAGCACTTCCTGTGTGGCGGAATCGCGGTCGACGACCACGGACGGGCGAGCCTCGACGGCCTCTACGCCGTCGGCGAGTGTTCCCGGACGGGCGTCCACGGCGCCAACCGGCTCGCGAGCACGAGCCTGCTCGAGGGCCTCGTGTGGGGGCTGCGGGCTGGTGAGGACGCGGCGAGCGAGGCGGGATCGGGCTCGAAGCGAAGCGACCCCGCCCTCGAGGCGCCGGAGCTCTTGGACCGGGATCCCGACCTTCCCGAGCGCTTCGCCGAGGAGAAAGCCCGCCGGCTGCGCCGGACGATGGACGACCACCTCGGGCTTGTGCGCGAGCCAGCGGAGATCCACCGGGCGGCCGCCGTCCTGCGCAGGCTGAAAGGCGAGGTGGACGCCTACGTCCGTACGCGGACCGCCCGCGAGCTCTACGAGCTCCGCCACGCCTGCGTCACGGCGCTGCTGGTCGCGCGGGCGGCCGGCGAGAACCCCGAGTCGCGGGGCTGTCACTACCTCGCTGGGGACGAACGGGGGGTCGAGAGCCCGGGCCAGGAGGCCGGGAACCGGCCGTGATCACCGACTCGGACATCGAGAGGTGGTTGACCGAGGACGTCGGCCACCACGACGTCACGAACCAGATCCCCGGCGAGACGGTCGGAACGCTGTACGCCACGGAGCCGGCCACGGTGGCGGGCCTTGAGGCGGCGACTGCAGTCTTCGACTACCTCGACTGTGAGGTCGAGCGGGCCGTCGGCCCCGGAGACCGGATTGAGGCGGGCGACCCGCTCCTCTCGGTCTCCGGACCGGCCCGCGAGATGCTTCGAGGCGAGCGGGTCGCGGTAAACCTCGCGGGCCACGCCTCGGGGGTTGCGACGCGGACCGCGCGGGCCGTCGAAGCCGCCCGCGAGGAGAGCTGGGAGGTGCGGATCGCCGCGACCCGGAAAACGACGCCCGGTCTTCGGGGACTCGAGAAGCGAGCAGTCGTCGCCGGCGGGGGCGACACCCACCGGCTCGATCTCTCGCACATGGTGATGGTAAAGGACAACCACGTCGCCGAGATGGGTCTCGAGGGCGCCATCGACCGCTTCCGCGAGCGGGTCTCGTTCGTGACGAACGTCGAGGTCGAAGTCGAGACGGCCGCCGACGCGCCGCGTGCGGCGGCGGCCGGCGCCGATATCGTCTTGCTCGACAACATGGCGCCCGCGGAGGTCACGGAGGCGGTCTCCCGGCTGGCCGACTCCGCGGTCCTCGCGGAGGCCAGCGGGGGAATCACCGTCGAGGACGTGCCGGCGTACGCCGCAACCGGGGTCGACGTGATCTCGATGGGGAGTCTCACCCACTCGGCGCCGTCGACCGACCTCTCGTTTTCGACCGGCGAGGACGGGCATGCAGGCGACTGTCCGCACAACCGTTAATATCCCGTTCGCTGTAGATCCGGGGTACCATGTCACAGGACGACCCCGACCCGAACACGGACCGGAACGCCTCGAGGAGCGATCCCGCTCCCGGCGACTCCGTTCGATCCGAGGAGGACTTCGCCTACGACAGCTGGCCGATCGCCGACCAGGGCGAGACGACGACCGGCTCCGGCCACTACCTCGGCACCTTCGGCGCCGCTGGCGGTACGGGTGCCGGCGGGACGGGCGTGTTGGTCTACGACGAGGAACGCGAAACCGTCTTCGAGGCCGACGTCGACGAGGAAGAGCGCCGTCTCATCCCCCGCGAGGACACCGAACGCGACGTCGACGACTCGGGGGGCCTCGGCGGGGTCATCGAGGACCTCGGCGACAGCCTGGGTCTGGACTCGCTTTCGGAGTTCGCCGAGGAACGCCTCCAGGACGACGACCGCGAGGGGGGCGCCCGCGAGATCTCGACGGGGGCGGGCGAGACCGTCGTCGATCCCGAGACCGCGACCTTTACCCAAAGCAACGTCAGCGCCGAGGCCGACCACGACCTCGAGTTCTCGGGGGCCTACACTTACCGCAAGGCGGCAGGCGACGCCGAGGGCGACCGGGACGACCAGGTGTTCGACGTCGAGCGGGACTTCGTCGTGAGCTTCGACGTCCGGGACCCGCCGGAGGAGGCCGCTGTCGAGGTCGAAGAACGGGTCCTGCGGGCCCGGACACCCGAGGAGGACCGACGGGGCGGGGACGCCGAGCCGATCCAGACCGGGCGGACGAGCTTTACGATCGAGTTCGACGCCGCGAGCGATCGCCACGCCGAGAGCGTCGTCGAGGAACGCTGCCGAGAGTGGCATGACGAGCACCCCGAACCGATCGACGACGGTACCACCGCGGGCGTCGGCGCCGGAACCGATGCCAGCACTGACACGGGACGAGGAACCGATACCGGAACCGACGTGGGGACCGACGCCGACGTCGATCCCGACTCCCGCCGTCAGTAACCGACAGCCGCCCCGTCCTTGCGGGGTTCGGTCGCGCCCGCGAGCCCGTCGGGCCGACCGACGAACTGGGCACCGCCGAACATCACCGGGGGAAGCACGCGGACGTCGTGGCCCTTCCGAGCGAGCTTCGTCGCCCCCGGAAGCCGTTCTTCGATTCCCAACGTACCGTCCTCGCGGTAGCGCCACCGGGGCGCGTCGAGGGCTTCCTGGGGGGTCATCCCGTAGTCGACGAGGTTCGAGACGACCTGGACGTGGCCCTGGGGCTGCATGTAGCCGCCCATCACGCCGAAGGCGGCCCACCCCTGCTCGGGGAACTCCCCGATCGCGGGAATCAGGGTGTGGAACGGCCGCTTTCCTGGCTCTAAGCTGTTGGGGTGGTCCGGATCCAGCGAGAAGGAGGCGCCGCGGTTCTGGAGGGCGATCCCGGTGTCGCCCGCGACCAGGCCGCTGCCGAAGCCCGCAAAGCGGGAGTTGATGTACGAGACGAGGTTTCCCTCCTCGTCGGCGACCGTCAGGAGCACGGTGTCGCTATCCTCCGCGTTCGAACCCGGGACGCCGACGGCGGGATCCTGGATCGGCGAGGGACCGATCTCGCCCGCCCGCTCGTGGGCGTACGATTTCGACCCGAGCGGCGGGATCTGCTCGTACGCGGGATCCGTAATGTAGCGGTGGCCGTCGACGAAGGCGAGCTTCGTCGCCTCGGCGAAGGCGTGGACCCGCTCGGGGGAGTCGTAGTCGTGCTCGCCCGCACCGATCTCCTCGGCGATGTTCAGGGCTTCGAGTGCGATCAGTCCCTGGTTGTTCGGCGGCAGCTCGTAGATCTCACTGCCGTTGTACGTCGTCGAGACGGGATCGACGAACTCGGGTTCGAAGGAGGCGAGGTCGTCGTGCCTCATGAACCCGCCCTTTTCCCGAATCTCCGAGACGATCTCGTCGGCGATCTCTCCCTCGTAGACGGCGTCTGCGCCCTCCCGGGCGATCGTGGCGAGCGAGTCACCGAGTTCGGGGAGTCGGACCCGCTGACCGACGTCGGGTGCCTCGTCGTCGAAGAGGTAGGCCGCGCGTGCGTGGTCGTCGGTGAACAGGCGGTCGGCGCCCGCCCAGTGGGAGGCGATCACCTCTGAGACCGGATACCCCTCGGTCGCGTAGTGGATCGCCGGCTCGAGGACGTCGCCGAGCGTGAGTCGTCCCAACTCCTCGACGGTCGCCTCCCAGCCGCGGGCGGTCCCGGGGACCGTCACCGCGTGGGGGCCGAGGAACGGCATCTCGATCCCCTCGCCGTTTTCTCCCTCGTCGGTCGCGTACCCCCGGGAGGCGGGGTAGTAGGAGGACCGTACCTCGGGGTCGGCCTCCCGCAAGGCCCCTTTGACGGCCTCGATGGTGGCCTCCTCGGGCGCCCCGCCACAGGAGCGCATCGCGCCGATGTCGCCGTCGGCGGTCCGGTAGAGCGCGAAGACGTCGCCGCCGAGGCCCGTCGATGTGGGCTCGACGACGTTCAGCGCCGCGGCGGTCGCGACCGCGGCGTCGAAGGCGTTGCCGCCATCCCGGAGCGTCGAGAGACCCGCCTGGGCCGCCAGCGGCTGGCTCGTCGCGACCATCCCGCGGTCGGCGCGGACGGTCGAGCGCCGGGAGTCGAACCGGTCGAGGTCAGGGTTCATGCGGGCCCGTTCGGCGACCACCGTCTAAAGGGCGGGCTTCCCGGCAGGGGCTCACTTGGAGTCCACCGTCACGACCCCCTCCGTCGAGTCGAAGTGAACCCGCCGATCCGGGGAGACGGTGAGGCTCGCGCGGGCCAGGTCGAAATCCCCGTCCGGGCGCTCGACGACCAGCACCGACAGGCGGGGGCCGTAGTCGTCGGTCCGGATGTACGGTTGGGTGTAGTAGCCGTGGAGGTGGACACCCCCCTCGTTTTCCTCGACGCGCTTCCAGCGGTGGCGGACCGACCCGGAGCCGAAGCCCGATTCGGCCACCACGACTACCTGTTCGTCGAAATCGACGGCTTGGACCCGCTCTCGGTCCTCCGGGTCCATCGCTCCGAGGTCGAATCGCTCCTCGAATCCCTCCCTGCTCTCGATCAGGTCGAGGGCGTACTGGTCGCCCTCGTCGTCCTCGATCGAGAGCGCGAACGTCTCGAGACGGGCGCCGTCGAGGGCCTCGAACTCGAGGGTGGGCTCCGCGGGCATCTCCTCGCCCAGATAGTGCTCGTTCCAGTCGTCGTCCTCGGCGGGGTCGTCGGGGGGTTCGGGCTCCTCGATCTCATAGGACGGGTCGTCGATCCGAGGATCACTGTCGTCGCCGTTTCCCGTGTCGTCGGGGTCGTCCGTTCGGTTGTTTTCGCGATCGCCATCGCCGATCGTGAGGACGAGTTCGCTCTCGAGGCTCTCGCGGTCCTCGGAGTCGTCCCGAGGTCCGATCCCGACGGTGATCGACGTCTCGTAGGATCCCGGCTCGAGACCGGGAGTATCCTCGTGGATCTCGAAGGCTCGGGTGATCGACTCCCCGGCGCCGATTTCCTCGCCAACCCCGATGTCCTCGACATCCTCGACGCGTTTCCCGTCCGTTCCGACGTATTCGCTCTCCTCGTAGGCATCGTTCCAGAGCGTGATCGACTCGCCGCCGTCCTCGGACTCGGCCCAGAGAACTCCAAAGGGCCAGGGTGCACCCGAAGAGACTGCAAGCGTCCCCTCGGTCTCGTTCGTGAGCGTCGCCTTGAGCGCCGCCGGCGAGCCGGGTTCGACGTGGGGATCGACGAGTTCGACCCGGAGGGTGGCGAACTCGCCGACGGTCTCGACGGGGTCGTCCTCGAGCGCGACGGCGTAGCCGCTCCCGTCGGCGTCCCCGTCCGGGTCGTCGCCCTCCGTCCCGTCGCTGTCGTTTCCCTCGGGTGAGTCCTCGCTCTCCCTGGTCCGGGTTCCATCGGTTCGGTCGCCCGGATCGCCCGTTCGGTTCCCGTCGCTCCGGTTTCCATCGTCGTCCGCGGGGTCGCGCCCGGGCCCCGGACCGTTACCCAGACAGCCGGCGACCGTCGGGCCCAGTCCGCTCCCGACCGCCGCCACGAACGTTCGACGCTTCATATCCGTATATCGGTCGGCGATCACAAAGGTATTCGCGAGACTGAAAGAGCGATTTTACCCACCCGAGGACGCAACGTTGACGGGGACCTGGACCGTCGGTGAACACGGACGATGAACGACGGCTCCCGGCTCCCCGGCGTCGGCGGCGAGGGCGAGGAGGAAGAGCGGATCGTCCTCCACGTCGACGCCGACTGCTTCTATGCGGCCTGCGAGCGCCTCCGGGAGCCGGAACTCGAAGGCGAGCCCCTCGTCGTCGGAATGGGCTACGAGGAGGGAGAGACCATCGGTGCGGTCGCGACCGCGAGCTACGAGGCTCGTGAACACGGCGTCGAGAGCGCCCAGGCGATCTCGACCGCCCTGGAGCGGCTCCCGCGGCGCGACGAGTCGGACGCCGACGCGGGCGAAGGAAGCGAGGACGAGATCTCGGGCTACTACCGCCCCGTGGACATGGAACACTACGAGGAGGTCGCGGGCGAGGTCCGGGAGATCCTCCACGACTGTGCCGACGTCGTCCGGGAGGTAAGCGTCGACGAGGCCTACCTCGACGTCACCGACCGGACTGGCTGGGAGGTCGCCGAGGGCTTCGCCCGCCACGTCAAGGAGCGGGTCAGGCGGGACGTCGGCGTCACGGTCAGTGTCGGCGCGGCCCCCTCGATGAGCGCGGCGAAGATCGCCAGCGACTACGACAAACCCGACGGGCTCACGGTCGTTCCCCCCGGCGCAGTCGAGGAGTTCCTCGCGCCGCTCGAGGTCGACCTCCTCCACGGCGTCGGCCCCGTCACCGCCCGCGAACTCCGCGAGCGGGGGATCGAGACCGCGGGCGACGTCGCGAGGGCCGATCCCGACTCCCTGGTCTCGGCCTTCGGCGAGCGCGGCCGGGAACTCTACGACCGTGCCCGCGGCGAGGACGACCGCCCGGTCGAGCCTCGAGGACGACCAAAGAGCCTCTCGCGGGAGTCGGCCTTTGCCGAGGCGGTCGTCGAGGCCGCACCCAAACGCGAGCGGATCCGGACGCTCGCGGCGGCGGTCGCCGACCGCGCCAGCAGGAAGGACGCTCTGTATCGAACGATCGGCGTGAAGGCGGTGACGCCGCCGTACGACGTCCACACCCGCGAGACATCTCTGCCGGGGCCTGTGGACGATCCGCCGCTCGTCGAGCGCACCGCGCTCTCGCTGTTCTCCGAGTTCGAGGACGACCCCGTCCGGAAGGTTGGCGTCAGAGTCGCGAACCTCGAGTTCGCCGGGGGCGACCAGACGAGCCTCGAGGGGTTCGCCGGCGAAGATCCGACGGAGATCGAGACCGGGGACGGCGGGCAGCCACCGGCGGCCGACGACGCTTCGGGCGCGGATTCGACCGCACGCCGGCGACGGCGGGAGGGTCAGACCTCCTTCGGCGACTTCGATTAGCCGACGAGCGTCGCGACGCCTTTCGTCTGGCGGTAGTCCGAAGCCAGTATGGCGGCGATCGCTCCCCGGATCGCCTCGGCGTCGTCGTCGGTCCACTCGGTCGGCTCGCGGATCGGAACCACGAGAAAGCCCCGGCCCCGGAGGTCGGTCGCGTGGAGGGCGACCATATCGAGCTCCCGGCCGAACCGGTGGCGCTGGGTCGTGTACTCCCGGAGGACGTGATCGGTCGCGCGCTCTCCCACGGGAAGCAGGATGTGGGCGTTGATCGCGCGCAACTCCGCGTCGAAGTACCGTTCCAGATCGGCGTACGCCCGCTCGGTCGGCTCCCCCTTCGCGACGCACATATGGAGGTAGCTACAGAAGGCGTTCTCGAGGACCGGCTTCTCGGGAGGTCCGCTCGCGAAGCCGGTCTCGAAGAGGAGGGTGCTGATTGCTCGCCCGGCCTCGGTCTCTGTGAAAGGGATTCCGCTCGTCTCCCCGCCGTGGGGTCCGGGGTGGTCGCCGATCAGGTGGAAGTCGGCGTTGGCGTCGCCGTAGCCGAAGACCGCCTCCTCGCAGGGCGGGCGCATTCCGAAGGGGTTGCTCGTCCGGTCGGTGACGTTCTCCACACCCCGGGTAGGCTAGGGGGGAGAATAACGGCCTCGATTTCCGTTCTCGATCCCGGTCCGGGATCACGGACTGTCCTCGCTCGCCTCGCCCTCGAGTCCGCCGTCGCCCCGCAGGAGGACTACCGATACGCGGCCGACGGCGTCGAAGTCCTTCAGCCGGTAGACGAGTTTCCGGATTCGGTCGGCCGCCCCCTCACAGAAGACGGTCTCGAGACACCACTCGCCGTGGTGGACGTGGGAGGTGGTGTCGATCTCGGCCTGGAACTCGTGTTGGACGTCGTGGAGGTCCTCGATGATCCGGTCGTGGGCGTAGTCGAAGATCAGCGCCGCGACGACGGTGCCACTGGCCTGCTCTAAGCGGTGGTGGGACTCGACGTACTCCTGGATCGCCTCCCGAAGCGCCCGCGAGCGCGAGTCGAGCCCCTCGGCCTGCCAGGTGTGGTCGAACTCCGCGAGCATTTCCTCGGGGACGTTCAGGCTCGTGCGCATGCGCCCGCTTCGAGGGCGAGCGGGAAAGCTCTCGCGCCCGCTCGGCCCCTCGCGGTGGCGGTTGCCTGTGGACGGTAGGACGATCATAACCACGGCCGACCCCGGGATAGGTTCCTGCAGGGAGATGGACGACCTGACCGCGTTCCAGCGCGACCTGCTCTACGTCATCGCCGGCGCCGACCGCCCCTCGGGGCAGTCGGTCCGCGAACGGATCCAGGGCTACTACGACACCGAGATCAATCACGGCCGGCTCTACCCGAACCTCGACACCTTGGTCGAGGTCGGCCTGGTCGAGAAGGGGGAACTCGACCGACGGACGAACTACTACGCGATCACCGCCGAGGGCGAGGCGGCGATCCGGGAGCGCCGGGGCTGGGAGTCGATCTACGTCGAGGAACCGCTTTCGCCCGCGGCTCCATAGACCACATACGGCCGTGAGGGGATTTATCACGCGGGCGTCCGTCCAGCTCGGTAGATGTATCGCGCCGGCCACTACGGCGCCGCACTGCTGGTCTACGCGCCCCTCAGCGCCGCCGTCGCCCTTGCGGGCTACGAGGCGCTCGCGGTCGTCGGGGGGGCGGTCGCCGTCGCCCTCTCGACGACCCCCGACTACGACCACCGCGTCCCGCTGATCGCCCACCGGGGGCCGACCCACACTCTCCTCTTCGCGCTCGTCGTCGGCGCCGTCCTCGCCGCGGTCGCCGCCGTGGCCGCCACCGAGGAGGCCCCAGTCGAGGCCCCGATCCTTGCGACGTTCGCCTTCACGGTCGGGACGCTCTCGATCGGCTCGCACCTCCTCGCGGACTGGCTGACGCCGATGGGGATCCGCCCCTTCTGGCCGGTCTCGAGCCGGCGGTACTCGCTTTCGGTGACGACCGCCGCGAACCCGGTCTCGAACTCCCTGTTGCTCGCGGCCGGGGTCGGAACGGCGTTTCTCGCAGCCGCGAGCGTTTCGACCGTCTAATCGCGCCGGCCGAGGGCGACGCCCGCGGCGAGGGTCGCGAACAGCGCCACGCTGGCGAACAGGTAGAGGGCGTCGAGGGCGGGCGCGAACGTCATCACGGCACGGCGCCCGAGCACCAGAACGGCGACCGCGAGGGCGGGCGCGGCGAGGACCACCGCCCGCGCGGGCCGACCGTCGTACCGGCGGCGGCCGACGATCGCGCCCACGATCACCGCGGTCAGCAGGGCGAGGACGGCGGCGTACTGGGCGGTCTGGATCACGGCGGTGTACGAGCCGATGAACAGCGGGCTCAGCGCGACGTGGACGGGCACGGCCGCGGCGCCGATCGCCATCGCGGCGGTAACGTGGCCCGCCGACAGCGAGGGCGCCCAGACGAGGGCGACCGCCACGGCGAATAGCGCGAAGATGGTGACGGCGGTCCAGAAGTGAAGCGAGAGGATCGTCATCTCGTAGGTCAGGACGGTTTCGCGACCGAGGAGGACCTGGACCGGGGTCAAGAGGAGTCCGAGGGTGACCGCGTAGCGCACCCGCGGGTCGTCGACCGCGCCCCACCAGGCGGCGAGGGCGGTGCCGACGATGAAGAAGCCGGCGACCATCGCGACGACGCGGTGGATCCACTCGAAGAAACTCGGGAAGTTCGCCGGGAACAGGTTCAGCAGGCCACCGTCACACAGCGGCCAGTTCGCCTGGCAGGCCAGCCCGGAGCCGGTGGCCTTCGCCGCGACGCCCAGCAGGATCGTCGCGGTCACGAGGACGACCGTCGCGGCGAGCAGGTGCGGGAAGCCGACCCGGGCGAGCGGGCCGGGGAGACCGGAGGTGCGGCTGTCGTACGACACGGATAGGAGGAGGTTGGGATCGGCCCTACTTAGGCTGCCCGTCTCCCCGGCGAGGGCCGTCCGTCGGATTCAAGGCCGCGCCCGACGACGCCCGTCCATGGAGAAAGTAGACCGCCTCGAGGCCGTCCTCGACGGCGAGGATCTCTCTTCGATCTGGTTCGCTCGCCCGAACGCCTTCGCCTGGCTGACCGGCGGCTCGAACGTCGTCGATCGCGAAACGGACGCCGGGGTCGCGGCCGTCGGCTACGACGGCGACCTCCGGGTGCTCACGGACACCATCGAGGCCGACCGGATCGCCGCCGAGGAGCTGCCGGACCTGCCCGACGACACGCCCGTCGAGACGTTCCCCTGGTACGCCTCCTCGCTGCCCGAGGCAATCGCCGAGCGGGTCGAGGGACCCGCGGCCGCAGACGTCGCGGTTCCAGATGCCGAGGTCGAACACGTCGATCCCGTCGACCTCCGCCAGCCCCTGACCGAGACCGACGTCGAACGCTACCGCGCCCTCGGCCGGGACACCGCGGCGGCCATCGAGTCGGTCGCCCATGGACTCGCGCCCGACGACACCGAACACGAGGCGGCGACATCGCTGCGGGCCGCCCTCGGCGCACGCGGCATCGAGTCGCCGGTCGCCCTCGTCGGCGGCGCAGACCGGGCGACCCGGTATCGCCACTACACGCCCACGGAGAGCGAACTCGGCGACTACGCCCTCCTCTCGGTGACCGCCCAGCGCGAAGGACTCCACGCGAGCTGTACCCGAACGGTGGCGTTCGATCCCCCTTCCTGGCTCGATGACCGCCACACGATCGCCGCGAGGATCGAGACGACGGCGCTGGCGGCGACCCGCGAGATCGCCGGCTCCGGCACCGCGGGCGACGTCTTCGAGGCGATTCAGGACGCCTACGCGACGCTGGGCTACGAGGGCGAGTGGGAACTCCACCACCAGGGCGGCGCCGCCGGCTTCGCCGGCCGGGAGTGGATCGCGACGCCGGACCACCCCGCAGACGTCCACGCGCCGATGGCCTACGCCTGGAACCCGACGGTCCAGGGGGCCAAAAGCGAGGGGACCGTCCTCGTCGGCGACGGCTTCGAGGCGCTGACTCCCGCCGGCGAGGAGTGGCCGACGAAGGCGGTGGATGCGGTCGGCGAGGTCGTCGGTAGCGAGGTCGAACTCGAGCGGCCGGCGATCCTGGAACGCTAGCGCCCGCCCGCGGGGAACTCCTCGTCGTCGCTCCCCCCGTGGCCGTCGCGCTCGTCGTCGCTCCCCGAGGCGTCCTCGACGTCGATCGTCACCGGATCGACGGCGGGTTCGTCGGAGGCTCCGAAGAGGGCATCCAGGCCCTCCTGGAACTCCCCGAGGAGCCGGCCGGCGAGCTCTGTCGGCTGGATCGCGGTGTAGCCATACCGGCCCTTCTCGCCCTCGAGCTCCCGGCGGTCGAGAACGCCCTCCTCTCGAAGATCCGCTATCGTCCGCCGGACCGTCTCCGGGTAGAGCCCGGTTCCGCGTGCGACTTCCTCGCTCGTGGCCCCCGGATCGCGGAGCACGTGGACGTAGACCTTTCCGCGGGTCTCGGTGTCGAGCAGCCGCCCGAGCAGGTCGGTCAGCCGGCGGTCGAACTCGCCCTCCGAGGCTTCGGGCTCGTCGACGATCCGGACCTCGACGTCCTCCCCGTCGTCGGGATCCCGGTCGGCATCGGGTGTCATCGGTGGCCATCGGCCGGCCGCGCGGATAAATCTTGCTCGCCGCTCGTCCCGTTCGGATCCCGGGCCGGGACCGACGGAGCGTCCCGGTCCCCCGATCGCCACCACGAGGAAAAAACATAAGAAAGTAGTTGTTTTCTCACACTTGATTCGGAGAGTGAGTACGGGAAACGACGTGTGACGGCCGGATCGAACCTGATCCGTTCGTCGCCGACCACCGTTCGCGGGCGATCGATCCGGCGGCGGAGAGAGCGAAATCGGAAGGATCGTCTTCGTCGTTCCGGACGCGGTTTCTTCAGAAACGGCTCTAACTATGGAAAACGCCATTTATATAGAGGTCATCCGCTGTAGGATCGGCTACGTTCGGTGCGGCCGACGTTCGTCGGATCACCTCTCTAAGCGTCTCGGATCCTGCATGCTACGGGCTGCCGGTCACGCCCGTCTCCGTCGATCGCCCGCAAAACGGCCGAAACAATCGAAAAACATAGTTATCTGTGATTATGTCATATATCGGATGGGGATTGAACGGCGAGACGGCGCCGGAGACCCGACTCGCCTCCCGCTCGCCGCCGGGATGCGCGTCCCCGATTTCGGGCGGCAACGCCGGCCGACGGTCGGCCGAACCGATCCGATCGGGCCTGGTCCACGCGGGGAGACTATTCCACGGCGTACATCCGGCCGTCGGTCCCGCCGAAGTAGAGCGTTCCGTCCGCGAGTGCGGGACTGGAGCCGACGCCGCGGCCGGTGGCGATCGCTTTCAAATAACTACGCCTGAATCCGTCCGGTAGCTCTGATCTATCCGTCATGGTTGATTGGGCAACTCGTGAATACGTGGGACGATACACAAGTTAAAACATTTGGCTATACATCTGACTTATCAGTTCAATAATGTCCGGTCGTCGCAGTCATCGGACGGCACGGGCGCGGGCGATGACTCGCCCTCGAGAGCCGGACGCGGTTCAGGACTCTCCCTGCACGAGTTCGTGGAGGCGTTCGGCGATCGTTCGGGCGAACGCCTCGTCGTTGATTGCGTGGTCCGTCTCGATCACCTCGACGTGGTCGTCTACGTTCTCGCGCAGGGCATCGAACAGCGCCGCGTCGGCCTTGGGGTCGTGGAACTCCTCTCCCTCGACGTCGAGCATGGAGACGCCGCCAAGCGGCAGTGCCAGCACCGTCGGTCCCCGGGCCGCGTCGAGCTTCTCGGCGATGATCCGGCCGAGTTCGGCGTTCTCCTCGGGCGTCGTCCGCATCAGCGTCACCTGCGGGTTGTGGACGTGAAAGCGTCGCCCCTCGAACTCCTCCGGGACGGAATCGCGCGGGCCGAAGTTGACCATGTCGAGGGCGCCCACCGAGACCACCTGCGGGATGCCCGCCTCGGCGGCCGCATCGAGACGATCCGGCCCCGCGGCGAGGACGCCCCCGACGTGCTGGTCGGCCCACTCCGTCGTCGTCACGTCGAGGACGGCATCGATCACCCCCTCCTCGATCAGGTCCTCCATCGCCCGTCCCCCGGTCCCCGTCGCGTGAAACACGATCGTCTCGTACCCCCGATCCTCGAGCCACGCGCGTGCCGTCTGGACGCAGGGGGTCGTGACGCCGAACATCGTGATCCCGATAGTGGGTTTGTCGGGGACCTCCACGTCCGGCTCGTTCGTGACCATCCCGGCCACGGCGAGGGCGGCGTTCGAGATCACCGTCCGGGAGAGCTGGTTGAGCCCCTCGATATCGGCAACCGAGTACGTCATCGTGACGTCGCGGGTCCCGACGTACGGTTCGATATCGCCGGAGGCGACGGTCGAGACCATCAGCTTCGGGACGCCGACGGGCAGGGCGCGCATCGCGGTCGTCGCGACCGAGGTGTTTCCGGAGCCGCCCAGACCGAATATTCCGTCGAGGACGCCCTCCTCGTGGAGGCGCGTCGCAACGCTCGCGGCGCCCTCGCCCATCGCTTCCATTGCGTCGCCCCGATCGCCCGCCTCCCGGAGCGCCTCCAGCGTCGTTCCCCCTGCCTCGGCCACCGCCGTCGCCGACGTGTCGGGGTCGATCTCCGGCTCGCCCAGGACGCCGACATCGACGAGGTGGACGGCGACGCCCTGGGATTCGAGGACGTCCCGGCCGAACCCGATCTCCTCGCCTTTCGTGTCGAGGGTCCCGATTATGACGACGGTCGGCTCCTCGTTGGAAGGGGCCATCAGAACTCGATCTCCTTGAACTCCCGTGCCTGCTCGCGGATCGCCTCCTCCGTGGGGAGGCGTTCGATGCTCGAGGCGCCGAAGAAGCCGACGACGCCCTCCGTGTGCTCGAGGACGTAGGCGGCGTCGTCGGGCCAGGCGATCGGGCCGCCGTGACAGATCACCATGACGTCCTCGTTTGCCTCCGTGGCCGCGTCGTGGTGGGCCTGGACGCGTTCCGTGGCCGTCTCCAGATCGAGGGCGGTCTCGGCGCCGATGTCCCCCGAGGTCGTCAGCCCCATGTGGGAGACGACGACGTCGGCGCCGGCCTCGGCCATCGCGCGGGCCTGTGCCTCGTCGAAGACGTAGGGGCAGGTCAACATCCCCTGGTCGCTGGCCTCCCGGATCATCTCGATCTCGCGGTCGTAGCCCATCCCGGTCTCCTCTAAGTTCTGCCGGAAACTGCTGTCCTCGTCGATCAGCCCCACCGTCGGGAAGTTCTGGACGCCCGAGAAGCCCCGCCGGCGGAGGTCCTCGATGAAGACGTCCATCTCCCGGAACGGGTCGGTCCCGTTGACGCCCGCGAGCACCGGCGTGTCCTCGACGACGGGGATCACCTCGTTGCCCATCTCGACGACGATCTCGTTCGCGTCGCCGTAGGGAAGGAGTCCCGCGAGCGACCCGCGGCCGTTCATCCGATAGCGCCCGGAGTTGTAGATGATGAGCAGATCGACGCCGCCCTGCTCGGCGAACTTCGCGGAGATCCCGGTTCCCGCACCAGCGCCGACGATCGGCTCGCCGCTCTCGACGACGGACTCCAGTCGATCGAGGGACTCGTCCCGTGTGAACTTCATGTACGACTCGTCAATCGTCGGTCCGGCTAATCAATATTGGGGTCCCTGAGTTACTGCTCCTCGGGCGGAACCACGGTACACTCCGCGAGGTGACGGAGTTCGGCCTCGGGGCCCGGCGGCCCGTATATCGCCAGGAAGCGGAGCGGCTCCCAGGAGGTGTTCATCGTGCTGTGTTCGACGCCCGCGGGGATGTACAGCATCTCCCCCGCGGTGACCTCCCGCTCCTCGTCGGCGATCGTCTGGACGCCCCCGCCGCTGAGGACGTAGAGCACCTCCTCGCTGTCAGGATGGGTGTGGCGCTCGTGGCCCTTGCCCGGCTCGAGGACGACGACCCCCGCACTGAACGTCTCCGCGCCCGTCGTCTCCGGCGTACTCAGCCACTTGATCGTCCCCCAGTCGAGCTCGAGCGTCTCGATCGCCTCCGGCCGTACGAACCGTTGCTGGTCGCCCATGACGTCCGAGGAGTCAGCGGTATCGTTCATAAATGTTTGGGAAGTGTTCCCATCGTCCTCCGGCAGGGACGACCGTACGCCGGCCGACCAGCGATGGGGCCGTGGCGGAGGGGCGGACGGACTCTTCAACGATCCGGGCGTTCTCCATCGATGAATACCTTGATGATCGATCGACACGTTGGTCCCTGTATGAACGACGGCGCACGCCACCCGGTCAAGGCCCTCGAAACCACCATGGAGATCGTCGAGACTCTCACCGAACTCCGCTCGGCACCCCTCCGTGAGATCGCCGCCGTGTTGGAGATGAACAAGAGCACGGTCCACAACCACCTCAGTACCCTCCGCGAACACGAGTACGTGGTCAAGGAAGGGGAGTCCTACAGGTTGAGCCTCAGATTTCTCACCGTCGGCGGGATCCTCCGAAACGAGATCGACCTCTACGAGGCCGCAAAGCCGAAGGTCGACGACCTGGCCGACGAGACGGGCGAACTCGTCACGCTCGCGACCCACGAGCGGGGGCTGGGCGTCGTCCTCTATCGCGCCAAGGGCGGCAACTCGGTGGAACTCAACACCCACATCGGGACGCAGTTGCCCCTCCACAACTCCGCGCTCGGGAAGGCGATCCTCGGCCACCTCCCCGACGAACGGATCGAGGCGATCATCGACCACCGCGGGCTCCCGCCCGGAACCCCGAATACGATCACCGACGAGGGGCGGATGCACGAGGAACTCGAGCGGATCGCCGAACAGGGGTGGGCCTACGACGACGAGGAACGGTGGCGGGGACTCCGGTGTGTGGCCGCCCCGATCCGGACCGAGGACGGCGCCGTCGAGGGCGCGGTGAGCCTCTCGACCCCCAAAAGTCGGCTGGCGAACGACGACGCCAGAGCGGAGTACGTAGACGCCGTCAAGAACACCGCGAACCTCGTCGAGTTGAGCATCACCTACTCGTAGGTCCTCCTCGAATCACGGGCCCGGTTCGGCCCACGCCGGACACGAGGCGAGAGGCGACCTACCGGACGACGACCCGGTCGAGCATCTCGATCGGGTGTGGCGGAATTTCTCCAGAGCCGTCGCCGATCTGGCTCCGACAGGAGCCCCCGGGCGCGACGACCTGCTCACCGTCGCTCGCCCGGATCTTCTCGAACAGCAGTTCGCCGATGGCCTTCGAGAGGTCGTAGTGTTCGGCCTCGTAGCCGAAGGAGCCGGCCATTCCACAGCATCCGGAATCGAGCGGGTCGACCGCGTAGCCCGCCCGGCGGAGCACGCCGACCGCGTGGTGGTCTTTCCCCGCGGCGTGTTGGTGGCAGTGGCCGTGGTAGGTGAGGGAGGTCGTCGGATCGGTCGTCTCGATGCCCTCGACCAGCCGGTGGACGTCGAGGTACTCACAGACGCCGTACGAGTGGCCGGCGACGGGATTGACGGCCGAATCGCCGACGAGGTCCGTGTACTCGTCCTGGAAGAGCACTGCGTCGCTCGGCTCGACCGAGACGATCTCCCACCCGTCGTCGATGTATTCGGTGAACACGTCCACGTTGGTGTGTGCGCGCTCCTTCGCGATGTCGAGCAGGCCCACGGAGTAGGCCGCGCGCCCGCTCGGGGCGACCTCCGAGGGAACGCGGACGTGGACGCCCGCCGCCTCGAGGACCCGGATCGCCGCCTTTCCCGGCTCCGGGTAGTTGTAGTTCGTGTACGTGTCCGGAAAGAGGAGCACCTTTCGCTCGGCCTCCTCGGCGGAGACCCTCGGCCGTCTATCCGCCGCCCACTCCCGGAGCGACTCGTCGGCGAAACGCGGGAGCGAGCGGTCGGCCGCGATCCCGAAGGCCGACTCGAGCACCCGCCGCGAACCCGGGATCGCGGTCGCCCGGTTCGACAGCGGCGCCGCCAGCGATCCGAGCCACGAGAGCCGGTCGATCCGGCCGAAGAGCTTCGTGCGCAGGCTCGAACCCTCCCGCTCGTGGTACTGGTGTTTGACCTCCGTCTTCAGCTTCGCCATGTCCACGCCGGTCGGACAGTCCGACTTGCAGCCCTTGCAGCCGACACAGAGGTCGAGGACCTCCGTCTGGAACCGTTCGGTGTAGAGCTCGTCCTCGGAGAGGTCGCCGCTGATCGCCGCGCGGAGCATGTTCGCACGCCCCCGGGTCGTCGTCATCTCGTCGCCGGTCGCCCGGTAGGTCGGACACATCACGTCCGTCTCGGTCTGGCGACAGGTCCCACAGCCGTTACAGAGTTCGACGAGGTGGGCAAACCCCCCTTCGTCCGAGAAGTCGAGTTCCGTCTGGGACTCCAGCGAGGAATACCCCTCCCCGTACCGGAGGTGCTCGCGCATGTCCGTCGGGTTCGAATCGCGGTAGACCACCTTCCCCGGGTTCATCCGCCAGTCGGGGTCGAACGCGGTCTTGAGCTCCCGGAACGCCTCCCAGAGCGTCTTGCCGTACATCTTCGGGTTAAACTCCGTCCGGGCCAGTCCGTCGCCGTGTTCGCCCGAGAACGCGCCGTGGTGTTCGACGACGAGGTCGGTCACGTCGTCGGCGATCGATCGCATCGTCTCGATTCCCTCCCCCTCTTTCAGCGAAAGGATTGGACGGATGTGGAGCGTGCCTGATCCTGCGTGAGCGAAGTAGGCCGCCGAGGTGTCGTGGGCCGCGAGGATCTCCTCGAATCGCCGGGTGTAGTCGGCGAGCTCTCCCGGGGGAACCGTCGCGTCCTCGATGAACGGATACGGCTTGGGGTCGCCCTCGAGGCTCATCAGGAGCGGGATCGCCGCCTTCCGGAGCTTCCAGAGGTCCGCCTGTGCGTCGTCGGTGTACGCCTCGATGGCGTCGAAGGCAGTACCTGAGGCGAGAAAGCGCTCGTTCGTCCGCGAAATCGCCGCCTCGAAGTCGGCGACCAGTTCGGAGTCGAACTCGACCATCAGGGCGGCGGCGGTCCCCTCGGGGATCGGCTCCTCGTAGGTCGCGTACTGCTCGGAGTCGCGGGCGAGGCGAAACACCTCGTCGTCCATCAACTCGACCGCGCTCACGTCGTACTCGAGGGCCACGGGAACCGCCTCGAGGGCGTCGATCAGGTCGTCGAAGCAGTAGAGCGCGAGCGCGGTCTCGGCGGGCTTGGTGACCAGGGAGAGTTCGGCCTCGACGACGATGCCGAGCGTCGATTCGGCGCCGACGAACAGTTTCGAGAGATTGATCGCCCGCTCGCCGTCGTCGTTCCGATAGATGACCTTCTGGAGGTTGTACCCCGAGACGTTCCGTTTGAGGTCGGGATACCGGCTCTCGATCTCCGTTTCGTTGTCCTCGACGAGGCGTCGAACCGTCCGGTAGAGTTCCGCCTCGCGTGAATCGCCCTCGACGATCCGATCCCACTCCGGGCTATCGAGGACGACCTCGCGAGTTTCGATCCGACTGCCGTCGGCGAGGACCACATCCAACCGTTCGGTGTACTCGTCGGTGATCCCGTATCGCACCGAGTGGGCGCCCGTCGAGTTGTTGCCGATCCCGCCGCCGACGGTCGCCCGGTTTGAGGAGGCGGGATCGGGAGCGAACTTCAACCCGTGTGGAGCCAGCCGGGCATCCAGATCGTCCTGGACGACCCCCGGCTGGACGACGGCGCGACGGTCCTCCGGCCGGATCTCGACGACGCCGTCCATGTGCGTCGAGAGGTCGAGGACGACACAGCCCGGGCCGACCGCCTGGCCGCCGAGCGAGGAGCCGGCGCCGCGGGCGATGATCGGGACGTCGTGGTCGGCGGCGACCCGGACGGCCGACTGGACGTCGGCGACGTCCCTCGGCTCGACCGCGCCCGCCGGGCGTGCCCGGTAGATGCTTCCGTCGGTGGCGTACAGGACCCGGGCGTACTCGTCGAACCTGACGGCGCCATCGACCGCGGCCCGCAGGTCCGCCGCGAGTGCAGCGTACTCCGCGGCGTCGTCTCCCAGCGGTCCCTCCTGCCGTGTCTCCCGCGAGTTCGCCGGTGTCTCGTAGGCCATTTGTCCTTCCTTCATCTCAAACCGGGATATAGTTTGTGAGTCAATGCCTGACGGTAGCCGTCGGCGCGACTCTCGCCTCCCCCGAACCGGCCGGCTGCTGCTGACGCCCGCGCTCAGACGTCGAGGTCCAGCGCCCGCTCGACGACTTCCGGTCCGTACCGCTCCTTGAGTTCGTCGTGCTGGTCGGGCCGGTGTTCGTGGACGTCCCGGAACAGTGCGATGGGCGTCCCCGCGGCCTGGTAGGTCGCCTCGTCCCACATCCGGTCGGTGCTGATCTCGACTTCGATCCCGTCGACGACCAACGTGGCCGACTGGGTCATGGCGATGGCGCCCCTGCCGGCCTCCTTTGCGGCCTCGAACTCCGCCATCGAATCGACGATGTCGTCCATGCTCGGGACGTACGAGACCATCTCGACCAGCCGTTCCCGTAACTGCTCCTCGTCGAGTTCGTGGATTTCACCACCGTCCTCGAGACGGTACATCCCCTCGTCGAGCTCCTCGAGGCCCAGTTCGGTGCCGTCGTAGGCCTGCCCTCCCTCGACGTCGTCCAGTTCGACCTCGGACCCGCCGACGTCGAGGAGCCAGCGTTCGGTTTCCGGCGGCAACGGCCCTTCGTTGGCCTCGACGACCTGGCCCGGCGTGAGCGACCAGATCCCGATCATGCCTTTCGCCCGGTTTTCCTCCATCCGGGCGTGGTAGCCCTCTACGTTGCGGATGTCGTCGTATGGACCATCGACGGCGATCAATCCCGCGGCGCTCGCCCCCCGCGAGGTGTTGTGGCGGAGTTCGGGCCACGCCGGCAGCTCGCCGGTCGGCGTCATCGCGCGCATGTCCTTGGTGTAGTCGACCTCGCCGTCGACGAGCATGAAGAGCCGCTCTAAGTTGTTCGAGGGGTTGCCCATCTCCTCGCGGAGGTCTCCGAGGGCCAACTCGGCGGCCCCGCTCTCGACGATGACCGACATCGAGAGGCTCCCCTCCTCGAGCCCGTGTTCGGATTCGATGATCGTGAAGAACTCGTCGGCTTTCTTCCAGTCGTCTATATCGCCGACCTCGGGGATGACGAACCCGTCGACGTGTTCGACGGCCCCCGCCTCCGGGTCCGCGATCCGGAGCATCTGCTGGAACCCCTCGTACCGGGTCGAGGGATCGTCCCTGTGCCAGACAATGCGCGGGTGGATCTCGCCGGGGAACTCCTCTCCGTGTTCGGAGACGACCTCGACGATATTCTCGACTCCCTCCTCGCGCATCGAGGGCGCCGTCGCGTCCTCGTTGTCCGGAATCCAGGCGTCGGGTGCCTGCATTCCTCGAAGCTGTGACGCGCTCCGTAACATCTTCGCCGAATCGTCTCCCTCGACGGCCGTCGGCGAGGTGAAAAACGTTCGGACGAACTCCCGTTGGTACTGACGTCTACTGCTCATCCTGTGTCGGATACACAACTCGATCGAGCCATTATAACTCTTTTCGTGCCCTTGACGTTCCGTTCCGGCGTGTCTCGCGGCGCTCCAATGGGCTTTCATTTCCCGTTAGAAAACACATGGCCGGCCCGAGCACGGGAACCGGAGCAGGGATCGGCTTCGAAACTCCCGAAACCCTCCCCACTCGGCGGGCAAAACGGAGAGTGAGGGTCCCAGTAGCGATCCGCGGGCGGCCCCATGTTCTCTAATAGAGAATTGACTCGATCGTTCCCGGAGACGGTCCCACCGCAAACCCGTTCCGCTCAGGAGCGCGTGTCCGGGGCCGCATCGACCACTCCTTTTCAACGATCCTGGATTTACTGACCTATGTTTGTAATCCCTACTGGCTGTGTCCCAGTCGGTCCCGAGTGGTCTCGAGAGACGAGAGGAGCGTAAACGGAACGTGTCCGGTAGAGCGGCTATCGGTGGCTTCCAGAATTCTCTATCAGAGAATCCTTCGATCCGATCGTTTTGAGACGGTTGCCACGCGCGCTGGTGAGACAGTCTCCGGATCCGGTACATCGATCTACCATTCCTATCGAATTAAAACGTTGATCGAATAAAATATAAATCTGAATCGATTGGTCGTCTATCGGACCGTCAACGGATCTCAGAACCCGATTATATAATCGATATATTGGCTATTGGGGAACTACAGGAGTGTTTCGAGCTTGTAGAACGGTTCCCTGTTATCAACAAAGAAATCCAATAGGTTTATTTATTAGTCAGTATATTTTTATAAATAGGATGCGGCCATGCCATCCAAAACGAGGGTTATAGGACTCGCAGGCGAGAATACCACGCCGTTGAGTGATTAGCGCAATGGATGAATACGCATCACAGGCTCCAGCTCAAAGCGCTTCTCACCACGAGTGGATTTCCCGATTAAACAAGCCTCCGAGCGTCGCTGAGAACTAGATCGCCACGTTCCTTCTGAATATTCAAGTGTTGCAGTGACCACTCTACGGCGTGGATGAATCGCCGTCTTCATCTGTTCAAACGCCCGAATCGGAAGGGTTAGGTGCCTCACGGGCGTATATTTATCCGTCGCCGTGACGGAGAACCGTCGCGTCTCGACACCCCGAAAACTGGCAGTTGACTCGGTGTTTGCCTCATCAAAAAGTAAGCCCTCGGGAACGCAGACCGACGAAACATACCCAAGTACCTCCGAGTCCCGTGTGGGATAGGAGTAACGGCGACGTGGCACCGCCATGAGTTCGTCGGACTCGAAACCAGAAGGTCCCAACGAACCGCCCTTTTCGTGGGCGTGGGAGGCCCGCGTCTTCAGGCGCGGGAGGATGTCACGTCCGATTCTACTATCCCCATCGAATGCACTTCGGCTGGATCGGACGGTCGACGTACGGTAGTAGGTGCATTCCGACCCGGGACGGAGTGTGCTCGACGCTCGCCCGTCCGTGACGCTCCCGATACCTCGGGTTCTACTCGCCGGTCTCGAGGTCCAGCGACGCACAGAGCACGTCGTCACTTTCCTCGCGGAGTCGGCGCTGACGAGTCGCGCCGCTCTCGCGGTCGTGGACCTCTCGAATGCCGGAGATTCCAAGCCGATCGCACTCCCGCTCGACGACCTCGCCCAGCGAGACGGTCCCTGACAGGTCGCGGTCGATGAAGGTCGCGTCGTGGCCGTGGCGGATCGCGCGCCACTTGTTCTCGTCGAGGAGTTCGCGGCGATGGTTCCTCGAGGGGACGCCGTCGTCGTAGTCGTCGGCTAACGCCTCGACGAGCGCGTGGGTGTACTCGACGAACGCGAGGACGACGTCGGGGTCGGCCTGGCCGTCGGGCGCCCGGATCTCGACGGTGCCGTGGCCGGTGTGGGGTCGGACGTCGTACCAGAGTTCCCCCCGGTCCTCGATCGCGTCGCTCTCGACCATCAGGCGCTCGAAGGCGTCGAACGCCTCGAAGTCCTCGAAGTGGGTCGGCATCCCCGTATTGGGCAGCGCCTCGAAGATCTTCGCGCGGGCGGACTCGAGCCCGGTGTCGAACCCACACCAATAGGGCGAGTTCACCGACAGCGCGAGCATGATCGGCATGTACCACCGCAACTCGTTTGCGATCCAGACCGCCTTGTCGGCGTCGTCGACTCCGACGTGGACGTGGATCCCAGCGGTCGTGTTTCTGTGCTGGGGGTACTGGATCCGATCGAGCTGGGAGCGATAGCGTGGTTTCTCGGCGTGCTCGAGCTCGCGCCAGTTCGCCAGCGGATGCAGTCCCGCTGCGGCGATCCCGAACCCCTGGGAGCCGGCGTGATCGACCAGGGCCTCCCGGATCGAGAGCAGGGCCTCGCGGGCGTCCTCGGGACGCTCGATGACTGGCGTCTGGGTCTCGATCACGAACTTGAACAGCTCGTGGTCGAGACGGTCCTCGAGAATCTCGGGGGGTTCGCTCTCGTAGACGAGTTCGTCGGTTCCGCTCGTGGGCCGGCCCCGCTCGTCGACGACGAAACACTCCTCTTCGATCCCGAGCGTGCCCATCCGCGTGAACGCCTCCGGCGACCCCCGTTCCATCGTCCGGAATCTCCCGCCGACGGTAAATAACGGTTTGGAGTCCGCGTCAGCGCGGGCTGGCGACCACGCCCAGATGGTCGTCGTGGTAGTCGTCGAGGCGACTCCGTTCGAGGACCTCGTACTCCTCTTCGAGTTCCTCGAGGACCTCCTCGAAGACGGCTTCGGGACCGCGGGTGACGTCCTCGCTTCTGGCCTTCACCGAAAGCAGGAGCCGGCCATCGTCGGCGAGGAATCGGCGGTTCAACCGGGCGACCCGGGCCTGGCCGCGGGTGGCGACGTCCTGGACGACGGCGTCGAGTCCAGCCTCGACGACGTGGGCGTACGTCTCGGGCTTGCGGGCGTCCTTGAGAAGCGGGAACAGCCGCGGCCGGGAATCGGCGACTGAGAGGAGGTCGCGTGCGGGCCGGGCCGCGAACTCGACGGCGTAGGTCGGCCCCGCGAAGTCGGCGACGTGACTCACTGTAGTGCCGCTTGCAGCACCCAGGTACAACACTCGATCGCCGCCCGAGAGCCCGACGTCCATCCCGAGTTCGATCATCGCGCCGAGCTTCGACCGATCGGGGTCCCAGGCGCGCCACTCGCCGTCGGTGGGCTCGCCGTAGACGGCCTCACCGCGGGTCGCGAGCCGTTTGCGCCCGTCGATCTCCCGGCGTTCGACGCCCTCGGGGAGGGTCTCACTCATGGCCGTCCCCCTCGGGTCCGTCCCCGGCGCGCGCCTGGATCGTCTCGATGCGCTCGGCGAGGTCGGCCTCGAGTTCCGGCCGTCGGTCGCCCGAGTAGTGATCGATCCGCGCGGCGATCGAGAGCTTGCCGGCGAGGGCCCGCGCTGCGGAACCGCGATCCTCGGGACGCGTCCCCCGGACGGCGTCGTGGGTGTAGATGACGCCGTGTTTCGGCGAGGTGGCCTGTCCCCGGAGGTGGGCGAACAGCGCGTCCTCGGCGCCGAGCACCTGGACCGTGCCACTGGGTTTCTTCGCCAGCGTTTCGAGTCCGCCCGCCAGCGAACAGAGCCGCGCGGCGAGGACGGGTCCCGCGAGCGCCGCGAGATTGGGGGTAACGGAGGCCGCCAGCCGCTCGACGTCGTCCTCGAGACGGTCGGCCTCGTCGGCCAGATCGACGACCCGATCGGCGAGCGACCGGACCGCAGGATCGGCGGGACCGGACTCGCCCGCGACGACCGTGCGGGCGTACTCGACGCCGGTCCCGCCCTCGTCGACCGAACTGCCCCACTCCGCGAGGCGTTCGGCGAGTTCGTTCGAGAGCCGGCGGCAGTCGTCCATCGCCCGAACCATGTGGATTAGCCGGCGGTCGTCGGCGGCCTCGCGCTCGGCGACGGCGGCTCGGGTCGCCGCGAGCGTCGCCCCGTGGAGCGCGTCGTAGTACTCTTCCGTATCGGCCGCGAACCCCGTCTCGACGGCCGCGACCGGCCAGTCGCGGGGCTCGTCGGCACGCCCGTCGGTGATGGCCGCGCGGGCGCCCTCGAGATCCCCGGGCTCGACGTCCCGGAACCAGCCCTCGGACTCCTTCATGGACCTCCTTGCCGGCCGAGGCGGATTAACCCCCGCGGTCTACACGCCGAAGGTCGCCCGGAGCATGTCCCGGGTGCCGGGGCCGAGGCCGACGGCGACGACGGTCACCATCAGGAGGTAGGCGAGACGCGGACTCTCCTCGAAGAACCGGGCGTCGAACACCCGGACGATGAGGACGGCCGCGGCGATCTTGACGAGCAGGAACGGCCAGGCCTGGCCGGTGACGGCGACGACGTCGGCGGGGAGCAGCCGGCCGGTGTAGTCGACGATCGCCGCGTTGATCGGGTGTTTCGGGACGAGGTTCGCGGGCAGGCCGAGCGCGGTCGCCCAGTCGAGGCCGACGACGTTCGCGACGCCGTCGACCGCGTGGGCCCAGATGACGACGATCCCCATGTAGCGGGTCCCGAAGTTGGTCTCGGGCGCGTAGGTCTCTATGGACCACCACGTGATCGCGGTGACGGCGCTCGCCCCGACGAGGACGACCAGCGGGATCAGCGGGTGGAACGTCGAGTAGGGTTCGGTCGCCGCGACGTAGCTCAGGTAGGCGATCGTCCCGACCAGGAGCGTCGTCCCGATCCCCGCAAGCGGGTACTCGTAGCCCTCGACGTACCCCTTCCGGTCGGCGATGACTGCGATCGCCGCCGCCGCGAGCGCGACGAAAAAGACCGTGAAGTAGATCAGCGGGCTGATCAAGAATCCGGAGTAGGGCATCGGGATCGCCAGCTCCCCCGTTCGGGCGAACGCCGTCGCGTTCGCGTCCTCGACGACCCGGAGTGCCCCCCCGAACAGCATGAACGGGAAGAGGGCGAAAAAGCCCGCCCGGTAGCGATCGACGTCGTAGCGCCTGATCAGAAAGAGGATACCGACGAGCAGGAGCAACAGCGTCGGTACGTAACCCGCGTACGAGACGACGGTGTACCCCGGAGAGGCCGTCGGCCCGGTCGTCTCGGGGCCACACTCAACTGCCGCGCCGCCGTTCCAGGCGACACACGACCAGCTGTGGGCGTCGGCGACGACCGGACCCCAGTAGTACTGCCAGACGAAATCGACGTAGACCCGCTGGGGGAAGGCGACGATCCCGACGACCAGGGCCGTCGCCGCCGCGATGACGACCGCGACCCAGAGACGCACCGGGCCGACGCGATCGACGAACTCGTTCATGCCCGATACCCCGTCGTACGACCGTTTTATGGTTCCGATCCTGTGGCGCTGGCGGCGGATCGCGAGTCGGTCCTACCGCACCTCGTCGGTCGCGCGAGCCGCCGCGAGCGCCTCTCCGTGGATCCCCTCGGCGCCATTGGTCGCGACGAGCCCCCTGCTGTCGTGGCGCCAGGGCTCGCCCGCGAGATCCGTGACCCGTCCCCCCGCTTCCCGGATCATGTGGACGCCGGCGACGGTGTCCCAGGGGTGGGCGTAGACG
The DNA here is from genome assembly GCF_020177375.1 of Saliphagus infecundisoli. Classification (GTDB taxonomy): domain Archaea; phylum Halobacteriota; class Halobacteria; order Halobacteriales; family Natrialbaceae; genus Saliphagus; species Saliphagus infecundisoli. The sequence goes on along the minus strand of NZ_JAIWHV010000011.1, from coordinate 50,708 downwards.
TTCGAGATCGTTCCCTCCAGCGCCCCCGAGGCGACCATCGCGAGCGTCGCCTGCCCGCAGCCAAAGCGGCGCATGTCGTCGAAGCGCTCGACGATCTCCCGGCAGGCAACGGCGTACTCCTCGCGACGATCCCGTTCCCACCAGAACGTCGGCGACAGCGTGGCGAGTTCGGGATCGTCGACGGCCGAGACGGACATCGCCTCGCCGTTTCGGGTGGCACCCTCCGGACCCGACAGATATCGGTCTTCGAGCGCGGGAAAGACCGAGGCGCCCGCGATCGGTTCGCCGTCGCGGACGACGCCGATCGCGGTCCCGAAGACGGGGATCCCCCGGACGTAGTTGTTCGTGCCGTCGATGGGATCGACGATCCAGGCGGGGCCCGACTCGGGGACCTCCTTCGGGGTGCCCTCCTCCTCGCCGACGACCGTCTCCCCCGGATACTCGGCCTCGATCGCCTCGACGACGGCGGTCTGGGCGTCCCGGTCTGCCTGGGTGACCGCGTCGGTCTTCCCGTCCTTGTAGTCGATCGCGAGTTCGGCCCGGTAGGACTCGAGGGCGATCTCGCTCCCGATCTCGGCCGCCCGGCGGGCGACCTCGATCCGTGGTTCGCGCGTGTCGCTCATGTCGGCGACAAATGGGACCAACCGTCAAAGCCCTGTGGTTGTCTCGGCAGGCGTGGGCTGTCGATACGGTCGGTAGCCGTCGCTTTCCGGGTTCGATCAGTAGTTTGCGAGGGCAAGAGGTGCGCTCTCTTGCCGCATCGCGGCGCGTCGGCGCGCCTCGTGCGATGCGAGGGGAGGGAATCGAACCCACGAACTCCTACGAGAGCGGATCTTGAGTCCGCCGCCGTTGGCCGCTTGGCTACCCTCGCACGCGGCCGTCCGTTGGGTCGAATCACGGTTAAGTGCCCCGGTTTCCACTCTCTCGCGATTCGATCTCTACTCGAGACCCGCCGCGTACTCGTAGTCGGCCTCCCGGGCGGCCGGATGGTCGCCGTCGAGTTCGATCCGCCAGCCCTCGAGGGTCGCCGGCTCGGCCAGCGCCTCCGAGAGCGTGGCCCGGACGTCGGTTACGTCCACACCGTAGTAGTCGTCGGGTACGCCCTGGAGGTACTGGAGGGCGGTCTCGAACAGCGAGCGCATCCCGGTATCGTCGCCGAAGTCGAAGTGCTTGTAGGCGCCCGCGGCGACCTGGACCATCCCGTGGAGGAAGGCACTTTCCGTGGTGCCCCGGCCGTAGTTGTACCACTCGGCCTCGAAGCAGTCGTGGGACTCGTGGAACGCGCCGTCGTTGTAGAGGGCGACGCCGCGGACGACCGAAAGCCGGAGCGTGCCGTGTTCCCACCCGTTTGACGGGCCCCTGCCGGCGTCCCAGCCGGCGGGATTACCCGATGTCGGCGGCCCGACGGACTCCTCGCGGGTGTGGTCGTTCACGGACGGACCTTCGGACTCCACCTACGTAACCGGCACGCCGGGAACCGAGGGTGACGGGAAGTCGCCGAATCGAACCGCCTTTCAACCGGCTCGACCTACGTCCGGCGATGAAAGTCGCCAAACTCGGGTCGGGCCACCCCGAGATCGCGGTCGTCGCCGGGGTTCACGGCGACGAGCCCTGTGGCGTCCGGGCGATCGAACGCCTGCTCGACGACGACCCCGACGTCAGCCGGCCGGTGAAGCTGATCGTCGCCAACGAGGAGGCCCTCGAACGACGGGTCCGCTTTCTTGACGAGGACCTGAACCGGGCCTTTCCCGGCGACCCCGACGCCGACACCCACGAGGGTCGCCTCGCCGCGGAACTCGCGGCCGAACTCGAGAACTGTCTGACGTTCTCGATGCACTCGACCCAGAGCCACGCCGAGCCGTTCGCCATCGTCAACGGGCTGGGCGACCGTGCGAGGGAGATCTGCCCCCGGCTTCCGATCACCGCGATCGTGGATTCGGGCCCGTTCGCCGCGGGTCGGCTCTTTACCGCCGTCGAGACGATCGAGGTCGAGTGTGGTCTCCAGGGAAGCGAGACCGCGGCGGAGAACGCGGACCGACTGACCCGGGCGTTCCTGACCGCCGTCGGCGCCCTGCCGGGGGACACCGTCCGGCGGGACGTTCCGGTCTTCCGGCTCGTCGATCGGCTCTCGAAGGGGCACGCGGAGAACTACGAGGTCTTCGTCGAGAACTTCACCCGGGTCGACGCCGGCGAGGCGTTCGCGGCCGCCGACGGCGAGGCCCGAACCGCCGAGGAGCCGTTCTACCCGGTGCTGGTCTCTCCGTACGGCTACAGCGACGTCTTCGGCTACGCCGCCCGGAGGGTCGAGGTCGATCTCGCGGAGGGGACGGCGGAGTCGGCGACGGTTCGTGACTGACCGCCGGCTGGCGATGCTTGCAACAGGATTACCCCTCCGGGCGCCAACCATCGATCATGGTACGCATCTCGACCGTCGTGTTGCTGGCCGGCGTCCTATTCCTGTTCCTCCCGGAGCCGATCACATCGCTCCTCGGGGCCGCCGTCATCCTGACGGGGCTCGTCCTGCGGGTGCTTACGGACGCGTGACCGCGCCGGTGCGACCGGCGTGGTAACGCGATTCGCAAACGCCTAAATCCTTCCCCCGGCACCGTACCTACATGACCACCGACACGGCCGGCTCCGAGGGTTCCTCGGGAGCCGACCCCGCCGAGTTGATCACGAGAAACGTCGCCGAGGCCGTCACGAGTGAGGAGGTCGAGGCGCTCGCGGCCGACCCCGCGGGCAAGCGCGCCTACGTCGGCTACGAGCCCTCCGGCGTGCTCCACGTCGGCCACCTGCTGACCGCGAACAAGCTCATCGACCTCCAGCGGGCGGGAATGGAAGTCGTCGTCCTGCTCGCGGACGTCCACGCCTACCTCAACGGCAAGGGAAGCTTCGAGGAGATCCGCGAGACCGCAGAACGGATGAAAGCACAGTTTCTGGCCTATGGCCTCGACGAGGAAAACACCGAGTTCGTCTACGGCTCGTCCTACCAACTCGAGGAGGACTACGGCCTCGACCTCCATGCCCTCGAGCTCGAGACCTCGCTGAATCGCGCCCAGCGCGCGATGGCCGAGCTCCAGGGCGGCGAAACCCCGAGAGTGAGCCACGTCGTCTACCCGCTGATGCAAGCCCTGGACATCGAGTACCTCGACCTCGACCTCGCGGTCGGCGGCATCGACCAGCGCAAGGTTCACATGCTCGCCCGCGAGACGCTGCCCGAACTGGGCTACGAGGCCCGGCCCTGTCTGCACACCCCGATCGTCGCCGACCTCACCACGGGGGAGGGAAAGATGTCCTCGAGCGCGGGGGTGACGATCTCGATGGCCGACTCGACCGAGGAGTTAGCGGAGAAGGTCAACTCGGCCTTTTGCCCGCCGACGCGCGACCCGGAGGGCGACCTCGAGAACCCGGTCCTCGAACTGTTCGAGTACCACGTCTTCCCCCGGTTCGCGGAAGTCGTCGTGGAGCGCCCCGAGGAGTACGGTGGCGACCTCGAGTACGGGAGCTACGAGGACCTCGCGGCTGATTTGGAAAGCGGCGAACTCCATCCCGCCGACGCGAAGGGCGCGCTCGCGGCCTCCCTCGACGAACTGATCGAACCCGGCCGGGCGAAGCTCCGGGAGCTCGAGTAGATGGCGGCGACCGAAGGCCGGTTTCGCGTTCTCCCGGGCCGCGACGACGACGAGTGGCTGCTCTTAGACGTCGAGTCGGCGGACCCGACGTACGTCCCCCGAGAGAGCGCGCCCGACCTCGCGTCGGGTAATCGGATCGAGGCGACGCTGGACTGGTCGGGCGACGAGCCCGCGATCGCCGACTGGACGGTCCTCACCGACACTCGGTTTCGCTTTCTCCGCACACGCGAGCCGATCTTCGAGGCCGCCGAGACCTGCTTCGAGGCCGCCCGCTCGGCGGGCGACGCGATGAACGCCAGAGTGACCCAGGACACCGACGGTCGGGCCAACGGCGTCGTCTACACCTTCGCCGACCAGTCCGGCCAGCGCGATCTCTTTGCCGAGTTCCGCGACGGCGAGAAACCCATCGAGCCGCTCGTCGCGCGGGCAGCCGAGGACGAGGAGCCGCCGTTTTCGGTCTGGGTCATCGATCCCGAGGAGCCGTTCGTCGTCGTCTTCATCGTCCTCGACCCCGAGGGCCTCCTAGCGGAGACGATGGCGGAGACGTACCTCTGAAGTGGGCCCCCCTCGTTCCCCCGCCATGAACGACACGCGACGGGCGATCCTCGACGCGCTCGCTGCGGGACCGGTCTCGGGACCGGAACTCTCCGAGCGCCTGGCGGTCTCCCGGGCGGCGATCTGGAAGCACGTCGAGGCCCTCCGGGAGGCAGGGTTCGAGGTCGAGAGCGGGTCGGAGGGGTACGTCCTCGAGTCGGTCCCCGAGTACAACGGACCGGCCCTCGAGTACGGCCTCGACGCCCCGTTCGCGGTGGAGTACCACGATTCGCTCCCGAGCACGAACGCCCGCGCCCGCGAGCTCGCGGCGGAAGGGGCGACCGACGCGGTCGTCGTCGCGGACGAACAGACCGGCGGCCGGGGGCGCCTCGACCGGGGGTGGTCCTCGCCGCCGGGCGGGATCTGGCTCTCCATGCTCTCGCGGCCCTCGATCGCACCCGCGCGGGCCCCCCTCTACACGCTCGCGGGCGCGGTCGCGACCGCACGAGCCGTCCGCTCTGCGGGCGTCGATGCCCGGATCAAGTGGCCCAACGACGTAGTCCTCACGGGAGACGAGTCGACCGACTACCGCAAGCTCGCGGGCGTACTCACGGAGATGGAAGGCGAGGCCGACCGGATCGGGTGGCTGATCGTCGGCGTCGGACTCAACGCGAACGTCGATTCCGGCGAACTGTCCGAGGGAGCGACGACGCTTCGGGAACTGGTCGGCGACGTCGATCGACGGGCCGTCGTCCACGAACTCCTCTCGGAGTTCGACGCGCTCCGGGGGGATCTCGAGGGCGTCGTCCCCGCGTGGCGCGAACTGACGGCGACGATCGGGAGGTGCGTCCGGGTCGACGCGCCGGGGGGCGCGGTCGTCGGCCGGGCGGTCGACGTCACCGACTCCGGAGGGTTGGTGATCGAGACGGGCGAACGGAGAGAGACGGTCGCGGCGGGCGACTGCGAGCACCTCCGGCCCGTCTGATCACTCGACGGCGGCCTCGACGCCCGCGGCGGCTTCCTCGTAGCTCTCGTCGCCGACGCGGACGGTGAGGACGGGCACGGGCGACGACCGAACCACGCGTTCGGCGACGCTGCCGAGCAGGAGCCGGTCGATTCCGCCCCGGCCGTGGGTTCCCATTACGACGAGATCGCAGCGATCGGGGGCCGCCTGCTCGACGATCACCCGACTCGGCGATCCCTCGACGACGCTGGTCTCGGCTTCGACCCCGCGCGCTTCGGCCATCTCCTCGACGCGATCGACCGCGGACTGGCCCTCCTCCCGGAGGGCGTCGCTGATCCCGTCCCAGGCGGTCTCCATCGGGAGCCCGCCGTAGCTCGCCGCGTTGACGACGTAGATCGCTTTGACCGTCGCTCCGTGGGTCGCGGCGAGCTCGAGGGCGTACTCGACGGCGCGCTCGCCCTCCCTCGAGCCGTCCGTTGGAACCAGGATCCGATCGTACATGCGCTATCGTGTGACATACGACCGGAACCGTAATAATTGTATCGTGTGTTCGCATGGTCCCGCCGGCCACGCCCGCCGGTCACGCCGGGGGCGCGTGGACCGCCCGGACGTCGTCGACGCCCGCACGCCTGACGATCGCCCGGATCGGGTCTCGAGCGCCCGCGAGGTTGTCCGAGTCGCCGTCGACGACCATCACGATGGCCCGTTCGCCCGCCTCGATCGGGCCGTAGTCGAGTCCGGCGATCTCGGCCCCGTTGACGGTCGCCATCCGGAGGATCTCGCGGGCGGGGAGTTCCGAACACTTCGCCGTGAACTCCATCTCCCGGAACATCGAGGGGGAGTTGAGCATCACGTTGTCGGTCCCGAGCGCGAGGGTCGTTCTGGAAGCGAGTTCCTCGAAGGGCGCGAGCCCGACGCCGGTGACGAGGTTCGAGCGCGGACAGCAGACGACCGGAACCGACTCGCGCTCGATCCGTTCGAGATGTTCGTGCTCGGGGTGGACGACGTGGACCAGATAGGCGGGATCGAGGTCGAGCGCGGGCGTCAGGTCGCTGGGATCGCCCTCGCCAGCGTGGATCGCAAACGGTTTGTCGGCCTCGCGGGCCGCGGCCCGCTCGCGGTCGAAGTCGGCGTCGTTGGCGCCGCTGGCGCCGAATCCGTCGCCTGCCTCCATCGCCTCGATCGACTCCCGGGCGTAGGCGATGGCCTCGATGTCGATCCCCTCAGCCGCCTCCCGGAGGACCGATACCCCTTCGACGCCGCCCTCCCGGAAATCCATGAACGCAGCCGTCCCGCCCTCGCGCATGAATCGCAGCGACCGGCGGATCGAGGCGACCAGTTCCTCGCGAGAGGCCGCCCGCAGAAGGCGGTGTTTGAGCCCGTCGGGCGGGGCGACGAGTTCTTCCAGGGTGAGGCCGCCGCCGGCTTCCTTCGCGATCGAGTCCCCGACGTGGGTGTGGGCGTTGACGAACGCGGGCGAGACGATGTCGGTCGATTCCACCGACTCCTCCTCGAGCTGCTCGATCCGGCCGTTTTCGATCACGAGCCGGCCCTCGATCGCCTCGAGGTCGCGGCCCCGGAGGATCGTTCCGGAGAGTTCCATGCCGGGCGTTTCACGTCCGCCCCCTTGACTGGCTCGCCTTCGGGCCCTACTCGGCGAACTGATCCAGGGTCGCGTACAGCCCGTCGCGGGTCTCGCTCACCAGTGGCCCGTCGATCTCCAAGCCCAGAGTCCGGACCGCGGCGTGGCCGACGCGCTCGCGGACCTCGGGGGGCGAGTAGACCCCGAGGCGCCACTGGGAGTACTGGGCCGCCCGGAGCGCGTCCACGAGGGCGGACTGGCGCCCGAGCCGGCGGATCTCGCCGTTGACCACGACGCGGGACGTCGATTCGGTCATCGAGGGCCGGTCGGGAACGTCGACGATCACCTCGTCGGGGGAGACGCCGGCCTCCCCGGCGATCTCTCCTTCGAACTCCCGGATCGAGTCGTGATCGGCCTCGATGATCCCGCCGGGAACGTCGTCGATCTCGGCCCAGACGGCCCGCTTGTAGAGCTCGCGGTGGTCGAGCCGGCGCGCGAACGTCTCGGTCTCGTCGGTGCGGCGAAGCGAGACGATCAGGTCGTGGTCGTCCATCCGGGCGACCCGCTCGGCCTCGACCGCCCCCGAGTCGATCAGCCCCTCGACCGCACACCGGAGCATGGCCTTCGCGATCCGGGCGGCGCTGTGGTTGTACACCGTCGGGTTCATCAGCGCGCGGGCGACCAGCAGGCTCTCGGCAGTCTGGACGTTGCCCTCGCCGAGGACGAGCTCGCCATCGACGAAGGTCAGTTCGCGGACGAGCCGGCCGTGGTCGATCGTGCCGTAGGGGACGCCGGTGTGATGGGCGTCCCGGACGAGGTAGTCCATCCGATCCACGTCGAGCTCCCCCGAGACGAGCTGGCCGAACCGCCCCTTGCCGGCGACGAGGCCGGCGACTGCCGCGGGATCGAGGCCGTGGTTCTCCAGGATCGCCGCGACCTCCCCCGAGGCGAGCAGGTCGCCGACGTCGTCGTGGTAGCGGCCGGTCTCGCGGTGGACGATCCCCTCGACGTTGTGGCTGAAGGGGCCGTGGCCGACGTCGTGGAGCAGGGCCGCGGCCTCGACGCGGGTCGCTTGCCGTCCGTCGATTCCGAGCTGCTCCAAGGCCTCGCAGGCGAGGTGGTAGACTCCCAGACTGTGCTCGAAGCGGGTGTGGTTCGCGGAGGGATAGACCAGCGACACCGTCCCCAACTGGGCGATCCCACGCAGGCGCTGGACCGTCGGGGTATCGAGCAGTTCGCGGGCGATCCCCTCGACGGCGATGTGGTCGTGGACGCTGTCCTTGATGACCTTCATTGCCGGGCGGTTGGGCCCGTTGCTACAAAAACCGTCGTCCGACTCGAGGGGGATCGACGACCGGCGACCGCTCCCGGCCGCTCGTCGCGCGGCCGTGGCGCCGGTCGTCGTCGCCGGCGGGCGAGCCGACCGCGGGCGTCCAGCGAGCGGCGCCGCGGCGGACGGCGACGTCGCGGGTGGCCAAAAGCGCAGTTCTCTTAAGAGTGGGCGGGCTGGTCGGGAGTAATGAAGGTTCCGTGGCGATCGGTCGGCTCCGAGGGGGCCGACCGTGGGGAGGGCGGTCGCGCCCGCCGTCGGCCACGCGGGATCGCCGCGAGAACGGGAGAGGAGACGTGGACGGAACCGAGTCGTCGCGCTCAACGCCGATGATCGAGACCGTCCTGATCGCGGTCCTCGGGGCCTCCTCGCTGCTGGCCGCCCACTCCTACGTCCTCTACCCGCTCGCTCTCTACGGATTCGTCGCCGCCGGCCGGGGATCGAACCCGGACCGAACCGGCGACCTCCCCACCGTTTCGCTCGTCGTCGCGGCCTACAACGAGGAGGAGGTGATCGCCGAGAAAATAGAGAACAGCCTGGAGCTCGACTACCCCGAGGACCGACTCGAGATCGTCGTCTTCTCGGACGCCTCGACCGACCGAACCGACGAGATCGTTCGCTCCTATGAGGACAGCGGGGTCTCCCTCCTGCGGATCGAGGGACGGGTCGGAAAAACCGAGTGCCAGAACCGCGCGGTCACCGCGACCGACGGCGAGGTGATCGTCTTCTCGGACGCCAACAGCATGTACGAACCCGACGCGATCCGGCACCTCGTCGCCGGCTTCGGCGAGGGCGTCGGCTGTGTCGCCGGCGAACTCCAGTACCGGGACGAAAGCGAGGTCGAAGGGGAGTCGATGTACTGGCGCTACGAGTCGTGGATCAAGGGCCTGGAGTCGGCGTTTCATTCGACGGTGACGGGCAACGGCTCGATCTACGCCGTCCGCCGGTCGGCGTACGTCCCCCTCCCCGCCGAGGCGATCAGCGACTTCGCCGAACCCTTGGCGATCGTGGGCGAAGGCGGGCGGATCGCGTACGAACCCGACGCGGTCGCCTGGGAGGACACCGGAACCTCGGTCGGGGAGGAACTCGGCCGACGAAGCCGGATCGTCACCCGGTCCTGGCACACCGTCGCGAGCTACGCCCACCTCTTGAACCCCCTCTCGTACCCGACGTTCGCGTTCCAGCTCTGGTCGCACAAGGTGCTGCGGTGGCTCACGCCGGTCTTTCTCGGTGCCATCCTCGTCTCGACGCTCGGGCTCGTCGCCGTCTCGCCGTCCCCGCTTTCCGTCGCCGTCCTCGGCGCCCAACTCGTCTGCTACGGGCTCGCGGCGGCCGGCGCCGCCCTCGACCGGGCGGGACGGGAGACCCCGACGGTCGTCCACGTCCCCTACTACTTCCTGGTCGCCAATTACGGGATGGCAAGGGGTCTCGCGAACTTCCTGCACGGGCGAAACATCGTGACCTGGGAGACGGTGAGCCGCGATGACTGAGATCGTCCACCTCACGTCGGTCCACCAGCCGTTCGATCCACGGATCTTCCACAAGCAACTCCGGAGCATCGCGGGAGCAGGCTACGAGGCGACGCTGATCGCCCACCACGAACGGTCGCTCGTCCGCGACGGGATCACCGTGCTCTCGGTCGGCGACCCCGACACCCGCGAGGAGCGCTGGCGGAACCTAGGCCGACTCTACCGGGCCGCCAGGGACCGCGAGGCCGCTCTCTATCACTGCCATGACCCCGAACTGCTCCCGATCGCCGTCGCCCTTTCGATGACGACGGACGCCGCGGTCGTCTACGACGTCCACGAGGACTACGCCGACGCGATCCGCGTCCGCGAGTGGATCCCACCATCCCTGAAGTCGCCCCTCGCCGAGACGTTCCCGGTGGTCCAGTCGCTGCTGACCGACCGCCTCGACCTCGTCGTCACCGCCGACGACGCCACCCGCGATCGGATCGCTGCCCGGAGTTCCTCGCCCGTGGTTTCGGTCAGGAACTTCCCGCGTGTCGGGGACAGCGAGATCGGCGCCCCGCCGGCCTCCAGGGAGGCCGAGTACGTCCTGACCTACGTCGGCGGTCTCGACCGCGAGCGTGGCCTGCTCGCGATGCTTCGAACCCTCGCGGACCTCCGGGAGCGGGGGATCGACGCCGAACTCTGGTTGCTCGGCCCGTTCCAGGACGACGCGATCGAGGCCCGTGCCCGAACGCTGATGGCCGACCGCGGGATCGAGACCCACGTCCGGCTCTTCGGCTACGTCGATTACGACCGGATCTTCTCCTACCTCGCCGCAGCCGACGTCGGCCTCCTGCTGGCCGACGAGGACCGGTTCGCCCGGAACGTGCCGACGAAGTTCTTCGAGTACCTCTACTGTCGGCTCCCGGTCGCTATGACCGACGTCCCCTCGCTCCGACCGTACCGGAGCGACGAGTACGCGACGGTCGTTCCCGAGGACGAAGAGCCGGCCGACGCCATCGCCGACCTGCTGGCCGACCCCGACCGACGGGCGGAGATGGGCGAGTCCGGTCGCCGAAAGGTCATTGCGGAGTACAGCTGGGAGGCCGAAAAAGAACGGCTGCTCGCCGCCTACCGGCGGATCCTCCGGGACACCGATGGGTAGACGTTTCGCTCATCGAGGACCACGCCGAGTTACTCGCCGCTCACTCCTCGTCGTCCTCGTCGCCCCGAACGAACCCCGCCTCGGCCTCCCGGGCCTCGACGGTCGCGCGGGCGTCGGGACCCTCGATCAGCTCCTCGAAGTCCTCGACCTCGCCGTACTTCTCTCGGTAGACGAGGGCGGCTTTCCCCTTGTGGGTGATTTCGTACAGTCCCGAGCGTTCGGCCGGGCCGACCTTCGAGACCAGCCCGTAATCCTCGAGCACCGGCAACCGGGTGTTGATGTTCTTCCGGCTCTTTCCGGTGTGGGCCGCCAGGTTCGTCGCGACGTTCCGTCCCCGGGACTCGAGCGCCTCGAGGACGAGGAAGTCGGTGGGTTGTCGGAGTCTCACGCGCGTTCACACTCGCTATTCGGTTTACATTTCCGACGGGAACTAAGCCTTTCGGCCGCTCTATCTGGGGGCTATTTCTATCGGAAATTATAAGGCGGCCGTGCCCGTCCGTTCGGACGGGTGGACGCGAGCCCGTACGGAGACCGACCCGTGCAACCGATCCCCCACCACGTCGTTGCCACGACGGCATCTCACCGCTCCGTCCAACCCACACCCCCCACCGTTTCACCACGTCCGTTCACCGCACGGACGTCGGCTCGTCGAGGAGGCTGGTCCCCGTCCCCGCGAGCCACGCGAGCAGTTCGGTGACCGCCGCGGGCGACTCCACCCGACAGGAGGCCGCCGAGTCTCCGCTGCCGACGTAGACGCCGACGTCCTCGGGTTCTAGCTCCCGGAACGCCGACTCGTCGGTGACGTCGTCGCCGAGGTAGACGACGGCGGTTCCCTCCGGCGCCGACCGCTCTAAGAGCCGCACGGCCTCGCCTTTCCCCCAGGAGACCGACGGCGAGAACTCGACGATCCGCTTGCCCCGCGAGGTCTCGAGACGGCCGCCCGCGAGCCGGTCGACGACGTCCTCGACGGTCGCGTACACCCGTTCGCGGGCCGGCTCGGGGACCGAGCGAACGTGGACGGTGCCCGTCAGGCGTTTGTTCTCGATCCGGTAGTTCGGGATCGGCCCGAGAGCGGCCTCGAGGGTTTCCGACACCCGACCGACCAGCGACGCGCGCTTGCGGGCGATCGGGTGGACGGCGAGTTCGCCCTCGCGGTAGAGTTCCAGTCCGTGGTTGCCGGCGTAGGTGATCGGCAGCGAGAGGCGCTGTCGGATGTCGGTCAGTGCCCGGCCGGTGACGACTGCAGTCGTCACCGCGGGGTCGGCGGCGAGGGCCTCGACGGCCGCACGATTCCCGTCCGCCATCGCCGCGGCGCCGGGCTCCTCGACGATCGGTGCGAGGGTCCCGTCGAAATCCAGACAGACGAGGAGGTGGGAAGCGCCGCGGATCCCCTCCCGGAGGCCGGCGATCGACTCCTCTACGCGTGCGGTCGGCTCCGGCGTCGCCATCACTCCGGGTCCGAGAGCGGGGAGTCGGAAAACGGTCCCGGTTCCGCCGCGGAGTCGGTTTCCGAGCCCGGTCCCGGGCGACCACCGTCGCGGTCGGCACCGTCGTTCCGACAGCGGGCGATCTCGTCGAACTGGCGGTCCATCCACCACTCGAGATCGTGATCGAAGACGTGCTCGCGCAGCCGGTCCATCCGGGCGGTTCGCTCGGCCTCGGGCGCGCTCAGGGCCTCGTCGATCGTCGCCGCGAACGAGTCGGTGGCCGCCGGGTCGATCGTGTAGACGTCCTCGCCCAACACCTCGGTCGCGCCCGCGCGTTCGCTCAGGACGAGCGCGCCGCCGTCGACGCTCGCGGCGACGTACTCCTGGGAGACGAGGTTCATCCCGTCGAGGAGGGGGCTGACGATCATCGCGTCGGCGTACCGATAGAGCGCACAGAGCTCCTCCTGGGAGAAGAACTCCTCGGTGTAGACGATCGGGCGCCAGTCGTCGGTGCCAAAGCGGTCGTTGATCCGGGCGACCTCGCTCCGGACCTGTTCCCCGAGGTCGCGGTAGGCGGGGATGTCGGTCCGGCTCGGTGTCCCCTTCTGGACGAACGTGAACTCCCCGCGCCAGCGGGGGTACTCCGCGAGCAGTTCCTCGATGGCCGCTAGCCGTTCGGGGATCCCTTTCGTGTAGTCGAGGCGATCGACGCCGACGGCGACCGTCGCCTCCGTCGGGAGGTCGTAGCGTTCTTTCAGACGCTCCCACTGCGAGCGATCGACCGCCCGGGAGCGCTCGTCGTAGCTCTCGGCGTCGACGCCCATCGGAGTGGCGACGACGCGGGTCTCGCCGTCCCCGTGGCCGACGATGGCGGTCTCGCGGTCGACGGCGGCGCCCGGGACGAACTCCTCGACGCAGTCGAGGAACGTCGCGACGTAGGACTCGACGTGAAAGCCCAGCAGGTCGTTGCCCAGCAGTCCCTCCAGCAGTTCGCGACCGTCGGGCACCGCCCGGAAGGCGCCGGCTCGAGGCCAGGGGATGTGCCAGAACTGGGCGACGGTCGTCTCGGGGGGGACGGCCTCGCTCACCATCGCGGGCGCGAGCCCGAGGTGGTAGTCCTGAAGCCAGACGACGGACTCCTCGTCTGCGTGGTCTACGATCGCGTCGGCGAACTCCCGGTTGACGTGGCGATACCAGTCGCGGTCCTCGGGGCGGTGGTCGATCAGGTCGACGAACTCGTGACAGATCGGCCAGAGCACCCGGTTGCTGAAGCCGTAGTAGTAGCCCTCGACGGCCGCCTCGGGGAGCCAGACCCGCTGGAGGGTGTAGGACTCCTCGCCGGGCGGGACCGCGACCCGTCCCTCGTCGTCGGCGACCTCTCGGTCTGCCTCGCCGTCGCCCCACGCGATCCACGTCCCGCCCGAACTCGAGACGACGGGATCGAGCCCCGCGGTCAGTCCGCCGGTGGGGGCGTCGACCTCGATTCCACCGTCCTCGCCGTACTCGTGGCGATAGGGCTGGCGGTTCGACGCCACGACGAGCCGTCCGGGTGCTCGCGGGGTCTCGCCGTCCTCCCGATCCTCGCTTTCCGACCGGGCCGTCGCCTCGTCAGGAGCCATTCGATCCACCCAACAGGTCCCCGACGGGTGCGTTGTCCCCCTGCATCGTCATGGCTCTCATACCGGTCCCAGGCCATTGAATCTACCCCCTCCGACGACGCCGCGGCCGGGGGATTGACCTTCCACGCGCGCCAACGTGAAGCGCATGTCCGATCCGTTCGAGCGCCGCCTCGCCGCCTGCCGGGAGCGCCTCGTGGCCGACGCCCTCGTACTCTCGCCGGGACCGAACCTGACCTACCTCACGGGGTTCGCCGAATCGCCATCCGAACGCCACCTGTTCCTGATCGTCCCTCGCGAGGGAGAGCCCGCCTTCGTCGCCCCCCGGATGTACGCCGCCGAGCTCGCCGAGACTCCGGTCGCCGACCGACGGCTCTACGGCGACGGCGAGGAACCGACCGCGCTGGTCGAGAGCGTCCTCGCCGACAGCGGGCTCGCCGGGGACCCCACTCGCCTGCTCGTGGAGGACCGGATGTGGGCGCGCTTTACGGAGGATCTCCGCTCGCTCCCGGGCATCCGAATCGATGGACTGGCGAGCGCGATCGTCGAACCGCTCCGGATCCGCAAGGACGAGGCCGAACTCGCGGCCCTGCGGCGGGCCGGGAGGGTCGCAGACCGGGTCGCCAGCGAGATCCGCGAGCGCGGGGAGGGGGTGGTGGGAACCACCGAACGCGACCTCGCTCGCGAGGTCGACCGCCTGCTCGTCGAGGAGGGCGGCCTCGAACCCGCCTTCGGGACGGTCGTCGCCGCCGGCGAGAACGGTTCCCGCCCTCACCACGGCCCCGGCGACCGCGAGATCCGGGCGGGCGAGCCCGTCGTCATGGACTTCGGCGCGTTCGTCGGCTGGGACGGTCCCGGCGGCCCCCAGTACCCGGGCGATCAGACCCGGACGGTCGCCTTCGGCGGGGAGCCGACTCCCGACTACCGGAAGGTCCACGAGGTCGTCGCCCGAGCCCAGGAGGCCGCCGTCGAGCGCGTCGAGCCGGGGGTCGCCGCGAGCGACGTCGATCGCGCCGCCCGCGACGTGATCGAGGAGGCGGGCTACGGCGACGCCTTCGTCCACCGGACGGGCCACGGCGTCGGCCTCGAAGTTCACGAACCGCCCTACATCGCGGCGGGCAACGATCGCCGGCTCGAGGAGGGGATGGTTTTTTCGGTCGAGCCGGGGATCTACCTCGAGGGCGAGTTCGGCGTCCGGATCGAGGACCTCGTGGTCGTCACGGATGAGGGCTGTGAGCGGCTGAACGACTCGCCCCGGGGCTGGTAGGGGAGGTTCGTGCGGCCGACGATTCGTACACCCCGACGACTCAAGGATATTTTAGCGATCGTTGATCCCGTTCCGGCCGCTCCCTTCTCCCATGCGATCGGAACTCGAGGAGTTCGGTGGAATCGACGACGGAACGGAACCGACGGGAATCGAGACCGGGACCACCATCGTCGCCGTCGCCGGGAGCGAGGGAGCGGTGCTCGCGGCCGACCGGCGGGCGAGCCTCGGCGGTCGGCTCGTGACCAACCGGTCGGTCCGGAAGATCGAACCCGTCGCCGAGCGCGCGGCGGTCGCCTTCTCCGGCACCGTCGGTGGCGCCCAGGCCTTCCTTCGGGGCCTGCGGGCCCACCGCCGGCGCTACGAGCAGCGCCACGGCGAGGCGAGCGTGGAAACGATCGCGACGGTGGCCGGCCGGCTGATCGCCGAGGGGGGATTCGGCGTCGGGCTCCTGCTGGCGGGCGTCGATCGGGGCGAAAGCGGCCCCACGCCGGCAGTCTACGAGATCGACCCCGCGGGCGGCGTCCTCGCCACGGAGTACGCCGCGAGCGGCAGCGGGACCCAACTCGCCTACGGCGCCCTCGAGGGAAGCGTCGATACCGGCGGGACGCCGGAAGCGATCGAGGAGACGGCCATCGGGGCGGTCCGGGCGGCGAGCGAGCGCGACGCCGTCAGCGGTGACGGGGTGACGGTCGCCCGGCTCTCCGGGGCGGGCGTCTCGATCGAGGAGGTGGCCTGAGATGGAGCCCGACCGGCAGGCCTACGACCGCGGCCAGACGATCTTCTCGCCGGACGGTCGGCTCTACCAGGTCGAGTACGCCCGGGAGGCCGTCTCGCGCGGGTCGCCGAGCGTCGGCGTCCGGACGGCCGAGGGACCCGTCCTGGCCGCCCGGCGGCCGCTCCGTTCGCCGCTGATCGAGCCCGAGTCGGTCGCAAAGATCCACGAGATCGACGACCACGCCGCCGTCGCGGCCGCGGGCCACGCCGCCGACGCTCGGCGGCTCGTGGAGGTCGGCCGCGAGGCGGCCACCGGCCACCGCATCCGGTACGACGAGCCGATCGGGACCGACGCGCTCGCGCGGGCGGTCGCCGACCACGTTCAGGAACACACACAAACCGGGGGCTCCCGTCCCTACGGTACTGCCCTGCTCGTCGCCGGCACCGACGGAGGACTGTTTGAGGTCGATCCCGGCGGGACGGTCGCGGGCTGGCGTGCCGGCGCGATCGGAGCCGACGCCGGGGAGGTCCGCTCTGTCCTCGCAGAGGGCCTCGAGGACGAACCCGGAACGCTCGACCGCGGGATCGAACTCGCGCTCGGGGCTCTCGCACGCGAGGACTCGCTCGAACCCGAGGAGGTGGCCGTCGCGACCCCCGACGCCGGGGAGCCCGCTACCTTCTCCCGGCTGTCGTCCGCGGAGATCGACCGGTTCACGCCGGCGAGCTAACTGCGGTCGGTCCGCTGGACCTCCCGGACAGCGAGGTCGCGGTCGACGTAGAGCGCGAGGCTGTCGCCGGCGAGATCGGCGACGACGCGGACACAGAGGGGTTCTTCGGAGAGTATCGATTCCGTCCACTCGCTCCCGACGTTCCAGATGGGACGATCCCCGACGTCGCGACCGTGGTCGTGGTAGAAGGCGACGACGGCGGGGTGGTCCATGACGGCGAGCGTGACGGGTGCCCGGAGACCGTGGCCACACTGGTCACACGAGAACGCGGCCTGAACCCGGTCGGCATCCGCGTGGTCCTCGACGCCCGCTCTCGCGGCCGATCCGTCCCGCACCTCGCCGGCGGGAACGACCTCGCGCTCGACGTGCCCGCCACACTCCGGACAGCGCCCGTCGGCGAAGGCGGCCAGGCGGTGACGGTGGTGGCGGTCGAACGCCTCGGGCACCTCCCCGCCGTCGGCCAGCCCGGCCGGCACCGCAAGCGAGAGGATCGGCTGGCTGCAGGCCTCACACCCGATCGCGAGGACGCCGTCGCTCGACTCTCCGGAGAGCCCCGCCTCGCCACAGCGGGGACAGGGCTCCCCGACCGGGACCGAGCGGTCGGATCGGGGGGCGTACGTCCCGGCCGCGAGCGCGCGGGCGACTTCCCGGCCCGCGTGGGTGAGTTCGTACCCCGCGCCGTGTCGGCCGTCCGCCGATTCGCCGGAGCCGTCCCCGGTCTCCACCTTTCGCAGGTAGAGTCCTACGAGGGCGTCGAGGTGATACGAAAAGCCCGCGGTTGTCTCCGCGTCGCTTTCGGCGAACAGCTCCGAGAACCGTGCCGGGGTCCGGCCCTCGGCCTCCCGCCGGCCCATCGCCTCAACGACCTCGATTCTGGCCTCGTTGGCGAGGGCGCCGAAGGCGTCGCTCGCCGGGAGGGAGTCGCCGGCCAACGCCTCGTTCGTCGACATCGCCGGCTCTTGGGCCCGAACGGCAAAGTAGATTGGTTCCCCGGCATCGTTTCCCGCCGCCCCCTGCAGAAGCGCTCGACGGCTCCCGTTATGACGAGCGTGCCCGATCGGGTGCCACCACGTCGGCCACGTCGGTCGGTTCGTCCGCGGGACGCCGCCTCCGGTAGCTCCGGGCGAACGCATAGCAGAGTCCGAGTGCGGCGCCGACGGCGAGGACGCCCGGGCCGACGGCGAACGAGATCTCATCGGGCGTGGAGACGAACGAGAACAGGAACGTGACCGTCCCGTCGGTCCCGACCGCGAGCGACTCGACGCCCAGTGCCGACAGCACGAGGGGCCCGCCGACCGCGAGGACCGCCAGCAGCCCGATCACGGCGACGGCGGCTCCCGAGAGCGCGTCCCAGACCAGCGCCGTCACCGATAACTCCCGGGGACGGTCGCGCTCGTCGCCGAGGATCCTGACGCCGGTCTCGTGGTCCTCCAGGCGGATGGACGCGGGGTACGAGAGCAGCGTCATCGTCATCCAGAGGTCGGCGACGGCGCCGGCGGCGTTGGCCGCGAGCGGCACGATCAGCCAGTCCCACTCGAGGAGGAGCATGACCGGGACCCCCACGCCGGTCAACACCACGAGCGGCGTCAGGAGGACGACGACGAACTGGTCGCGGCTGAATTCGTGGTCGGTCGTCGCGTAGGCGTAGGGTAGCACGAAGTGGGCGACGCCGACGCCGTATCTCGCCTCGCCGCCATAGTGGCGGATCGCCAGCCCGTGGAGCCACTCGTGGGGGACGACGAACGCGGTCCCCAGGACGGCGAGCACCAGCAGGTTCAGGGCGTCGGTCCACCAGTCGACGCCGGGCGCGAACCGAAACGTTGCGGCCTCGCCGGTGGCTCCCTGATAGAGAACGCTGAGGGCGGCGACCGCGACGAACAGCCCGAGCGTTCCCAGCGCGGCCATCTGGATGGCCAGCCCGCGGGTCAACTTGAGGTCCCCGATCACCGTCTCGGTGCGTTCCGTCCCGCGGTCGGTCGTCCCGTGGTCGCTCATGGGGATTCGAACTCGGTGACCTCCACGCCCCCGAACCCGTTGACGACGACGAACGCGACCGCGAGGACTGCGGCGACGGCGAGACACGACAGCGACAGCGTCCGCCGGTCGCCCGCCGAGAGGCCCAGGCGCCGGCCGGCCCAGGCGGTGTCGAACGCGCCCGAAAGCGCGAGCGCGAGCCCGATCGCGGCGATCCATCCTCCGCCGAGTACCGACACGCTGGTCACGAGCAGTCCGTAGCCGAAAACGGCCGCCCCGAGGAGAATCGCTGCGACGGAGACGTATCCGAACGATCGGTCGGTTCGTACTGTCGAATTCATGGTACCGATAACGTGAAGCGGATTGATAACTCTGGCGTGGCTACTGATAGACCGTTTCCCGGCGCGACTCCCGTAGGCGGTGTCAGTAGTAGTAGACCTCGAGTTCGCGCTCGCAGTTCCGACAGCTCGTCTCGGTTCCCCTGAGTCGGGGGCGGTCGCTCCCAGGCGGGGCGTTCGACCGCGGTCCGGGAATCGGGGCGACGACGGTCGTCTCGCAGTCGGGGCAGGCGACGCGGGCCCGTGGCTGGTTCGATCGCGACATGCCCCCGTCGTAGGGAGTGAGCCGGATTAGTTATCGAGCCCCTATCGGTGCCGGCGCGCTCCGACCCGACCGCCAGCCCGTCCTTACTCGCCGACGGTCACGGTAACGTCCTCGAACTCGAAGAACGCGGTCTCGTAGCCGTCGTGTCTGGCGACCTGCGGGATGGCCTCGACGGCGACCGTGATCTCCGTCCCCGCCTCGAGGGCGTCCGTCTCGACCCCGTGGTGGGGGCCCAGTTCGGGCGCGAGGGTCTCGGTCAACGCTGCCTCCTCGCCGCCGATCCGTGCCGACAGCGACATGAACGGGAGCACCACGTCGTTGTGGGGGGTCCGGGCGAACACGGCGAGGTAGGACTCCGCGTCGTAAACGGGATCGGTCTCTACGACCGAGAGCTCGGCGTCGCCGGTCCGTGCGCTCCCGAGGACGGTTCCCGGGAGCTCCCCGATCGGAACTCCCCGGGAGGTCGGCGGATGGCCGGGGTCGTCGCTCGTGCCGCCATCGCTGGCGGCGTGACTCCCGTTCTCGCCGTCATGATCGCCGTTCCTGCCCTCGCCGTCCATCCCCGAGTGATCCATCAGCTCCAGGGCGCCGCGCTCGCCCCTCCGGTCCTCGGGCACCTCCTCGAACTCGACCTCGTGGATCTGGGAGCGTTCGTACTCGAAGCCGAGCTCGAACGTCTCCTGTCGCTCGAACCGCCCCTCGAACTCGCCGACCGGGCGAGCCGTGGTCGGGCCGACTGAGAGCTCGAGCGTGTAGGCTCCCTCTTCGGGGAGGGCGACGTTGTCGCCGTAGTGAAAACCCATCCGTTGAGAGAGCATCGGCCAGGGGGAAAACGACCGGACGGACTCGCCGTCCCGGCGGAGGTCGCCGCCGACCTCGACGGGGAGGACGTGGTCGGTGCCGGGTGCCCAGACGGTACACATGAGGTGGATCGTGTCGTCGGTTCCGACGGTGACGCGGCTGGTTTCGCGGCCGGCGACGGTCCAGAACCGGTGGGGGACGGTGTACGACAGCGAGACGGCGTACTCCTCGCCGACGGCGCGCCCGTAGGTTCCCATCGTCTCCGTCGAGGCGGGGACGTAGACCGCGTCCGGCCGGTCCGAGACCAGCGGCGGGTCCCGCCAGGCCGACTCCTCCTCGAAGCCCAGCCCCTCGAGACAGCCCGCGAGAGCCAGTCCGCCGGCGGTCCCGGCACGCCGGAGGACGGCTCGTCGGTTCATCGTCGACGGTTGGGCGAGCGCGGAAAAACGCCTTCCGGTTCCCCCGTGAACCAACGCCCCTTTCTCCTCTCGGTCCCTGGCTCCGACCATGGAACGACGTGCGTATCTCCGTTCGCTCGGGGTCGCCGGAAGCGTCGGTGCCGTCGGCGCTGCGGGCTGTCTCGGGACGATTCGGGGCTCGGACGGGGGAGAACGGACCGTCCTCGATCCGCCCTCCGAGAGCCGCGGGGATCCTTCTCACCCGACCCACGGCGACGACTTCCCCGCCTTTTCGGTTCCCGATCCGCTCACCGGGGAGACGGTGACCGCCGAGGAGTTCGAGGGCAAGCGTTCGATCCTGATGACTTTCTTCTTTACCACCTGTCCGGACGGGGTCTGCCCGGCACTAATACAGCGGCTCCTCCAGGCCCAGATCGACGCCGCCGACAACGGATACGGCGACGAGATCGCCTTCCTCGCGTTGACCTTCGACCCCAACGTCGACACCGCCGACCGCCTCGAGAGCTACGCCGACGATTACGGCATCGATCTCGACGCGGGCAACTGGCACTTCCTCCGGCCCGAGAACAACGAGACGGCAATGGAGCTCGTCGACGAGGAGTTCGGGATGCCGATCGAGCGGGTCCCGGTCGAGGAGGCCGAGGGGAACCACTCGGGCCACGACGGTCACGAATACACGTTCACCCACTTCGCCCTGATCCTGCTCGGAAACGAGGACGGCGTCGTCGAACGCGCCTATCCGAGGGCGACCCAGGTCGGGACCGAGACGATCCTCGAGGACGTCGAGACGGTCGTCTCGGGGTGACTCGGATGCGCCGACGGGACCTCCTCGCCGGAATCGCGAGCGCGGGCGTGGTCGCCGGCGGCGCCGGTCTCGCCGTCTTCGGTCGTCCCTCTCTCGACGACGACACCGAACCCGAGGAGCCGGTCGAACTCGAGACCGTCGAGGCCGCGGGCAGCACCGACGGTACGGTGATGATCCCAAACCTCGACGCCGACCGGGTGCGCTTTCTGGACTTCTTTGCGACATGGTGTGCGCCCTGCAAGGAACAGATGCCGGCGATCGCCGAGGCGAGGGACCGAACGGAGGCCGACTTCGTCTCGGTGACCAACGAGCCGATCGGCCGGACGGTAAGCGAGGGCGAACTCCGGGAGTGGTGGGCCGACCACGACGGCGGGTGGACGGTCGCGCTCGACCCCACGGGCGAGTTGAGCGAACGCTACGAGGTCAGCGGCTACCCGACCGCGGTCGTCCTCGATAGGGAGGGCGTCGTCGACTGGTCTCACAGCGGGATCCTCTCGGCCGACGGGATCGTCAACCGGATCGAGGCGGCGGAGTAGCCGATGTCCGTCCTCGATCCGGGGCTCGCGACGACGCTCGCCTTCGCGTTTACCGCGGGGATCGCGACCTTCTTCTCGCCGTGTGCGTACCCGCTCCTGCCGGGGTACGTCGGCTTCTACGCCAGCCAGACGGGGGAGGAGGCGACCGTCGGGGGCGCCGTCGGGCGCGGGCTGATCGCGGGCGCGGGCGTCCTCGCGACGCTGGTCGTGCTGATCGGGGTCGCGTTCGCCGTCGGCAACGAGGCGTTCTCCCGGGTCACCCTCTTCGAGCCGGTCGTCGGCGGGCTGCTGGTCGTCCTCGGCGCGCTCGTCGTCGCGGGCCGGGCGCCGTCGCTCTCGCTTTCGCTCCCGAAACGGCGCTCGAGTGTCGTCGGATTCGGGATCTTCGGCGTCGGCTACGCGCTCGCGGCCGTCGGCTGTGTCGCGCCGGTGTTCTTGATGGTGGTCGCGCGGGCGCTTTCGTTGCCGACCGCCTCCACCGCGCTCGTTTTCGGGACCTACATCGCCGGAATCGTCCTCCTGATGGTCGCGGTGACGGTGGCGACCGGAACCGGGCTGATGGCGGGGGCCGGCCGGCTCGCCCACCACGGGCGGACGTTGGAGCGCCTGGCGGGCGGGCTGATGATCGTCGCCGGGGCCGGTCAGCTCTACCTCTCGATCGTCGTCCTCGACGCGGTGTAGAAACGATTGGATCGAATTATGAAACGTTTATCGGCCGGTTCGCCGCCGTACGATCCCGCTTCTCTCCCCGTCCCCGAACCGGATGGCGATCGGTAACTGGCGCGATCACCCCCAACTAAACCGATCGTCCGTACTCCCATATCGGGTGTAGGATCCGATAATTGGACGATCTACAACGACCCGAGTACGCGCGTCCGGGCCGCGAGCCCCCCGTTTCGACGCCGACCGGTTCCCGTTCCGTATCGAACTCCTAACCGTCGCGTTAGCCCGTCTATAGTAATGGGGTGAAGGTAGCAACTCCGGGGTACGTTCGTGTCGCCTCACTTCGCCCCCGTCGAGGGGATCGGCGACCGGCAACGGACACCACGGCTCCCCAGATCATGTGTGGAATCATCGGCCGCATCGGCAGCGGGAACGCGCTCGACCACCTGCTCACCGGACTCGAGAACCTGGAGTATCGCGGCTACGACTCCGCCGGCGTCGCCGTCCAGAACGGCGCCGGCATCGAGATACGGAAACGCTCCGGGCGCGTCTCGGAGTTAGAGGAGACCATCGACGCCCCCGAGGGACGCGTCGGCATCGGCCACACCCGGTGGTCGACCCACGGGCCGCCGACCGACGAGAACGCCCACCCCCACACCGACGCGACCGAGGACGTCGCCGTCGTCCACAACGGGATCGTCGAGAACCACGCCGACCTCCGGAACCGGCTGGCCGACCGGGGCCACGACTTCACGAGCGACACCGACACCGAGGTGATCCCCCACCTCGTCCAGGCGAACCTCGACGCGGGCTTCGACAACGAGGCGGCGTTCCGCCGGGCGGTCGAAGAGCTCGAGGGTAGCTACGCCGTCGCCGTGATGATCGCTGGCGACCACACAATCTACGCCGCCAGAAGCGGCTCACCGTTGGTCGTCGGCGTCGACGACGACGCGGGCGAGTACTACCTCGCCAGTGACGTCCCCGCCTTCCTCGAGTACACCGACCGGGTCGTCTATCTGGAGGACGGCGACGTCGCGATTATCGGTCCCGACGGCGCCGACTTCACCGACCTCGCGGGCGAGCCGGTCCCCCGGACGCCCGAGACCATCGATTGGGACCCCGAACAGGCCGGCAAGGGCGAGTACGACCACTTCATGCTGAAGGAGATCTACGAACAGCCGACCTCGCTGGCCCAGGCCGTCGAGGGCCGGATCGACGACGGGATCGACCTGGAGGAGTTTCCCCCGGGAGCGTTCGAGGGGATCGATCGGGTCCAGTTCGTCGCCTGTGGCACCTCCTACCACGCAGCGATGTACGGCGCCCTCTCGCTGACCCAGGCGGGCGTCGACGCCCGCGCGCTGCTCGCCAACGAGTACGGCGCGAGTTCGCCGCCGGTCGACGACCGGACGCTCGTCGTCGCGGTCACCCAGAGCGGCGAGACCGCAGACACTCTGAGCGCGCTGCGGCGGGCCGTCCGCAAGGGCGCCCGAACGGTGACGGTCACCAACGTCGTCGGCTCGACGGCCGCCCGCGAGGCCGACGACTCGCTGCTGATCCGCGCAGGACCCGAAATCGGCGTCGCTGCCACCAAGACGTTCTCCTCGCAGGCGGTCGCTCTCACCCTGCTCGCGGGTCGAATCGTCGAGGACGCCCTCGCGGGCGACGGGCTCTCCGATCTCGACTCCCTGCTCGCCGCCGCCGACCGCCTTCCGGGGGACATCGAGCGGCTCCTCACCGAAAGCGACGCCGCCGAGATCGCCCGCCGGTATCGCGACAGCCGGTCGTACTTCTTTTTGGGGCGTGGACAGGGTTATCCGGTCGCGCTCGAGGGCGCCCTGAAGTTCAAGGAGATAACCTACGAGCACGCCGAGGGCTTCGCCTCCGGGGAGCTCAAACACGGCCCGCTCGCGCTCGTCACCGAGGAGACGCCGGTCTTTACGGTGTTCACGGGAATCGAGGACGACCGGACGCTCGCGAACGCCGAGGAGGCCGCCACCCGCGGCGCGCCCGTGATCGCGATCTGTCCGGCCGACCACCCGGCGGCCGACGTCGCGGACGCCCACCTCGAGATCCCCGAAACCGACCCCCGGCTCGCAGGCCTGCTCGCGAACGTCCAACTCCAGCTCCTCTCCTATCACGCCGCCGAACTGCTCGACCGGCCGATCGACAAGCCACGGAACCTGGCGAAAAGCGTCACCGTCGAGTAGCGGCTCCGAAGAAGTCGTTTCGGGCGAGTACCCGTCCTTATCGGTCGCGGTCGACCGTCTCGCCCGGCCGCGTCGTCGCACCGGCGTTCAGCCGGAGCCCGGGCGAGAGACTCGAGTTGATCCCGGTCTTGACGCCGTCGCCGGCGACGACGCCGAACTTCCGGCGTTCCGTCGAGGTTCGCTCGCCCTTGACGGTGAACTTCACGTCGTCGTCGTCGTGGCGGAGGTTCGCGACTTTCGTGCCGGCGCCGAAGTTGACGTCCCGGCCGAGGACGCTGTCGCCGACGTAGGAGAGGTGGCCGATGGTCGCCCCCGGCGAGAGGACGCTGTTTTTGACCTCGACAGCGTGGCCGACCTTCGCGCCCTCGTCTACCAGTGTCGCGCCCCGAACGTAGGCGTTCGGCCCGACGGTCGCGCCCTCGCGGATCAGTGCGGGCCCCTCGATGACGACCCCCGAGCGGACGGTCGCGCCCTCCTCGACGACTACCCGTCCCTCGAGTTCGGCATCCGCGTGGACCTTGCCCTCGATCCGCCCGTCGAGTTCGCCGAGTTTCCACTCGTTTGCCTCGAGCAGCTCCCAGGGCCGGCCGACGCCGAGCCATCGCTCGACGGGGACCGCGCGGACCTCCCGCTCGGCGACGAGGCGCTCGACGACGTCGGTGATCTCGTACTCGCCGCGCTCGCTCATCTCGACGTCGTCGAACCACGCCGCGGCTTCGGCGGGGAAGTGGTAGGCGCCGACGTTGACCCGGTCGCTGGGCGGGTCGTCCGGCTTCTCGACGACGTCCGTCACGCGGTCGCCGTCGAGAGAGAAGACGCCGTACGGCCGGGGATCGGAGACGGTGTAGGCACCGAGCGAGGGCGTGTGAGAGAACAGCGAGCCGACGGCAGCCGTATCGTAGAGGTCGTCGCCGTTGAGGACCACGAAGTCGCCCTCGACGTACTCGAGGGCCTGCTCGACGGCGTGGGCGGTTCCGAGCTGTTCGTCCTGGACGGCGTACTCGACGGGCACCCCGCGATAG
Source organism: Saliphagus infecundisoli (assembly GCF_020177375.1). GTDB lineage: Archaea > Halobacteriota > Halobacteria > Halobacteriales > Natrialbaceae > Saliphagus > Saliphagus infecundisoli. The sequence goes on along the minus strand of NZ_JAIWHV010000011.1, from coordinate 25,268 downwards.
CTGTCGCCGAAGTACTCCCTGACGGTGTCGGCCTCGTAGCCGATCACGAAGACGAGTTCGTCGGCGCCGGCCTCGACGGCCGCGCTCGCGGTGTGGGCGACCAGCGGCCGGTCAGACACGGGCAGCATCGGTTTGGGGAGCGAGCCCGAAAGCGGGCGCATTCGGGTGCCTTCGCCTGCGGCGAGGATGACGGCGTGCATCGGTACTCCCGTTTGTCGGATGGGCCGTATAATTGTGCGGGATCGCCCGTCGAGGACCGCCGTTTTCCCGTTGAACTCGGGACGATTCGGGCGAAGGGTCGGGTAAACACGGTGTTTCCGACCCGTCAATTCAGTATTTCCGAGGGAAGTGGCGGTGAGGGCGGGGATTTCCGGCGGGCGTCTCCTCGGCCGGCAGTGGAGCCGGTCGGCCGTGAACGAAATCGCCGATTTCGGGGTCGATCGGTTATGCGACCGATAGTAAATAGCCGAACGCCGGTACACGATAGTGATGTCGTCGGATTCATCAGACGAGAAGTGGACGCCGATGGCCGCCACTGGGGAGACGGCGGCGCCCCGATGTATCAGTTGTGGAACCCAGGTCACTCCCCAGTTCGCCCGCGTCTTCGGCGACAACCGCGACGTGGTCCACGCCTGTCCCGACTGTTCGACGTACCGCGAGATGAAGACGGCCGACTTCATCCCCGAAGACCAGCGCTAATGCCGGTCTACGAGCCGGGTCCCGTCTCGGCGTCCCGGACGATCCCGCTTGCCTCGGACGCGAGTTCGTCGGCCCGCGTCTCGTCTCTTGCCTCGGCAGTCACCCGGATCAGCGACTCGGTGCCGCTGGCCCGCAACAGGAACCAGCCGTCGTCGGTCTCGACGCGGACGCCGTCCAGGGTCTCGGCGTCGGGATACTCCGAGAGCACCCGCTGTTCGATCCGCTCGACCACTGCAGCCTTCTCCTCGACCCGGATCGAGTCACGCCGGATCGGGTAGGTGTCGATCCCCGCGACCAGTTCCGAGAGCGGCCCCCGGTCGGCGACCAGTTCCGCGAGCCGACAGGCCGCCAGCGGGCCGTCGGGACACAGCGTCTGGTCGGGCCAGATCCAGGCGCCGCTGGGCTCGCCCCCGAAGACGACGCCGGGCTCGGTCGCCCGGTCGGCGACGTAGACGTCGCCCACCCTCGTCCGGATCAGCGAGGCGCCGACCGCCGCGACGGCGTCCTCGACCGCGAGGCTCGTATCGACGGGAACGGCGATCCGGTCGCCCTCGCCGGCGGCCTCGCGGGCGAACAGCGCGAGCAGGACGTCCTTGGGGACGAACGCGCCGGTTTCGTCGACGGCCATCATCCGATCCGCGTCTCCGTCGTGGGCGATTCCGAGGTCGGCGTCGGTCCTCTCGACCAGCGCCATGAGCGCGCCCAGCGTCTCGCGGTTCGGCTCGCTGGGACGGCCCGGAAAGCGGCCGTCGGGCTGGGCGTTCAGGGTTCGTACTCCGCAGCCCAGATCGTAGAGCACGTCCGCGGTCACCCCGCCGGCGCCGTTGCCGAGGTCGACGACGACATCGGGCTCGGAGCCGTCGGGGAGCGAGACCGCCGCCCGGAGGTCGGCGGCGTGGGCCTCGGTGGCGTCGCCCCGTTCGGAAAGCGTCCCGACCTCGTTCCAGGGTGCGAGGTCGTACTCCCCGCTCTCGACGCGCTCTTCGATCGCCTCCTGGTCGGCGGGCCCGAAGGCCTTCCCCGAGGGGAGCCAGAGCTTGATTCCATTGTCGGTCTGTGGGTTGTGCGAGGCCGTGATCACGACCCCCGCGTCGGCCTCGAGGCGGGCCACGCTCCGGGCGACGGTCGGCGTGGCCGCCATCCCGACGGCTACGACGTCGCTCCCACACTCCCGGAGGCCGGCGGTCAGCGCGTCTCCCAGGAAGCGCCCGCTCTCGCGGGCGTCCCGGCCGACGACGACGCGGTCGTACCCCTCGGTGGCGAGCGCCCGTCCGATCGAGAGCGCGAGCGTCGCCGTGACCTCCTCGCCGACGGTGCCGCGAACGCCGCTGGTTCCGAACATGGGTGGCGGTTCGACGGGACGGCCCTTTACACCTCCCGTTTCCTGGAAGTTATTACCAAAAGAGATAACTGTTGCAGTCGTTTATCGGGTGCCTATGTTTCCGAACGATACCGTTCGTATTTATATCTAACCTTCCTACGGAGCGACGATGACCGTTCACGACCTGACCGGGTTCCAGCGGGACCTGCTGTTCGTCATCGCTGGACTCGACGAGCCGAACGGCCAGGAGATCGGCGCCGAACTCGAGGGCTCCCAGGATCGGGAGGTGCTCCACGGGCGTCTCTACGGCAACCTCGACGCGCTGGTCGAGGAGGGACTGATCAGGAAGGGCGAACGCGACGGACGGACGAACCGCTACACGACGACGGAGGCGGGCGAGGCCGCGATCGCCGAACGCTACGAGTGGCAGGCCGAGTACGTCCGTCCCGCCTTGCTCGCCCGGTCGTAAGCTACGGGATCGGGAGGCTCTATCCCCGAGATCAGGGAGGAGGACGTCGCCGTCGAGACCGCGACGGCCCAGGGAGCCGAACGTCGATCCTTTCGATCCGTTCGCCGGCGTGTGGACCGTCGGTGCCCGTGCTCGCGGAGTATGATAGAGAGAAAGAGCGTGACACCGACCCGGCCGATCTCTCGAAACCACTCCCGTGACGACGAGTGACACCTGGGTAAAATCCATCACCGACTACCGTCTACGAGACGTATGGGAGTACCCGATTCGGGGGCATTCGTTCTGTCCGACTTTTCGACGGCTCAGTCGCGGCTTCTCCCCGGACACCGCTACGAGATCGACGATCGCTACGGAAAACCGGGTTCCGAACTCGGGTCCGACGAAACGTCGTTCGCTCTCGCGGAGCTTCCGTCTCGGCTTCGGTCGATCGGAGAATCGATCGTGAGGGGAAGTCGGGACAGTCATCCGTACGATCGACCGGCGTACGGAGCGGATTCGCTTCCGGACGAACTCGTTCGAATCATCGAGGAGTACGATTACGTCGAATGTATGTGGGAAGGAACGCCCGTCGTCATCGCTCTCGAAATCTTCGAAAACGACGTGACACGACCCCCGCTGCTCGAGTTCGAGTCGACGCTCGTCCGGAAACGAATCACCGACCACGAGTCCGCAGAGATCGTCTTTTCGTTGACGAACCGGTGCTCAGAACGGGTGGAGTTCGAATCCGATCCCCCGTGGCCGTTCGGCGTTCCTCACGCGATTCGCGAGCCCGATGACCGACGGAGGCGCGACAAATGGGATCACGAGGCCCTCACATACCCGTCGGACGTGAGCTTGCAGCTGTGGACCGACGAGTACGGGGAGTATTATCCCGTCTCGGAGGACGATTTCCCGTTCCAATACGGGGAGTGGGCGTATTTCAATCAGGATATCGACACTATTTCGGAAAACGAGACGGTTACGACCGACTATCGGTTGCCACTTACCGACGATATGCGCCCCGGAGAGTACCTGATCCCCGGCTACTTCGAATACGACGCGAGAGACGGTCGAAGCGAGGTCCTCCGGTACGATATTACGTTCGTATTAGAAGATGACTACGGGTCCGATAACCCGAACAGTTGATCAGTACAGGCCGATACCGATGGCTCCCGGAGCTACCGTGTAACGCCCTCACGAGACCGTCCGGTAGCCGTCCACGAGACGGTCGATACCGAAGGTGCCGGCCGTGACCTCGTAGGTGGTCTCGAGGCGGGGGTTGAACTTCGCCTTGTAGCGGTTGATGCTGGGGACGCCGGCGCCGACGAGGTCGTAGCGGTCGATCCCCGCCTCGAGCCCGTCCCGCATGACCTGCCAGTCGAGCAGGTCGTTGATCGGGAGATCGACGTCCGTATCGGGTTTGACGCCGCCCTGCCACCGGTAGCGGGTGTCCGCGGACTCGATCACCAAGATGCCGCCCGCGAACTCGCCGTCGATCCGGCAGACGTACGGCCGGAGTTCGCCGGCCGGGAGCGCGTCGTACAGCGAGCGCGCGAACTCGGTCGTGAGGTGGAACGGCCGGTCCTGGCCCCGGTAGCGTGCCCGGACCTGCTCGACGATCCGGCCGACGTCCTCGTGGTCGCCCTCTTCGATCCCGTACTCGCCGTCGGCGTTCCGGATGTTGTTCCGGGCGTCGCTGCTGAACCGGTCGAGTAACTCCTCGGGGCTGCCCTCGAGGTCGACGACGTAGGTGTGTCGGGGCCGGACGTCGAACCCGTTCCAGACGAACGGCCGGACGTCGGGGTACTCCGCCGCGGTGAACTTGCTGTAGACCGGCGAGATCTCCCCGTCGATCCAGTCGAGACAGCCCTCGAGAAAGCGCCGGTTACGCCGGTCCGCGGTCCGGCGTTTCAGCCCGCCGGTGTTCGCGAGCGCGGGGCCGAGATAGCAGGTCCAGGAGAACGGCGCCGGCGAGAACGCCGCCGCGAGCGGCCCCTTCCGGTACTCGAAAACCGGGAAGAGTCCGACGAGTTCCTGGCCCTTGAACCCCGCGAGGGCGTGGATGGCGGTTCCGGTTTCCTCAGCCTGGAGCCGGAGGGCTTCGCCGCGGTAGAAGGGGTTTGTCCCCTCCGCCCGGTCGACGTGGCGGTCCCAGGTCTCCGGATCGGCCGCTATGTCGAGGACGTCGATCTCGATGCCCATCAGAGGTAACCCAGTTCCGAGAGGCGTTCCTCGACGGTCGCGTCCGCGACCCGGACCGCCGGCGCCGGCTCGTAGTCGGGATACTGTCGATCGCCGCTGGAGTCGGCGATCGGCAGCCGCCGTCCGTCCATCGCCCTGTCGATCGGAACGTCGAACAGCGCACAGATCGTCGGCGCGACGTCGAGGATCGTCGCCCCCGCCAGGTCTGCGTCCCTGTCGATGCCGGGCCCGGTCGCGGCGATCACCCCCGTTTGCTTGTGGTTCCAGGACTCGACCGGCTCGGCGAACACCTCCCCGGAGAGGCCGGCGACCAGGGCGTTGTCGAACCCGCGGGGAACGGTCACGATGTCCGGTCCCCGGTCGATTTCGCTTCCCTCGAAGTACGCCTCGCGAGGGGCGACGTCCGAAAAGACCGGTTTCCCGTCGGGCCCGGAGAGCGCCGAGAGCGCCTCGACGAGATCCGCCCGGACCCGTTCGTACTCCTCGGGCGGAACGGTCCCGTCGGGCTCGCGGCCCGCGAGGTTGATCCGGACACCGAGTTCGCTCTTCGAGCGGACGTAGGCCCGCGAGGCCGGAAAGTCGACCTGTTCGCTCCCCGCCCGGACGGCGTCGTTCGGGATCCGGCGGCCGACGGCCTCCTTCAGCCCGACGCGATCGAGGGCCCCGGCGACCCGCTGGGTGGTGATCCCGACCGTTGCCGCGAGCGCGACCACCCGTTCGAAGGTACTCGGCTCGTGGTCGCCGGCGTCGGCGCCCGAGAGGAGGTCGTTTCGCCAGGCCCGCGACCAGGTGGGCATCCCCTCGCCGCCGCTCTCGGCGTCGACGTACCCCTCCCGGCGGAGGAACTCGTTGGCCCGGAACTCCGTTCCCCCGACGCGACCGATCCCGTGGTCGCTGACGACGAGGACGTTCGCGGGTTCGATCGCCTCGAGGGTCGCCTCGATCTCGCGGTCGACCGCCCGATAGACCGCCTCGACCGTCCGGCGGTCGGGTCGTTCGTGGAACACCGAGTCGGTCTGCTGGAACTGGAGGAAGCCGAAGTCGGGCGAAAAGCGGTCGGCGAGATACCGGAACGCCTCGCCACGACACTCGATGATTTCCTCGTAGCCCGCGATCGAGCCCGTCGGCTCCCCAGTGGCCTGCGGGTAGACGTGATACTCCCCGCAGGCGGCCTCGACGTCCGCTAAGATCCCCTCCGGGTGACACGCCGGGTTCTCGGGCGCGGTCATCCCCGGGATCAGGGCGCCGTCGAACGGCCGCGCGGGGTGGGTGACGGGGGCGTTGACGACGACGCTCCGGTGGCCGTGCTCGGAGAGCAGCTCCCAGATCGCCCGCTCGCGGACGTCGCCCGCGTTCACCACGTCCCAGTCGTATCCATCGAACGTCAGAAAGTCGAAGACGCCGTGTTTGCCGGGGTTCTTCCCCGTGTAGAGGGTGGGCCAGGCGCTCGCGGTCCAGGGCGGGATCTGGGACTCGAGGGGACCACGGACGGCCCCCTCGAACAGCGCCTCGAGCGTGGGCGTCACCCCGCGGTCGAACAGCGGCTTCAGTACCGGAAGACAGGCCGCGTCGAGGCCAACGACGAGGAGGAGCGGATCATCGGCGTGTTCCATACGCGCAGGTGGACGGTTTCGGGCTTTGTTATGCGATGGCTGTTTCCCCGAATCGACGTCCTCCATCCGCCCGAAGGCAGGCGGGTCTCCGCCACGAGAACCCGACCTGCGGGCGAGGCGGGTTCCGGCTCCGTAAGCGCCGCCTGCGAGGACCTCGGGCGCCCGGGGACGGACCGTCGTCGATGGACTCCCGTTCTGTCGCGTCGGGAAAAACTCCGGTGTCGGACGTCGATTCGCCGGCCTCAGAGGACGTAGTCGTCGGCGATCTCCCGGGGCGTGATGAGTTCGAGGTCGCCCGCCGAGACGAGCTCTGCGAGGTGTGCGGCGGTCTCCTCGAGGGCGGCCGCGTCGCCTTCGTCCATCTCGTAGAAGACGATCGTCGTGAGCCCGCCGTGGTCGGCCGCCCAGTCGAGTGCCCCGATCATCTCCTCGGCGTCGAGGTTTCGCTGGCCCTCGTGGCCGGAGATGCGTGTGAGATTATAGGGGTTGGTCGCCATCCCCTGGCATCTGTGGCGCCCTCCCCAGGCGATGTCGTAGTTCTCCGCGACGAGGTCGTACATCTCTTCCGTGTACCACCCGCCGGGGAATCCAAAGTACTGCGCGTCCTCGTATCCGTGTTCGTCGAACCACTCGAGGGGGTCGAGGATGTGCGATTCGACCTCGTCTCCCTCGACCCTGTTCAGGTGGCGACCTCGCGTGCCGACGGTGCCGAGCGACCAGCCGGCGTCGACGAGTTCGGACAGCTGATCCTCGGTCATCCGACTGCCGGTCACCTCCTCGTGGTCGCGGATTCTGGCGGTCGCGACGAACGTCGTGGCCGTCAGGCCGTGGTCTTCCATGATCGGGAACGCGTGCGTGTAATCGGACTCGTACCCGCCCTGGAACTGGATCATCACTCGCCCGTCCTCGATCCGGCCGGTGAAGTGGAGGTCGTCGACCCAGATCTCCCCCGCGTAGCCCTCGCCCGTCCAGTAGCCGATCTGGATCTCCGTGATCGCGCTCAGATCCGGCTCGCCGGAGATCTGGGTGTGTCCGAAGTCGTGTCTGATGAACGGCCGCCCCTCGTGGATGTACTGCTGGAACTGGAGGTAGTTTCCGTCCTCGTCGTACAGTTGGATGATCGGGCTCGCCGAACTGCTGGTCGAAAGCGCCAGCCCGGGAACGAGCTCCTCGACGTTGATCGGGTCGGACAGCTCCCGTCTGATCCTGACTCGATCCTCGGATTCGGACGCTGTCAGGCGGGCCGACTGGGAACCCGTGGATGCGCGGTCCGCGTCCGCCTCGAGCGTGCCGGCAACCACCTCCCAGGCGTCGAGATCCTCGAAGTCGTCGAAGGTGGCCCCCCTCTCCGGTTGTCCGGGTGCGGTCGTTTCTTCGGTTTCGTTGGTCTCGTTGCCGTCCTCTTCGGTTTGGTTGGTGTCGTTGGCTTCTTCGGCTTCCTCGGTCTCGTTTGCTTCCGCGGTCTCGTTCGTTTCTTCTTCCTCTGTTTCCTCGTCGAAGTCATCGGAGTCGTTCGTTTCGGTCTCTGCTTCGGTTTCGTTGTCACCGCCATCGGTGTCGTTCGCTTCGCCTGCAGAATCGCCCGTGTCGTCGCCGTCGGCGTCCCCGTCCTCGGTCTCCTCATCGAGGTCGGTTTCGCCGTCGATGGGAATACTGTCGCCCGTGCAGCCGGCGATCCCGATCGCGGCGGTCACCGTCGCGGTCGTGAGATACGTACGTCGTTTCATGGGTGCTGTATCGCCCCCGAATCCGGCGCTACACATTGTTATAGAGGGCTAACTCGGGGCCCAAGCGACCGCGTTCGGAGAGTCACGCGCCTCCGTGACACGGACTGCTGAACACCGGACCCGACGGACCCGTGATCCGTCCCGGGTTTCGCCGGACGCGGAGACGGCGACCGTCTCCGCCGCTCGTTTCGGATTTAAAGGCGAGACAGCCAGCGCTGGCGGTCGTCGAACGATGGGGCTCGAGCCGGTCGGACCCGACCGAGCGGACGGCCCACGCACGGTACGGCCGGAAGGTAGGGGACGATTTCGCCGGCGAAGGCATCGGATACGTCCGGTGTGGTCGGCCAGCGACCGTCTCCAACGCGACTGGCGCGGTGACCGGCTTTCACGCCCGTCCGTCGGTCTCGATCACGCTCACGTTCTCCCCGTTCACTCGGTCTCGACCGGCTCCGAGAGGCCTGCGAGTACGTCGTCGGCGACGTCGTACGTTCCCTCGCCGACCCGTTCGACCAGCCCCGCCGAGCGAAGCTCCGAGAGCAACCCCTGGACCGCGACCGTCGAGCGACCGACCCGGCCCGCGACCGCGTCCGTCTCGAGGGGCCCGTCCCGGATCAGGGCCGCAAGCGCCGTCCGTCCGGCTGGCTCCCCACACCGCGAGTTCGAATACGCCTGCTCCAGTCCCCCGGCGACGGCCGGCAGCGAGAGCAGTTCCTCTAACTCGTCGGCCTCGTTTGCGACGACGAACTCGCTCCCGTCGCCCTCGATGGGCTCGGACCGCCTGACACCCGCGGCGCCCTCGTCCCCCTTCGCGTGATTCGGGGTGTACCCGAACTCGACGTCGTTGCCATCCCCCTCGATGATCGACATGCCGCCGGCGGACTCGCGACCGGACTCCTCTCTCCCCGAGGACTCGCTCGCGGGCTCCCCGCGTTCGCCCTCGAGTTCCTCGACCCGGCGACGGAGGCGGTCGGTTTCGGCCTCAAGCTCGCCGATGCGCTCGTCTCGCTCCGCCAGGTCCTCGGCGAGGTCGTCGCGTTCGCGTTCGAGTTCGACGAGTTCCTCGTGGAGTTGGCGTAGCTCCTCGCCGCCGGTCGGGAGTTCGGCCTGGATCGTGTCCGGTCGTCCGAGGGCGTCGGCCATCCGCCGGGCCGCGTCGCCCACGTCCTTTGCGTCCTCGAGCTTTCCCTTCAGGCTCTCGATGCGTTGCTCGCGTTCGGAGAGTTCGGCTTCCAGCTCGGCGACCCGGTTTCTCTCGCGTTCCTTGCGCTCGGAGATCCGTTCCAAGTCGCCGACGAGGTTCTCCGAGACCGATTTGAGATCGGGGCGCTCGAAGTCCTCGAGCCCGGGGGTCGCGCCCGCGTCGAACGTCCGCTTGCGGCGAAACTGGATCCGGCGGACGTTCTCGTCGGTCCAGTCGGTCTGGACGAACGCCTGGCCGTCGCCGAGATCCGAGACGCGGTCGGCGTACTCGCTATCCATGATCCGGCCGACGACCTTGGTGTCGTTCTCCCAGGTCAGCCGGTGCCAGACGAGCCAGTTTGCCTGCGTGATGAAGTCCTTCTTGACGTCGGCGGGCCGCTGGCTGATCCCCATGATTCCCAGCCCGTGTTTTCGACCCCGCTTTCCGATCTTGATCAGCATCTTTCCCGTCTCGCCGACGCCTCCACCTTCGGGGATGTACTCGTGGACCTCCTCGACCACCAGCAGGAAGGGTTTTTTGAGCTTCTTCTCCTTGACGAACAGCTGTCGGGCGGTCTCGCGCAGGAGGTCGTTTGCGACCTCCTCGTCGAGATAGCCCGAGACGTCTAAGATGACCGGAACGTTCTCCTCTAAGGCGAGTTCGGCCATCTGCTCTGCGTGTTCGGGCCCGATCTGGATGTCACACTCCTCGTCGGCGCCCGCGTGGAGCATCTCGTACTCCTCTTTCAATCCATAATACTCCCCGTCGGTATCGACGATCAGCAGGGGAAAGCCCGACTCGAGCAGTTCCTCGGCGATCACCGACGCGGTGTTTGACTTCCCCGATCCCGACTTCCCGGTGACGAACCCCCGCCCAGTGAGCAACTGGACGACGGGGAGGGCGACGTCCGTACCGGAGGTGGTCTCGCCGACGACGATCTCGCGGTCGCTCACGCCGCCACCTCCCCGGGGCTCTGTCGGACGGTCATGTATCGTACGGACCGGGCGCGCGAACTTGAAGATTGGCCTACGCCTCGATGCGCTCCCGGCGCCTCGCTACCCGCCGCTCGTAGCGCTCGCGGTCGTCCGCGGGGAGGGCCTCCCAGCGGTCGGTGAGCCGCTGGGCCTCGGGGATCGGCTGCCAGGCGTCGGCCGCGAACGCCTCCCCGAGGGCGACTGCCAGGTCAGCGGGGGTCTCGCGTGCGAGACACGCCGCGAGCGCGACGGGTTCGTTGATCGACTCCGCCCCGCCTCCCTCGCCGTGGCGCTCCCGGAGCCGGTTTCGGAGCCAGAGCTCCCGGCCGGTGAGCGGGACCCGCTCGACGGCGACCCGGGGGTCGCCCGCCCACTGGGGGAACTGCTGGGCGTCGCGGGCGGCGCCCCCGAAGCTGTCGATCCGTCCCGGCTCCTCGACCGAGCAGAGCCCGTAGCAGGGTTCACAGAGGGGAACGAGGTTCTCGAGGGCCCACCGCTGTCGCTGGCCGCCGTCGGCCGTCATCGATGCCGGCATCTCTCCTGGCGTCGGAAGCGGGTGGACGTACGCGAGGTCGTCCTCCTCGGTGTGGGTCGTCCCGATCCCGGCCAGACACCGGCCGCACCGACCGCCGTAGAAGGCGAGGAGCGCCTCCCGCCGGGCGGCGAAGTCCGCCGGCGCGTCCTCGAGACGGTCGCCCTCGCGGTCGATCCCGAACTCGCCGTAGAGCTGAGAGCGGTCGTCGCGGAGGTAGGCGGTGTTGTACGGCGCGGTCGTGTGGCCTGCATGGGATGCGTACATTGGCTCTAGGTGCGGAGTCGGTTTCCGTCCGTCCGCGACGGACGTCGGTTGCGCACGCTACGGGTCGTCGTGGTCCGGCCGAACGCGTCCGCCGTCGCGGGAGCGGAGCGTTCGTTCGGATCGGGGCCTATATTCCACTCACACATCCATATTTATGGCCTATTGTATTAAATATTCTGGTTATATGGTCAGTTAATTCAATAACCCCGGTTCAAGTCCCGAGACGTGGACGATCTCACACTCGAGTGGCATGGTATGACTCACCTAAGAAACGATTATGTTAATCCCCCCGGATGTTCCCGTCAGGGCCACACAGTGGCCGTTCCACCGATGACCTCGCTTCCGACCCACCTCGCGTTCGCGGCGCCACGGAGCGCCGCGAGGGCGAATCCGACCCCGATGCCGGCTCCCTCCGGTATCGGGATCGGGTATGGCTCGGGCGGGGCCGTCGGCTTCGACTCCGTCCGCGCCGCGTAGGCCCGTTCTCCTGGCCGGACGGAGGTCCGTTTCACATCCCGTTGTCCCCCCGACGGCCAGTCCGGAGCCTGCGCGTATCCCTGCAGTGACTGGACTGGCGGGCACCGTGCCCGACCCGAGTTCGATCCTCGGCGGGGACCTCGATGAACCACCTACTGACGGCAACGCTCGCAGTGCGCGTCCCGGTCAACGCGACCGGCGACTTAGCGGAGGGTGCCGCGACGGTCCTCGCCCGCCTAGACGCGGTCGAGCGGGTCGAAGAGACGGATGTACGGGGTCTCCAGCCCGGCCTGAACGACACCGTCGTCGACCTCGAGGTCCGACTGGCGGTCGCCGACGACGACGCGGCGGCCGCGAGGCGGGAGATAGAGAGCGGCGTCGGCGTCGTCGGCGTCGAAACCGTAGTGTGCGAGGAGGAGCCGACCGAGGCCGAACCCCCGGCCCAACCGCCTCCGGGTGTCGGCTAATCGCGATCGATCGTCCGCTCGGTGACCGAGATCCCTTTCCGACCGAGATGCTGGAGCTGACGCCGCGCGAACTCCTCCTCGCGGGTGCCCCGGGTCGCGAGCACGTACACCGTCGCCCCGCCCGCGGGCCGCATCGTCCGGCCGGCGCGCTGGGTGCCCTGTCGGCGTGATCCCCCGAGACCGGAGGCGACGACCGCGACGTCGGCGGTCGGCAGGTCGATCCCCTCGTCGGCGATCCGGGAGACGACCAGCCGGTCGCGTTCCCCCCGGCGGAAGGCATCGAACAGCCGCCGGCGCTCGGCGTGGGGCGTCTCCCCGCTGACGAAGGGGACGTCGAGCGCCGCCGAGATCGCCTCGCCCTGGTCGAGGTAGTCGACGAAGACGAGCGCCTTCGCCCCGGGATGGGAAGCCAGCAGGTACCGGATCTCGTCGATCTTCCCCGGGTTTTCGCCCGCCAGTCGGTAGCGCTCGCGGCCCTCGGCGGCGGCGTAGGCGTTTTCGGCGTCCTCCTCCCAGGGGACGTACCGGATCTCGAGTTCCGGCTCGGCGACGAACCCGGCCGAAAAGAGCGCCTCCCAGTCGGTGCCGATCGGCGGCCCGACGAGGGTGAAGATCTCCGACCCTCGGTCGTCCTCGCGGATCGCGCTCGCCGTCAGTCCCAGCCGGTGGCGCGACTGGAGGCGCGCGCTCCGGCGATAGACGTCGCTTGGGACGTGGTGGACCTCGTCGAAGACGACGAGTCCCCACTCGCGGTCGTCGAACAGCGACCGGTGGCGGTCCATCCCCGCGATCTGGTAGGTCGCGATCGTCACCGGCCGAACCTCCTTTCGCCCGCCGTGGTACTGGCCGATCTGGTCGGGTTCCAGACTCGTCAATTCGACCAGGGAATCGGCCCACTGGCGGACCAGCTCCCGACTCGGGACCAGGATCAGGGTCTCGCCGCCGACGTGGCCCATCGCGCCCATCGCGGCGACGGTCTTCCCGCTTCCCGGCGGACCGACGAGGACGCCCTCGCCGGCCTCGGCGAACCGATCGACCCAGTCGCGCTGGTAGTCGCGCAAGGAGACCGAAAGCTCAATCTCCAGGGGATCGCCGCCCGCCAGATCGCGCTCGTCACGGACGGGATACCCCGCCTCGTAGAGGAGCCGCTTGATCGCCGCCTCCTCGCCCTCCCGGACCCAGTCTTCGGTCTCGGAGATCGGGGCGTGGATCTGCTCTTCGTCGAGTTTCTGGCGGGCGACGTTGCCCATGATCTCGGGGCTGGCGGCCTCGAGAATCGTATAGCCCTCCGGATGGCTCCGGAGGGTGAACTGCCTGGCGCGGTCCCACTGGCTCTCGACGAACGCCTCGAGCTCCGCCGATCGTTGCCCGAGTGCCTGGCGCATCGTCCGTCGGAGGGCCTCGATCTCCTCGTGGGGCGCCCGCCAGACGTCCTCGGCCCGGACGACGTACCGGTACCCCCGCTCGCCGTTGGTGTCCGCGAGATGGGCGAACGACGAGAGCTGTGCTCGGGTGAACTGGTCGGGGCGGTCTACGACGATCTCGCGGCGTTTGGGGAAGACGACGACCCGTTCGCGCGCCGTGAGGTCCTCGAGTTCGCTCGGATACCAGACCACCGGATCGGTCGACACCGACAGGCGTTCGAGTTCGCCCCGCTCGGCGAGGGAAGCGAGGCGGTCGCTGGCCTCGCTCTGGTCGATCCCGAGGGCGTTGGCGACCGCGGAGGCGGTGAGCACTGGCCGGCCCTCCCGGCCGGAGACCTCGTGGAACGTCGAGAGCGTGAACTCCCCGACGTCGCTCTCCCCTCGCTCCTCTCCGTCGTGGCGTTTGTCCGGCCGGCCGCCCCCCGATCCCCCGCCGGCCGCCGGCTCGTCGTCGGTCACGGAGGAGGTATCGGCGTCGCGGGTAAACCGGTTTCGTTCGGCGGGACGTCAGGAATCCACGGAACGATCGACGAGAAGGGAGGGGGAGCGAACCGCAAGAGCTCGTGTTTGCTCGAGCCCGGGCGCAACGACCGTGACGCCAACGTCGGTCTGGGCAGGAACGGTAATGCGCTCGGTCGTATCACCGACGACGACCTCGACGGGGCCGTGGTCGGCAGGTATGGAAACGACGCCGTCGCTGTCGGTGACTGCCTCGCCGACGGTCTCGCCGGTCCGCGGGTCGACGAGCGTGACGTCCTCACCTTCGACGGGTTCGCCCTCGTCGTCGGTTACGGTGACGTCGACCGGGCTTTTCGAGACACAGGCTCCCGCGATCCCCAGACTGAGAAGCAGTAGGCACACGAGCACCGCGATCAACACCACCCGTGCTCGCCGCCGCCGGGGCCGGACGAGCCGGGCGCGGACGACTACGCGGCGTAGTCCCCCTTCACTACTGTCCCTCATCGCTCCCCATACATATCGCGTATATTGAAAGTACGGGTAGTGGAAAAACGGCTCGGGGGTCCGTCATCGATGAGGGCCTGCCGTCGGGAGAGGCCACCCCCGTTTACGGCGTCATTACGACCTTGATGCAGTCGTCTTCCTTGTCGTTGAAGGTGTCGTAGAGGTCGGGACCGTCCGCCAGATCGGCCTCGTGGGTGATGATCGCGGAGGGGTCGATCTCGCCGCCCTCGATCCGCTTGAGGAGGGGGTCGAGATAGGCCTGGACGTGGGTTTGGCCGGTGTTCACGGTCAGGGCCTTGTTCATCAGCGGCCCCATGGGTGCGCCGTCCATCTCGTCGATGTAGACGCCGGGAATCGAGAGGGTCCCCCCCTTCCGACAGGATTTGACGGCCTCCTGGAGGACGTACGGGCGGTCGGGCTCGTCGTGGCTGCCGGCGCAGGTGTGGTGGGCCTCCGAGCCGACGGCGTCGATACAGCCGTCGGGCCCGCGGTCGTCAGTCGCGTCCATCAGCCGGTCGTAGACGTCCTCCTCCTCGTAGTCGATGACCTCCGTGTCGGCGTGGCCCTCGGCCATCTCGAGGCGCTCGTCGATCCGATCGACGGCGATCACGCGCTCGGCGCCGAGCATCCAGGCGCTCCGGATCGCGAACTGGCCCACGGGGCCACAGCCCCAGACCGCGACCGTGTCGCCGTCGTCGATCTCGGCGTTCTCGGCGGCCATGTACCCCGTCGGGAAGATGTCCGAGAGGAAGAGC
Source organism: Saliphagus infecundisoli (assembly GCF_020177375.1). GTDB lineage: Archaea > Halobacteriota > Halobacteria > Halobacteriales > Natrialbaceae > Saliphagus > Saliphagus infecundisoli. The sequence goes on along the minus strand of NZ_JAIWHV010000011.1, from coordinate 10,219 downwards.
ACCTCCTGGTCCGAAAGCGAGTCGTTCTCGACTTTGATCGGGCCGACGTCGGCGTGGGGTACCCGGAGGTACTCGGCCTGTCCGCCGTCGTAGCCGCCCAGGGTGTGCGAGAAGCCGAAGAGGCCGGCGGGGGAGTGGCCCATCGCCTCCTTTGCCATCTCGGCGTTGGGGTTGGTCTCGTCGCACAGCGAGTAGAGGTCGTTCTCACAGAACCAGCAGTCGCCACAGCTGATCGTGAAGGGGACCACCACGCGGTCGCCTTCCCGGAGTTCGTCGACGTCGTCGCCCACTTCGACGATTTCGCCCATCGGCTCGTGGCCTAGGACGTCGCCTTCCTGCATGCCGGGCATGAAGTCGTTGTAGAGATGGAGGTCGGAGCCACAGATCGCCGTCGCCGTCACCTCGATGATCGCGTCGGTCGGTTCCTCGATCTCGGGTTTCGGGACGTCCTCGAGCCGGACGTCGCCCTCGCCGTGCCAGGTGAGTGCGTCCATTGGTTACGAATTCGCGTCCGCGGGTCGGTCGTCGGCGCTGTTCGGGACCGGGTGCGCTCGTCTCGGGGACCGGATCATCGTCTCACTGTCGGCCGTAGGGCGACCCGTCCGGTAAAGGCAGAGCCTGTGTGCGCACCCTGGCTTTCCGTCCCCGATCGAAACACTGAGCCGATCGCTCTCCGGGCCCGGGCGAACGGTCTCGCGTCCGATCGCCGGCCCCGTCGATCCCGATACCGGATGGGTTTTTGAGACGTCGGTGCGTACCCACAACCATGCTCAGCGGGGTACTGTCGCGGCTCCGCGCATGGCTTGCGGTCGAGGACCCCGAGGACCGAATCGAGGGTACCGGCGAGACGATCGCCTCGCCCCAGCACCGCCGGAACCGGGAGGCGAGGCGCGAACTCGAGAGCGGTGACCGCTACCCCGACCACGACCGGGAGTGAGCGGGGCACGCGGGTTTTTTGTCGCGGGGGCGAGTCGCCGTCGGTATGGACCGTGACGAACTCGCCCCCGCGATCGACCACACCGTCCTCGGGCCGGAGACGACGCCCGCCGACGTCGAGCGCGTCCTCGATGAAGCCGACGAGTACGGGATGAACGCCTGCATCCCGCCGTGTTACGTCGCCAGTGCGGCCGACTCGCACCCGGAGGTGACCGTCGCGACGGTCGTCGGCTTCCCCCACGGCAACAACGCCGCGGATATCAAGCGCCGCGAGGGCGTCGTCGCCTGGAAATCGGGCGCCGACGAACTCGACGTCGTGGCGAACGTCGGCCGGCTGAAAGCCGGCGAGGACGACGCCGTCTCCGAGGAGATCGCGGAACTCGTTGCCGCCGTCCCGGTGCCGGTGAAGGTGATCTGTGAGGCGCCCCTCCTCACAGAGGGAGAACTCCGGCGGGCTTGCGAGGCCGCCCGCGAGGCCGACGCCGCGATGGTCAAGACCGCGACGGGCTTCGCGGACGGGGGTGCGACCCTCGACGATGTCGAACTGATGAGCGAGTACCTCCCCGTCAAAGCCAGCGGCGGGATCGGCAGCTACGAGGAGGCGGTCGCGATGATCGAGGCCGGCGCCGAGCGGATCGGCGCCTCGAGCGGGGTCGAGATCGTCGAAGGCGCACCCGAGTAGCCGGCTACTCGCCGGCGAGGATCCGATCGAGGAGGTTCGAACTCCCCCCGTTCATCGCTGACCGGACGAGCAGGTGCCCGCCCAGCACGGCGGGGCTGATCACGGCGTCGGCGCCTGCGCGCTCGAGTTTCCCGGTGTTCTCGCGGTCGGTCGCGGCGGCGACGATCCGGATCTCGGGGGCGAGTTCGCGGGCCGTCAGTATCGCGAGGGCGTCCTCGGCGTCGTGGTTGGTCGCGACCAGCGCCGCGCGGGCGCGGTCGATTCCCGCCCGCTGGAGGGGCGCCTCGTCGCTGGGATTTCCCCTGACGACGGGGACGTCGCGTTCGCCCAGTTCGTCGGCGGTCTCCCCGTCCCGGACGACGACGGCGAAGGGGGTCTCCGCCCCCAGTTCGTCGATGATCGGTTCGGTCAGTTCCCCGTAGCCGAGCACGAGGACGTGGTCGTCGAGTTCCGCGAGCTCCGATTCTGTCATTTTTCCGAGTGTCTTGGTGAGTCTGGCCTGGATGGCGGGGCCGACCAACGCCCCGACGGCGATGCCGAAGCTGGCGACCCCGAGGACGACAACGGACATCGTAAACAGCACCGCCTCCTCGGTCTCGGGACCGATGTCGCCGTAGCCGACGGTGCTCGAGGTGATCAGCGTGAAGTAGAAGGCGTCGAGCAGCGTCGAGAGCCCGTCGAACTCCTCGCGGAGCGTGTAGGCGCCGACGGTGCCGTAGAGTTGGACGCCCGCGAGGGCGCCGCCGGCGGCAATCTGGGTCGTCGAGAGCGACAGCTGGCGGTCGAACCGCCGGCGGGTCAGAAGCAGCGTCGGAATCGAGAGCACCGAGAGCGCGATCAGCGGGACGGAGTAGGGACTGCCCTGGAGCAGTCCCTGGATCGCCGTCACCGGCAGGAGCACGAGCGTCGCCCACCAGCCCGCCCGGAGCCCCCGCCGGAGCGCCAGTGCGCTCGCGACCATCAGGAAGCCGGTCAGCGCGCCGGTGAAGCCGACCGCGGCCTGGACCGCCTCGGGAACGTGGGGCGCGATCGGGCCGAAGTCGGCGCCGGACTGCTCGATGTTGATGATCCCCGTCACGACCGAGAGGAGGGCGACGACCAGGGCGAGCCAGACGGCTACCCGGGTGGTGACGACCCACCGCCAGTTGTCGGGTATCCGCGCCGTCGCCCGCTCGCCGACCATACTCTCCGCTTGCGGTCGGGAGAGTTAACGCCGTTGGCTTTCGCCCACACCCCATTGCGCGGAGCGGTAGCTACTTGCCGCCCGCGGCGATACCGCCACCCATGCACGTCGAGTGGAAGCTGTTCGCCGATCTCGCCGAACACGCCGACGACCGTACGGTCGCCGTCGAGGTCGCTTCCGGGGCCACGGTCGGGGAGGCCTTAGAGGAACTGCTCTCCGATCGCCCCGCGCTGGCCGACCGCGTGCGCACGGACGGCGGACTCGCCGGCGACGTCTCCGTGCTCAAAAACGGGGCCGATCTGGGCGGCGACCTCGATGACGAACTCGAATCGGGGGACGAACTCGCCTTGCTCCCCCCGGTCAGCGGCGGCTGACGCCAAAATTAACTCGATTACGACTCCCAGTGTATTTATCCCCCTCGGGCTGGTTACCTGAGTTATGTCCGCCATCGAGGTCTCCGACTCCGCGGAACGCAAGCTCAACGAACTCGCGGCCGACACCGAAGTCGAGGACGTGCTCTGGAAGGCGCTGTACCTCTACGAGCGCAGCGCGGATCCCTCGGAGTAGCCCACCAGTTTTCGCGGACGACATATACCTCCGGTAGCTACGCCTCGGTATGCAGGTCGCACTCCTGACCGTCGGCGACGAGTTGCTCGCCGGCGACATCGCCGACACCAACGCCGCCTGGCTCGCCGCTCGACTCGCCGAACGCGGCGTCTCCGTCCGGGAGATTCTCACCCTCCCCGACACCGTCGAGGTCATCGCCCCCCGACTCGGTGATCTCGCCGAGCGTTCCGACGCGGTGATCGTCACCGGCGGCGTCGGCGGAACGCCCGACGACGTCACGATGGACGCGATCGCGGCGGCGTTCGACGCCCCGCTGACGACCCATCCGGAGGCCCGCGCGGGGGTCGAGCGCACGCTCTCGAAGTACGATGGCGACGTCGACGTCGATATCGAGGCGTGGTCTGCCCTCCCCGAGGGGAGCGAGGCGATCCCCAACGAGGTGGGGCTCTCGCCGGGCTGTCGGATCGAAAGCGTCTACGTCCTCCCGGGGATCCCCGAGGAGATGAAGGCCATGTTCGGCGAGATCGCCGACGCCTTCGACGGCGACCGGGTCGTCCGGACGATCCGCAGCGCCGAACCCGAGAGCGCGCTCGTCGCCGACCTCAACCGGGCGATCGAACGCTTCGACGTCAGCGTCGGGAGCTATCCCGAGGACGACGGCGAGGAGAAACGGATCACGGTCCGGGGCGACTCCGTGGAAGCCGTCGAGGCGGCGATCGCCTGGCTCGACGAGCGGGTCTGAGCCCTACCGGGTCCGCTCCATCAGCCCGCGCATGTAGCCGACGGCGTAGAGACGGCCCATGTCGGTGTAGCCGGCCATCGCCTCTGCGCGGTCCTCCTCGCCGGCCATCTTCGCGACGTGGTCGGGCCGGATCGGTCCCGAAAACCCCGCGTCGCGGTAGGCGTCGATCGTCGCCCGCATGTCCGTCGGCCCGTCGTCGTGCCAGGTCTCGACGAATTCGGAGGGCTCGCCCTCGACGTCCCGGAAATGAACGAAGTGGATCCGCTCCCCGAGACGGTCGATCGCCTCGGGAACGTCCTCGCCCATCGCCGAGAAGTTGCCCTGACAGAACGTGACGCCGTGGTTCGGGCTGTCCGATAGATCGAGGATTCGCTCGTAGCTCTCCAGGGAGGTCACGAGCCGGGGGACCCCACGCACGGGCGAGATCGGCGGGTCGTCGGGGTGGAGCGCGAGCTTTACCCCTGCCTCTTCGGCGACCGGGACCACCCGATCGAGGAAGTACTCGAGGTTCTCCCAGAGTTCCTCCTCGGTGACTCCCGCGGCAGGGTGGTCAGCCCCTCGCTGGTAGAGTTCGTGATCGTAGCCCGTCTGGAGCGAGCCGCCCCGGTCGGGAACCGAGTCGGAGGTCCGGACGACGCCGACGGGGTTTTCGGTCCAGACCCAGCTGTAGACGTCGATGCCGAGTCTGCCCATGTTCCGGATCAGCTCCTGGACGACCTCGATCTCGGCGTCACGTCCCTCGCGTCCGAGGACGGTGTTCGTCATCGGCGGGCGGTCCTCGACCACGTCGAGGGAGAGTCCGTGGTCGGAAAAGCGGGTCTTCGTCCGGAGCAGGTGGTCGTACTCCCACCAGGGCTCGTCGCGCTCTCCCCAGAAGCGGACGACGGCGGTCTCGACGCCGAGCTGTTTCGCGATCGTCCATCGCCGTCCTGGATGGGGAGGGAGCATCAACGACAGGTCCATGATCGGGGGTTCTCGCCCGCCCATTTATACTCCCGGATCCCGCTTCCTGAGGGCGATCGCGGCCAGACAGACCACCGACACGAACGCGATGGTACCGACGCCCGCGAGGAGCGCCAGCGACGGCTCATCGCCTCCCGTCTCTCCGGTGGCGTCCGCCGCGTCGTCGTCCTCGCCGTCGGCCTCTTCCCCGGAACTAGCGTCCCCGTCAGCGAGGGTGACCCCCTCTGGATCGGCGTCCTCGCCGTCCCCGCCGTCGGTCGGTTCCCCGCCGTCGACGACCACCACCGCGTCCCGAACCATCGTCGACTGGGGATTGCCGTCGACGAGTTCGACGCTGCTCCCGGTGACGGTGAGCGTCGCGTTCGTCGCCTCAGCGTCCTCGCGCACCTCGAGGGTCGCCGTCGCGATCGGCGCGGTCCCGGTTACCCCTTCGCCCGCGGGCTCGCGGCTCTGGTTCAGCCTGACCTCGCCTCGCTCCTCGTCCACCTCTCGATCGACGGCGACCTCTACCCCGTCGCCCTCGAGCCACGGGCCCGCCTCGAGATCCGTCACGGAGAGCACGTCGGGGTCGTAGTCGAGGGCGAAGGCAACGGTCCCGACCCCCTCGCCGCCGTAGCCGCCGTGGCTCGTCATGACGATCTCGACGGTCACCTCCTCGCCGGGATCGGCCTCGATCTCGGTCGGCTCGAACGCGAAGAGCGCGACGTTGTCGCCCGCGAGCGCACCCCCGCTGGCGAGGACGAGCGCCGCGGCGACGACGACCGCCAGGACGGCGCCGGCCGCGGCGGAGTCTCTCGGTCCCATCAGGCTCCCCCCACGGTCAGCTCGATCGGCTCCATCTCGAGGAAGGCCGTCTCGTACCCCTGATGGCGGGCCACCTGGGGGACGCCCTCGATGGCGACCGTGAGGGCGTCGCCCTCGGCGAGTTCCGCCACCCCGGCGCCGTAGTGATGGCCGTACTCACCGTCGATCGTCTGGACGAGATCCGCCTCTTCCACGGCCTCGTCCCCGCGCGCGACGGTCGCGGTCATGGCCATGTCGGCGAGGGGGACCCGGTTATAGGGCGTCCGCGGCGAGACCAGCAGGTACCGCTCCCCGTTCTCGGCGAACCGCGACCCGGGCTCGAGCAGGGCGGTCACGAGGACGGCGTCGTCGCGTTCCGGCGCCCCGAGGAGTCCGGGGTACTCCTCGGCGGGCGCCAGTGCGGAAACGGAGTGGGCCATGCCGCCCTCGTCGCCCTCGTGGCCGGAACGGTCGTCGTCCGCGTTCGAATCGTTCCCTTCGTCTCCGTCTCCGCCGCCGTGGCCCGTCGGCTCGAGGGCACCCCGCCGGCCCCACAGCTCCTCGTCCAGATACTCGACGTCGGCGACCGCCTCGCGGAACGCCTCGTCGTACGTGAACTCGAAGGTCGCCGTCTCGAAGGTCTCGAACCGGCCCGCCAGGGTGCCGGTCGTCCGGACGCCGAGGGGTGGGAGTTCGACCTCGACGGCGTAGGTTCCGTCGCCCTCCAGCGGGACGTTGTCACCGAAGTGGGCGCCCATCCCCTGGGAGATCATCGGCCAGGGCGAGACCGAACCGATCGACTCGCCGTCGTGCTCGAGCCGGAGCCGGGCGCCCGACGCCACGGGGAGGGCGGCCCCCGTCTCGGGCTCCCGGAGAGCGATCATCAGGTGGACCTCCGGGCCGCCCTGGGGCTCGACGAGAGTCGTCTCGCTCCCGTCGACGAGCCAGAACGGGTGGGCGTACGTCACCATCGGCGCGACGGCGTAGTCGCCGGCACGGGCCGGCTCGAGGCGCTCCATCGTCTCGCGGTGGCTCGGGACGTAGACGGCGTCGGGCGGGTCCTCGACGCGTGCGATCCTCGACGTCTCGCCGTCGGCGTCGTCGACCCCCGCCTCCTCTCTGAGCCGGGAGAGACAGCCTCCGCTCGCGCCGACGCCCACCGCGACCCCGACCCGGAGGACCGACCGTCGATCCATTCGTCTCGAGTTCGGGTCCCGATCCTCGTAGGGGTTTCGGGCCTCCGACCGGGTGTACCGTCGCCGTCGGCGGCGGGTGGGCTCGGGTGGTCTCAGACGACGCCCCGGACCAGCGCCCCCCATCCCGGCGCGAGCAGGCCGGCGGCGACGGCGACGTACGCCGGCGGCGACAGCGCGAGGAACTCGCCGGTGCCCATCGACGGGCTCGCGAGGACGGTGAGAGCGAGGGCGACGGCGCCGGTACAGATCCCGGCGGCGACCGCCCGGGGGAGCGTCCGGCTGACGAGGCCGACCGCCGCGCCGGCGGCGAACAGCCCGAGCCAGTGGACCCACGCCAGCCCGAGGCCGACGGCCGCGGCGGCGACGACCGCGACCGCCCGCCGTCTCGAGTCCCGTCGGACCGCGAGCAGGGGGGCGGGCGTCCACGGGAAGCCGGCGCCGTCCGTCCTCTCGGGGCCGTTGCGGTCCGTCCCCGAGGGAGTGTCCTCGACGCTCATTCCTCCCGCCCCCGGAACTCGAGGACTCGCCCGTCGTCGGGCGCCTCGAAGGTCATCGGTTTGTGCTCGCCGTCGGCCCACAGCCGGAGCTGATCCGCGTAGTGATCCGAGCCATAGGCCCCGCTCTGGCCGCCGGGGACGACCGACAGCGACTCCCCGCCTATCGACGACACCTGGCGCCAACTGCTGCCCGCGTCGGCGCCGTCGTGGACGTTGAAGACGGTCGCGTCCGTGCCGTCGGTCGGATACCGGGGACAGTTCAGCGCCGGCACCTGCCCGCCGAATGGGTGGTCGATCGTCGTCCGGTTGTAGTCGCCGTAGCTCTCCCAGCCCTCGGCCTCGATCTCGTCTACGGCCTCGGCCATCGCCTCGGCGATGACGGCCGCGCGGTCGCCGTCGAAGAACGGGTCGTCGTGGGGCAGGGTCACCAGCGGCCACTCCTGGGGCCACCACCCCTCGTCGAGGCCGAGTCGCTCGAAGTCGTCGCTCCAGGTCGCCGCCCGGAACGCCTCGTAGAACCGAGCGAAGACGAGTGCGGCCGTCGACTCCCGGTTCATCCGGTACTCCCAGTCGGAGAGCTCCTCGAGGTAGGGATCGAGGGAGCCGTCCATCCGGTCTCTGGCGTCGAGGGTCGCGGGCACGAGGGCCCGTGCCCGGAGGTCTACGGTGTCGTTCTGGAGGGCGACCATGAACTCGCGATCGACGGCGCCGCCGCCCGCGATCCGTTCGTCGAGTCGCTCGTAGATGCGGGCCCCGCGAAAGCCCGAGGCGTAGCCCTGGCCGACGGGGAACGCCGGGTCGTCGACCGGCCGCTGGTTGGCCGTAGCGACGTAGTCGGCGTCGCTGACGCCCGGCGTCTCCTCGACGGGGATGAAGCCGCCGGCCGACCAGTCGCTCTGTCCGAACGGCTCGAACCCGGCCCACTCGGCCTCGGCGGCCGAGCCGTCGAAGACGCGGTCGCCGCGAACGACCTCGCCGTCGATCCGGCGGATCGGGATCCGGCCGGCCACCTGGTAGTGAACCTCCTCGTCGTCGACGTACAGCGCGTTCTGCGTCGGGACGTCCATCTTCCGGAGCGCCTCGAGGTAGTCGTCGGCCCCCCGCGTCCGGGAGAACTCGTAGATGGCCGCGGACTCCTGGGTGCCGGTCATCCCGGTCCAGGCGACCCCGATCCGTCGGCTCTCGCCGTCTACCTCCCGGTCGACGAGGGCGCCGTGGACGGTCTTTCTGACCTCCACCTCGCGGTCCTCGCCGTCGGCGACGCCGACCGTCCGGGTTTCGGTCTCGAACTCGAGCCAGTCGTCCCCGTAGCGGTACTCCTCGCCGTCGGTCTCGTAGGTGTAGTGGTCGACGACGTCGGCGCCGGTGTTGGTAAACCCCCACGCGCCGTGGCGGTTCTCCCCGATGACGACGAAGGGAATGCCCGGGAGCGTGGCGCCGCGGACGTCGACGTCGGCGTTTGCGACCGTGATCCGCTGTTCGTACCACACCGGCGGCGCCATGAGCGTCAGGTGGGGGTCGTAGGCGAGCAGCGGCGATCCCGAACGGGTGTGCTCGCCGGCGACGGCCCAGTGGTTCGATCCCCACGCCGGTGGCGGTTCGTGCTCGGCCAGCGCGTCGACGAACGCGGGATCGACGCCGCGCAGCCGCCCCCTCGATTCCGCCTCCCGCCTCCCGTCGCCGCCGGTCGCCTCCCGGACGATCGGCGCGCCGTGGTCGAAGGGCTCCCCGTAGAGCCGGCGGTAGTCGGCGGAGTCGAGACGCTCCCGGAGGACGTCCCGGCGGAGCGCCTCGAAACTCCCCGTCAGCCCCCAGGCGATCTGGGTCCCGACGAGCAGGGTATCGATCGGCGTCCACTCGCCGGCCCCGTATCCGGCGAGTGCGAACTCGAGCGGGTCGGGACCGTCCTCGCGGGCGGCGTTGACGCCGTCGGTGTAGGCCTCGATGAGCGTCTCGGTCCGGCTCCCCGCGAGCGCCGTCTCGGAGGCCGCTGCTGCCCCACGGAAGTCCATCTGTGCGTGAAAGCGATCGGAGTCGACGGCCCGTTCGCCGACGGCGGCCGCCAGCCGACCGTCCATCCGGCGCCTGACGAGGTCCATCTCGAAGAACCGGTCCGCCGCCTGGACGTAGCCGACCGCGAAGTACGCCGCCGGTTCGGTGTCGGCGGCGACGTGGGGGACGCCCCACTCGTCGTAGGTCACGGTCGCCTCGCCGTGGGGACTGGCGACCGTCTCCGGCGTCTCGCCGCGGGTGCTCCGCCAGGCGCGGCCTGCGGGCGGGGCGAACGACGACAGCAGGTCGGCTGCGGGCGACAGCGCCGTGGCGCCGATGCCGCCGGCAACGAGGGCCCCGAGCAGCGCGCGACGGGTGGAGTTCGCTCGCATCGTTCGCCGATCGGAGCCGGGACGGAAATAACACCACGCCGCTCGCGAACTCCCGCTCGCGACGCCGGCTCCTCCCCTCGCCCCCGCGACGAGCCAGGTACTTCCGCCGGGGCTCGGTCGTCGTGACACCGGTCTTACCTATCGAAACACGGCCCGAGGCTGTGGCGTTTCGACTATTTAAAACCGGCGTGAGCCGGTAGTGACGGCCTGATGTCTGTGATTTCCACGTCATCAGATAGGCCGTCATCGGGTGAAACGGATGCCAACAACATCAATTCTGTCGAAA
>NZ_JAIWHV010000010.1 GCF_020177375.1 Saliphagus infecundisoli | reverse complement strand
GCGAGCACGCTCGCGCAACTTATCGGAGGGAAACGCTCTTTGAATCCGGTCAACAACTACGGAATCCGGTGGGGTGTAAGTCATACTCTCCACCGGGTTCCTCAAACTGGTAGCACCAGCGATATGTGATCATCAGATGGCGGTGGTTCGGGTCGTTAAACTAGAAGGGATGATAAAGGGGGGTAGCCGATGAGTAGATCCGACTCGGAGGAAGGCCCTTTAGTTCGTTGCCCAATCTGTAGCCGAGTCTTCCCGACAGGCTCTGGAGCATTGAAGAACCATATCCGGCACAGTGACGATGACGCTCACTACTTCAAAATCCTGAATGACGATGGGGAAGTAGTCCCCGAGTGGGATGGAAGCTCCGTATTCGACTTCTAAGCGATTTTCTCTCCTGAATGACCGTTCCCCTTCGTCTCGATAGAAAACAGATTCTAACCCCACTCTTGGCTCTCAGAATTGAAATGGTAGGCTACTCTTCTTGGCCTCCCGCTTGAATACCGAGATTGCGGAGTCGTTGAAGCGATTGCTCTGTTTCTTTGAGTCTTTCCTCTAATCCTTCGATATCGCCTTGTATACGCTCCGTATTCGAGTGGATATCCTCTATTAGTTGATTAGCTACATCGGTATCGTCCCCGTTGATCTTCCGGGCTTCGAGATACAGGTCCACGAAGGATTGGAGCTTCTCTGATTCCGTGGCTTCTACCTCTTCAACAGCATCGGAGAACTCCTCGTACTTCTCTTGGTCAAGTCGAAAGGAGACGACCTTAGTTCCTCCCATAGTCCGTATACATGCCGTATACGGTTGAAAGTTCCGGATATCCGCTATCGGAGTTTACTGTCCTATAGGATTCCAGATCTAAATACCTGAAAACCCAAAGCCAAGCATTATGAGCCATGACTCGGGAGATTAGGATGAAGATGGAAGAAGAACTAACAGAAGACGAGAAGCACACTCTGGAGACAGTAGTCGAAGAGTCCGAACCAAGAGCCAGAGACATACACAGAACCCTCATTGACCGAGACGATACTCGGTTTGAAGTTTTTCCTGAATGGGGAAGTGGATATAATCAGGAACGGAGAGACATTCTGGCATCTCTGGACCGGCTGAACGACAAGGGGTTCATAGAGGGTAATGGCCCCGGAAATGGGTGGAGTCCGAGCAAAGACGGACGGGATGCAGTGAGCGACGGGTAATCTCGAATCCGTAGCATCGTCTCTAAGCGGGTTTCTGAGCCAGAATGATTGGGTCTCGATTGCTTCGGAATCGCCTCACAAGCCAATCTGAGCCCATACAGGAGATTGTGACGATCACTCCGTAGTGAGATTATCGGATAGTCGGAGACTCCGGACGGTTCGGAAGACTCAAATTCTAACCGGATTAGCATTCTCCCAACGATATTTGATGTGGGACCGGATTCTTCCCGTAGTTCGAAAAATCACGGACCCATTTGCGGAGTTGCTAATGCGCTATCTCAACGGTCCCTACCCCTCTGATATTGAATACAGGGAATCGGAAACGTTAGCGGAGTATTCCGAGGAGGGTATTGAGGTCTTCAGGGAGCAGTTTGGCGTGAAAACGGCAGAGTATACCCTTCTCACTGCGCTATTGATTGGCGGATATCTGGCTCTTGCCCCGAAGACTCTAAATCCCCAGATAATCGGTATTGCAGTCAATGTACTTGGAGCATTGGTCCTTGCTCGCGGATTGTTCATGGGACCGGTAGCCATTGCAGAAACGACTTTGGGTGGATATGGTGGATATAATTCAGACCTGCGAGATTTGATGATCCAAGATGCTATAGACGGGTTTTGGGGTGCCATTCTAATCCTAAGCGGATTCCTGATTCAAGCGGTAGTGATGCTCCCCCCATTTATCAAATCGTCGGGGATTCCGATTGTGTAGAAAGTGGATTCAACTGGAAGCCACTCAGGAAAGTGTGAGAAACGAGAAGGGAAAATCTGTGAAAAGGGAGAGTCATGGACGTAGTACTGGTACCATAGAAATATGTCATAGTAGTCTCCAGTACTGTCTATGAAGAGGATACTCTCTAAAGGGAGTGATTTACCCTTCGTACATGAATCTGTAGGATGGAATGAAAGTGCTAATTTCAAGGATTACGATATTGTATTCGTTAATCTGAGAACGTTAGAAGAGAATTCCGAAGACTACGACCATCCCTACAATAAGTCAGAAGATTCGCCGTGTATTTTTGACTCTTCAGACGTGGCTACATTTCTTAATGAATTCGGCTATATGGTAGTCTACCTTCCAGATGAACCCATTGTCAATATGGGCAATACTACTGACACCAGTCCTACCACATTACACCAAATTCCCGAAACCGGAGTAGCGGAAGGGAGGGAGGGCGAGATCAATCAACCGCAAGAAAGTCCGAGTGACCTATCCGATGAATACGACCTAATGGATTGGCTTCCTTGCTCAACGACGTTAAAGACTGACGAAGAGGGAGAGTCAGTAGGAGTGGTAAATGGGGACTGGGAATGGTACTTTGGGAATACGTTCAAATGGGACAAAATAATTCAATTAGAGGTTGGTAAAAGGTATTACTCAGAAAGCATAGCTGAAAATTCATATGGTAAGAAGATAGCAGGCAAAGTGAGCAATAATGGGTACATTGCTCTAATCCCACCCCATTATGGAAGGTCCTATTCCCAGTTTGTCAAAAGTACGCTTGAGCAGGTGTTTGACATTGAGAGCGGAGTAAAGGGTCGCTCTCCACCCTCATGGCTTTCAGAATTTACCCTCCCCGAAGAAGAGAGTATCGAGGAAAGTATAGATTCGAAAAAGGCAGAAATAGAGGACCTGGAGGAAGAGTTAGATGCTCTAACAGATTACAAAGGTCTTCTCTACGAGACCAGTACAAGGCTTGAAGAAATCACGAGAAAAGTCCTACGAGAACTCGGATTTACCGTAGAAGATGAGGAACTCGGAAAGCGGGATGGGGTTTTACATACTGAGGAAACCAAGTACGTTCTTGAGATTACTGGAACTACCGGAGGAGTCAAACTCAGTAAAGGTAGACAGTTAGATGAGTGGGTGGAAAACGTGGTTGCAGAATCTATCGAAAAAGAAATATCGGGGCTTTTGATTGTAAACCTGGAAATGGATATGGCGCCTGAGGAGCGGGATATCAGAATAGAACCAAACGTAGAGAGTTACATGAAGCGACGGGGTGATTACAAGGTTCTCACTACCCTTGACCTGTATAAACTTGTGAAACGGGATTTAGAGGTGGGGGTTGAGAAAGAGGATATCGAGAAGATATTTGACCAAGACGAGACACTCCTATCACTTCCCGAAGATTTGCAAGATTGATGAAGACGGTATTGGTGTGATTTCAACCTTCTTTCTGTAACGCTCTTGCGTAGCACATTGTTGATGGAGAGCTGTCCTGCGATTCTCTGCTCAGTTGGTTGAGACGGGAACCCGGTCGTTGAGCGATCAGACAAGCAGTTTCTATTCTGATTCCACCGGGGAGAGCCGTATCAACAATCTCCTTCGCAAGAGCGTTCTGTAAAGGAGCGTGTCATAGAATACGTCTCATACCCGCTACTCACCGATTTCACAGCACTCATTTTGCCGCTCCCCGGGGTGAATGTACCACCTTTCAGCTTCGTTCATAGGGAGTGGATTTGAAAGATAGGGGTTGAGAACTATTCTATGACACGCTATGTAAAGCGGAAAGCTTCTTATTCATTCTCAGACCGGATTTCTGAGGCAGAATGTAGAATGGGTCTCGACTACCTCGGAATCTCCTCACAAGCAAACCTCGCGCCCCTCACGGGAATCTGAGGACAAGTCCGTAGTGGATTATCTGATAGTTGAGGACTTGGGACGGGTCGGGCTATCCAGAGTAATTCCCGTTCTCTTAATTTACTCCTCTAACCCTCCTCTCTAACCTATATTTCTTCAGCAGCTTGCACGGCACGAATAATAGCTTCAGGCCGCCATGTCTCATTTAAGTCTGAATAGTGACTATTTCTACAAGTGCTCCCCTCATCATGTTCGCCATTAGATCCATCACTTCCTTCATCATGGAGGTAATTTCCAGAATGGATACCAAGTAAAAATATAGGGTTGGATTTAGATTGATGCCCGCCCCAGGGTGATCTAACCTCAGATGGTCCGACCACAATGGGGCTTCCACTGGTTCCAGGGTCCATCCGGGCATCTGTAAGGAACTTTGGTTCTTCCTCGAAATCCAACTTATGAGGAAACGCAATCAATGCATTTCTTCTAATAGGAAATCTTGTAGTGCGATCATATATCTCCCCTGGATAAGCAAGGCTGTACACTCGATCAGTATTCAGACGCCTATCTCCGATAAAAAGATCCTCTATAAATGAACAGGATTTAAATTCCAACCCTGAATTCTCTGATTCTTCGGTAGAAAGATAGCGGTCTGTAATAGAGGGTATCTTTTCATCAATTTGTATGGCCGCGATATCGGAACCATTGGGATCAAATCCCCATAATCTTCCTTCACTGGATAAATCAACAGACCTCCTATCTGTATCGCTGATCGTCTCGACTCTCACGAAATAGGTTACTTTCGGAGGATCTTGTCGTATCTCCTCTCTCAATGCCATATGTTCGTGGTGGCCTCCGATCTCAGAAAGTACATGGCCTGCAGTGACGATGTAGGTACTTTCACCAGAATTAAAGAAAAATCCAGTTCCGCCACTTTCTGGCCCGTTAATATGAACAGGCGTCGTTATGAGAAATGCTTCGTCAGTCAGTGATGGTGACATAGTACCTAATTCCATTCATTCTGAGGTAAAGGTAGCGGCAGTCTTTCCGCACTTCTTAGATTACTGCCTTCTTTTTGGTCGAGTCTTTCCTCTCTGGACATATCCAGAGCAACGGTCTCCAAACTCTGTAGATCTCCCCCTCCCGTCGATTACTGGTCGTCTCTCTAAGGCTCTCTTGTAGTCTCTGACCATTGTCGAGGCCAAGACTACAAAAGGACCACTGGAAGGCGCTCACGGGAGCGAGAGGGGCGAGAAGTCTTTCAGGATAATATACATTCACAAGTATTTTACAATATGATACGAATGCAGAGAGTATGGTTGATGAGAGCGAATTCATGATATCTGAAGAAGAGCGAGAACGTTTGGTTGCTGAGGGGATTGAAGAATTCCCGGTTGAGTTCCCAAAATACACGACTCAGCTTCTTAACCCTGCTAACCGATTCGCTCAATCTACACGGGACGATGTTGTAGGAAACATGAATGAGCTTATTGAAAAATTCCGGGAAGAGCATCCAGAGGGAACCTTCGAAGATTGGGTAGATTTCTATTTTGAAAATTATGACGGTCAAAAACGGATTAATGACGCAACTGAGAAGATGTATCCAATGGTTCGGAAGATGAAAGATGCATTTGAAGAGGTTGATAGAGAGATGACTCAGGATTTTGTCCGTGATTTAGTCCTTTTCAAAACGTACGAAGGGTTCGATATTCAAGAAGCTATTCTCCGCAAGCTGGGAGAGAAGTTTGATGAAGAGACGCGAAGAGCGACTATTATAGAGGAGCGGAAAGGGATTGACGGGTTCATTGGTAACCAGCCTGTGCAGGTGAAGGCAGAAACCTATAAGGATAATCTCCAAGACAATATCCGTGTTCCAATCGTGTACTATGATGAGAACAAGACAAACAAGGGAATGATGGTCGATATATCAGAGTTGACTGAGGAATTAGAGGGTGATAGGTGGGAATAACTCTGGATTGGCGTACATCAATAACTACTAAATCCTCCGAAGATAGCTTGTCTGTATGAAGACGGAACACGAGGTATTTGTCGGAAATTCAAACGACTTGTCTCAGATAGACGATAACGAAGTTGAATTAATCGTCACGTCGCCTCCATATCCCATGATTGAGATGTGGGATGACCTTTTCTCTACCCTTGATCGAGATATTGACCATGCTCTTGAAACAGGGAACGGTCAGAAGGCGTTTGATTTGATGCATGAACAATTGAATAAGACATGGGATGAAGTGAATCGAGTCCTTGTAGATGGAGGAATTGCCTGTATCAATATTGGAGATGCTACCCGAAAAGTTGACGATAGTTTTCGCGTTTATCCAAACCACGTTCGTATCACTGACTATTTTGAAAGCCTGAACTTTGAGCCACTCCCCGATATCCTTTGGCGAAAACCGACTAATTCAGCGGCAAAGTTCATGGGGAGCGGTATGCTCCCCCCAAATGCCTACGCTACGCTTGAGCATGAGTACTTGCTCATTTTTAGAAACGGGAAGGACAGCCGAAAATTCGAATCTGGTTCCGAAGTGAGATATAATTCTGCCTATTTTTGGGAGGAAAGAAACGAGTGGTTCTCTGATATTTGGGAAGGGATTAAGGGAACATTCCAAGAATTGGATAACGGTAACAGCGATCTACGCGATCGTTCTGCGGCGTATCCCCTGGAGATCCCATACCGTCTTATCAATATGTATAGTGTATATGGTGATACTGTTCTTGACCCATTTTGGGGGACTGGTACAACAAGTCTCGCGGCGATGATTGCGGGCCGAAATTCTGTAGGATATGAAATTGATGATGAATTTGTTAAAGTCTTCAACTCCAAAGTTTCAAATGCTGACCAACTTGCTTACGAGGTCGTCTCGAAGCGGATTAGCCGACATGAAGAGTTCGTGAAAGAACGAATGGAGCAGGGAAAAGACTTCAAATACGAAGCTGAGAATTACGACTTTCCTGTAACTACGAAGCAAGAAAAGCCGCTTCAGTTCTATACTACTGAGAATATAGTAAAGTCCAAAAATGGCTACACTGTAGCACACTCAGAGTATAATGCCTCAGATTCAATTGGCCAAGACAATCAACAAGAACAAGCAACTCTCGGAAACCAATTTGACTAATTTCTGGTTATTCGCCCTTTTCTCTTGAAGCTTGTAAGCGTCTCTAAGCAATTCCGGGATAGAGACTATGGAAACCATTCGGATCGGAGAGTATCGTCTGAGAGAGGGCGAGAGGGGCCTTAGAGAATGAAAGTACGCTCCGGCGGAAGTTCTATCTGATAACGGCAGAGTTGAGCGAGCAATGAGCGACTCTGAGGAGACGGCATATATCTCTCAAGAGGAAGCCGCTAACGTTCTCTCCGGGCAAATCGAGATTTATCAGCACATCCAAGATCAAGCTCTGTCCGTAGTTCGGATTCTCTTAGCATTCATCGGTGTAGCAATAGCTGCCCTCTCAATTTTCATCGCTGAATATGGACTCTCTGTGGAGAATCCGTTTTTGCATAGTGTAGACAGGTTTAGTTCTCCCTATGAGATATTCGCTTTTTATATAGCTCTTGCAGGGACTCTTGTTGGACTTGTCCGGGCAATCAGACAAATGCATAGGTCTCTTAAGGGAGCTGTCAGCTTGTTATCGGCACCGGACCTGAAACCTTTCTCCATAAAACAAGTTGATATAAACATAATCGAGACCCCTAATATTGGGGGAGACCAGTACAAAGGCTGGATAGAGCATAATCAAGAGCTGATCAACAGCCAGAATAGAGACTTGTCGGATATATATTTCAAGATGAGGTGGATGGCCTTTGATATCAGCTACGCGATCCCCCTCGGACTTGCCATCTATTTTGTTCCAGATCTGGTTTTCACTCTCGTATCTCTAATGCTATCATTTGGTGTTTTGAAATTACTTGTTCGGTCTTCTCAGTTTGGTAGATTATTGTCTAATCTTGAAAACCGCAAATATGTGACTGAAGGAATGGTAGATGTGGCATATATCTTGCTTTGGTATGCGTTAGCTATCTTGGTCTCCTGGCTCACTCATCTTCTCTCGTAGAGGAATTCGGAAACGGGAAAACACTCTTGGTCCTCCTCAATCTTCCCGAGTCAACCTTCTCTTGTGAAAGCTTGAGCCCCGTTCTAAGCCGCTCCTTCTCGAATCCGTCCTGCTACTCACAAAGAGAGGAAACGCTCTCAGAAGGCAACAGAGAGGCCAGAAAAGGCTATTCCGAGTCTGAAGCGTCCTGAATCTTATTTCTCTGAATCGCTTCGTCGGTAAGCACAGTCCCACAGTCGTCGCAAGCAATCTCCCTATCTGAGTAGAATTTGAAGACAGCGAAACTCTTACTCTCACAACCTTGGTTTTGGCAAGTGATTCGTTCTGGCATGATTAGCTCTCCTCAGTAACGTCGTGGAACTTCTGAGGCGAGGGCTAAAGTAGGATGGGTAAATCGTTCCCAAGTAATGCTATCAGAGAAGTCCAATCTCTTCCAATGTAAGGAGTGTAGAGCCGTGATAAGATGGAGATACAGGCTGATATGGAGACCAATCCTTAGAGGCTGTCCCATTTGTGGGGATCGAGAATGGCGAGCAGTCGAAATGATAGACTCCGGCGAGAGTATCACTATGGCAGGTTTCGATGACGGCTATATCCTTGATGGGGCTGATTTCAGGGAGAAAGACTAATCATCTAATGCAGTTTGAACCTTGTTCCGTCGGGTCTCTTTGTCGGGATTGACATACTGCTTCGTAGTCTCGATGTTGGTATGCCCCATTACGTCCCGGAGAGTTTCGAGGTCAACCTCCTGCTCTATCATCCTCTCCGCAAAGCCATGTCGGAGGGAGTACGGACTCAAGCGATGCCTTGGGTTCCCGTTGCCATCGGTGTAAACTGGTTCTTCAAGAATATCCGCTTCTGTAGCGGCTTCCCGGAATATTTCATTGATCGAATTTCGATTGAGTTGCTCTGATTGCGGGGAAATAAAGAGGTAAGGAGACGAATTCGCTGTAATGCATCGCTTTCGCTCCCCTCTATCCAGCCAGATTTTGAGAAGAGTATCGACCGTCTCCCCGTAGAACACGACTCTGTTAGATCCCGTCTTCGAGGACCGAACCCGAATCTCTCTGTGCTCTCGATCAATATCTTCCGTATACTCGATCTCTGTGGCCTCAATGGGTCTGAGTCCACAATCCCAAAGAACTTGGAAGATTAGTTGATTTCGGACCGTCGGAGCAGGCAGATGCTCCTTGAATCGGTCATACTCCTCCGCGCTCATGGCTACATACCCGTCGTCTTCTTTAAGTTGTTTCGACATTTCCGACTCGGGATTCAGACCAAGATCGGCATCAGGAACAGGGTTATCAATAACATCTCCTCGTTTCTTGAGGTACTGGTAGAACTTGGAGACCTGTTGAGCGTATTTATCTACTGTTGATTCGGCTGCCCCCCGACCCTCAGAAGAGGTAGCCCAGATACAGAAATTCTCAATTTCAATCTCACCAATATCTCTCACGTCGCTGGGGCCTTCCAACTCTCTCCACTCCTCGAAAGCGCGAAGTCCGGAAATCCGAGTTCCATAAGTCGCCGAGGCTATTCTACGACGTTCCCGAGTAAGGAAGCGTTCGATATCCTCATCTTGGATATCGGGACCGTGAGATTGAAAATCAGTATGCTCGCTATGGATTCCGCATTTTCCATCGGGATGCTTCGCTTTGTTCGTACAATCGCCTTCTCGGTGTTTCAGAGTCACCCCACAGAGTTCGCTCATCGGTCTATGTAATAGCCTCCGTTACCCGCCTTACGTACCGATATAAGGTCATCACAGAGCTTTTCGAGGGCTTCAACTACGAGATAATGGGGCTCATCAAGAGCGTCAGCAATCTCTTCGGGCGTCCCTTGCCATGCTGAGTGTTTTGATTCGGCTTCAGGATCGGACACCGATGGGTTAGACGCTCGTTGTCCAAGCCCCCGATCCTTATCCTGCCACGGTACACTTCCAGGCTCCTCATCGGGGAGTATATCGTATATTTCTCCCTTGAGCCGATCAACTTCGGGGTTCGTGTTAGCCTGATTTTCAAGGTTCTGTAGACGGCCTTCTACACTGTTCAGTTGCTCCGAGAGTCGGTCAATCTTGTCGATGGCCTCAGATACCTTTAGCTCCGACTCTCCGGACTGTGAGGCTCCGTATTGCCCTTCTATCTGCCTTGTGACCGAAGACCGGATAAGATCGGTTAACGAGGAGAACTCGGGGTTCTCTGATTGGTATTCTTGCCATTCAGCTTTTCTTTCGTCATTCACTACCAGATTGATCCGGGATTTATCTTCTCCCATGCCTCACCCATTGGAGCCCTCATGTATATAGGTTACTCAAGCAGGGATTGGCTCCTTCTCGGAATGGAAGACGACGATGAAGGCGTAGGGTTTGTTCACCCAGTAGCGCTCGACCTCCCGGAAGTGACGTTTCTTCTCGAAGGGAACTGCCCGCTCGAGGTCGTACCGGTTGGCGACCGTCGTCGTCCCCGCCGACGTCGAGAAGAACTCGTCCTCCTCGAAGTCCTCCCGGACGTTTACGGTGCGCTCGTCGACGACCCGCGAGGCCGCCGACCCCGCCCTGCCGGCCCACTCGAGGGCTTCCCCGATGCCGTCCTCGAAGTCGGGTGACTCCTCAAGGGCGAACGCCTCGCCGGTACCCTCAGTCGCCATCCGAACCTCCCTCCCCGTTCGGCCCGGTCATCTCCACCACCCGTCCGTGCCGTTGCTCCACCGCCGATGCTCTCCGCCCGATCTGTCAACCGCCGGTCGAATAGCCATAACCAACACCAATTCGAACTCGCTCGACGGTTATCCGTCGTCATCCTTCTTTTAGTTTATGGCCTGCCGTTGTCAGTGTTAATTACTGTCTCGGAAGTCGAGTTAACACCGACCGGAGAGGTTCGATACCGCCGGAGATCCGTTGGCGACGGCGTCCCTCCGGTTAGTGATCGTCGACTACGGCGCTCGCGGACTCTTGTAGAACCCGTCGAACCTTCGTCCGCCTCGAACTCGCCAGTCGGTGTTCACTGTGTCGCTCGCGAACAAGCGGGCGTGACGGGAGTGAGCGGACGCATCGCGCCCGTGAGACGAGCGTAGCGAAGTCGAACGGGCGTGACGGGATTCGAACCACGGTCGGACGTGCTCGCGTCGCTGCGCGCGACCTCCCTGATTCGAATCTCTCGTGTCGCTTGCACGGCTCGCTGTCGCTCGCCGGCAAGCGGGCGTGACGGGATTCGAACCCGCGATCAGAAGGTTAGGAACCTTCTGCCCTCTCCGCTAGGCCACACGCCCCGTCAAAACGAGTCGTCGATCTATCGGCGGTCGGTGTCCGTTTCGGTCTCGCGCTCGAACCCGCTGTCGGTCTCGCCAGGTCCGGAGTCGGTTCCGGTCCCCGCGTTCGGGTCGGCGCCGGCACCGCCGGTTTCCGTCGTGGTCGTCGTGGTATCGGTGGTCGTGTCAGCGGTGGTGGTGTCGGTACCCGTACTCGAGGTTCCGAACTCGTCGTCGTCGGTCTCCAGAGAGCCCATCTCGCGCATCTCCTCGAGTTCGGTTTCGACCTTTTCTCTCCCCTTCTGGAACTCGCCCATGGCCTCGCCGGTCGACCGTGCAAGCTTCGGGATCTTGTTCGCCCCGAAGAGCAGGATGGCGATGAAGAGGATGATTACCAGTTCCGGTCCCCCAGGCATGGGGACGAACAGCGGTGCGATTTCGGTTACCATCTCTATACGGCCGTTGTCCGGTGGCAATTATAACCTTTTTGCTCCATCGGGTCAACCGCGTTCGCCCGCCAGGGGTCCGCTCACACCTCTTCGGGCGAACGTCGCCGACTACCCCTTCAATGTGGTGGTACGATCGTCTATCCGGCCACAAGCGAAACCGTCTTTTTCTCGTGATAGTAAGCCGTGACCGATGGTACGACAAGGCGACACCGCCCCCGACTTCACGGCTCCGCTTTCAACCGGCGACATCGAGTCGATCACCCTCTCGGACCGGCTGGACGAGGCACCGATCGTCCTCGCCTTTTTCCCCGGGGCATTCTCGAGCGTCTGTACCGACGAGATGTGTACGTTCCAGGACCGACTCTCGGCGTTTTCGGAGTTCGACGCGACGGTCTACGGCGTCAGCGTCGACTCCCCGTTCGCACAGAACGCCTTTCGGGAGCGAAACGGGCTCACCTTCGACATCGTGAGCGACTTCGACCGGGAGATCATCGACGACTACGACGTCCGGATGGACTTCGAGGACCTCGGGGTCCACGGCGTCGCCAAGCGCTCGGTGTTCGTCATCGACGGCGACGGCGAGATCACCTACTCGTGGGTCAGCGACGATCCGGGTGTCGAACCCGACTACGACGAGGTCGAGGACGCGGTCGCGAACACGGCGTAGCGGCGGAGTCCTTTTTTGTACGACGCTCCAAGGACGAAGAACCCATGAGTGAGACAGAAGCCACTGAGTCACCGGACACCGTCTACAACCCCAACGAGGACCACAACTTTCCCGACGAGAAACTGAACGACGTCCTCGACTTCCTCGACGCCGACGAGGAGATCCGGACCTATCTCGAGGCCCAGAACGTAAACGCCGTCGACCGGATGCGCTACAACGACCACGGCGCCAAACACATCTCCATCGTTCGCAACCGGGCGCTGTGTCTCTACGACCTTCTGAAGGCCGGCAACGTCGACTTCAACGGCGCCCGCGAGCAGGGGCTAGCGGAGGAAGACGAGGCCGTCATCGTCGCCCTCGCGGCGACCCTCCACGACATCGGCCACGTCGTCCACCGCGACAGCCACGCCTACTACTCGATCCCGCTCGCGGCGGACGTTCTGGACCGAATCCTCCCCGAGTTCTACGACGTCGCCGAGACCGTCCGGATGAAAGGCGAGACCCTCCACGCGATCCTCTGTCACCACACCGAGGAGACGCCGCTCACCACGGAGGCGGGCGTCATCCGGATCGCCGACGCCCTCGACATGGAACGGGGGCGCTCGCGGATCCCCTACGAACAGGGCGGGCGCGGGATCAACACCCTCTCGAGCCAGGCGATCGAGTCCGTCTCCCTGCACGAGGGCGAGGGTCGGCCCGTGATGGTCGAGATCGCGATGACCAACGCCGCCGGCGTCTACCAGGTCGACAACCTCCTGAAGGCGAAGCTCCGGGACTCGGGGCTGGAGGAGGCGATCCGAATCGTCGCGGTCAACACGAACGAGGAGCGCGACCAGCTCGTCGAGCGCATCGAGCTCTGAGGAGCGTGGCCGACCGCAAGGACGAGGACGAACGGGAGTGGCCCGAGCCCGGCAGGGGGTCCGCGAGTTCCGACGCCGACTGGAACCGCTACGGCCTGGGGCTCCGGCTCGCGTGTTCGGTCGCCGCCCTCCTCGTTCTCGTCTGGCTGACGCGGGGGTTCTTGGTGGAGGTCGTTCCGCGCCTCTGGCCGCCGACCGACCCCACCTCCCAGTGGGCGACGCTGGTCACCTTACACGCCTTCGGCTACCTCGTCGTCCCGCTGATGGTCGGCTCCCTGCTGGCCGACCTCGTCCTCGAGCGATTCCTCGAAAATCAGACCGAGTAGAAGCCGTTCTCGTTCCGGACGTACCCCCGCTCGCGCAGCGTCGAGACGATCGAGAGCACGGACCCCTTGTCGACGTGAAGGGTCTCACAGACGTCGTCCGCCGTCGCCCCGCCGGTGACCGCCAGATACTGGTAGATGAGCTTCGCTCGCGCCGACTCCAAGTCGTCGGGCACGGTCAGATCCATCCGCGTCGTGACTGAGGCCATACACCCACCAATTTCTTCGACGATATTAAAACCTACCATCGACAATCGACGTAATAACGGCCACGGGAATCGGGTCTCACAGTCGGTTTCGCCGCGTTCCTGGCTCACGGACGGAGTTTTCCCCACCGTCGCGTCCGGCGATCGTCGTGTATCATGATCGTTCCAGTCACTGAGGGGCCGGTTCGCGACACCGAAACCGGAGTCCGAACGACGAGTCCCGGAGGTCCCCGCGGACGAGGCCAGCGAAAGAACGGGAAAACGGGCGTCTCAGTAGCTGCGGGTCTTGGGCTCGTAGGTCTTGTCCTGACCCTCGAGGATGACCGGACGGTACCAGATCGAGGGTTTGCCGCCGTTCCAGGAGATCAGCGTGTGTTTGAGCCACTCGTCGTCGTCGCGCTCCTGGTTCTCCTGGCGCCAGTGAGCGCCCCGGAACTCGTTACGGACGAGCGCGCCGAGCGCGATCGTCTCGGCGACGTCGATCAGGTTCCGCGTCTCGATGGTCTGCTGGAGGTCGGTGTTGAAGGTGCGGGAGGGGTCGTCCACGTAGACGTCCCGGTACTCCTCCCGACACTCCCGGATGGTCTCCAAGGCACGCTCTACCCCCTCGCGGTTCCGGAAGACGTTGACGTCGGCGGTCATCGCCTGCTGGAGTTTCGCGCGGATCTCGGCGTGTTGAACCCCGTCGTCTCTCCCCATCAGGCGCTCGACGCGCTCGCGCTCGCGATCGACGGCTCGTTCGACGAGTCCTTCGGCGTCCGCGACCGCGCCGGCGCCGTCGGCGACGGCCTCGCCGGACCCTCGCTCGGGCAGGCCGGCCTCGCCGGGGGTGACGGGGAGCTCCATCCCCTCGTCCTCGACGTCGTCGCCGTAGCCCGTCTCGATCTCGGGAGCCCCGAGATCCTCGCCGGCGGCGTGGCGACCCGCGCGCTTGCCGAAGACGACGAGTTCGGGCAGGGCATTGCCGCCCAGTCGGTTCGCGCCGTGGACCGAGACGCAGGCACACTCGCCGGCCGCGTAGAGGCCGTCGATACAGGTCTGGCCGTTCTCGTCGGTTTCAATCCCGCCCATCTCGTAGTGCTGGCCGGGTTTGACCGGCATCGGCTCGACGAGGCCGTCGACGCCCTCGAAGTCCTCGGCGAGGTGGAGGATGTTCTCGAGGCGGTCGAGGATGCGCTCGGAGCCGAGGTGGCGCATGTCGAGGTGGACGTACTCGTCCTCGATTCCCCGGCCCTCGTTTACCTCCGTCAGCTCCGCCCGCGAGACGACGTCACGGGAGGCGAGTTCGCCGTCGTTGTTCGCGTAGCCGCGTTCGAACATGAACCGCTCGCCGCCCTCGTTGTACAGAATTCCGCCCTCGCCGCGGACCCCCTCGCTGATGAGGACGCCCGTCGAGGGGAGCGTCGTCGGGTGAAACTGGACGAACTCCATGTCCTCCATCGGGACGCCCGCGCGATAGGCCATCGCGTTGCCGTCGCCCGTACAGGAGACGGCGTTGGTGGTGTGATCGAACGCCTGTCCCGGTCCGCCGGTGGCGAGGATGACGCCGTCGCGGGCGCGAAAGCCCTCGACGCCGCCCGACTGGACGTCGTAGGCGACGACGCCGTGACAGCTCCGGTCGTTGGGGTCGGCCTCGCCCGAGACCGCGAGGTTCATCACGTACCACTCGTCGTACACCTGGATGCCCCGTTTGACGACCTGTTCGTACAGCGTGTGCAACAGGTGGTGGCCCGTCTCCGCGCCCGCGTAGGTCGTCCGCGGGAAGGAGAGGCCGCCGAAGGGCCGCTGGGAGACCCGGCCGTCGTCCTCCCGCGAGAACGGCATCCCCCAGTGTTCGAGCCGGATCGTGTCCTCGGGGGCGTCCTGGGCCAGGGTCTCGATCGCGGGGGCGTCGCCCAGGTAGTCCGAGCCCTTCATCGTGTCGTAGGCGTGGAGTTCCCAGTCGTCGCCCTCTCGGAGGGCCGCGTTGATCCCGCCCTCCGCGGCGCCGGTGTGGCTGCGCACCGGGTGGAGCTTCGATACCATCGCCACGTCCGCGCCCGCCTCGTGGGCACCGATCGCGGCTCTGAGGCCGGCGCCGCCGGCGCCGACCACGATGACGTCGTGTTCGTACATTGTGTGGATACCTCGTTACCAGAACTTCAGGTTCTTCTTCACTGCCTCCCGCTTGAGTTCCTGGATGTGCTCGGTCAGCGGGATGTCCTTCGGGCAGACCTCCGTACAGGAGAACTGGGTCTGACACCGCCAGACGCCGTGTTCCTGCTCTAAGATTCGGAGCCGGTGTTCCTTGATCTCCTCGTCCTCGCGGTCGTCCATCGCGAAGCGGTAGGCCTTGTTGATCGCCGCCGGCCCGAGGTACTCGTTGTCCCCCGCAGCGATGTTACACGAGGACATACAGGCGCCACACCAGATACACCGTGTGGACATCTTGACCTTCTCCCGGTTCTCCCGGGACTGGCGCTGTTCGTCGAGTTCGCTCGCGTCGGGCGTCTCCTCGTCCTGGAAGTAGGGCTCGACGGCGTGCATCTGGTCGTAGAAGTGTTCCATCTCGACGACAAGATCCTTGACCGCCTCCTGGTGGGGAAGCGGTTCGACGCGGACCGGCTGGTCGAGATCGGCGATCTGGGTCTTACAGCCCAGACGCTGGCGGCCGTTGATGAAGAAGGCGTCCGAGCCACAGATCGCCTGTCGACAGGAGTGTCGGAACGTAAGCGAGGAGTCGAACTCGTCTCTGGCGTAGATCAGGGCGTCGAGGACGGTCATCCCGCGCTCGAAGGGGACGTGGAAGTCGTCGAAGCGCGGTTCCTGCTTTCCTTCGACCTCGGGGTCGTACCGGAACACCTTGAGGTGAACCCGGTCGTCGTCCATGTCGTGGTCTGACTCGGCCCGTTCGCGCTCCTCTAAGGCCGCCTGCTTTCGCTGCAGGCGTTCCTGCTGGGGCGAGGCCAGCCCGCTCATCTCCTGGTCCTCGGGGACCTCCTGGCTCTCCGGTTCCTCCGGCTCGCTCTCGACGGATTCCTGTTGTGTACTCATGTTAGATCCACCCGGCCATGGCGACCGCGACGTAGATTCCCTGTGCGACGAGCGCTAGCCCTGCTATCGTAAGCACCGCGAGGACGACCTTCTTCGGCGTTCCTTCGAGGCCCTGGTTGACGAGGGCGTTGTAGACCCCGTTGACGCCGTGGAAGGTCGCGGTGATCAAGAAGAGGACCATCGTGACGAAGTAGCCGACGGTCTCCATACGGGCCTGGGTACCGGCGAACGTGATCTCGGCGGCGTGGTTGACGAAGTGGAGGAGAAAGAAGTGGAACGCGAGCACCACGACCAGGAAGGCCGCGGTGATCCGCTGGAGGAGCCAGCCGGTGCCACCGGGCGTAAACGAGGAGTAGCGCTCGGCCATCAGATCCCCACCCCCTGGAGGAACGTCGGCACGCTCGCGACGGTGATCGCGCCGGTGATCACCAGCGAGGCGTAGAAGCTCCTGTCCTGGCTCTCGAGCCCGATACCCAGATCGACCATCAGGAGCCGCAGCCCGTTCAGGATGTGAAAGACGGCGACGGCGAGGAGGCCGACCTCAAGGACCCGGATGAGAAAGAGGCTCTCCAGGCCCTGGATCGTCCCGGTGTAGGCGTCGGGCCCCGTCAGCGCGCTACTCAGGACGGCGATGTGGGTAAACAGGTAGCCGATCAGCATCCACCCGGTGAACTTATGAAAGATCCACGCCCACATCCCCGCGGAGAACTCCCGCCACCGGCCGAAGTCCTCGACGAGGCCGCGATTGTAAGACTGGCTCATACTCTCGTGTCGAGCGTTGGACCCCGGAGGTATAGAAGTTACTTTTGTCGCCCTCCCGGAGTTGCCGGCGGTGGGGTGACGGTCCGTCGACCCTATCGGTCGAAACGGTCGACGAAGCGTCGGCCCGCCTCGAGGTCGCGCTCGAAGGCCTTCCGGGTGTCCTCGCTCAGTCCGACGAGGTGACACAGCGGGTTCCCCGGATAGACGACGGGGTTCTCTAAGATGCCGACGACGAGGCCGGTGAAGGGGGCCTCGACGCGTTCGACGTCCTCGTCTTCCTTGAACGGGTTGGTGATCGCACAGATGACGTCGCCCTCGTAGACGAGGTCGCCGCTCTCGAACTTCATGTCGACGATGCCGCCCGCGTCGGCCCGGAGCCAGGTCTTGTCGTTCTCGTCGTCGATTACCGTCCGCCAGCCGGGCCAGTGGACCGACGACTCGCGGTGGAGGCCGAACTCCGCGAGAACGCTCGCGACGCCGGTCAGGGCGCGCTCGATCAGGCGGCGCTGGAACCGATGGGCCTCGCCCATCTCGATCGTGATCGTCTGGACCCCCTCCTCAGTCGCCTCCCGGCGGAGGGTGCCGTCGGCGCCCTCGCCGTCGATGACGACGTTCGAACTGAACGCCTTCGCGAGGCGGGCGACCTCCGGGTCGTCCATGTCCGCCCGGACGTGGAGCATGTTGGTTCGTCCGCGTGTCGAGGTGTGAAAGTCGAGCCCGACGTCACAGGGTTCGATGAAGTTGGTGAAGATCCGGTGGGCCATCCGGTTGGCGCTCGTCGAGTCCGACCGACCGGGAAAAGACCGGTTCAGGTCCCGGTCGTAGATCGGGAGGTACCGTTGCTGGGCAAGAAAGCCGGGGACGTTCATCACCGGCAGACAGACGAGCGTGCCACAGAGCACGGAGTGGTCCCAGTCGTGGGCCACCTCGCGGACGACCTCGACCCCGTTCAACTCGTCGCCGTGGCTCGCCGCCGACAGGAACACCGTGGGACCGGGCCGGGCGCCGTTGACGATGGTGACCGGAATTCGGACGGGATCGCCGAGGTAGGTCTCGCTGATCCCGTAACGGACGTTCGCCGATTCGCCGGGATCGACCCGCCCTCCGTTGTAGGTGAAGGGCTCGGGCTCGCCAGCAGGGTCGGCGGCGGCCGCCGAGTCCGACGTGTCGCTCATAGCCGAGCCTGCACCGACAGAGGGATAAACTTGCCCACCCGCGGCGCGGAATCGCACGACGACCGCCGGCCATGCACATACTCTTTGTAAGGGGCCGTCCAACTCGACCCCATGAACGTTCGCGAAGCGACCGACGAGGACGTCGAAGGGATCAGATCGATCGCCGGCAACTCCCTCCGGGAGTCGTACACCCACTTCCTGGCGGCGGAGACGATCGACGACGCCGTCGAGAACTGGTACGGCGAGGCGTTCGGCGACGAACTCGAAAGCGAGGACTTCCTCGTGCTCGTCGCCGAGGAGGACGGCGAACCGATCGCGTTCTCCCAGAGCGAGTTCGTCGGCGAGGGCCAGACGGAGGGCCGGATCCGCTGGATCCACGTCGATCCCGAGGCCCGGGGCGGCGGCACCGGCGTCCGGCTGCTCGCCCGGACCAGAGAGCGCCTCATCGAGGACGGCGCCGAAGGCATCCGGGCGACCGTCCTCGAGGACAACGAGTTCGGCAACGAGTTCTACGCCGAGAACGGGTTCGAGCGGGCGGGAACCCTCGAGGTCGAGATCGGCGGCGAGAGCTACACGGAGAACGTCTTCGTCGAAGCCGAGTCGGGCATCGAGGAGGGCGGCTGGCGCGCCCTGGAGGCCGTCGAGGACGACGGCGAGACGATCTACGTCAGCTACGGCGAACCCGCGCGGGGCTCGGAGGCGCCGTTTTACACCGCCTACGAGGAGGAAGAGGGCGAGGATCGCTACGGCTGGTTCTGTGGCAACTGCGACTCGCTGGACAACGCGATGGACGCGATGGGCCGGATCCAGTGTAACGCGTGTGGCAACCGCCGGAAGGCGACCCGCTGGGACGCGTCCTACCTGTAGGTCGGGCGTACTCCCCGTCCGTTCGCCGCCGGCGAGCCGCCGGTACGACGCGGCGCCGTACGATACGGAACCGTACGACGTGGACTGGACTCGGAGAGCCCCGACGCAGGGCTCCCGAAGCCGTGATCGGGTAACCGCCCCGTGTCCCGGCGAAGGGGGTCAATAACGAACCGCGGGTCGGGCGACTCCGGAGTCGAGCGCCGACGTCCGCCCAGCGGCGGCCGGCCTCGACACCGCCATCCATGACCGCAACACGGAGCCACATCGTCCGCGGGTTCACGGCGACGCTTCTCGCCCGGGCGATCTACATGGGCTCGACGGCAGTGCTCATGCTCGTCCTCGCACGCTACCTCCTCTCGCCCGACGCCTACGGCTCGCTTTTCTGGGTGATCGGAATTCTGAGCGTCGTCCAGCTCGCGGCCGACCTCGGGATCGGGAAGGCCGCCGCGCGCTACCTCGCGGAGTATCGCACCCGGGATCCGGGCCAGATCCCCCACCTGCTTCGAGCGACGGTCTCCTACAAGCTGGTCGTCCTCGCCGTCGTCGCCGGCGCGCTCCTTGTGGCCCACGACCCCCTCGCGGCGGCGCTGGGAGAGCCCTCCGTCGCGCCCTTCTTCGCCGTCGGCGCCGTCTACGTCGTCGCGAACTCCTTTGCGGGGTTCTCCCAGGTCGCCCTTCAAGGGTTCAATCGCCTCGAGTACAGCGCAGCCGTCCAGTCGGGGACGGCAGTGGTTCGGACGGCGGTCGCCATCGCGCTCGCCGCGGCGGGGCTGGGCGCGCTCGGGGCCTTCCTCGGTTACGTCGCGGGCGCGGCGGTCGGCGCGGCCATCGGCCTCGGGGTCCTGTACGTCAAGTTCTACCGGACCCACGAGGCCGCACCCCGGTTCGAGCCCGGGCTCCCCCGGCGCCTGCTGGAGTACAGCGTCCCGCTGACCGCGACCCGGAGCGCGAACGTCCTCGACAAACAGATCGACATCGTCCTCGTCGGCGCCATTCTCAATCCCGCCGCGGTCGCCTTCTACACCCTCGCAAAGCAGATCACCGACTTCGCGCTCGCGCCCGCGGATTCGCTCGGGTTCGCGCTCTCGCCGAACTTCGGTGAGGGGAAAGCCGCCGGCGACGTCACCGAGATCCGGACGCTGTACCGGACGGCCTTGGAACACACCCTCCTGCTCTACGTCCCGGCGGCGACCGGACTGGCGATCGTCGCCGGCCCGTTCGTCTCCCTCGTCGTCGGTGCCGACTACGCGGACGCGGTGCCCGTCCTGCGGGTGCTCGCCGCATTCGTCGTCCTCCAGGCGATTACGAACGTCACGAGCGACGGGCTCGACTACCTCGGGCGGGCCCGCTCGCGCGCGATCGCGAAGGGGGCGACCTCGGTCGCGAACTTCGTTCTCAACCTCCTCTTGATCCCGACGGTCGGGATCGTCGGCGCCGCCGCCGCGACCGTCGTGACCCACACGATCTACGTCGCGATCAACCTCCAGATCGTCCACGCCGAACTCTCCCTCCCCGTCAGGGAGATCGCCCACTCAGTCGTCACGATCGGCGCGATCACGCTCGCGATGGCCATCGCGGTGACGCTCGTGGCACCGATGATCTCGGGGCCGATCACGCTCGCGAGCGCCGTCGCCCTCGGCGGAGCGGTCTGGGCGGTCCTCGCGGTCGGGAGCGGGCTCGTCGATCCCGGAGTCGTCCGCCGGACGCTCGCCTCAGTATGAGGGCTCCTCCTCGCGCTCGCCCTCGCGGCGGTTGACCAGACGCGCGAACGTGAAGAGCGCGTCCGACAGCCGGTTCAGGTATCGGATCGGCTCCGCTCGAACCGGCTCCTCGTCGGCCAGCGCCACCGCGCGGCGCTCGGCCCGCCGACAGACCGTCCGGGCGTGGTGGAGCGCCGCCCCGGCCTCGCTTCCCGTCGGCAGAATAAAGGACTGGAGGGGCTCGAGCTCCTCGTTGCAGTCGTCGATCCACTCCTCGAGCGTTTCGACACGCTCCTCGCCGATGGTCGGGTCGCCCTCTTCGGGATC
This sequence comes from Saliphagus infecundisoli, assembly GCF_020177375.1. Classification (GTDB taxonomy): domain Archaea; phylum Halobacteriota; class Halobacteria; order Halobacteriales; family Natrialbaceae; genus Saliphagus; species Saliphagus infecundisoli. The sequence continues at coordinate 77,782 of NZ_JAIWHV010000010.1, read as the reverse complement.
GGGATTGGCGAACTCCGCCTGGACGACGTGGAGGTGGTTCTGGATCCGCTCGAGATAGTCGTCGATAGCGTCGTGGCCCGTCGGGCGGACGGTACCGACTAGGGCGTTGAGTTCGTCGACCGTCCCGTAGGTCTCGATCCGCGGGCTGGCCTTCGAGACCCGGGTCATGTCACGGAGATCGGTCTCCCCCTCGTCGCCGCGGCCGGTGTAGATCGTCATGCACGAACCGAGGCGCGCGCTCCACTTATAAAATGCAAGGAGAATACCCGCGTCTTTAAGGCGCGGGATGAATCCGACAACTCCTCCACAATCCACCGTAGATGGCCGGGCCGGATATTCCACCGATCCTACACCGAATATTTACAAGAGACGCGCGTATAAGTGGTTATACAGACGTTCAGACTGCTGGAAGTCCACCGCACCCATCGAGCGAAAATCCTCAACCACACGCAAGTAGCGGACTCGCTTGACCGGCACGGGTGGAGCGCCAGCAAACTCTGGAACGTCGCCAACTACCACTCCCGGCAAGCCTGGGAGGACACGGGCGAGATCCCCAACCATGGCGACCTCAAAGACGAGTTGAAAGGTCACACCAAGTACAAAGGACTGCACAGTCAGTCCAGTCAGCGCGTTCTGGAGGAACTCGCTGAAGCCTTCAACTCATGGTACAACAAAAGGGAGTCAGACAGTCGAGCGAATCCGCCCGGCTACCGCAAGAAAAACTACTACGACCAACAGGGCCGTCGCGTCCACGAAGAACACCCGCGTAGCACGGTGACGTGGAAGCAAAACGGCATCAAACACGACTCGAAAAACAACCGCGTCCGACTCTCGAAGGGCGCGACTCACAAGGAACACCCGAAAGCGTGGGAGTACATCCTTGTCAGGTACGAAACTCGACCCGGCGTCACCGTCGAAAATCTGCAACAGGTTCGCGCCGTCTACGATAACACGAAGGAGCGGTGGGAACTGCACCTCGTGTGCAAAGAGGAGATCGAGACGCCCACCGCCCCCGGCAACGAGTCGGCTGGTATTGACCTCGGTATCTGTAACTTCGCGGCGGTTGCGTACAGCACCGAAGCCGCCGACTTGTACCCCGGTAACCGCCTGAAACAGGACGGCTATTACTTCCCGAAAGAAATCGCCAAGTGCGATGAGTCGGATGGTGACCGGGCAACAAGGCTTCACCACAAATGGTCAGAGCGCCGCACCCACTTCTTCCATAGCCTCACCAAACACATCGTTGAACGGTGTGTCGAGAATAACGTAGGGCGAATCAACGTCGGGAAACTCACTGATGTCCGCGAGGACGAGACCGGTGAGTCGAAGAATTGGGGCAAGCACGGCAACCTCGACCTTCACGGATGGGCGTTCGACCGATTCACCTCGGTTCTCGAATATAAGGCGAAAGTCGAGGGAATCGAAGTCGTAGAAGTTTCAGAACGCAATACGAGTAGGACGTGTTGTGTCTGCGGTCGAGAAGACGACAGTCAGCGTGTCGAACGTGGCCTACACGTTTGTGAACCGTGTGGTGTGGCGGTCAACGCTGACGTGAACGGGGCGGAGAACATCCGTCTCAACATCAACAACGAAAGTAACTCCGAGTCTGCACCTGATTTGGGTGGGGATAGGAGTACCGGCTGGTTGGCACAGCCCGGAGTCTACCTTCATGACCTCTCCCGGGGATTCCAACCTCGGACAGAGGTGGTAGACTGCAAACCCTAATATCCCAATCTAGCGGTGTGGTGCCGTGGGATTCCCGCGTCTTCAGGCGCGGGAGGATGTCAAACCGGCTGGTCGGCCAAACCAGTACGTTAAACCTCCTCCACGAACGATCACGACTATGAGCCTCGAACTCGATCACGCCTGCCCGGACTGTGGGGAAGAACGGACGTTCTACCGCGCAGCCAGCACGACGCTACACCTGGGCAAGAAAGTCAAGTGGCACTGTCCGGACTGCGAGTACGGTTTCGTCCGGATCAACGGCATCGACTCGAGTACCGCGTAGCGCCTCGGCCGGAGTGCCGGGCCGCCGGATCTATTATCGTCCGCTTCCTCCGGCGACCCGATGCCAACCGTAGACGCGGACGCGTTGACGGAGTTCGCCCGCGAGTCGATCGGTTCCCTCGGCGCGCCCGAGAGGACCGCCCGGGCGGTCGCCGACTCCCTGGTCGATGCCGACCTCGCGGGCCACGGCTCCCACGGGGTCGTCAGACTCGATTACTACGCGGGGATCGTCGCCGACGGCGCGGTCGATCCCGAGGCGGAACCGACCCACCGATCGGCCGGCCCGTTCGACCAGCTCGTCGGTGGCGCCGCCTTCGGGCAGCTCACCGGCGAGCGGGCGGTCTCCCTGCTCGTCGAGGGCGCCCGCGCGGAGGGCGTCGCCATCGTCGGGATCCGCGACTCGGGCCACCTCGGTCGGATCGGCGAGTGGGCCGAGCGGGTCGCGAGCGAGGGGCTGCTGTTTGCCTCCTGGGTCAACCTCCAGGGGGGCTCCCAGCGGGTCGCCCCGGCGGGAAGCGCCGACCGTCGCCTGGGGACGAACCCGCTCACGTTCGCCGTGCCGACGTTCGGCGCGCTCCCCTTCGATCTCGTCTTCGACGCCGCGACGAGCCAGGTCGCCCACGGCAAGATCATCGAACGCGACGGCTCCGGCGAGGAGCTCCCCGAGACGTGGACGACCACCCCCTCGGGTGATCCGGTCACCCGCGCCGCCGAGTTCGAGGACGGAACCGGCGCGCTCCTCCCGCTCGGCGGGCGCGAGACGGGGTACAAGGGCTTCGGTCTCTCGACGATGGCGGAGCTGTTCGCGGGGATCGTCGGCGACGGTCCCGTCGCAAGCGAAGAGCGCCAGGAGTGGACCGGCAACGGCGGTGCCTTCCTCGCGATCGATCCCGCTCACTTCACGACCGCGGAGGCGGTCGCCGACCGCGTCGAGGGGCTCGCGGCCCACCTCCGCTCGGCCGAGCCGATCGGCGACGAGGAGGTGCTCCTCCCGGGCGAGCCCGAACACCGAACCACGAACCGGCGCCGCGAGGAGGGGATCCCGATCGAGCCCACCGTCGTCGACGGACTTCGGGAACTCGCCGCCGAGCAGGGCGTCGAGTCGGCGCTGCCGCCCGGACTCGAGTAGATTACTCCCCCAATGCGTGCCAGGAGAGTCGAGGGGTCCGCGCCGCCGTGGTCTGGTCGATCCGCCCCGCCGCGGTTCGTTCGGGGGCGGTCTCGAGCGTCTCGGTTGCCTCGCTCGCGACCGTATTGAACGCCTCGGCGAGCTGATCCAGACTGGCTTTGCTCTCGACTTCCGTCGGCTCGGTCATCAGCGCCTCGCCGACGATCTCGGGCCACTTCGTCGTCGGCGGGTGGACGCCGTAGTCGAGCATCCGTTTGGCGACGTCGGCGGCGTCCTGGTCGCCCGCGCTGGCGACGAACTCGTGGTGGAACGGACCGTAGGGCACCTCGTACTCGATTCGCTCGGCGAGGTAGTTCGCGTTGAGGACCGCCTTCGCGCTCGCGTCCGCGAGCCCCTCGTCGCCCAGCCGGGCGATGTAGGCGAAGGCCTTCAGGAGCACGAGCCAGTTGCCCTCGTAGCCGTGGACCTTCCCGATCGTCTCGGGGGGATCGAACCGCTCGTACGTCGGCTCCCCCTCCGGGTCCGCGCTCTCGCCCCCGGCCTCCCGAACCCGCGGCGCCGGGAGGAAGGACGCGAGTTCCTCGGACACGCCGACCGGACCGGCGCCGGGGCCGCCGCCGCCGTGGGGCGTCGCAAAGGTCTTGTGGACGTTGTAGTGCATCACGTCGAAGCCCATGTCGCCCGGTCGCGCCCGTCCGAGGAGGGCGTTCAGGTTCGCCCCGTCGTAGTAGAGCAGACCGCCGACGTCGTGGACCATACGGGCGATCTCCTCGATGTCGCGCTCGAAGAGGCCGAGCGTGTTCGGGTTGGTGAGCATCAGGGCGGCGGTCTCCTCCGAGAGCGCGGCCTCGAGCGCGCCGAGATCCACCCGGCCCGCCTCGTCGCTCGGCAGCGAGACGACGTCGTACCCCCCCAGAGCCGCGGTCGCGAAGTTCGTCCCGTGAGCGCTCTCGGGGACGATGACCTCCGACCGCTCGTCGCCGTTTGCCTCGTGGTATGCCGACGCGACCCGGATCCCGACGAACTCGCCTGCCGCGCCTGCCGGCGGCTGGAGCGTCACCGCGTCCATCCCGCCGATCCGCGCGAGGTAGTCCTGGAGTCGGTAGCAGAGTTCGAGGGTGCCCTGAACGGACTCCGCGGGCCGGTCTGGGTGGACCGCCGCGTCTGGCAGGGCGGCGACGTCCTCGGTGAACGTCGGGTTGTACTTCATCGTACACGACCCCAGGGGGTAGGGGCCGGTCGTGATCGCGTAGGTCATCTGGGAGAGCCGGGTGTAGTGGCGTGCGAGTTCCGGTTCCGAGAGCCCCGGGAGAGCGAGCTCGTCGCGGGTCAACTCGTCGGGCAGCGGCGACTCGACAGTCGTCACGTCGCCCTCGGCGCTCCCGCTCTCCTCACCCGTTTCGCCCTCCGTATCGCGGATCTCGACCCGCGTCAGGTCCTTCTCGGCGAGGAGGGGTTCGTACTCGCCGTTTCGGGTCCACCGGGCCTGGTCGTATCTCATCGGGTCACCTCCTCCAGAGCCGCGAGAAAGCCGTCGATCTCCCCGTCGGTCGCGCCCGCGACACAACACTGGATCTCGTCGGCCGAGAGCGCGTGGACCGCGAACCCTCGGTCGCCGAGATCCGCCCGGAGAGCGTCCGCGTCCCGCTCCGTCCGAACGACGAACTCCCGGAACAGCCGCCGGTCGTCGACCGGCGCCGTCAGCCCGTCGATTCCGTCCACTCGCTCGGCGACGCTCTCGGCGCGCCTGACGCCGCGGGCGGCGAGTTCGGCGAGTCCGTCGGGGCCCAAACCGGCGGCGTGGATCGCCGATCGGAGCGCGACCCACGCCTGGTTCGTACAGATGTTGCTCGTCGCACGCTCCCGGCGGATGTGCTGTTCGCGTGTCTGGAGCGTCAGCGTGTACGCCCGCCGGTCGCGCGAATCCTCGCTCGCGCCGACGAGTCGGCCGGGCACCTGCCGGAGGTGTTTCTCGCGAGTGGCGAAGAGCCCCAGACCCATCCCGTAGCTCGTTCCGAGTCCCAGAACCGAGGCGTCGCCGACGACGACGTCGGCGCCGACGTCAGCGGGCCGCTGGAGAAGCGAGAGCGCGACGGGATCCGAGCCGAGGACGAACAGCGCGCCCGCCCCGCTCGCGAGGTCGCCGACCTCCTCTAGCCGTTCCTCGACCGCGCCTCGAACGGTGGGCGTCTCGGCGTACACCATCACGCAGTCGTCGTCGACCCGCTCTTCGAGCCCCGCGAGGTCAACCGTCGATTCCCGGGTGGGATACTCCTCGATCGCCAGATCGGTACCGGCGACGTAGTTTTGCAACGTCTCCCGCCGGCCCTCCCGAAGGATATCGGGAACGAGCACGCGGGTTCCCGAGACGGACCGGGCCCGATCCGCGAGGGTGGCGGCCTCGCCCAGGGCCGTCGCGGCGTCGTACATCGAGCAGTTCGCGACCCCCAGGCCCGTCAACTCGACCAGCAGCGACTGGTACTCGAACAGTGCCTGGAGGAAGCCCTGGGAGGTCTCGGGCTGGTACTGGGTGTAGGAGGTCAGAAACTCCGAGCGGTCGGCGAGGTGGTCGACCAGCGAGGGGACGTAGTAGCCGTAGTGGCCCCGCCCGAGCAGTTCGACCTGGTCGTCGTTTCGTGCGAGGATCCCCTCGACGAGCCGGCGCGTCTCGCGCTCCGTGCGGGCGTCGATGCCGAACTCGCCGTCGAACCGGACCGACTCGGGAATGTCGAACAGCTCCCCGATCGACTCCGCCCCGATGGTCTCGAGCATCGCCGCGGCGTTCTCGTCCGTGTGGGGAGCGTACGGACTCCCCGTCTCGTGTGATCCGTACATGGTAGCAAAACTCCCGTCCCGGCCGTCTTCGCTCGATCCCCGTCCGAACGCGGGCGTCTCCCGGGACACGTTGGGTTCCCGTTGGGAGGGCGGGGTTAAGAACGCACCTCTCTGGCTCGCGGGCCCCTCGGCGCTACTCGACGAACCGGTACTGGCGCTCGCCCATCGGCCCCCAGCCGTCGAAGGCGAACTCGTCCTCGGGGGTCGTCAGCGGTTCGACGTCGCTGTCGACGTCGTGGTTGTGGGCGTCGTGGATCCGCTCGTACTCCTCCCAGGTGAGGTCGTGGCGGTCGGCGAGCTGGGCGTCCACGTTCAGCGCCTCGATCTCTGCCTCCCAGCCCTCGACGACGGTCTCCTCGTGGATCTCGGCCTGGGCGCCGCTGCCGTAGGAGCCGACGTACAGCGACTCGCCCGCGAGGTCCCGGCCGTCCTCGAGGGCGTGTTTGAGCGCGCTCGCACGGGCGACGTGGACCGAGCCGGTGTACCAGTTGCCGACCTCCCGGGAGATGGTTAGCGTCGGGTCGATGGTCTCGGCGTACCACCCCCGGTAGCGGTCGGTCTCCTTCAGCGCGTCCATGTACTCCCGGACGGCCTCCCGATACGCGTCCTCGTCGTCGAACGCCTCGCGGCGGGGCTGGCGGCCGATCTCGGCCGCGAGTTCCTCCTCGATCTCGGTGTCGCGGGTGACGTGGCGGTAGGCCAGCAGGCCGGCCTTCCGGACCATTCCCGGGAACGGGGTGTGGAAGGGGACGTAGGCGATGTCGTCGGGGTGGATGTCGCCGGCGACGGATTCGTAGTCGGTCAGCGCCTCGCGCATCCGCGCGAGGTAGACCTGGACCGAGCGTTTGCCGTCGACTGAGGGGAACTGCTGGTTGGGCTTGAGGAAGTCGGTCTCGTCGGCGCTCCCGTAGCCCTGTTCGGTCGAGAGTTCGACCAGCGAGGGGTCCTCGGTGATGTACATCGCGACCGCGCCCGCGCCCTGGGTCGCCTCGCCGGCGTCGCCCCGCGCGTAGAGGGCGGTGTCGGTCGCGATCACCAGGGCACCTCGGCCCCGATTCCGGCCCGCCTTGATCCAGTTGTAGGCGTCGTCGAGGCTCTGGGTGCCCGCGATGCAGGCGAACTTCCGCTCGCCCTTGTTGGCGTGGTGGAAGTCCTGGCCGTACACCTGCTCGAGACAGCCCGCGACGTACGTCGAGACCGGCTTCGAGTTGTCGAAGGCGCTCTCGGTGGCGACGTCGATCCGACCGATGTCCTCGGGTTCGAGTCCCTTGCGATCCATCAGCCGGTAGGCGGCGTTCGCGGCCATCGTGACGATGTCCTCGTAGCTGTCCGGGAACGAAGAGGCGTTCAGCCCCAGTCCCTTCGTGTACTTCTCTGGGTCCTCGCCCTTCTGGGGAGCGAAAGTGTCCGGGAGATCCAGACGCAGGTTCCCCGTCCAGATCTCGACGGCGTCGATACCGACGGTGTTCATGCCCATTACGTGCGGGCGTGGCTACAAGGTAGTGTCGTTCCGCGTTTCGACGCGTGTCGATCCGAGCGGCTCTCGTGGGCCCGATCTCCTGAGAGTCCCCCTGCCGGCTTACTCCTCGTCTTCCTCGATCAGTTCCGGATCGCTCATCGCGCTCTGGAGGCTGTCGAGTCCGTTGATCCACTCGGTGACGAGACCGTACTCCAGATCCTCGGCGACCGAGATGTCCAGGTTCTCGCCGTCGATGACGAGCGTGCCGGCCTGTGCGGCGTAGCCAAGCGCCGAGTCCAGATCCTCCTCGGCCTCGGCGTTCGCGGCCGCCCGGAGGTACTCCTCGACGCTCGCCTCCTCGGCGGGGCCGCCCGCGACGTACTCCTCTGCGGCGATGAAGACGCAGACGAGGCTCGTCTGGACGCCGTCGACGAGCATCACTTTCTCCTCGTCGTCGATCTCGACCTCCGCGAGGACGATCTCGCGGACGTCCCCGATCTCTTCTAAGGCCTCCTCCTCGCTCAGGTCGCCGTCGTCGTACGCCGAGACGATCTTCGCGATCGCGATCGCGGTGTCGTCCTGGAGGTTCAAGAGGAGTCGCGCGGAGTCCTCGTCCTCGGGGTCGATCTCCTCGTCGTCGATGCGGCCGATCCAGTTCTGCCAGCGTTCTTCCGAGTAGAACTCGGTAGGGGGGTTGCTCATACGCCCACCTACACCGGCCGCGTGAAAGGCCTTTCTCTAGGCTCGCCGTCCCGAAGAAGAAAAACCGGGCCGAGGAGGGCGCTACCGACTGATCTCCGGTTCCGTCCGAAAGCGCACCCACCGTGGACCGCGAGGCGCGGACGGGCCACCGGGAGACCGGATCAATCGACGGCCGCCCCCTCGAAGGGGCGGGGCGGCAAGCGGAGGTCGTCGAGTTCGGGCAGATGCTTAACGTTGTAGACGACCCGCATGTCCTCGGTGATCGGCTCGCCGACACACGAGAGCCGGATCCCCCGATCGGTCATCTCCTCGGGGAGGATGTGGTCGACGGGCGTCGTCATCTCGCCGTCGATCACCGCGACCGCACAGTTCGCACAGGCGCCACCCCGACAGGCATACGGCCAGGAAAAGCCACGGTCCTCGGCGGCTTCCAGCAGCGTTTCGTGGGGATCGGCGAGGAAGCGGCCGTAGTCGCCCGCGGGGAAGTCGGCCATCGAGGCCTTCTCGAAGAGGTCCGCGTCGGTAAGACCCCACCCCCGGTCGGCGAGGCGTTCGTAGTTCAGATACTCGATCCGGTACGTTTCCTCGTCGGGCTCGGCGGGATCGGGGTCGTCCTCGGAGGCGTAGTCCGCGGGATCGGCGAGCGCGTCGGCGGCGGCGGCCTCGTAGGCCGCCCTGACCCGCTGGAACTCATCGGCGCTGCCGCCGTGGTCGGGGTGGGCCTCCTTGACCCGCTCCCGGTAGGCCCGCTCTATTTCGGCGTCGTCGGCGTCGGGAGCGATTCGGAGGACGTCGAACGGGGACTCCACATCGTGTGTAGCGAGATGAACGCAATAAGTGCTCCGGGGGCGGCCGTCCCTCCCGGATCCTCCCTACTGGGCGTCGACGACGGCAACGCTCGCCAGGTTGACGATGTCCTTTACTTCGTCGCCGCGCTGGAGGACGTGAACCGGCCTGTCCATCCCGACGAGCATCGGGCCGATCGCCTCCGCACCGCCGAGACGCTGGAGGAGCTTGTAGCCGATGTTGCCCGCCTCCAAGTTGGGAAAGACGAGCACGTTCGCGGCCTCCTCGAGTTCGGAGAACTCGTACGTTCCATTGAGAATGTCCTCGACGACGGCGGTGTCGGCCTGCATCTCGCCGTCGACCGGGAAGTCGACCTCCGGGTCGTCCTGGAGGGCCTTCGCGGCCTTCCTGGGTTTGCGGGTGCCCTCGTTGTCGACGCTACCGAAGTCCGAGTACGAGAGGAGCGCGGCCCGTGGCTCGACGTTGAACCGGCGGGCGAGCTTCCCGGTTTGTTTGGTGACCTCCGTGAGGACGTCCTCGTCGGGGCTCTGGTTGACCGTCGCGTCGGCGACGAAGATCACCTGGTTCTTGAAGGTGAGCATGTAGACGCCGGCGGCGTAATCGACGTCGGGCGCCGTCCCGATCACCTGCAAGGGTGGCCGGAGCGCCGACGGATAGTGATGGGTCAGCCCCGTCAGCAGGGCGTCGGCGTCGCCCTGCTCGACCATCACGCTCCCGAAGTAGTTGGTGTCGCGGGCGACGAGCTCCTCGGCCTCGGAGCGGGTGATCCCCTTGCGGCGGCGGAGTTCGTAGAGTCGGTCCGTGTAGGCGTCGTACTCGCCGGTCGTCGGGTCGGCGACCGCGGGCTGGAAATCGAGCCCGAGGTTGGCGGCGGTCCGCTTGATCCCGTCTTCCTCGCCGATCAGTACCGGCTCGGCGATCCCCTGTTCTTCGAGCTGGTAGGCCGCCCGAATCATCTTCTCGTCGTCGCCCTCCGCGAGCGCGACCCGCTTTGGCTCGCTTTTCGCTTTGTTGAGGACGACCCGCATCATCTCCCGGGACTTCCCGAGGCGGGCCTCGAGCCGTTCTTCGTACTCGTCGGCCTCGAGGTCGGCGCGGGCGGCGCCGCTCTCGATGGCCGCCTCTGCGACCGCAGGGGCGACCTCGAACAGCACCCGGGGGTCGACGGGTTTCGGGATGATGTAGTCGGGGCCGTACTGGATCGGCTGGTCGCCGTAGGCTTTGACGACCGCGTCGGGGACGTCCCGGCGGGCGAGGTCGGCGAGTGCGCGTGCGGCGGCGACCTTCATCGCCTCGTTGATCTCGCTGGCTCGGACGTCGAGTGCGCCCCGGAAAATGAAGGGGAATCCGAGGACGTTGTTGACCTGGTTGGGGTAGTCCGAGCGGCCGGTGGCCATGATGACCGTGTCCTCGCGGGCGGCCTTGGCCTCCTCGTAGCCGATCTCGGGGTCGGGGTTGGCCATCGCGAAGACGATCGGGTCCTCGGCCATCGATCGGATCATCTCCTTGCTGACGATCCCGCCCACCGACAGCCCCACGAAGACGTCCGCTCCCCGCATCGCGTCCGCGAGATCTCCACCGGGAACGTCGCGGGCGAACTCCCGTTTGTACTCGTTGACGTCGCCCTGACGGGCGCGCTCCTCGGTGATGATCCCCGAGGAGTCGAGCATGAGGATGTTCTCGGGACGGGCGCCCAGCGAGACGTAAAAGCGCGCCGTCGCGAGCGCGCTCGCGCCCGCCCCCGAGAAGACGATCTCGAGATCTGCCAGGTCCTTGCCGGCGACGTCGGCGGCGTTTACGAGGGCGGCCCCGCTAATGATCGCGGTGCCGTGCTGGTCGTCGTGGAAGACGGGAATGTCCATCTCCTCGCGCAGGCGTTCCTCGATCGTGAAACACTCGGGGGCCTTGATGTCCTCGAGATTGATCCCGCCGAACGTCGGCTCCATCATCTTGACGGCGTCGGCGAACCGGTTGGGGTCGGCCTCGTCGAGTTCGATGTCGAAGACGTCGATGTCGGCGAACCGTTTGAACAGCACTCCCTTGCCCTCCATGACGGGCTTTCCGGCCTGGGCGCCGATGTCGCCCAGTCCCAGCACCGCCGAGCCGTTCGAGACCACGCCCACTAAATTCCCCTTCGCGGTGTAGCTGTAGGCTTCGGTTTCGTCCTCGTGGATCTCCATACAGGGCGCGGCGACGCCCGGCGAGTACGCAAGCGAGAGGTCCCGCTGGGTGTTCGTCGGTTTCGTCGTGGAAATCTCTAGCTTCCCTGGCGGTTCGGTTCGGTGGTAGTCGAGGGCGTCCTCGTCGAGTCCCATATTGGACCCACAGAACCGAGGTACAAAAATGATGTGAACGGGGTGTTCGACGATCGACGAAGTCAGTCGTCGGCCGACCCCTTTATAGGCTCGCCGCCAGTGGGAGGGGTATGAACGTCGCGCTCGGAGGGACGTTCGACCCCGTCCACGACGGCCACCGCCGGCTGTTCGAACGGGCGTTCGAACACGGGGACGTGACCGTCGGGCTGACCAGCGACGAGCTCGCCCCGAAGACCCGCCACGAGGACCGGGAGATCCGTCCCTACGACGAGCGCGAACGCGACCTCGCGGCCGAACTCGAGCCCCTCGCCCGCGAGCACGGCCGGGAGTTCGAGATCCGCCCGCTGGAGGAATCGACGGGGATCGCGACCGAACCCGCCTTCGACATGCTGATCGTCTCCCCCGAAACCGTCGATGGCGGCCTGCGGATCAACGACCTCCGGCGCGAGCGGGGCCACGACCCCCTCGAACTCCTCGTCGTCCCTCACGAACGCGCCGCCGACGGCGAGATCATCTCGAGCACCCGGATCGTCAACGGCGAGATCGACGAGCACGGCCGGGTACTGAACCGGCGGTAGCACGGCTCCCGATTCGATCCCGGTCCGGAGGAAACCCTCTCCCGGACACGACGGGACCCTACCAGGCTATCGAAAGTGCGACCAGAAACAGCGCCGTCACTAGGAGCGCGAACGCCCCCATGACGTAGGTGATCAGACTGTACTTCTCCGGGCTCTGCTCGCCCCGTTCCGACACGATCCTGTATCCCCCCGTTGCCACGATGATGAGACCGGTCGCGGCGTTTCCGATCGTGACGAGCCAGCGACCCGGGCTGAATAGCAGGAGATGCATCGCTACCAGCAACGCGCCGCTATAGACGAAACAGTACGAAACGAACCGGGCCGGGTGCATACGTGACTGTTGTTGGAAACCCGTCATACACCTGCCGGTCGGCGTGCCCGACACGACCCGGCAGCGAGGTCCTACCAGCCCGGCGCCTCCAGTCCCGCCCGTTCGACGACCGCCTTCCAGCGTTGCTGGATCGAGAGCCGGGAGACGTCAGCGGCGTCGGCGACCTCCCCCTGCGAGCGGCCGTCGCCTGCGATCAACCCGCCGGCGTAGAGGCTGGCCGCGGCGGCGACCCGCTTCGACCGGTCGGCCGCCGGCACGTCCGCGAGAAAGAGGTCCTCGGCACACGATATCGCCTCGGGGGAGAGGTCGAGGCCGTCGCCGATCCGTGCGATCTCGGCGAGCCAGCGCTCGTGTTCGACGCGTTCGCGCGCGCTATGCATTGAAACCCGGTACTCGCCCGAGGATCATAAGCCCACTCCCCGCGGCTCGTAACTGTCGGGAGCGCGTGACGGTCGTATCAACGACCGGATACTCGGTGCAACGATCGGCTACGGCCAATCGCCGCCTCCGGCGATCCGCTTCCGGACCGGACATAGTTGTATACGTGACACGTACTAATGGGGGCGCGAGCCGTCGTCCGTCCGACGCCCCACGATGACCCCACCGACGTGTAAACTCGTCTGTACCGGCTGTGGCCTCGAGATCGCCTACCGCGAGCGCGGCCTCGCCGAGCAGGCCGCCGAGCGCCACCAGCTCCGGGACGACGAACACGTCACCTTCATCGTCGCCCCGGACTGGTCGCCCGAGGAGCCGGTGACCCACTAGCATTTGGGAGCAAAGGCCGAAGCCGGAAGTATGACGGACGAGGACGACACCGGAAGCGCCGAGGACCGCGCCAGACTCGTCGGCATCAACCACACTGCCCTCGAGGTCGGCGACGTCGACGAAGCCATAGAGTTCTACGGCTCGATCTTCGAGTTCCCGCTTCGGGGGCGCTCGGAGACCGCCGTCTTCCTCGACATGGGCGATCAGTTCCTGGCGCTGATGGAGACCGACGGAGCGGACGGACGCGACGGCCATCGCCACGTCGGCCTCGTCGTAGACGACAGCAGGGCCGTCGAGGACCGCCTCGATGCGCTCGACGTCTCCCGGCTCGACACCGACGGGATCGACTTCCACGATCCCTGGGGCAACCGGATCCAGGTCGTCGTCTACGGGGAGATCCAGTTCACCAAGGCCGGGAGCGTCCTCGCGGGGATGGACCTCGCTCTCGAGAAGTCGGAGGCGGCCCTCGAGGAATTGGGGGCGAAAGGGATGGCTCCCGACTGATACGGTCGGAGACGAGTCAGTGCGCCGTCAATCGCCATACTGCGCCGCGATCGAACGGTCCACCGCCGTCCCCGACCGGGCGAAAGCGGTCGGTTCGTTTAACTGACCAGCGCCGCGATATTCCGCCATGCGCCTCTCCGAGTCGGTGACGGCGGCCGCTAGGACGCTCCGGAACCGCCCCACCGATCTCCTCCCGTTGTACGTTCTCAGCGCGGCGGTCCCGACGATCGGTCGGGTGGTGACCTTTCTCGGACTCGCCGTCGTATACCTCCGGCTCGCGGCCTCGGGGCGGCTCGCGACCGCCCGCGAGGACCTCGCCGCCCTCGAGTCCGAGCCCCCCGCGAACGATCCCGATGCGGTCGCCGAGTGGAGCGAAAACCTGTTCTCGGCGCTGGAGCCGCTTTTCACGCCGGGGACGACGGCCGTGCTCATCCTCGCCGTGCTCCTGACGGTCGCCGTGATCGTCGTGCTGTACGCGGGCGTGACCGCGGGCCGGCTCGCGGCCTGTCGCGCCCGGCTGCGGGGCGAGCGCGGGCTCGTCGCCGGGATCGCCGGCGTCCGTCGGTACTGGCTCTCGATCCTCGGGCTCTACCTGCTGGAGATCCTCGCCTGGATCGGCGTCACGATCGGGGTCGGGGTGCTCGCCTCGCTCGCCACCGGGGTCACCGTCGCGGGTGTCGGCGACCCGATCGTCGCGGCCTTCGTCGGTCTCCTGGGCGGGCTCCTGTGGCTGGTCGCCGTCCTCGTCGTCCGTGCGCTGTTCGCCTTTGCCCCCGTCGCAGTCGTCGTCGACGGCGTCGGCGCGTTCCGGTCGGTCCGACACGCGGCGGGGTTCGTCCGGCGCCGGCTCTCGGGGGCCGTCTTCTACTACGTCCTCGCGGTCGCCGCCGCCGTCGGCTCCGCGGTCGCCGCCGGCGTCCTCTCGCTGGTCTCGGTGACGGCGCTCGTCCCGCTCGTCGGGACCCTCCTCGTCTTCCCCGTCCTCGACCTCATCAAGACCGGGTTGTACGCCGACTACCGCGACCCCTTGGCGATTCCCGCGCCCGCAGAGCGCTCGCTCGCGAGCCAGTTCGCCGGCGGGCTCCGCCGGGGATGGGCCGAACTCGCGGCCTTCGTCCGCGGCCGTCCGGGACTCCATGCCCTCGCTGTCGCGACCGGGCTCGCCGGCTTCGGAATGGGATGGGTCGCCATCGCCCCCTTTGAGGGTACTCTCGAGGCCTCGATCGCGGCCCGCCTGGAGGGCCACCGGCCGCTCGGGGCCGCAGTCGAGTTCTTCGCGAACAACTGGACGGTCGCGCTGACGACCGCCTTCGGCGGCGTCGTCCTCGCGGTCCCCGCGGTCGTCTCGATCTGGTTCAACGGGCTGATGCTGGGAATCTACGGTCGCCTTGAGGCCGATCCCGCCGAGCTACTCGCGTTCGTCGCGCCCCACGGGGTCCTCGAGATCCCCGCGATCTTCGTCGCCGGCGCCCTCGGGATCCGTCTCGGGGTCGTCGGCTGGCGGGCCTGGCGGGGCGGACTCGGCCGGGACGGGCTGGCCGACGAACTCGAGGGCGCGTTCCGGGTGCTCGTCGGCGTCGGACTCCTGCTCGCGGTCGCCGGGCTGATCGAAGGGCTCGTCAGCCCGTACTACTATCGGGTCCTGTTCTGAGAGGACGAGTTTCGACCGGTCAGAAGACGTACTCGTCGTCGTGGCCCATCATCCCGTCGTCCTCGAGCCCGCCGCCGGTCTCATCCTCGTCCATCGGCCCGCTTGTCTTGTAGGCCTTGATACCGGTCGAGAGGAGATCCTCGATCGCCTCCTCGCGGTTGACGAACTCGCCGCGTTCGACCATCTGGGCGATCTGCATCTCGAGGTGCTCCGGTATCGTGATCTCTACTTTCGGCATCCGATTCGGCTTTCGGCGAGGGGGTATTTAAGACTGACGGGGCCCGTGATCGGCCGACTCAGCTCTTCATTACGCCCTCTATGGCGTCTTTGATCTTCGTTCCGGGGTTCGTGATCGCCTCGAGCTGGCGGCGCATCCGCCGCTGGTTCATGTAGCTCGCGAAGGCGAGGATCGTCGGCGGCCAGAGCCCGACGAACAGCCCCCGCTCGCGGTCGCCGCGAACGAAGAAGTAGTACCACGAGAGCCCGACCGATGCGACCGACGCGAGGAACGCGGGACCGACCATCTCCTCGCCGCCCATCTCTCTATACCTGGATTCGGATTCCTCCTGGAGCCGTTGTTTGCTCGCCATGCAGGGCGACCGACCACCGAATCGGACTTGGTTATAGTGGGCGTATCCGAACGCGGTTCCGGAGAGTCGACCGTTTCACCCGGTTTCGACCGCCCTCCCGTCCCCGGAACGTCGGCTTTCCTCGCTACTCGTCGGCCTCCGTCGCCCCGTCGTCGCGGAGTCGCGCCCGGACAAACGCCTCGACGTGGTTCCCGATCCGGCGCTTGTACCCCGCTCGTCGGGCGATCCGATCTAACTCCCGGTCGGCGTCGCTGCCGTACTGGAGGGCCTTCTTCGGCCTGTCGGCGACCTCCCCAGGAAGGTATCGGGAGGCGACCCGCCGGAAGGCGATCTTCCGTCGCCCGTCCCCCCCACCCTCGACCAGCAGTTCCGGGGGCAGTCGGAGGGCCGCCCCGATCACCCGATCGTGGAGGTAGGGGGCAACGGGGCGGACGCCGGCGGCCTCGACGGCGAGGACGTCCCGGGGAAGCTCGTCGGGAAGCCCCAGGACCTGCTCGCGGACGGCCCCTCGGACGGTCGTCGCCTCCACACGTCCATCGAGGGTCGCGACCTTCTCGTAGCCCCCGAACAGTTCGTCGGCGCCCTGGCCGAGAGCGAGCCGGTCGTGGCCCTCCTCTCGAGCGCGCTCTGCGGTCAGATAGAGGGGAAGGGCGATCCCGAGATCCATCGCGTTCGCCCGGTCGATGGCGGGGACGAGTTTCGGGAGCGCGCGCTCGACCGCTCCGTGTGTGAGTTCGACGACCGTCAGCTCCCCCTCGCGGCCCATCGCAGCGGCGGCCGAGCGCGCCGCCTCGATGTCGTGGCTCCCCGGAAAGCCGGCGACGTAGAGAGGGACGTCCAGGAAGGCGGCGAGCAGGGCCGAATCCACCCCGCCCGAGAACGCCACAGCAGTCCCCTCCGCTGGGACGTCCGCGACGCTTTCGGCGAGCGCACGATCGACGGCCTCGAGCGCCGGGTCGTGGTCGCTCTCGGGGTCGGGAACGGGAAGCTCCCATACCTGCTCCCGGCCCCCGTCGTCGTCGATCGTTCCGGCCGGAAAGAGGGTTGGGTCGTCGAGGTCGGCCGGCGAGAACGCCCAGTCCTCGCCGTCGGTGTAGAGGGGGCGCCGGCCGAGGACGTCCCTGACGAGACGGCCGTCGAACGATCCGGCGAAGCCGCCGGTGCCGGGAAGGGGGTCCGTCCGGTCGAGGGCCTCCCGGACGCTGTCAGGGCCGGGGATACGAGGAAGGACGCCGCCGCGAAGCTCCGTCGGTCCGCCCGCGGTCATCGCGAGAGCTCGGCCAGCCGGCTTCGCACCCGGCGTTTGACGCCGCCGGCGGCCTGCCGGAAGCTGATCCGCCAGGGCGTCCGTTTGCCCTCGACGGAGGTCTTCCCCTCGGCGATCGCCTCGAGGATCGCACCGCTCTCGCGGTCGTCGCTCCCGACGCGGGTCACCGCCTGGCCGACCATCTCGCTCACGTGGGCGTCGCTGCCGGCGGTCATCGGCAGGCCGTACTCGCGGGCGAAGCGTTCGGCCTGGCGGTTCGCCCGCCCGGTCAGCAGCCTGGAGTTGTAGACCTCGATCGCGTCCGCCTCCGCCAGCTCGTCGCGGGTGATCCGGGCCATCACGCCATGGCGTGACTCTTGGAAGGGATGGGGGACGACCGCGATCCCGCCGGCCTCGTGGATCCGCTCTACGGTCGTCGCATACGAGAGCCCCGGGGGGACCGGCTCCTCGATTCCGAGCCCGAGGACGTGGCCCGCCTTGCTCGAGATTTCCATCCCCGGGATCCCGACCAGCCCGTAGTCGGGCGCGCGGGCGGCGGCCTCGCGACTCGCCGCGATCTCGTCGTGGTCGGTGACGGCGATCGCGTCGAGCCCGACGGCTTCGGCCTGTTCGAGGATGAGCTTGACGGGATCCCGGCCGTCATAGGAGAGCGACGAGTGGACGTGGAGTTCGACCGACAACACGGTTCTTCCTCCCCTCGGTCCGGACCGGTCAAAAGCGCCTCGGTCCATCGCGGCCGGTCCCGTTGTCCGCGACCGCCGGCGGGACAGATCAGTCGTCGGCCGGCGTCGCCCGCTCGCCGAGATCGATCTCGCCCGCGTCGAGGTCTTCCTCGACGTTTCTGGCGGCTTCGACCATGTTCGCCATCTTCTCGTAGGCCACTTCTCGGGGGAGGAGCTTCACGCCACAGTCCGGCGAGATCACCAGCTGTTCGGGCGGGACGACCTCGAGACCCTTCCTGATGTTTGCCTCGATCTCCTCGACGGACTCGACCTCGGCGACGTGGGCGTCGGTGACGCCGAGCGCGAGGTCCTTCGTGAACTCGGGGTCTTTGAAGACGTCCAACTGCTCGTAGTCGCCGTTGGCGAGTTCGAGGTCGAACTCCTGGACGGGAAACTCGAGGATCTCGGGGTAGATCCGGGAGTAGTCGCCATAACAGACGTGCAGACCGACCCGAACGTCCTCGGGGAGGCCGTCGACGATCCGCTCGAGACACTCGCCGACGATGGCGTGGTCGTCGGGGGTCGTCGCGAGCGCGGGCTCGTCGATCTGGACGTAGCGCGCGCCGGCCTCGACCAACTTCTCGATCTCCTCGTTGACGAGGTCGGCCAGATCGTAGGCGAGGGCCTCCTCGTCGCTGTAGGCCTCGTTAAAGGACCAGTTCGCGAGCGTGTACGGGCCGGTAATGGGTACTTTCACCGGGCGGGTCGCGGCTCCGGCGGTGAACTCGTACTCGTCTACGAGCCAGGACTCGTCGTACTCGACTTCCGACACCACGCTCGGCTTGTCGAAGTAGTTGTGTCCCCAGACCTTCACGGGGCCGTTGAACTCGTAGCCCTCGATCCGGTGGGCGAAGAACTCGACCATCTCCGTCCGGCGCATCTCGCCGTCGACGACGACGTCCAGGCCCGCCCGCTCGTGTTCGGCCGTGATCAGGCGTGCGGCGTCGTCAGTGGCCTCGTTCCAGTCCTCGTCGTCGAACTCGTGGTCGTCGTCCTCGTAGAGTTCCTTCGCACGATTCAGCCACTTGGGCTTGGGATAGCTCCCGACGACCGTCGTAAGCAGGAAGTGGTCGTTCGGGTGATCCTCGGGTCGGAACTGGTCTCGGTTCTCGTTGGTCATGCGGCTTTCACCTCCGCGAGCTCCGCGGCCTCCCCGAGCGCCTCGAGTTTCGCCTCGAACTTCGCGTACGGCAGGTAGAACGTCTCCGTGTTCGTCGTGAGATAGACCGTCTCGAACGCCGAGACGGGGAGCTGGTCGTCGATCCACTCGACGCGCTCGCGGATCGTCTCGGGCTCCTCGACGAGCGTGTTCTGGCCGTCGGCGAGCCCGAGCGAGATCGAGCCGGGCGCGCCGTACTCCTGAAGGTTGTAGACGTTGTCCTCCCGGTCGGAGACGAAGTCGAAGCCGACGGCGTCGACGTCGGCATCGAGCAGGTGGGCGTAGACCTTCTCCTCTAGGGCGCCCCAGTAGGGCTGGACGACGACCTCCGAATCCGTCGCGCTGGCGACCTCGTCGATCGCCTCGCTGGCGCGCTCGTCCTCGCCGTCTTCCGGCGGGGACTCGACGAGCGAGGGCTCGAGCAGGAACAGCGTCTCGTGGTCGGGGAACGCCTCGGCCTCGCCCGCGAGGAAGTCGGCGATCGCGGCGAGGAACTCCGCCTCGTCGCCGTAGTGCTCGTCGGTCGCGAGGTCCGCGAGCGAGTACGGTCCCGGAAGCACCGCCTGGAGGCCCTCCTCGACGCGGTCGCTCGCGGCCTCGAGTTCGCTCGCGACGTCGCCCGAAAAGTCGAGATCGCCGGAGACGACGGGCTCGCGGTAGAAGTTGTTGTTGTCGTAGTAGCGGACGATCCCGCGGGTCTCGACTGCGTCGTGGACCGCGAGGGGATGGGCGAGCATGTCGTCCCACCGCAGTTGGCCTTCGGCGATCCGGTCGATGCCGGCCTCGCGCTGGCGGTCGATCACCTCGCCGCGGGCCTCCTCGTAGGCCGCGGCGATCTCACCGTCCTCGTCGCCGCCGATCAGGTCACCCTTCTGGTGGCCCTTCAGGTCCGAGAGATCCTCTTTCGCCCAGTCGGGGAGCGGGAACAACCCCGGCGTGGTCGAGACGTAGTCGGTCATCGCGGTCGAGTAGGCTATGCCGACGCTTAATATTTACCATGTCCGCGAATACGCCACGGTAATTACACACACGGGGAACGGTCGGCGTTCGGACGGGGACGGCCGGCAGTATTACGTTCCGGCGGCAGGTCGGTCTCCAGTAATGGGTTCCGGTCCCCTGCTCGGGCGGTTCGACCGTCCGACCGCCGACTCGAGAACGCGCATCGCCCTGCTTGCCGACCTCCACCTCTCGACGTCGGCGACCGGCACCTGGCGGGTCTCCCACCGGACCGCCGAGCGCCTCGAGCGCGCCGTCGAGTCGATAAACGGCGCCGACCTCGATGCCGTCGTCTTCGTCGGCGACCTCGTCCAGAGCGGGGCCCGCGAGGAGTACGAGGCCCTGGATCGCCTGCTCGCCGACATCGAGCCCCCCCTCCTCGCGGTCCCCGGCAACCACGACCTCTTTGCCGGGGAATCGGAGCCGAAGCTCTCGCTGGGCGAGTTCGAACGCCGGTACACGCCCGGATCGCTCCCCTTCCACGAGCGGATCGGCGGCGTCGATCTCGTCGGACTGAGCTCGAACGCCTCGACGCCCGGCTCGCTGACCGACTCCTATTCGGGCCGGCTCTCGGAATCGACCCTCGACTGGCTCGCCGATCGCCTCTCGGATATCGAGGATCCGCTCGTCGCCGTCCACCACAACCTCCCCGGGAGCCGGTCGTTTCTCTTCGAGGCCGCCGAGGCGTTCCCCGTCGATGCGGCCTCGCCGGTGTTCGAGAACGCCGACACGCTCGTCTCCGTCCTCCGGGACGCTCCAGGCGACCCGCTCGTCTGTACCGGCCACGTCCACTTTCCGTCCGTGACTCGGACCCGCGGCGTCCGGGAGTTTACCCTGCCCGCGCTCGGGCCCTACCCCGCTTCCTACACCGTCCTCGAGATCGACCCCTCTGGAACGACCGCCCGGCTGGTGCCGGTCGCTGATCACGGCCGCCGGCTTGAGGCCTTGGAGAGCGGCCTGGAGAACGCGCGGGTGTTGCTCGCGGCCGCCCAACTCGCCGGACTCCCCCTCACGGACGGCTGTCGCGGTGACGGCCCGTAGCTACTCCGAGACGACGACGACCGCCGACTCGGTCTCGACCATCTCGCCGTCGCCCGAGTAGGTCCGCTCGCGTTCGACCTCGAACAGTTCGGAACCGAGTTCCTCGCCGGCGACCCGGAGGGTCCCATCGCGAACCTCGTACTCCCCGCTCTCGATCCCGGCGTCGATCTCGCCGACCTTCGAGCCGTACTCGGGGCCGACCTTCGAGTAGTCGAGGTCGATCGCGGCGACCTCGGTCGTGATCTCCGGTGGATCCTCGAGCGCCTCGAGTTCGCTAACGTGCATCACGTCCCGGATCACGCCCTCGAAGCCTTCGATCGGGCCGTAGACCGCGACCCGTTCGAGGTCGGCGTTCAGTGGAAGCTGGCGCTCGGACTTGTAGCGCCGGAGCGCGGAGACGACCTCCATCGCCGTCTCGCCGGCCGCGAGATCCGCGTCGTATCCCTGGGGGCTGGGCCACTTTCCGGTGTGGAGGCTGGTCTCCGCGAGCTCGCCCTCGGAGGCGTACAGCGCCTGCCAGATCTCCTCGGTGACGTGGGGGAGGAAGGGCGCCCACAGCGTCAGGAACGTGCGGTGGGCTCGCCGGAGCGCGTAGCCCGTCGAGGCACTGTCCTCGCGCGTTTTGGCGATCTCGAGGTAGTCGTCACAGAACGTGTTCCAGAAGAACGTTCTGAGACGGTTTCGGGCCTTCGCGAACTCGTAGCTCTCGAGGTGGTCGGTCAGGTCCGCGACGGCGGCGTCGAGTTCGGCCAGTAGCCAGCGGTCGATCGCCTCCAGTTCCTCGGGCTCGTCGGGATCGGCGGGCGCTAAGTCGTCGACCAGTTTCGAGGCGTTCCAGAGCTTCCGAATGAGCTTCTCGCCGGCGACGATGTCCTGGTCCTGGTAGGGGAAGTCGTCGCCGACGGCGGCGCTCGCCGCCCAGAAGCGGATCGCGTCGATGGGGTACTCGTCCATGACCTCGGCGGGATCGACGACGTTGCCCTCCGACTTCGACATCTTCTCTCGATTCTCGTCTAAGACGTGGCCGTTGATCATCGTCGCGTCGAAGGGGACCTCCCCGGTGTGTTCGTAGCACTTGACGATGGTGTGAAAGAGCCAGAACGAAATGATGTCGTGGCCCTGCGGACGGAGATCGAACGGGTAGAGTTCAGGATGCTCCATTCGGAACTCTCCACTCTCCTCGTCCCAGTCCCAGCCCGCGTTGATCAGCGGCGTCAGCGAGGAGGTCGCCCAAGTGTCGAAGACGTCCTCCTCGGGCTCGAAGCTCTCGCCCCCGCACTTCGGACAGGCATCGACGGGCGGCTCGTCCGAGAGCGGATCGACCGGGAGGTCCTCGCGCTCGGCCATCACCGGATGGTCGCAGTCGGTACAGTACCACACCGGGAACGGAATCCCCGAGTCGCGCTGGCGCGAGATCAGCCAGTCCCACTCGAGGCCCTCGATCCAGTGGCGGTACCGAGAGAACATCTTCTCGGGGTACCACTCCATTTCGGCACCTGCATCGAGGTACTCCTGCTTGTGATCGAGGATCTCGATGTACCACTGCTTCGAGACGCGGTACTCGACGGGTGTGTCACACCGTTCGTGGACGCCGACCGCGTGGACGATCTCGCGGCGGTCGCGGAGGTGGCCCTCGCTCTCGAGGTCCTCGACGATCTCCGTTCTCGCCTCCGCCGTACTCAGACCCTCGTAGTCGCCCGCGAGGTCGGTCATCGTCGCGGTCTCGTCGATCGCCACCCGCAAGGGGAGGTCGTGAGCATGGTACCACTCGATGTCGTTTCGGTCCCCGAACGTACAGCACATCACGACGCCCGACCCTTTCTCCGTGTCCACGCGGTCATCGGCGATGATCGGGACCTCGTGGCCGAAGATCGGGACCCGTGCGGTTTCGCCGATGAGATCCTGGTTTGCGTCGTCGTCGGGGTGGATGAAAACCGAGACGCAGGCCGGAATCAGCTCCGGTCGGGTCGTCGAGATGACGAACTCCTCGCGGGGCGCGTTTCCCGTGAGTTCGAACGCAATGTCGTTGAAATGGGCGTCGCGCTCGTCGTCCTCGGTCTCGACCTGGGAGATCGCCGTCTCGCACTCTGGACACCAGATCGCAGGCGCGTTCTTTCGGTACTCCCGGCCCTTCTCGTAGAGGTCCAGAAAGGAGAGCTGTGAGATCCGCTGGACGCGGGGCTCGATCGTCTTGTAGGTGTGGCTCCAGTCGATCGAGGTCCCCAGTCCCTGCATCTGCTCGGTGAACTCCGCTTCGTACTCGGCGCAGACCTCCCGGCAGAGCCGCTGGAACTCCCGGCGTTCGTACTCCTGGTGGCGGATATCGAGGTCCTCCTCGGTCAGCCGCTCGGAGGCGATCCCGTTGTCGTCGTAGCCGAACGGAAAGAGGACCTCGCCGTTTGCCATCCGCTGGAATCGGGCGGCGAAGTCCTGGAGCGTGTGACCGTAGAGGTGGCCCATGTGCAGGCTCCCCGAGACCGTCGGTGGCGGGGTGTCGATCGCGTACGCCGTGTTCGGGTCGGCTGCGCCCTCGTAGGCGTACGTCTCGGCTTCGACCCACCGCTCTTGCCACTTCGCCTCGACTTCGGTCGGGTTGTACTCGCCCTCGAGAGCGGCTTCGCGAGCGTCCTCGTGTTCGGGGTCGTCCATGCTCATGCTCTCACCGCCCGCGGCGGGCGTCGGTTCTGTCGTGTCGTCGGGAACGGTTTCTCGTACATCGGTGATACTGGTCGTTGTGTGGCTGGTTCCGGTCGGCGACAATACATCCGTCGAATCGCGGTGAAGAGGTGGGGCTACGGGGCCCCTACGAAGACGGTGGTGTGACCGTTCGCGCCGATCGCGACGGGCTCGTCCATACTCCTACTGGGCGGACCGCCGTGTTAGCTTTTTCGCGTCGCCGCCGTCACCGCCCCAGGACGGCCCGCGAGTCGCTCACCCGCTCGAGGTCGGCCTCGAGGTACTCCGCGAGCCGGGCGAGGAACTGGTCGTCGACCCCCTCGGTGCCGACGAGCGTGATCTCGTCGTGGTCCGCGGGGTCGTACTCTCCCTGCATGACCAGCGAGAACAGCGCGCCGGGGGTGACGGGCTCGCCGGCCTGGAGACTGGCAGCGACCTCCCGGATGTTTTCTTTGACGCTGGTTTCGACCGAAAACGTGACCTCGACGTCGGCGGTGGCGTCGAACCGTTTGGCGGCGTAGGCCTCCTCGGAGTTTCTGACCGCGGGGACGAGCACGTCCTCGAAGTCGAGGCCCTGCTCTTTGGTGCCGACGTAGGTGAACGCGACCATCGCCCGCAGTCCGTCCAGCAGTTCGGGGTCGGTCGCGACCTCGTCGAACACCTGCCGGCGGTCCTTCGCGGGCAGGGTATGGAGGAGGAGGTCGAAGTCGAGGATCGCGTCCCGTATCCGCCGGCGGATCCGCGCCTCGGCGTTGCGCGCCGACTGGTCGTGGCTCATCTCCCGTTCGCCGAGCAGGTAGGCACGATCGGCGGGACTCAGAATGCCGCGATCGCGCGAGGTATCGGTATTCATAATCGGGTATGGATTATACAAAATCCAGTTTCATCCGAACGGCTATGAAGGCTCGGATCCGAGGCAGGGTATGAGTCGGAGGGACGTCGGACGCAGAGTGGAGAGAGCCGGGAGGCGGCGATCGTGAGGGGGAACCTCGCCGATCGCTATGCAGGGCTCGTCGTCGGCCACAGCAAACTCGTCGTCCTCGCCCTTCTCCTCGTCACCCTCGCCGTCGCCGCGGGAGCGGTCGTCGGCGACAGCGAGGAGGGCGGCATCGGCCAGTTCGACGTCGATTCCGAGGAGACCCGGGCCGTCGAGGAGATCGAGGAGCGATACGGCACCGACGACACGGTCGTCGCACAGATCGTCGTCCGCGACGAGGACGGCGACGTCCTCACCCGCGAGTCACTGCTCGACTCCTTACGTCTCCAGGAGGAGGCACGGGCCAACGAGTCGATCAACGGGACGCTGACCGACGAGGGGTTCGTCGGTCTCGAGAACGTCGTCGCGACGGGCGCGGTCTTCGAGGACCGTGCCGCCGAGAGCGAGGGTCCGCCCGACGCGAGCCAGCCCGATCTCGCCGAGCAAGTCGAGGCCATCGAGGACCGCTCCGAGGAGGAGGTCGAGGCGCTCCTCGCCGACGTGCTCGACCCCGACGCTGACGTCCAGGGCGATCCCTACGAGTTCCTGCCGGCCGACTACGAACCCGGCACCACCGACGCCGATGCCCGGATCACGTTCGTCTTTCAGGAAAACGACGGCAGCCCCGACGAGGACCCCGGACTCGCGTACGACGCCCAGGTCGAGATCGAGTCGCTGGTCGAAGAACGGTTCGAGGACGCCTTCGTCTTCGGGCAAGGGATCACCGACGCGGCGAGTTCGAGTGCCGTCGGCGACAGCTTCGCGATCATCACGCCCGTCGCGTTCGTCCTCGTCCTCTCGATCCTCGCGATCACCTACCGAGACGTCGCCGACGTGCTGATCGCCTTCCTCGGGATCGCACTCGTGCTCGCCTGGCTCGCGGGCATCCAGGGCTGGCTCGAGGTGCCGTCGAGCCAGCTTCTGATCGCGGTTCCGTTCCTGTTGATCGGGCTCGCGATCGACTACTCGTTGCACGTCGTGATGCGCTACCGGGAGGCCAGACGGGGGATGCTCGACGGGGGATCGGGACGGGAGACGGGCGACCCCGGATCGATCGGCGCCGCGAGGGGCATGGTCCTCGGACTCGGGGGCGTCACCCTCGCGCTCGCCGCCGCGACGTTCTCGACGGCCGTCGGCTTCCTCTCGAACTACGTCAGCCCGCTGCCGGCGATCCAGGACTTCGCCGTCCTCTCTGCGGGTGGGATCCTCGCGACGTTCGTCGTCTTCGGCGTGTTCGTCCCCGCACTGAAAGTCGAGGTCGATTCGGTCCTCGAGGGACGCTTCGGCCGCGACCGCGCGAAACCGCCGTTCGGTGTCGGGGGCGGCCTCGTCGGCCGGGCGCTGTCGGGCGTCGTCGCGGGCGTCCGCCGGGCACCACTCGCAGTCGTTTTAGTGGCGCTCCTGCTCGCTGCCGGCGGCGCCTACGGCGCGACGGGCATCGACACGGAGTTCAACCAGGCCGACTTCCTCCCGGAGGACGCCCCCAAGTGGGCCAAATCCCTGCCGGGACCGCTCGCGCCCGACACCTACACCATCAGTGACGACGCCGAATACCTGGGCGACAACTTCCGCGAGCGCGGGGAGGGAAGCCAGTCACAGGTACTGATACGCGGGGACGTCACCGACCCCGCCGCGCTCGCCGCGATCGACGACGCGACGGCCGCCGCGGAGGGCGAGACGATCGCCCTCCGGGCCGACGGCACTCCCGCGATCGAGAGCCCGGCGAGGGTCGTCCGGGGAATCGCAGGCGACAACGAGTCGGTCGCTGCTGCCCTTGACGAACGCGACGCGGACGGCGACGGCCTCCCCGACGAGGACGTCGCGGGGCTCTACGACGTCCTCTTCGAGGTCGATGCCGACCGGGCTTCGACCGTCATCGAGCGAACGGACGGCGGCGGCTACGAATCGGCTCGCCTGCTGGTCTCCGTTCGGGGCGACGCGCCCGCCCAGGCCGTCGCCGAGGACACCCGCGCGCTCGCTGCAGCGATCGAATCGGACGCGCCGGTGACGGCGACGGCCGCCGGCGGTCCCGTGACGACCGCGGTGATTCAGGACGCCCTGCTGGAAACGCTCGTCCAGGCGTTCGCGGTGACGCTGGTCGTCATCCTCGCCTTCCTCACGGTCCTCTACTGGGTTCGCCACCGCACGCTCACCCTGGGAGCGATCACGCTCGCGCCGGTCGTCGCCGCCCTCGCCTGGCTGCTCGGGGCGATGGCGCTCCTCGAGCTCCCCTTCAACAGCGAGACCGCCGTCATCACGAGCCTCGCGATCGGGCTCGGAGTGGATTACAGCATCCACGTCGGCGAGCGGTTCGTCTCGGAACGGGAGGATCGTGACTCGCTCGAGGACGCACTCGCCGCGACGATCACCGGAACCGGCGGCGCCCTACTGGGAAGTGCGCTCACGACCGCAGCGGGCTTCGGCGTGCTGGCGCTGGCGCTCGCGCCGCCGCTCCAGCGCTTCGGGCTCGTCACGGGACTGAGCATCGTCTTCGCGTTCGTCGCCTGTCTGACCGTTCTGCCCTGCCTGCTGGTCGTCCGCGAGCGGGTTCTGGTGCGGATGAGGTCGGGAGAATAGCGCTGGTTTCGGGAACCGGTCGGTCGGGCGAGTCAGTCGCGCTCGCTTTCGGGAGCCGACTCGGAGTCGGAGTGCGCCCGCACCCATAGCTCGCCGATCCGCGAGAGGCGGGTCCGGTAGGACTTTCCGTGTTCCTCGCGCTCGATGTAGCCCTTCCCCCCGGGGCCCAGGCGATCCACGTTGTAGATCACCTTCGAGCGGAAGCTGTCGGTGTACTCCTCGTTCAACTCCCGGGCGAGCGCTTCGGCGAGTTCCGACACCGAGTCGAACTCGCCGTCCTCGCCCAGCTTGTAGAGGATGAACTCCTCGAACGGTTTGACGTTCGAGAAGGAGGCGACCGGCAGCTCGACGATGTGGCTCCCGTCGATCTCCTTGGCGCCGATCGTCGTCCCGCGCTCGTCGAACTCCGCGAGCAGGTCTCGCGCGCTCTCGAGTCGGTCTTCGACCCGGCCGTTGCCGACGGCGGGGTCGTCGCCCGTATCGCCCGTGTCGTCCTCCGCGAGGAGTTCCTCTAGGAGGGCCGCCTGGGTGCGTAGCTCCTCGGCGAGTTCGGTCTCCAGATACTTCTCGGGGGCGGTGTAGTAGGTGTGGATCGCCTCGCGCTCGTCCTCGCGTTCGACCATCAGGGAGTTCGCGGCGGTCGCGAAGGCGAAGCTCACCGTCCGGGGCATCGCGGCGACGTTGACCCAGACCTCGTTGCCCCGGTCGAGTTCGGCGGTGATGAGCCCGTAGGCCTGCTCGAAGGCGTCGTCGTAGTCGTAGACGTCCTCCAGGACGAACCGTTCGGTGGTCGCGCCGAGCAGGTTCTCGAAGTCGTTCTCGAGCTTTCGAGAGAGATGCCTCGAGTACTCGACGTTTGCCTCGCTGCCGACGGCGCCCTCTAAGAGAATAACGCGATCGACGTCTGCCTGATCGCGAACCAGGGGCGCGATCAGCCGGTCGTAGTCGAAGCCGACCGGGACGATGTGGGTGTGCATACCCGAAGGTGGGTCGGCCGAGTGATAAGCCCTAGAGTTCGACACCGCTGGGGATGAGGCTGTGCTGGCGCAACAAATTCCCCTCGTCGTCGTAGACGAGGAAGGTCCGTTTGTCGTAGGTGGCGAACGCCTCGCCGTCGGCGGCGATCTCGACGACGTACCGGCCGTCGTCGTCGGTCGCCGTCTCGCCGTAGCCCCGGGCCGCACGGATAAAGGAAAGGACGTCCTCGGCCTCCTCGTTGAGTTCGAGGACGAAGTCACCGGTGACGCGGTTGGTGACGCTGACGACGCCGGTCGTCTCCGTGCCAAGCGAGCCCTGGAGTCGAAGCGAGACGTCGGTCTGACCGGCCTCCAGGGGTTCGCCGTCGGCTCCGGTGAGGCGCTCGCGAAGCATCGACTCCGGACCGGTGAAATCGATCGATACGGTCGGTTTTCGGGGTTCGCCGCCGGCGTCGATCCAGCCGACGTTGCTGACCTCAAGCGTGAAGTGCTCGCGCCTCATTACCTGTCTCCCAGTTAGGCCTCCCACGGTATGAACGTAACGCCCGCCATCGCCGGCGGGCGGGAATCCTTTAGGACGTCGCTCTCCTGGATCGACCATGAACGAGGGGCGCGACGACGTCCGTGCGACCTACGACCGGATCGCGACCCACTTCGCCGCGACGCGCGAACACCCCTGGCCCGAAGTCGAGACGTTCGTCGCCGACGCCGACCCCGCCGGAGCCGGCCTCGATCTCGGCTGTGGCAACTGCCGCCACGCCGAACTCCTTGCCGAGCGGGCCGACCGCGTCCTCGCCGTCGACCTCAGCCGCGGGCTGCTCGAGACCGGCCGCGACCGGGCCGGCGAGCGCGGGTTCGGTATCGACCCGATCCAGGCCGACGCGAGCGCCCTCCCGATCGCCTCGAGAGCAGTGAACCTCGCTACCTACGTTGCGACCCTCCACCATCTGCCGAGCCGGGCAGCCAGGATCGGGAGTTTGGACGAACTCGCGCGGGCCCTCGCCCCCGGTGGCCGGGCCCTGGTGAGCGTCTGGGCGACGACCCACGACAAGTTCGCGAACGAGAGGGGAGACGAAGCCGGCGAGGAAGGGTTCGACACGACCGTCGACTGGACGCTCCCCGATGGCACCGTCGTCGGTCGGTTCTACCACATCTACGCGCCCGCGGAGTTCGAAGCGGATCTCGCGGAGAGTAGCCTCGCCGTCGAGGAGGTCTGGACCGCGAAGGGGAACTGTTATGCGGTCGTCACACCGGAACAGAAACGCCCTTAAGCGAACGACGAAAAGGGATGGCTGTTCCGTGGCGGGCGACCGCGACGGCGCGCGCCGGTGGTCTAGTGGTAGGACCTGAGCCTTCCAAGCTCATGGCCCGGGTTCAAATCCCGGCCGGCGCACTGTTGTGGCGAAACCGGTGAGTGATCCGATGTTCGTCTCTCCGATGGGTCGCCGCCGAGAACGGGATCCGCCGACGGACCCGACTCCGTCACGAACCGTACGTCAGACGTTTCTCCCCGCGACGAGATGCCGAAACAATCATTATCTCGGCCCGAGATAGTGAGGGTATGGCGAAGGATACCGTCAGATATCCCGACGCGGTCGTCGACCGGATCGACGGCCTCGTCGAAGACGGTATGTTCGAGAGCAAGTCGGAGTTCTACCGGTTCTCCGCGGAGTACGTCCTGACCCTCATCGATTCCGATCACGAGCCCGAGACGTTCAACTACGACGAGATCAAGTCCGAACTCGACATCGACAGCGCCGACCCCGAAGTCGCGTTCGGTACCGACGGCGGCACCTTCTTTCTCGACGCCGTCATTACCGTCCGGAAACACGGCCTCCGGAGCGACTACGAGGCCGCCGAGCGCTTCATCGATACCCACTACGACCCGACCGACCAGGAGTGTATCATCCTGGAGGAACTGCTCGGCTCCTACCGCGAGAGCCCGGGGTCGGGCCCGATCTGAGACTGCTCCCCGTACCCGTTCTCCGCAGGGGTCCCGCCAGATTTAACACCGGAGTCGGGAAGCAAGCGGTATGGACGCCCGGACGGAGCTCTGGTCGATCTACCGCGAGGCGCTCCCGGTCCTGCTGGTCGCGCTCTGTGGCGGGCTCTTCTCGGGCGTGGTCCTAGAGGAAGTCGTCGAGAGCGTCGCGCGGTTTCCCGGACTCCTCGTGATGGTGCCCGTCTTCCTGGCCACCAGGGGGAACGTCTACGGCGCCCTCGGCGGACGGATCTCCAGCGGACTCCACCAGGGCCTGATCGAGCCGCGGTTCGCCTGGGACGAGCGGCTGGTCAACGCGGTCGTCGCCTCCTTCGTCAACGCCGTCGGGATCTCGGTCGTCATCGCCGTGCTCACCCGGATCGCGCTCTTCGTACTGGGCTGGGAGTCGGCGGCCCTCGCCGAGTTCGTCGCCATCATGCTTCTCTCGGGGGTATTGACCTCGGTCGTGCTGATCGGCGGACTCCTGGCGCTGATCTTCGTGGGCTACGAACGCGGCTACGACCCCGACAACCTCGTGGGGCCGATCGTCACCACCCTGGGTGACGTGTTCGGGATGGTCTTCCTGCTGTTGTCGGTCCTGATCGTCGAGGTGATCGCCTGATGGCCGTCCCGAAGGGGGCGCTGGGAAGCTGGGACGCCCGACACATCGTCCGAACCATGTTCCCGTTGCTCGTCGTGCTCTCGACCGTCGTCCTCGCCGCGGGGATCACCCTGGAGGACGCCGAGGCGCTACTCGCGGAGTACGGCATCCTCGCGGTGATGGTGCCGACGATGATCGGGACGGGGGGCAACCTGGGGGCGATCCTCTCGGCGCGACTCACGACCCGCTTTCACCTGGGGACGACCGAGATCTCTCCCACCGACCGGGTTCTGTGGGCCAACGTCGGTGCGATCCTCGCGCTCGCGGCGACGGTCTTTACGGCGCTGGCGGTCGGCGCCTACGCCGTCGGCGCCGCCTTCGGCTTCGGACTGCCCCTCCCGACCCTGCTCGTCATCTCGCTCGCCAGCGGGATGTCGGTCGCCGTCATCGCCATCGTCTTCAGTCTGGCGACGACCTACGCCTCCTACCGCCTCGGGATCGACCCCGACGACACCACGATCCCGATCGTCACGAACGTCGTCGACGTCTGCGGGATGCTCGTCTTCCTCGGCGTCTCGGGGATCGTCCTCGGTGCATGATTGAGGGGTGCCACGGCAGCTAGAGAACGGGACCGCTCGAACCGGGCAGGGCGCCAGCGGGGGTGAAAACGGCTCGACGAGGGTTATTCGACGATGAAGGGACCGGCGCGTTCGAGGACCTCGTCCATCGTCAGCGGCTGGTCGACGGCCTCGGGGAACCCGCTCTCGCCGTTGAGCACGTTCAGGAACGAGCTGTGGCGGGCCTCGACGCTGTGGATGCCCAGCGCGGAGGGGATCAACTCGGCGTTCTCGATCAGCGGGGCCGCGCCGGCGTAGGCGGCGACGCCGGTGGTCTCGAGGGTCGCGGCGGTCGCGAGGAACTCCACGGGGTCCTCGGTCGCCGTCCCGAAGTCGAACTCGGGTTCGGCGACCGGCTCGCCGCCCAGTCCCTCGATCGCGTCCCCGAGGGCCTCGACGTGGGCCTCCTCGTGGGCCTGGATGACCCGGAGCTCCCCGTAGGCGTCGTCCTGGATCGGGCCGCCGATCATCCGGAGGGGCTCCGAACAGTGGAGGTCGTGCTCGCCGATCGTATCGAGGCCCTCCCGGTAGAAGCGGGCCTCGAGGAACTCGAGCGTTCGCGCGAAGTTCAGGATGTCGGCGTCGGAGGGGCCGTCGTCGGTCCCCTCGCTTCCGTCGTGGCCGTCCATGGAGGTCAGGGTGGTCGCCGATGCCGGCGCCGTCGCGGCGAGTGCGCCCGCGCCGAGCAGCGCCGACGTGCCGAGGAAGCGCCGCCGCGAGGAGCTGTTGAACCGTGACTGTGCTGTGTCGTCGTCCGTGGATCTCTCGTCGGTCATGGTGGTGCGCTCGAAGCGCATCAGAACGGACCCCCGAAACACGTATGAAGATTTACCGAACTCTCACCCAATTTGGGCCCACAACGGGCGAACCCTCCCTACACGCACCATCGACGGCGAGAGACGAACGGGGGATCGAGACGTCCGTGATTACTCCCAGGTGACCCACAGCAGGAAGGCGAGCGCGGCCGTCTCGAGGACGTGGAGGATCAACATCGCGCGCCAGGCGATGACCGGGACGCCGGTGGCGAACCAGGCAGAGAGGTCCTCATGGATGAGGTAGTAGTAGAACGCGAGGGCGTTCTCGGCGAGCAGGAGGAGCGCGAAGATCAGCAGCCCCATGACGTGTTTCGAGCGGATCCGGAGGTAGTTTCGCGCCCAGATGTAACTCAGCGCGAGGAGGATGAGGACGTTGACGGCCGTCGAGAGCCGTGCCGCGTCTATCCAGATCGACATCCAACCCCTCCTTGCAATCCCGTGGGGATATACGCTGTCCCAAATCCGTTCATAGTTCGTCCATTGACTCCATGATCTCCTCGACGGTGTCCCAGTTGTGGTTCGCCCGCTCGGTCGGGAGGTAGACGGCGCCGTAGTCGTCGCCGCTCGTCCGCAGGATCCCGTTCTCGACGAGCACGTCCAGGTGGTGGCGGACCGTCTTGTAATCGAGCTCGAGGGCCTCGGCGAGCTGGTTCGCGTTCCGTGGCTTCGCGTCGAGCGCATCGAGGATCCGGAGGCGGTTGGGCCCGCCCCGCGTCCCCGTGAGCACGTACCACAGAACGGCCTCCATCGTGTCGGTGTTCGCACGGAGGGTTATAAACGTCCCAGAACCAGCAACGGGACGTCCCGCTTGCCGCGGCGAACTCCCGTCGCCGGGGTGTGGCCGTCTCTCACTCCCGAACGGTTCGGGCGGTCTCCACAGCGCCATCGAACTGCGAGTTTCCCGGCGTCCGCTCCGGGGAGCTCAGGACCCCGAGATGACGGGGGATCGACCCTCCGAAGCCGACTGCGCGACGTCGGGCACGGTCGCGGAGTCGGCCAACTCCTCCATCGAGTCGAACCGGGCGGGGTCCTTCTCGAGGACGTAGTCGCCGAGGACGAGGGCGTCCAGGCCCATCCCGTAGAAGTCCTTGATCGCCTCGGTGGGCGTGTTGACGATCGGCTCGCCGTGGTCGTTGAACGAGGTGTTGAGCACGACCGGTACCCCGGTGATCTCCTCGAACGCGGAGAGCAGTCGGTAGTAGCGGGGATGCTGGTCCTCCCGGACGGTCTGGGGCCGGGTCGTGTCGTCGGCGGGGTGGACGACCGCGGCGAGGTCCTCTACTTTCTCCGGGCGGACGTCGAACGTGTCGATCATGAAAGGGGAGGGCGCACCATCGACGAGGTAGTCTGGGGCGGCCTCCTCTTTCATCGAGGGGGCGAACGGACGCCACTCCTCGCGGTGTTTGACGAACTCGTTGACCCGATCCCTGGACTCGATCGAACGGGGGTCGGCGAGGATGCTTCTGGCGCCCAGGGCCCGGGGACCCATCTCCATCCGGCCCTGGAACCAGCCAACCAGCGCGCCCTCGGCGAGCCGGGAGGCGACGTAGCCCTCTACGTCGTCGGGGGTGGCGTAGGGGATCTTGTTGGTCCGGAGGCGTCGTTCGATCTGGTCGTCGTCGTAGGCGGGACCGAGGTAGACCGTCGACTGGCGCTCGACCTCCGAGGGGTGTTGGTCGACCCAGCCGGCACCCAGCGCGAGGCCCGCGTCGTTGGCGACGGGCTGGACGAACGTCGACTCGACGGCGGGGGACTCCCGGATCCGCTTGTTGAGCTTGCAGTTCAGGGCGACCCCGCCCGAGAGCGCCACGTTCGAGGCACCCGTCTTCGAGACGGCGTCCTCGGCGATCTCGACGACCGTCTCCTCCAAGAGCTTCTGGGCGGTGTACGCGAGATCCTTCTCCCACTGGTCGAACTCGCCGGGGGTCTCGGTCCGCGACCGGTCGAAAATATCCTCCAGGACGTTGACGCCGTAGCCCGTCCCCCAGCGCCGGGTCAGCGGCGTCACGTCGTAATCGACCCCGAGGTCGACCAGCCCTCGGAGCGCGCGCTCGATCCCGGGGTTCTCCCGGCCGTAGGGGGCCAGTCCCATCACCTTCCCCTCGCCGTTGAACATCCGGTAGCCCAGGAACTCGGTGACGATCGCGAAGAACAGTCCGAGGCTGTTGGGGTGGTCGTACGTTCGCAGCCGTTTCAGGCCCCGATCGGAGCCGTGCCAGACGACCGTCGAGTCGTACTCGCCTTTCGCGTCGATCGTCAACACCGCGGCCTCCGAAAAGCCGGAGGGGTGAAAGGCACTTGCGGCGTGACAGAGGTGATGGGAGCGCGTTTCGACCTCGGGGACCGGGGTACCGATCTCTGCGAGTTTGGTCTCGATCTCCCGGGTCGGCAGGAAGTTCCCCCGGATCTCGGCGACCAGGGTCCGTTCCAGAGCGGAGATCTTCCGGGCGATCCCGGGCGCCCGGAGCGCGTCGCCGAGATAGTGCGAGCGGATGCGCGAACGGAGGCTCGGGTCGTAGGGAAGAAGGACGCGGTCGACCTCGGAGAGCTCGAGCGCGCGGTAGTCGAGGCAGGCCTCGATCGCCAGCCGGGGGAACGTCTCGACGGCGTGTTTCTGACGCGTCAGGCGCTCCTCCTCGATCCCGAAAACGGGGACCCCATCCTCGAAGAGGACGGAACTCGGGTCGTGTTGCCCGTAGAGGCCGATTGCGGGTTTGAAGGCGAGCGTGTACTGTGGGGGACTCATACGTGACGGAGAGTTGTTGGTCCGCAAGAGGGAAGGTGGCTATAAAAATACCCATGCAACCGATCGGGCCGGGTCATCCGTTCTCACCCCCCGGATCGAGGGTGGCCTCGGTGTCGACCCCGTACACCAGTCGAGGTGTCTCGACGTGGGCAGTCCGGATCGCCTCGGCGTGCCCCTCCGCCTCGAGCCAGTCGACCCGTCGAGGGACCGTTTTTGGCCCGAGCACCGCGCCGGGCCGGTCGGGGTCGTCGACGAAGTCGGTCTCCATCAGGAAGGGGTCGCCGCGCTCGGCGGCCTCCCGGAGCCAATCCTTTTCGGACATGACGCTCGGGGTCGGGCCCGCCAGACGGCCGCTGGCGTAGTGTTTGACGACGCGGTGGGCCGGAAGCCCCGCCTCTTCGGCCCAGCCCGCGACCACGGTGAGGTCCTCGCTTTCCTCAGTGTGGAGCTGGACGGCACAGTCGAGGTCAGCGCCGAGGGAGAACGCCCGGCGCATGACCCGGTTGGACGCCTCCCACACTGCCTCCGGAACGTCGTAGTGGGGTCGCCCGGACTTCAACCCGAGAGCCTCCCCCTCCGCGACGTAGTCGGCCGCGAGCTCGAGACCCTCGATCATGAGGTCGCCCGCGCGCTCGGGGGAGAGCCCCCGGTCGTCGACCAGCCGGGTCACGAGTCCGGGATGGACGCCCAGGACGGGCCACGCGGTTCCCGGGAGCCGGTCGGCGGCTTCCGCGACGACATCGAGGGTGCGATCGAAGACGGGCCGGAACTCCTCGCCTCCCTCGACGTCCTGGCCCAGATGCCAGGACGGTTTGTTCACCACGATCAGGTGGGTCCCGCCCAGCCGCCGAAAGTCGTCGACGGCGGCGAGCCCCCGCCCGTTGTCGGGGTTGAGGTGGAGGTGGTTGTCCAGAACGGGCGTATCGGGGTCGGTCATCGCCGGACGTTCGGATCGGAGCGATAGAAGTCCGGCGGTTCGTGCCGGACACGCAGACGGGCGACGGCACCGACAGTGGCACGCGACCTACCACCCCGTCGTACACTCTCCGAATACCGAAAGTAATTTCCGTTGGTAACTACTTCGGGACGGTACGTCATGCCAGACTATGACACTCCGGCAGTCGACAGGCGAACCGCGCTGAAACTCCTCGGCGCCGCCGGCGCTGGCGGGCTGTTCTCGGGGCTCACCGTCGCGAATCCCGGGCGGGGAGCGGGACCGAAGAAAGACGAGATCCTCGTCGGCGTCGCCAAGGGCGCGGTCTCGGACCTCGAGGGATCGGTCCGTCGTCACGTTCCCGGGAGAGCGAAGGTCGTCGGCTCGAACAACCGGATCGGCTACGTCGCTGTGAAGTTCCCGAGCCACACCCCCGACCGCGCACGCGAGAACTTCGTCGACACGATCACCCGGAAAGAGCACGTCCGGTACGCCGAACCGAACGTCACGTTCGAGGCGCTTTTCACCCCGAACGATCCCCGCTACGGCGACCAGTACGCCCCGGAGATGGTGGGCTGTGAGGGCGCCTGGGACGCCACCCTGGGCGATTCCGACGTGACGATATCGGTGGTCGACCAGGGGATCCAGTACGACCACGCCGACCTCGAGGGGAACGTGGACGGCAGCGTCTCGAACTACGGTCGGGACTTCGCGGACGACGACGCCGACCCCTATCCCGTCCAGCAAGACGAGAACCACGGCACCCACGTCGGCGGGATCGCCGCGGGCGGCACCGACAACGGGACCGGCCACGCCGGGATCAGCGATTGCTCGCTGCTCTCGGCGCGCGCGTTGGACGAGAGCGGCGGCGGCTCGCTGTCGGACATCGCCGACGCGATCACGTGGTCGGCCGACCAGGGTGCCGACGTCATCAACCTCTCGCTGGGTGGCGGCGGTTCGACGACCACCATGCAAAACGCCGTCTCCTACGCCCAGAACCAGGGCTCGCTCGTCGTCGCCGCCGCGGGCAACGACTACGGGGCGAGCGTCTCCTACCCCGCGGCCTACGACGAGTGTCTGGCCGTCTCGGCGCTCGACCCCGACGGCTCGCTCGCGGCCTACTCGAACGTCGGCGAGGAGATCGAACTCTGTGCGCCCGGCAGTAACGTGCTCTCGACGATACCCTGGGACGACTACGACCAGCTCTCGGGGACCTCGATGGCCTCGCCGGTCGTCGCCGGCGTCGCCGGACTCGCGATCTCGCAGTGGGGAACGGACACCGCCGACACCCGGATGCACCTGAAGAACACCGCCGAGGACGTCGGCCTCTCGGCCGACGAACAGGGTTCGGGTCGCGTCGACGCCGAGGCCGCGGTCGGCACCGAACCCGGCGACGGCGGTGGCGGCGGAGGCGGCGGGGGAGGGGGCACCTGTGGTGACGCCCGAACGACGACCGCCATCTCCGATCAGTCGCTCTCGAGTGGCGGCTCCGACTGCTGGTCCTACGAGTGGGAGCTCGCGGACACCTGCCAGGTCGTCGTCGACCTCCAGGGGCCCTCGGACGCGACCTTCGACCTCTACGCCAACGAGGGCGGGGGCTGTCCGACGACCGCGAGCTACGACCACCGGTCGTACAACTGGGGTAGCGACGAGGAGATCGTCGTCGACGACCCCAGCCAGGAACCGCTGTACGTGATGGTTGACGCCTGGTCGGGCAGCGGCACCTACGACTTAGAGATCACCGAGAAGGGGATCTAGTCCTCGAGGCTCATCGACTCGTCGGCGGCGTTCGGGAGCGCGTCCGACCCTCCATAGGTCCCGGGGGCGATCGCGACCGTCCGGAGCCCGTTCCGGCCGGCGTGCTCGACGACTGGTTTGAAGTCCGTATCCCGTGAGACGACCGCGAGGACGTCGATAGCGTCGGCGAGGGCGGTCGCGTCGACCGCGAGGCGGACGTCGACGTCGCCGCTGGTGACGACGACCTCGAACCCCCTGGCCTCGGCGGCCTGAATCAGTCCCGGAGTCGCGTGTTCGTTCAGATAGAGCCGGCAGACGCCGAGCCGTCCCAGCCCGCGTCCGGCCTCGCGGACGTCGTCGAGATCGACGTCGAACTCCTCGCGGAGGACGTTCGGCCCGTCGACGAAGAGGCCGACGACCGGCTCGCCGTTGCCGCGGACCCGCTTCCGGAGGCGCTCGAGCATGGCCCTCGTTTCGGGGAACGGGGGATAGGTGTGGCGGTCGCTCGCGGTCGTCGCTACTCCAAGGTCTCCTCGCTGATCGCCGCCGGGAGGAGCTCGCCGAGGGTGTACGCCTCGACCTCGCCGTCCGCGTCACAGAACACCGGAAACTCCTCGCCACAGAACTCCGCGAGCGTCTGGCGACACATCCCACAGGGGGTGACGCCGTCCCGGCGCGAGGAGCTGACGGCGATCCGGGAGAAGTCGCGATTTCCGTCGGCGATCGCCTTCCCGACGGCGACCTCCTCGGCGTGCAAGCTGTTGCTGTAGTTGGCGTTCTCGATGTTACAGCCCGTGTATACCTCGCCATCGGTCGTCTCTATGGCGGCGCCGACGCGGTACTCCGAGTAGGGGACGTGGGCTTCGGTCTGGATCTCGCGGGCGGCCTCGATCAGGTCCTGGCGATCGGTCATGGGCGGAGGTCGATCCCCAGGCCCATCGGTGCATCGGTTCGTCATACCGTCGGAGACGACGATTTACCGTTTGATCGCACACCGCATTGCGATCGACGGTGCACTGACTCGTCTCCGACCGTATCAGTCCTCGTCGGGATCGTAGGGCTCGCCGGCCGCCTCCGGGAGCCGCGTCTTCCCGAAGAGGACGAGGACGGCGATCACGGTAACGTAGGGGATCGTCCGGATGAGCTCGGTCGGGACGGCGTAGCCGTAGGTCTGCAGCCGGATCTGGACGGCATCCAGGCCCGCAAAGAGAAAGGAGCCGGCGAGCGCGCCGATGGGATGGTAGTTCGCAAAGAGGTAGGTCGCGATGGCGATAAAGCCCCGGCCCCCGATGTCGGTCTCGCCGCCGCCCGCAAAGGTGCCAAGCTGGCCGAGCGCGAAGCCGGCGCCGCCGAGGCCGGCGAAGATCCCCGAGAGCAAGACGGCGGCGTAGCGGACCTTCCGGACGTCGACGCCCGCCGTATCGAGGGCCTTCGGGTTCTCGCCGCTGGCCTCGACCCAGCGTCCGAAGCGGGTCCTGGCCAGCAGGTACCAGCCCGCGACCGCCGCGATGAGCATCACGTAGACGTCCGGGCCGGTGTCGAACAGCAGGTAGCCCAGGACGGGGACCTCCGAGAGCACGGGAACGGTGACGGCATCGAACGTGCCGACGTTGCCGGTGTTCGGGCTGTCGAAGACGATCCGGGAGGCAAACGGCGCGAGCCCGAGCGCGATCAGCCAGACCGCCAGCCCGGCGATGATCTGGTCGGCCTCGAACTCGATGCAGACGGCCGCAAAGAGCAGGGCGAACAGCGTGCTCACGATCACGCCGACCGCGAACCCCCACCAGTGGTTCGAGAGCAACGCGGTCGACTCGCCGGCACCCAGCCGGAAGGTGACGAGGATCGCCGAGAACGCGGAGACGATCAGCAGACCCTCGAGCCCGATGTTGATGACGCCGCTCTTCTCGGCGAAGATCCCTCCGATGGCCGCGAGCGCGATCGGGACGGCGAGCCGGAGCATCGCGGTGTGTGTGCCCGGGCTGGCCAGCACGGAGAGGACGGTCCCCACCCACGAGTCGGGAAAGACGAGCCCGGCCGCAATCGTGACCGCCGCGAGGACCGCGAGGGCGACGGCGGCGCTCCGACGCGAGAGGAGGTCACTCATCGGCCCCACCCCCGGTTCCGCGGCCGGGTTCCTCGTCGACGTCGAGGAACTGCCGACCGATCATCCGGAAGAACTCCGGCATCGCGACGAACAGGATGATCAGCCCCGAGACGACGCCGACCAGTTCGGGGGGAACGTCCGTCGCGGTGTTGATCGACCGGCCGCCGCTCGAGAGCACGCCGAAGAGGAAGGCGGCTGCGCCGACGCCCAGCGGATTGTTCCCCGCGAGGATCGAGACGGCGATCCCGTCGAACCCCAGCGAGGGGACGTTCTCGAGCCAGCGGCCGTGTTGCATCAGGACCCAGAACGCGCCGGCGATCCCCCCGAGGGCGCCCGAGAGGGTCATGCTCGCGACGGTCATGCGTTTCTCGGCGACGCCGCCGTAGCGGGCCGCCTCCGGCTGGACCCCGCTGACCCGGAGCTCGTAGCCGAAGGAGGTCCGGGCGAGCATCCAGGCGAGTCCGACCATCAACGCAACGGCGAACCCGAGGGCGAGAAGCGAGAAGTCCAGCCGGGGGCTGTAGCCGATCACGGGGATCGTGGGGATCTCGGCGTACTCGGGGACGGCGCGGGTCTGGGGGTTCGCGCTCTCGGGGTCCTGAAACCGCCAGGACAAAAGCGTCGAGGTGACTCCGACCGCAACGAAGTTGAGCATGATCGTCGTGATCACCTCGTTTGCGCCGCCGTAGGCCTTCAGTGCGCCGGGGATCGCGCCGTAGAACCCGCCGCCGACCGCGCCCGCCAGCACGCCGAGAGGGACGAGTACGAGGGTTCCGACGGCGCCGCCGGGGACGAACCGGGCGGCGAAGAGGACGGTCACCGCCGTCAGCAGGCCCCCGACGACGAGCTGTCCCTGGGTGCCGATGTTGAACAGCCCCGCTCGGAAGGCGACGGCGACAGAGAGCCCGGCGAAGGCGAGCAGCGTCGTCTCCCGGAGCGTCGTCGCGAGGCTGAAGTTGTGGACGTGCCAGCCGCCCTCGAGGGGATGGCCGAGCGCGCCGAGGAACAGCTCGTAGTAGACCTGCATCGGGTTGTAACAGAACGTCCAGCCCGCCAGGTCCAGCCCGCTCGCACACGAGGCAAAGCCCCCGGAGACGAAGACGAGGACGCCGCCGACGACAACCGCGGCGACCAGGGCGGCGGCGGCGATGGCGACCCGCTCGACGATCGACGCGCGGACGAGACGCCCGATCAGCCCCTCGATCCGATCCCTCATCGCTCGTCACCCCCCTCGCCCCCGACCGGGGGTTCGGTCTCTGACTCCGTCGTCCCCTCGGGGTGCTCGCCGGCCATCAGCAGGCCGAGTTCCTCCTCGGTGACGGCGTCGGGATCGACCACGTCGACGAACTCCCCCTCGTAGATCACCGCCAGCCGATCCGAGAGCGACCGGACCTCCTCCAAGTTCGAGGAGACCAGCAGGGTCGCAACCCCCTCGCGGCGAAGTTCGAGCAGCCGGTCGTGGACGAACTCCGTCGAGCCGACGTCGACCCCGCGAGTCGGGTGGGTCGCGACGAGGAGGTCGGGGTCGCGCTCGAGTTCCCGGCCGACGACGAACTTCTGTTGATTGCCCCCCGAGAGGTCGGCCGCCTCGGAGTCGGTCGTGGCGGGCCGGACGTCGTAGGTCCCGACCACGTCCTCGGCGTGATCGCGGACCGCCGCCCAGTCGATCCGACCGTCGCCCGCGAACGCCGGGCCCCGCTGGCTCCCGAGGACGGCGTTCTCGACGAGGTCGAAGGGCATGACGAGTCCGCGCTCCTGACGGTCCTCGGGGACGTAGGCCATCCCCGACTCGATGCGCTTCCGGCGCGACCAGTCGGTGACGTCGCGACCCGAAAAGCGAACCGTCCCCGCGTCGGGCGTGCGAAGGCCGGCGACCGCCTCGACCAGTTCGGCCTGGCCGTTGCCGTCGACGCCGGCGATCCCGACGACCTCGCCGGCCCGCACGTCGAGGTCGATCCCCGAGACGACGGGAACGTCGCGGTCGTCGATCACCGAGAGGTCCGCGACCGAGAGGACCGTCTCGCCGGTCTCGACGGGCTCCGTCTCGGCCTCCAGCAACACCTCCCGTCCGACCATGAGTTCGGCGAGTTCCGCCCGGCTCGTTCCCTCGGGGTCTACGGTTCCGACCGACTCGCCGTCCCGGAGGACGGTGATCGCGTCGGCCGCGTGAGTCGCCTCGCCCAGCTTGTGGGTGATGAAGATGATCGTCTTTCCCTGGGCGGTCAGCTCCGCCAAGACGTCGTAGAGGTCCTCGACCTCTTGGGGGGTGAGCACGGCCGTCGGCTCGTCCAGGATCAGCACGTCCGCGCCGCGATAGAGCGCCTTGATGATCTCGACGCGCTGGCGGACGCCGACGCTCACGTCCCCGATCCGCGCGTCTGGATCGACGGAAAAGCCGTACCGGTCACAGAGGTCGCGGATCTCGCGGTCGATGCGCGCGCGGTCGACCGCGAGCCCGAACCATTTGCGGGGCTCGTTGCCGAGCGCGACGTTCTCCGCGACGGTCATCGTGTCCACGAGCATGAAGTGCTGGTGAATCATCCCGATTCCGGCGTCGATGGCGTCGCGCGGCCGGTCGAACCCGCGTTCCCGGCCATCGACGACGACGCGGCCCTCGTCGGGCTCGTAGAGCCCGTAGAGGACGTTCATCAGCGTCGTCTTTCCGGCGCCGTTCTCGCCCAGCAGGGCGTGGACGGACCCCCGCTCGACGCGGAGATCGACGTCGTCGTTCGCGACCACGTCCGAGAACCGCTTGGTGATCCCGTCCAGATGGACCGCGAGGTCGCTCTCGCCTGCCGACCGTCCCGCTACCGTATCTCCCTCCGACTCGCTCATGCGCTACTCGAGCGTGTCGGGGACCTCGATCTCGCCGTCGATGATCGCCTGACGGGAGGAGTCGACGGCCTCGACGACCTCGTCGGGGATCTCGCCGCCGATCTCCTGGCCGTAGACCGCCTCGACGCCGTCCTGCTCGAGTCCCAGGACCTCGGTCTCGCCGCCCGCGAAGGCGTCGTCGACGACCGACTCGATCGCGGTGTACACCGCGCTGTCGACGCGTTTGACCATGCTCGCGAGGATGACGTCGGCGTAGTCCGACTCGGTGACCGACTGGTCGGCGTCGACCCCGATCGCGAACCGGCCCTGGTCCTGGGCGGCCTGGAAGACGCCGACGCCGGTCGCACCCGCGGCGTGGTAGACGATGTCGGCACCCTGGCCTTCGAACATCGAGCGGGCGGTCTCCTGGCCGCCGGCGGTGTCGTTGAACTCCCCGACGTAGCTCGAGACGACCTCGGCGCCGGTGTCGGCGTGGTCGACTCCCGCCTCGAAGCCGGCCTGGAACGACTCGATCAGCGGCGACTCGACGCCGCCGACGAAGCCGACGACCGACTCCTCGGGGTTCGTCGAGCCCGCCCCGGCCTCGAACTCCATGTCCGTGAGCAGCCCCGCGAGATGGCCCACCTGGAACGAGCCCTCGGGTTCGCCGAAGACGTAGCTCCGGACGTTGTCGGCGTCGACCTCGGCGTCGACGATCATGAAGTTCTGGTCCCCGTACTCGCTCGCGTTGCTCGTGAGGGCCTCCTCCTGTGCGAACCCGATACAGCTCACCAGGTCGTAGTCGCCCTCCGCGAAGTCCCGCTGGGCGCCCTCGAACTCGCCGTTGGACTCCGGTTCGGCCTCCGAGTAGGAGACGCCGAACTCCTCTTCGGCGTCGAGCAACCCCTGCTGGGCCATGTCGTTGAAGGAGTTGTCGCCGAGCCCGCCGGTGGCGTACACCATCCCGACGTTGGCGCTCCCGCCCCCGTCGCCGTTGTCGCTATCGTTCCCGCTCTCGTTTCCACTGCCGCCCTGGCTCTCGTTTCCACCGTCCTCTCCGTTCCCCTCCTCGCCGAACCCGCCGACGCATCCCGCGGTCGTCGCGATTCCGATCGTCCCGACGCCGGTCAAGAACGCGCGCCTGTCCGTTGCCATGATAGCCGACCATCTCGGGTCATCGGGTTAAAAGATCCGGTTTCCCCCCACCGTTTCAACACGTTCGGTCAACCGGCGTCCTCGACGACGCGCTCGACGACCTCGCGGGCGTCGGCCAGCA
Source organism: Saliphagus infecundisoli (assembly GCF_020177375.1). Taxonomy (GTDB): domain Archaea; phylum Halobacteriota; class Halobacteria; order Halobacteriales; family Natrialbaceae; genus Saliphagus; species Saliphagus infecundisoli. The sequence goes on along the minus strand of NZ_JAIWHV010000010.1, from coordinate 34,093 downwards.
GTTCCTCGATCGATTCGCTCTCGGCGTACAGCCGGACGACGGGCTCCGTGCCGCTCGTCCTGACCAGAAGCCAGGCGTTGTCGGGAAACTCCAGACGGATGCCGTACCCCGTCTCGACGGTGGCCCCCGGGAACGCGTCGGGGAGGTCCTCGGCGAGACGCGCCATGACCGGTCCCTTCGCGGGATCGGGACAGCGGACGCTCTCCTTGCGGATCGGGCGCTCTGTGACCGGTGCACGAAGCGCGTCGACCCCGCCGGCGTCGGCGGCGAGGGCGCTCACGACGCCCGCTCCGACGACCGCGTCGATCCAGCCGCCGAAGGGGAGGTGGACGTGTTTCCAGGGCTCGCCCGCGAACACCGGGGTGGCCTCGCTCTCTGCGATCCCCTCGTGGAGCGCGCCCAGCCGGACCCGCTCGACCCGACCTCCCGCCTCCGCGACGCGCTCGTCGATCCGTTTCGAGGTGTTCGGCGTCGTGACGACGACCGGGTCGGCGGCGGCCGATCTCCGGACGTAGTGATGGGCCAGGACCGCGAGGACGGTGTCCTCGGCGACGACCTCCCCGTCCGGATCGCAGACGACCAGCCGGTCGGCGTCGCCGTCGTGGGCGAGCCCGAGGTCGCGGTCGCCGTCGGCGAGGAACCCTCGAAAGTCCGACAGGGCCTCCCTGGTCGGTTTGCTGTCCCTGGCGGGAAAGCTCCCGTCGACGGTCGCGTTGAGCGCGGTCACCTCCGCGCCCAGCCGGTCGAGCACCTGCGGGGTCGCGAGCGCGCCGACGCCGTTGCCACAGTCGACGGCGATCGACAGCCCCTCGAGGGGATCCTCGCCGAACCGGTCGTGGACGTAGTCGGCGACGCCCCGGCGATAGTCCGGAAGGATCTCGACTCGCTCCCCGCGACCCCACTCGTCCCAGGTCGCGGTCCCGGGGCCAGATTCCAGGCGCGACTCGATCCGCTCTTCGGCCGCGCGGTCGTACTCGGCGCCGTCCTCGAACAGTTTGATCCCGTTGTCGGCGGGCGGGTTGTGGCTCGCGGTGAGCATCACGCCCCGCCGTCCCCGCGAAGCGAACGCGAGCGCGGGCGTCGGCAGGGTGCCGAGCCGTCGGACGTCACTGCCCGCGCTCTCGAGGCCGGCCTCCATCGCCGCGGCCAGCGCGGGACCGGTCTCCCGGCCGTCTCGCCCCAGGACGACCGTCTCGCCGGGTGCGCCGGCGGCCTGCCCGACGGCGAGGGCGAGTTCGGGCGTCACCGTCTCCTCGGCGGGGCCGCGGATGCCCGCGGTTCCGAAGCGCGTCATGGTGGTCGGGGTCAGTCGCCGGCCCCGGGGAGGTCGTCGATCAGGACGACGGCCTCGCCCGCCACCGCCGTCTCGCCCGCGCTCTCGTCTTCGACCGTCGTCTCGAGGCGGAACTTCCCGTCGCCCAACTCCTCGACGACCTCGACGCGGGCCGACACCCGGTCGCCGACCCCGACGGGCCCCCGGAACTCAAGGTCTTGAGAGAGGTAGATCGTCAACCCGGGGAGGCGTGCGAGGGCGGCGCTGATGAGCCCCGAGGCGAGGGTGCCGTGGACGATCCGGCCGCCGAAACGGGTGGTCCGGGCGAACTCGTCGTCGAGATGGAGGCGGTTCGTGTCGCCGCTGGCGCGCGCGAACGCGCGGACGTCCTCGTCGACGAGGCTCTTCTCGAAGGTGACGCTGTCGCCGACCCCCAGGTCAGCGGGGTCGTCGGCGGTGCGCTCGAACGTCCAGTCGAGGCGCTCGTACGAGAGGGAGTCGACCGAGGGGGCGACCGTGTCGTCGCCATTCGTGCCTACGAGCCCGGACTCTCCGTCCCCGTTTGCCCCCGGAGGAAACATCGCGGAGGCCGCCGCCCGGTTCGCGGCGGTCGCGCCCTGGAAGAAGCTACTCGCCATCGTCGTCCACGCCTCGGTCATCGCCGCGAACGCGTTCTCGCCGGCCTCGTTTCCGCTCATACCTCCGGAATATGGACGAGACGGTTATGACTCCTTTGATGGGGGCGATCAGCCGGATTCGATCGGGTGTAGTCCCCAATCGAACCCCCAGACGCCCCGATCGGGGGTTGAAACCCGAATCAGACATTTCTCGCCATCAGACGGTATCAGATGGTATCAGACGGAAACATTTATTGTCTCGGGGCCGTTCGGTAGGAGTGATGACGGACGACTCCCAGCCGCCGTGGTTGCCTGCGCTGTTCTCCGAGCAGATGGCGGAGATGCAGGACGCGAGCGAGCAGGTCGCCCAGTCCCAACAGGAGCTGTTCCGGCAGTTCCTCGAGGCGAGTTCCCCGACCGAGAGCTCGGGGGTCAATCCGATGACCAACCCGCTGTCGACCTCGACTGCGACGTTCAAGGCACGCGTCCAGAGCGGCGGCCGGATCAGCGTTCCCGAACCCGAACGCGAGGCCCTCGACATCGAGGAGGGAGATATCGTCCAGACCATCGTCGTCCCCGTCAAGCGCTCGCGCGACGACGAGGACGGAGAACAGTAACGACCCGATACGACCCACATCCAACCCTACTACCATGACCAACGACCCACTCACCGCAGTCTTCGACGCCCAGCGCACCGCCGTCGAGCAGAGCCGGAAACTGACCCACGACACGATCGAGGCCCAGCGGGCCTCCTTCGACGCCGCCGGCGAGATGCTGGCCGCCTCCGAGCGGCTCACCGAGCAAAACGCCGAGCTCACGACCGGCGCCGTCGGCGCCTACTTCGACGCCCTCGAAGCGGCCTTCCCCGAGGGCGCCGTCGATACCGACGAGCTCCGGGCGGTCGTCGAGGAGGGCGTCGAGACCGCAAGCGAGAGCCAGCTCGAGTCCCTCGCCGCGATGGCCGATATGGTCGAGGAGTCGGGAGCCGCCTACGACGGCGTCGCCGACACCTACGCCGAGGCCGTCGACTCCTCGTTCGACGCCTACCTCGACGCCCACGAGAACGTCGAGGAGAGCGTCAGCGGGATGGCCGACGCCGTCGAGGACGCAGGCGAGGAGTTCGACGCCTCGGCGTAATCGAACTCGACCGCCGGGTCCCCCGGCTCTCCCACCCAGCCACACAGCTTTATTTCATACGCGACACAACCATTACTCATGACAGAGACACCCACGGAACCCGCGAACTGGAACGCGTTCGTCGAACAGTGGAACGAGCAGTTCATGGACTCCGTTGAGGAGAACATGGAGGCACAGGCCCGCTTCGTCGAGAGCTGGGCCGAAACCGTCGAGGCGACGACCGACGACGCCGAGATGAGCGAGGGCGTCCAGGGCTATGCTCGTGCCTACGAGGCCTGGATGGACGCCTCCGAGCGGATGGTCGAACGGATGAACGACCAGTTAGAGGGCGAAGAGGTCGAGATGGAGGAGTTCCGGGACATCTGGCTCGACACCGCAAACGACGCGTTCAAGGAGGTCATGTCGACGACCGCCTTCGCCCGGATGACCGGCGAGACCGTCGGCGACCTCATGGAAGCCCAACAGGACGCCGAGGAGGCCGCCGAGAGCACGCTCTCGACGCTCGGTTTCGCCACCGAGAGCGGGGTGACGGAGGTCGGCGACCGCCTCGTCGAACTCGAGCGGCGCCAGCACGCGGTCGAGGAGAAACTCGATCGAGTTCTCGAGGAACTCGAATGAAGAACCCGTTCACGGTCGGTCTCGACATGCAGCGCCAGGCCTGGGAGGGCGCCGCCGAGATGGCCGAGAAGGCGGGCGTCGCGCCCGACCGCGCCGAGACTCTCGGCGACGCCGAAGTGGGGCAGACGCCGAGCGAGGTCGTCTACGAGGAGAACAAGCTCCGGCTGCTCCACTACGAGGCCCAAACCGAGGAGCAACACGACGTCCCGATTCTGATCGTCTACGCGCTGATCAACAAGCCCTACATTCTGGACCTCCAGCCCGACCGCTCGGTCGTCCGGCGCCTGCTCGAGGCGGGGTTCGACGTCTACATGATCGACTGGGGCGAGCCCTCCAAACTCGACCGCTCGCTCACCCTGGAGGACTACGTCACCCGCTACATCGACAACTGCGCCGACGTCGTCTGCGACCGCTCGGACCAGGACGCGATCAATCTGCTGGGCTACTGCATGGGCGGGACGATGGCGGCGATGTACGCCGCGCTCTACCCCGAAAAGGTCCGCAACCTGGGGCTGATGGCCGCCGGTCTCTGTTTCGCCGGCGACGGCGGCGTCCTCGAGCTCTGGGGCGCCGAGGACTACTACGAGCCCGGGGTCGTCACCGACACCTTCGACAACGTCCCCGCGGAGTTTCTGGACGTGGGGTTCGCGCTGATGGATCCCGTCGCGAACAACGTGACGAAGTACGTCCGCTTCTACGACAACGTCGAGGACGAGGAGTTCGTCGAGAACTTCGCGCGCATGGAGCGCTGGCTCGACGAGGGGATCGACGTCGCGGGCGCGACCTACGAGCAGTTCATCGCCGACATCTACCAGGAGAACAGGTTGATCGACGGCGAACTGTCTCTGGGCGGCGAGCGCGTCGACCTCGACAACATCGAGATGCCGGTGCTCCAGATCGTCGCCGAGTACGACCACCTGGTGCCGCCGGGAGCCTCCAAACCGTTCAACGAGGCGATCCCGAGCGACGACACCGAGGTCATGGAGTTCGCGACGGGCCACATCGGGATGTCGGTCTCCTCGCGTTCCCACGCCGAACTCTGGCCCGAGGTCTGTGACTGGTTCGAGGAGCGTTCGAAAAGCGAGACCGACGCCGAACCCGACGCGCCCGAACCCGAGGAGGCCGACGCCGGTCTCGTCGAGGACGTCGCTGGTGACGAGACCGGAGCCGACGATCTGGACAGCGAGAACGGAATCGGCGATGGCGACGAAGACGCCAATCCCGGGGACGGCGAAGCCGTCGACGAGGGCAAGGAGCTAACCGCGATCTCGGGCATCGGATCCGCCTATGCACGGCGACTCTCGGAGGCGGGTATCACGACCGTCGAGGATCTCGCGAACGCGGACGCCGCCGACCTCGCCGCCGAGACCGGAATCTCGCCGAGCGGGCTCCAGAAGTGGATCGATCGCGCCGGCGACCGCTGACCGCGCCGATCGGGGGGCTCACGTCCCGCGAGACGCCACCTCGTTATTTACCGTCGGAGTTCGTTACGGTCTTTCATGGAGGGGCGAACCTGCGTCGTCACCGGATCGGCACGAGGCATCGGACGGGGGATCGCCGAACACCTCGGCCGGAAGGGCGCGAACGTCGTGGTCAACTACCGGAGCTCCGAGGAAGCCGCCCGCGAGGCCGTCGAAACGATCGAGGACCACGGGGGACGGGCGATCGCGGCCCGGGCCGACGTCACCGACCGGGAGGCCGTCGAGGCGATGCGCGAGCGGTGTCACGAGGCCTTTGGCCCCGCGGACGTGCTCGTCAACAACGCCGGGATGACCGCCGACACCCAGTTCGTCGAGATGAGCCCCGAGGAGTGGGAGAGCGTCCTCGAGGTCAACCTCGGGGGCACCTTTCACTGCACCCAGGTCTTCTACGACGACGTCTGGAACGCGCCCGAAGGCCGGCTCATCAACATCTCGAGCGTCGTCGGCAAGCAGGGCAACTTCGGGCAGGCCAACTACGCCGCCGCCAAGAGCGGCCTCTTCGGGTTCACTCGAACGATCGCCCTCGAGCTCGCCCAGGGGAGCTCGACGGCCAACTGCGTCGCGCCGGGGTTTACGAAGACCGATATGTTGGAGAGCGTCCCCGAGACGGTCCTCGAGCGGATCGTCGCCGAGATCCCCCTCGAACGGCTCGCCGAGGTCGAGGACGTCGCCGCCGTCGTGGGCTTTCTCGCGAGCGAGGACTCATCCTACGTCACCGGCGAAGTGATCGACGTCAACGGCGGGATGGACCTCTAAAACGCATTACTCCGCGAAACGATTCGGGACGAGCGCCCGCCAGCCGGGATCGTAGCAGCACGCGAACGCGAGAGGAACGGAGACGACGATCAGCGGGGCCGTGTAGAGGGCGATCGTGAACGGGTCCGGCGGCGAGACGACGCCACCGACCAGAGCCGCGATACCGACGCCGATGCCGACCGACCCCGCAGTCCGCTCGAGGCGATCCGCGGTCTCGGCCCGGCCTGGAAGGTCCCGCCGGTGGTTCAGGTACGCGGGAACGGCGACCGGACCGAGTACGAGGACGAACACCCCCCAGAGGCGCCCTTTCGCGCCCCGAGCGTTCGCGTCCGCCGCGACCGCATAGCAGAGACAGAGTCCGGCGAGTACGAGCGATCCGATCACCGCGACCCCGAGGACGAGTAGCGGTTCCGACACCATCACTCGGACCGACAGACGACCGCCGACGAGAAATAGTTTTCTTCGTAAACGTCGCGAAAACGATTTAACCGGGATTCCGATCGTCGATCACACCATCCTCGGGGCGACAGACCCGAACGGGAGCTACTCGAGCGCCCGCTTTTCCTTGTCGAGTACCCGAACGTTGCCGATCTCCGTCTCGGGATACCCGCCCTCGTCCTCTTTCTCGATCGCCTTCACCATGTCCCAGACGACGTTCAGCCCCGTCGTCACCCCTTCCAACGCTTCCATCTCACAGCCCGTCTTGCCAGTGGTCTCGACTGCCACCTCGCAGTCGATCCGGTTCTCGCGGAGCTCGAAGCCGACCTCGACGTTCGTGATCGGAATCCCATGACACATCGGAATCGTCTCCCAGGTGTGTTTGACCGCCTGGATCGCGCCGATCCGGGCGGTCGCCAGCACGTCGCCCTTGCCCACCTCGTCGGCCCGGATCGCCCCGACCGTCGACTCTCGAAGGGAGATCTCGCCGGCGGCGACGGCCCGTCGTTCGCTGTCGGGTTTGTCCCCGACGTCGACCATCTGGACGTCGCCCTCCCTCGTGGTGTGGGTCAGGTCCTCGGCGTCCTCGTTCTCAGTCATCGCCGCTCACCCGGCCGGCCTCGCCCCGGATCACCCGCGGAATCTCCTCGAGCAGGTCCGAGGCGTAGATCCCGAGTCCGCTCTCGTCGCCCTGCTCGCTCGCGACGACCTCGCCGGCCCGACCGTTGACGTAGGCCGCGGCCGCGCCGGCCTCGAAGGGCTCGGCGTGCTCCAGGAGGGCCGCGGAGATCCCCGCGAGCAGATCGCCGGTGCCGCCGACGGCCATTCCGGGAACCCCGACCCGGGCGACCCGAGTGCGCTCGCCGTCGGAGACCACGTCGTCGACCCCCTTCGCGAGGACTGTGTGGCCGAGGTCGTCGGCGAACGCCTCGATCTCGTCGGTCGCCTCCCGCAGATCCGTCACCTCGGGGCCCCCCATCTCAGCGAGTTCCGCCCGGTTGGGGGTACACAGAAGCGTCGCCTCGGTCTCGACGTCCGGAACGATCGACAGCGCGTCGGCGTCGACGACCATCGGGCCCGTGTAGGACTCGAGGAAGACCCGGGCACCTTCGAGGGTCTCCTCGGCGTTTCCGAGCCCCGGCCCCAGCACGACGACGTCGTCGTACCCCTCGGCGGTCTCGACCAGCTCCTCGGCCCGGTCGGGGGTCAGCCGGTCGCCGTCGTAGGGCTGGACGATGAGATCCTCGGCGTAGCCCTGGATCTCGCCGGCGACGGTATCGGGAGCAGCGACGAAGGCAAGTTCCACGCCCGACCGGAGGGCGGCCTGGGCGGCGAGCGCCGGTGCGCCGGTGTAGGGGCCGCCGCCGATCACGAACGCCCGGCCCTCGCGGGTATCGGGGCGGGCGAGCGCGAGGTCACCGGGTCCGAGAACGCGTTCCGCGGCCGCCGGAATGCCGATGTCGGCGACCGTGAGTTCGGCGGAGAGTTCCGCCAGACCCGGTTTCTCGTCGTGGAATGTCACCACGTGATCGGCCTCGACGCCGTTGTCGGCGCTCTCGCCCTCGTCGGCGTCGAACCCCGACGGGACGTCCACGGAGACGACCGTCGCGTCCGCCGCATTGATCTCCCTCGCCGCCGTCGCCGCCGGCTCGCGGAGTTCTCCCGAGATCCCGGTGCCGAGCATCGCGTCGACGACCACGTCGGCGTCGGGCAGTTCCAGGGCCCGGGAGTCGGTCACCTCCCGGCGGTCGTAGCCCGCCTCGCCGAGGACCACCCAGTTCTCGCGGGCGATGCCGGTGCCAATGGCGTCCTCGCGGCCCAGAAGTAGCGTCGTGGTGTCGTAATCGTCGAGAAAGCGCGCCGCCACGAACGCGTCGCCGCCGTTGTTGCCCCGGCCGGCGACGATCAGTATCCTGGAACCGGGATCGGCGACCTCGCGGACGACACGCGCGATAGCGTTCCCGCTCGATTCCATCAGCTGCTTTCGCGCCACGCCCAGCGCGGCGGCGTTCTCGTCTACGGCACCCATCCGTTCGCCGGTGATCATGGCGAGGGGTTCGGTCGGCGAGGCGTTGAAGATTGTGGACGAAAGTGCAAACCGGCCCGGACACCTACTTCGGCCATGAACGTCTTCTGGCTCGACGAGGATCCCCGGCTCGCCGCGCGCTATCACTGCGACGAGCACGTCAACAAGCTGCTTCTCGAGGCCGCCCAGGTGCTCTGTACCGCGGCCCGCGAGAACGGCGCCGACGCCGACTTCCTCTACGCGCCGACCCACACCGGCCACCCGGTCACCCGCTGCGCGAGCGAGTCGCGGGCGAACTGGCTCCGGCTTCGCGCCCACGCCGAGGCGCTGAACGCGGAGTTCGTCGAACGCTACGACAAGGACAGCGATCACGCCTCCTGGGAGGTCATCGCCCGGATCGACGATGCGGGGATCGATTTTCCGGGCGAGGAGCCGACGGCCCGGCCCCAGGCGATGCCCGACGAGTACCGTCGCGAGGGCGACACCGTCTCGGCCTACCGGGCGTACTACGCCGGCGAGAAGGCCGACTGGGCGACGTGGGCCCACACCGAGGAACCGCCGTGGCTCGGCGAGTACGACGCCACTGACGGAGGGAACGACGCGGACGGGGAACCGACCTTCGATTCTCCCTGACTACCGCCGGATCTCGAACCCTGACTCCCCCTCGGGGTCACCGTACTCGACCGCCACGTCGGAGACGTCGGCGGCCGGGCTGCCCTCGTGACAGAACTCAACCATCGACTCGACACCCTCCTCGGGACCCTCGAAGACGGCCTCGACGCGGCCGTCCGCGAGGTTTCGAACCCAGCCGGAGACGCCCGCCTCGCGGGCGGCGTCGCGGGTCGTCGCACGGAAGTAGACGCCCTGTACGGTCCCGGAGACGAAGACGTGTGCGCGGGTCCGGTCGGAGTCGGTCATGGCGGGGCAGTCGTCGGCAGGGACAAAGAAACGCGGGGCTCCGAGTCAGACCCGGCTGACGAACGCCCCGTCGGCGCGACCGGTGGGCTCATACGGCCCGACCTCCTACGCCCGCCGATGGCTGAGATCACGTTCTACGAGCTCCCCGGCTGTCCGTTCTGTGCGAAAGTCAGGTCCAAGTTGGAGGAACTCGACCTCGAGTACGACTCGATCGAGGTCCCCCGCGCACACGGCGAGCGCGAGCAGGTCAAGGAGGTAAGCGGCCAGACCGGCGTCCCCGTACTCACTGACGAAGCCCACGGCGTCGAGGGGATGCCCGAGAGCAGCGACATCGTCGAGTATCTAGAGGAGACCTACGGCTCGGGCGCCGCGTAGAAGCGCCGAGAGGGCCAGACCCGCGGCGAGCGCCAGTGCTGGCAGATCCCGCCGCGAAAGCGAGAGCGCCGGAAGCGTCGGCCCCCAGGAGAAACACCGCGCCTGGAGGGCGAGCGAGAGTCGGTCGGCCCGGCGGAAGGTCCGCTCGAGCCCGAGGACCCCGACCGTCGTCGCCCGCTCGACGGCCCCGCGTTCGGTGCCCAGCCGGGCGGCCGAGGCCCGCTGGATCCGCCGGAGGTCCCCCCGAATCACCGGCAGGAATCGAAAGACGAGCGCGATCCCCACGCCCAGGAGCTGGCCGGCTTTGCCGGGGATCGTCCGCTGGATCGCGGCCCGCGACTCCGAGACCGGGGTCGTCCGGACGTAGGCCGCGCTCACGACGAGCACGAGCAGGACCCGGTAGCTCCCCAGCGCCGGCTCGACGGCCGCAGACGGTTCGAACCAGGGCGGTCCGAGGGTGAGCGCGGCGACCAGCGGCCCCGCGGCGAGCAGGAGAGCGGGGTAGCGAAGCGAGCGGGCCGTCCGCCGGAGGGGGAACTCCGACGCGGCGGCGATCCCAGCAGCGAGGGCCGTGAGGGCGGCCAGGGCGACCGGGGTCGTGTAGGCGAGGGCGGCCGCCGCGAAACCCGCCTGGACCGCGAGCTTCGAGCGGGGATCGAGCCGGTGGGCGATCGAGTCGCCGGGCGCGTAGCTCAGCATCCGGGAACCCGGACGCCGATCCCGTCGAGATCCCCGAGCCCGTCGGCCGGCGCACGGTCGAGGACGACCGCTCCCTCGGACATCCCGACGACGCGATCGGCGAGCTTGAGGACGTCCCGGAGGTCGTGGGTCGCGACGAGGATCGCGGTTCCCGAAGCCGAGAGCTCCTCGAGACGGGCGAGCACCGACCGTCGTGCGGGCTCGTCGAGGCCGGCGAACGGTTCGTCAAGGACGAGGTGGGTCGGCTCCATCGCGAGCGCGCCCGCGATGGCGACTCTCGACTGTTCGCCCCCCGACAGGGCCTCGATCGCCTCCTCGGTTCGACTCCCCATCCCGACCGCGGCGAGCGCGCGCTCGACTCGCCGATCTATCTCCTCGCGGGGGTGGCCGAGGTTCGCGGGGCCGAAGGCGACGTCCTCGCCGACGGTCGCGGCGACGAACTGGTCGCGGGGATGCTGAAAGACCATCCCGACGCGCCGGCGGACGGCCACGGGCTCGTCGGCGACGTCGTGGCCGTCGACGAGCACCCGTCCCTCGTCGGGAACCAGGAGGCCGTTGCAGTGGCCCAGAAGAGTGGTCTTCCCGCTCCCGTTCGCCCCCGCAAGCACGACGAACTCGCCGTCGCCCAGGGTGAGCGAGAGTCCCGCTATGGCGGTCACGTCGCCGAACCGGTGAGTGACGTTCCGGAACTCGATCATCTCAGACGGTGTCGATCCGGCCGGATCGAGCGATCGCGACCGCGACGACGATCTTGACGAGATCACCCGGGATCAGCGGGGCCGCGACCGCGAGGGCGGCCTCGCCCAGTTCGATCCCGACGACCCAGGCGTACCACGATACCCCGACCGCATAGAGCACGGCAGTGGCGACGAGCAACACGCCTCCCAGGTAAAGCGGGGAGAGTTCCGCCGGGTCCCGCAGGTCGCCCCCCCGGTGGATCGCGTACCCGATCAGGAACGCGGCGACCGGGAACGTGACGAGAAAACCGCCGGTCGGGCCGACGACGACGCCTGGGCCGGCGGCCCAGCCCGCAAAGACGGGTGCGCCGGCGATCCCCGCCGCCAGATAGAGCCCCATCGACGTGGCTCCCCAGTACGGTCCCAGATAGATCCCGGCGAGAAAGACGATCAGCGGCTGGAGCGTCCCCGGGATCCCGGCGATCGGGATCGCGACGATCGCCGTCGCGCCCATCAGTGCCGCCAGCAGCGCCGCGCGCGCGAACTGCCTGACGACCCGCCCCTCGACGAGATCGACCCCTTCCGTTTCGGTTTCCATACCCGCCCTCTCTCGTAAACTGAAATCAATCTTCGGTTTACGCCCTGGCGGCGGAGGACGGTTCCGAACGCGAGCGGGACGACCTCCGAACGCCTCTAGAAGTGGAGTCCGTACTCCGAGCGGAGGTGGTGGGCCGCGGTCCCCCAGGTAAAGTCGCCGCCGGGCCACCAGGTCCGGGCGTTGTTGATCCCGGCGACCAGCAGGGCATCCGGGTTCTCGGGGTCCTCGTGGAAGCTGACCGAGCCGCTGTCGCCGTCGGCGAGGTCCTCCGCGCCGCCCCACTTCAACTGGCCGCGCTTGCAGACCTCGCCGGCGTAACAGGTGACCGCGCCGACGCCGTGGATCGGTCCCGACGACCGCCCCGACAGCGCGCCGACCTTCGTGAGGGGCTCGCCTCTCGCCGCGAGGTCGGCGAGTCCGACCCGCGTGTACTGGCCGATCACCTGGGCGGGGTCGGCCCGCTCGATCCGGGAGGCCGGACGGTACCACCCCTCGGGTTCGACCCGGACGAGATCCGCCCCGGGATACCCCTCGCCGACGCTGCCGATGCGGTACACCTGGTCGCCGTGGAGGACGCCGAACTCCGCTCCGTGGTGGCTGTGCTCGCGGGCGCCCCCGGAGCCGTAGACGTGGTTTGACGTCGCGAAGAAGCGCTCGCCGCTGTCGGCGTCGATCACCGCCGGAGAGAGCGTTCCCGAGCCCACCTCCGTCACACAGAGAACGCCGCCGGGGATGCCCTCGGGAGAGAGCTCCCGGAGCTGGTAGCCCGCAGGCGTCCCGCCGCCGTCGGCGAGTTCGACCCGCGGCGAGAGCTCGTCGATCACCGAAACGTCTACGGCGAGGTCCGCCCCGCTCCCGGCGGCGACCGGCGCCACCAGCTCCTCTAGGGCCTCGCCGACGGCCTCGGTCGCGGTGACGTCGAGCGACGCCGTCGCCTCGCCGTACTCCCCCGGGACGACCGCTGCGTCGATGATCGGGTCGAGGGCGGCCTCGACGATCCGGTCCCGGGCCGAAAGCGCAAGCTCCACGCTCGCGTGCCAGCGGGGAGAGACCTCCCTCGTCCGCGGTTCCAGCGCCCCCCGCTCGGGTGCGCCGTCTGGGCGGGCGAACGCGTAGGTGATCGTCCCGAACTCGTCGTCGACGTAGTCGTCGATCCCCTCGACGAACGTGGCGCCCGCCGCGAGAGCGAGCCCGGAGCCGAGCAGCCGTCGCCGCCCGATCGCCCGTCGATCGGTTCCACCGCGGCTCTCCGTCTCGTTCACGCCCCCGTTATGGGGTGGGCCGGTATTTGCGTTACCCCGGTAATCGCCTGCCCCTCACCGCCGGCTGGCGATCAGTGCTGGTGGCCCGTCGCCTCGCCGAACGTGACGCCGAACCGGTCCTCGAATCGGTCCATGATCTCGCCCTCGGCGGCCTCGAGGTCGGGGTCGTCTGCCTCCCCGTGGTGGGCGAGATGATGGGCGCGGCTCGCAAAGGAAAGCAGGGTGACGTCGGCGACGGCCTCCGCGGACCCCTGGCCCTCCTCGGCGAGCAGGTCGACGAGCGTCGCGGGGACGGCGATCTCGTCGCTGCCCTCGTCGGTTTCGATGCTGACCGCAATCGTCTCGACGTCTTCGCTTGCCATACCGCCACCTGGACGGGCCGACATAAACCTCCTCGGGTCGCGCGACGGTTGGGGTTTATTCCGGTTCGTGACCTACGGTTCCCCCCATGCCCACGACCGAGATCGAACTCGCAGAGGAGACGGTCGAACGGCTCGACGCCCTTCGGGTCGACGACGAGTCATACGACGAGCTAATAAACGAATTGATAAATATCTACGAGGCGGGCGAGTTCACGCTGTTTCACGCCGGCAGCGAGTAGCCGGCGACCGCGGGCGGCTACTCGGTGGCGGCCGTCCGCACCGACTCCCAACGCCCCTTCGACTCGAGTTCGGACTGCAGCGCCTCGGCGTACTCTCGAGTGAGTTCCTCGGCGGCCTCCCGTTCTGCGTCCGAACCGCCACCTCCGCCGCCCATCCCGAGGGCACCCTTGAGCGAGTCAACGATCCCGCCGCCCGACCCCCGGTCGTCCCCGCCCTCAGGACCTGTGGCCCCACCCATCGCGCCGACCTGCGAGCGGACGTTCTCGAGTTCCGGAAGGATCTGCTCGACCTTCTCGGTGTTGGCGACGATCCGGGCGGCCTCGGGGTCGTCGGCGTTCTCGATCTCGAACTCCGTCGCGGTCATGATCAGGCTCCACTCCTGGTTCGAAAACCGCGAGCCGGCGATCCGCGAGGTGAACTCCCGGTCGACGGTCATCCGCTCGCCGACGATCCGGTCGGTCCAGTCACTCTCTGACATACGGTCGCTTGGAGGAGCGGCGGTATCAGGATTTCCCTCGAGCGCCCGCCGGTGGCTCGGTCCACGCGTTCGACGGCGAAACCGGTCATCGAAACGGCCGAACGAAACCCCGCGTTTAGAAGGCGCCGCCCTCGATGGAGGCGTCGGCGTGGAGGCTCTCTTTGAGGGCGTCGTGGACCTTGCAGAGCTCGAACGCGCGTTCGATCACTTCCTCGCCGGTCTCGTCGTCGACGTCGCTCTCGACCCGGATGTCGAAGGCGACCGACTCGAGCTTGTCGTCGTCGTTGAGATCGCCCGAAACGTCGATCTCGACGCGCCCGAGGTCGTCGACGCCGCGTTGCTGGCCGCCGACTCTGAGCGCGGGAACGTAACACGAGCCGTAGGCGGCGAGCAGGCTTTCGAGGGTGTCGGGAGCCGACTCGCCCTCGGCGTCGATCTCGACGTCGAAGTCGCGGATCTCGTTCGTCGCGCTGAACCCCTCCTCGGAGACGGTGGTCACTTCCTTCGTCATTGCGTCCCCACCGTCGACGCCCGGCGGGTAAACGTTTCCGCTGTGGGACAGCGGTTATCCGGGAGGGTCCCCAAGAACGGGGCGATGAGCATCGACGGCTCGGCCGACCCGGGACCGGGCGACGTGACCCTCGCGGTCACCCCTTCGGCCGTCTCCCGGCTCGAAGACCCACGGGCAGCGTTCGAGGACGCGGCAACATGGACCCACTACGTCGGCGTGCTGGGGAATCACACTGAGGAGGTCGCCGCCGTCGTCGAAACCCACGACCTCCGCCAGGACTTCGACCTCGGCGACCGGGATATCTGGCTCGCCGCCCAGGACGTCCGTGCGGCCGCCGACACCCCCCGGTACGTCCTCGTGGGCACGTCCGACGAACACCAACGGGTCGCCGGCCACACCGGCTGGGAGTTCGTTCGCGTCACCGAAGCGGCCGAAAAGGCTGACTGGGAGCTCTCGGATGGGGGCAACGAGGGGGACGAGGAGGGCCTGGTCGCGCGACTAGTGGCGGCGCTGCCCTTCTAGATCTCGAGACCTTCGTCGCCCGAAAGCGCGTGGACCTCGGCGTCGCTGCCGGCGGCCTCGACCTCCCGTTCGAAATCGGCGGGGTCCTGTTCGATGGGCGGGAACGTGTCGTAGTGGATCGGAAGGACGTGATCAACGTCGAGCCAGTCCACCGCGATCGCGGCCTGCATCGGCCCCATCGTGAAGTGGTCGCCGATCGGGATGGCGGCGGCGTCGGGCTCGAGGTAGGGACCGATCACCTCGCGCATCTCGGTCATCAGCCCGGTGTCGCCGGCGTGGTAGAACGTCGTCGATTCGTCGTCCGAAACCTGGGTGGGCTTCGTGTCGCTAATCACGAAGCCGGCGGGCGGGCCCGCCGAATACTCGTAGTCGGTCTCGATGCCGTTCGTGTGGTCCGCACGATGCATCGTGACGTAGGCGTCGCCACACTCGACGGTGCCCCCGAGGTTCATCCCCATCCCGCCGACGACCTCCTCGAAGCCGTACTCCTCCTGGGCGTAGGCGGCGAGTTCGGGCACCGCGACGAGCGTCGCGTCGGCAAACGCCCCCGCGCTTCCGACGTGGTCGGCGTGGCCGTGTGTGAGGAGGACGTAGTCGGGCTCCTCAACCTCGGCTGGCTCTACGTCCGTCTGCGGGTTGTCGAAAAAGGGGTCGATCAGCAAGCGGGTGTCGCCGACCGAGACCGCGACCGTCGAGTGGCCGTGCCAGGTGAGTTCCATAGCGGGCGGTGGTACAGTCGTGGGCTACTAAAGCGTAACCCGGCAGGACGAGACGACGATACGAAAGCGCAGTCGAGTACGCCTCCGGATCCGACCGTTACCCCGCTTTCGATCGAACGTCGGCCGACCAGCCGCCGATCCGTCCCGCTCGCGTAGGGAGTCGTCCGGTAGCTGGCGCCGACGCGATGGGTCTCCGAAGCGTTTTGTCGGCCTGGCCGGAGGTAGGTGATATGGGTTATCGGGATATCAACCGCGACGAGGTCGAACGCCGGCGCGATCGGCTGTTGGACCGTTTCGGCGATGCGCCGGTGTACGAGCGCCACGACACGCCGAGCGACGGCGAGTTCGCGGAGTGGCTCGAGATGTCCCGCGACGGGTACATCGGTAGCGCGTACGCCCTCGTCCGACGGACGCCCGATCAACTCCCGCCGCTCACGGAGTCGATGGCGGTCGACGGGACCGAGCAGGAGCGGGTCCTCCTGATCGTCGGGCGAGGCGGGTCCAAGTGGGGCGTCCCCGGTGGCGGACGGGAGGACGACGAAACCATGGAGTCAACCGTCGTTCGCGAGGTCTCCGAGGAGGTCGGCATGTCCGTCTCTCCGTCGGGGATCGGCCACATGCGCCACGAGATCGCGACCTGCGAGGAGTACGACGAGCGCCTCCACGTGCTCCGGGTGTTCTTTCACGCCGACTACGAGGACGGCTCGATCGCGATCCAACCCGGCGAACTGAACGGAGCGGCATGGTTCGCCACCCCGCCAGCCGACGAACGGCTGTATCCGTCCACGCGGCGACTGCTTGAAACGTGGAGCGCGGAAGACGACTAGAAGCTGTTACCAATGTGACACACCGCACCGGGAGTGAGAGATCGGTCCACCGGAGAGTCGTCGAACGCGCCCGAGATGGCTGACGAGCCGAGGCCTCGGTTCGGATTCTCAGACGACTGCCCCAGCTTTTACCCTCTCCCGCCGAAGGGCCGGCGTGTTCACCATCGACATCGACCGGTTCATGGTAGAGATCGACGAGGGCGCGTTCAAGAACGTCGGGCCGGCGACGAAGGCCGCGACCGCGAAGCTGTTCGGGGTCGAGAGCGCCGAAGCGCGGGAGTTCGGCGACAAGCGCGTCAAACTCGCCTTCGAGGACGGCGAGGGAAACGCAGTCGAGGTCGCGCTCTTTCCCGACGAGGCGAGGCAGATCCGGGAGGGCCTCGCGGAACTCGAGGCGGGGTCGCCGGTGTTCGACGACGAGTGAGGATCAGTCCTCGGCGGCGTCTCGCTCCCAGCCCTCGGTGTAGATCGCGTCGTCGTCGATCCCCTCGTCGTCGAGGAGCTCTTCGGTCTCGACGACCATCTCGGGGACGCCACAGACGTAGCAGGCGGGATCGTCCAGGCCCTCGATGGCCTCCGGGAGGTGCTCCTGAACGTGGCCTGTCCGACCGTTCCAGGCCCGGTCGTCCTCGCGGTCGGAGAGGACGTACTCGACCGAGAGGTTCGGGTGCTCGGCCCGAATCTGATCCAGGCTCTCCCGGAAGATCAGGTGTTCCTGATCGCGCTCGCCGAAGACCAGCCGGGCCGTCCCGCCACCCTCTCTGGCGTACTGTCTGAGCATCGGGTAGATCGGGGTGATTCCGGTGCCGGTCGCGAGGAAGGCCGCGTCCCGATCCAGGTCGCGGACGTGGAGGTTGCCCGAGACCTCCTCGATCTCGATCTCGTCGCCGGGTTCGCGGTCGTGCATGTAGACCGAGGCGGTGCCGTCGTCGTAGCGTTTGATCGCCAGGACGAGCTGGTTCGTTCCCGGAAGGGTGGCCGCCGTGTAGGGACGTTCGACCTCCTCGCCATCGTCCTCGAAATGGATCGCGGTATGCTGGCCGGGCTCGTACTCGAAGGTGTGGTCTTCGGCGACGAGCCGGAACTGTGTGACGTCCGGGGTCATCCGGTGGACGTCCGCGACGGTGACGGTCAGGGTCATGGGCGGAGTTCGGACGACGCGGCCAAAGGGCTACTGCCGGCATACCGAGAGCCGAGCGAGCGGATCGGGACGTCATAGGGTCGGTTACAAGTCATTGCACCGTCGATCACAACACGGTACTGCGACCGAACGGTACATCGTTGTAACCGACCCTATCAGTCGTACGGCGCCGTCTCCAGTCGGCCCTCCGAGAACTCGATCGGGCGGAGTTTCCCTACGGTGACGTCGGGCCTGTCCTCGAGCTCGCGGGCGACCGGCTCCGAAACGACGAGGTCGTCGGGTTCCAGGGTGTTTCGGATCCGCGCGAACCGGAGTTCGCCGGGGTCGGCGACGCCGGTCGTCGAGGGGGCAACCAGGAGCGCGGTCGCGTCGTCGGGGACGACGAACGGCAGCTTCGCCCGGCGGGGCTCGCCGCTGGTGACGACGTTGACGTACATGTCCTCGACCGCGAGGTCGGCGACGACGTCTCGATGCACGAAGTCCGCCAGGCCCATCCCGAGGGCGTTGCCATGGGAGGCCGGCGTCACGGATCGGGCGTACACCCGCGCGATCGATGGCTCGTCGGGTTCGTCCTCGCCGTGGAAGTAGGTCCGACCGAGCACGTTCGTGTCCATTCCCGTCCCCGAGATCTCCTTGCCGATCTCGTCTACGACCAGGAGGTCGAGGTCGGTGACGGGAAGGGTCGCGAGCGTTTCTCTGGCCGTCTCGAGGAGTTCGGGTTCTCGCTCGAGGATTCGGCCGGCGTCGATCCCCTCGACGTGGGCGGCCCGGTGGCGGGCGTTCTCGACGAGGGCAATCCCGCCGATGATCGGGAGCTCCTCCAGCAGGATCCCCGCGCGTTCCTGGATCACCGACGAGAAGTCGGCGGCGAGGCCCGCGTTGTGCAGCGACTCGGCGCCACGATGCTTGCCGAGGCCGATGACGGCCATCTTGCAGAGCCCGCTCTCGACCGGTCCCGAAAAGTCGGTGTGGGGCTTTACCCTGTTGGCGAGGACGACGCCATCGACTTCCCGGGCGTCCCGGGCGGCGTACACCGGTCGTCCCAACCCATCCTCGCCGACGCGATCGACGGCCATCGACGAGCGGATCACACAGCCGATGGTCTCGGGAGTGATCCCCAGGGCGGCGAGGGTTTCGCGCTGACCCTCCGCGGTGGCGCCGCCGTGGCTCCCCATCGCCGCGAGGATCACGGGTTTCAGGTCTCGCTCCCGGAGTTCGGAGACGGCGGTCTCGAGGATCGTCGGCATGTCGTCGATCCCGCGGCTCCCGGCGGTGATCCCCACCTCGGAGCCGGGCGGAAGCTCCCCCAACCCGTCGATATCGCCGACGGCCTCGTGGGCCGCCCGCTCGACGTCCGGGAGCTCGTCGTGATCGCGGTGGCGGGTGGCGGGCGCGACCCGGGGCAGGTCCCCGATCGTGGCGTCGGTCGCCGCCCGCAGTTCCTCGGCGTCGGGGACCGAAAAGGGGATCTCGGTCACTCCGGTCCACCTCTCTCGGCTCCGTCGGTGCTTTTCGCATCGTCCGTGCGGCTCGCGGCCATCTCCGTCGCGACCGAGACGGCCTGGCGGAGGCTCCGGTCGGAAGCCACCCCCTCGCCGGCGATGTCGAAGGCGGTGCCGTGATCGACGCTGGTTCGCACGATCGGGAGCCCGATCGTGACGTTCACGCCCGACACCTGCCCGCCCTCGGCGAACCCGAGCATCTTGATCGGGATGTGGCCCTGATCGTGGTACATCGAGACGACACAGTCTGCGGCGCCGCCCGCGGCCGCGGGGTAGACGGTATCGGGCGATTCGGGGCCCGCGACCGCGATCCCCTCCTCGCTGGCGGCCGAAATCGCGGGCTCGATCTCCTCGCGTTCGGTCTCCCCCAGGAGGCCGCCGTCGCTCGCGTGAGGGTTCAGCCCCGCGACCGCGATCCCGGGTTCGGCGATCCCCAGTTCCCGAAGGGCCTCGTCGGTGACCCGAATCGTCTCGAGAACCGACTCTCGAGTGACCAGCTCGCAGGCCTCCGCGAGCGGGACGTGGGTGGTGACGTGGCTCACCCGAAGATCGCCCTCGATCAGCAGCATCGCGTAGGAGTCGGTGTCGGTTCGGTCGGCGAGCATCCCGGTGTGGCCGGCGTGGTCGCTGCCCGCGAGCCGCGTGGCCTGTTTGTTGATCGGCGCGGTCGTCATCGCGTCGATCTCGCCCGCGAGCGCGAGGTCGATCGCACGCTCGACGTAGTCCAGACTCGCCCGGCCGTAGGCCTCGCGGACGACGCCGTACTCGAGCCCGTCGACGTTCGCGAGGTCGATGACGGGGACCGTGTCGGGTCCTCCGACGTCGGCCGCCTCTGCGGGACGATCGACCGGAACGATCTCGGGGGAGACCCCGCAGTTCTCGACTGCTGCCCGGAGGACGCCCGCGTCCCCGACGACCAGGGGCATCGTTCGGCCGTCCTCGAAGAGTTCGGGCCAGGCCGTTACGATCACCTCGCTGCCGACTCCGGCCGGGTCGCCCATCGTCAGGGCGACGGTGTAGCGATCCATGTCAACTGCCCCCATCGAGACGTCCCAGGACCGTAACGATTGTCGATTCCCCGCCGAACCCGCCCGCCTTCGTCACCAGTGGCGTCCCCGAGAGCGGTCCGCCCGCGACCCGCCCGCACGGAACGCCCTCGGCGACCGCCTCGCCCGAGAGCCGGATCGCGTCGATCCCGACCTCCTCGCAGACGGCGAGTGCGACGTCGCCCCCGGTGAGAAAGAGGCCGGAGGGTCGGCCTTCCGCGAGCGCGACGCCCGCCGCGGCCGCGAGCGCGCGCCGGACCCGCGCCGCGACCTCGTTCTCGTCGTGGCCTGCCCTCGCTCCCGCACCGCGGGTCGCGGCGACGTCGGCGCGCGACCGCGCGGCGGTGACGAGCGCGTGCTCGCCGCGGGCGAGGCGGGCGGCCGCGCGCTCGCCCGCCGCGCGGCCCACCCGCTCGGGTTCGGCGACCAGTTCCTCCCCGTCGAGTTCGATCACCGTCGAGTCGGGAACCCGCTCGATCCCCGCGAGCGTGGCGTCGGCGACGCTGCCGACGACCGCGAGGACGCCCGATCCGTCCGGCGATCCGACCGCGCCCCCCGTGACGCCGACTCCCCGTTCTGGAACCGCGATATGAGCCGCCAACCCGCCGCTGCCGACGTAGAGGACCCGCTCGCCGAGTTCCCCACCCGCCCGTGCGATCGTCGCGAGGTGGCCGTCGTCCGCGGCGTCGAAGGTGGCGATCCGGGGCCCCTCGCCGGAAGACTCGAGAACCTCGTGGATCGCGCCGACGCCTTCCGCGACCGTCTCGAGGGGGACGTGCTCGACCGGGTACCGGGCCTGCTCGAAGAGCGCGGGGAGCCGGTCGCTTCCGGGCGGGTTCGCGTCGTCCGCGTACCCGGTTTCCGAGAGCCGGCGGCCCTCGACCCGGTGAATCCCCTCGCGGGTCGTCCGGCCGGCGGCCGGAAAGGCGGGCGCGACGACCGCGAGATCGGCGTCCGACGCCTCGATGGCGGCTTCTACCTCGCTCGCGACGTTGCCCCGGAGCGTCGAATCCACCTTCTTGTAGACGACCCGGGCCTCCCGGCCGCCGAGGGCGCGGGCGACGGCCTCCCGGGCGTCGTCGTCCTCCGCGTAGCGGCTATCGGTGTTCACGGCGAGGACGGCGGGATCGTCGGCGTCGGGAGCGATGTCGCGCTCGGAGACGGCGACGACGGTCCGGTGGCCCCGCCGGGCGAAGCCGTGACCGGCGTCTACGGCCCCGGTGAGGTCGTCGGCGACGAGTAAGACCTCCATGGCGGTCGATTCGAGGGCGGCGTTATAAACGTCGGCGTCGGCGTTCGTCGCGGGCGCGTTTCGACAACCGTTTTAGGCCGAACCTGCTTGGACGAACTATATGGGTAACTGTATCATCTGCGGCACGTCCGTCGAGGGCGTGGTCTGTACGAGCCATCAGGAGGACGTCGCCTTCGAGTTCGAAGGGACCTCGGCGTCACAGCTCACCCCCGAGCGCTACTACCGGGGGACGGTCGACGGCTACGCCGACTTCGGCGTCTTCGTCGACGTCGGCGACCACGTCACGGGCCTGTTGCACCGAAGCGAACTGAAGCAACGACTCGAGAGCTTGGACTGGGAGCCCGGAGACAGCGTCTACGTCCAGGTGTTGGACGTCCGGGACAACGGCAACGTCGACCTCGGCTGGTCGATCCGCCAGGACGACCGCGAGTTCCGCGGGACGGTGATCGATGCCCCCGACGGCGACCGCCTCCCCGAGGACGACGGGAGCGAGGAGGAAGACGAGGAACCCACGACCCACGCCGACTCGCCCGCGGCCGGCGACCCGACGTCGGGGCCCGACGACCCCGTCGCAAACGGCGGCACGGAAGTCGAGACCGCGGCCACGCCCGAGGAGGCAGTCGACGTCGAGAGCGAGCCGACCGAGACCCCGCCCGAGAGCGATCCCGAGGCCGAGGGGTATCCGACCGACGAGGACGGCGAGCCGACGCTCAATCCGACCACGGTCGACTCGCTGGCGGACCAGGTCGGCGCGATCGTCCGGCTCGAAGGCGAGATCACGAGCGTCCGCCAGACCTCCGGCCCGACCGTCTTCGAACTCCGCGACGAGACCGGCGCCGTCGAGTGTGCGGCCTTCGAGGAGGCCGGCGTCCGTGCCTACCCCGACGTCGACGTCGACGAGATCGTCGCTCTGGAGGGCGAGGTCGAGCGCCACCACGGCGACCTCCAGGTCGAGACCGAACGCTTGGAGCCCCTCTCGGGCGAGGACCGCGAGACCGTCGCCGACCGCCTCGTCGAGGCCGTCGAACGGGAGGCCCGGCCCGCCGCCGTCTCCCTGCTGGCCGACCACGACGCCGTCGCCGACCTCGAAGAGGAAGTCGTCGAGGCCGCGACCGCGATCCGCCGGGCGGTGATGGAGGCCCGGCCGATCGTCGTCCGCCACACGGCGACCGCCGACGGCTACGTCGCCGGCGCCAGCCTGGAACGGGCGATCCTCCCGCTAATCCGGGCAAAACACGCCCGCGAGGACGCCGAGTACCACTACTTCGAGCGGCGCCCGCTCGACGACGCGGTCTACGACATGGACGCCGCGACCGGCGACGCGACCTCGATGCTCGAGGCCCGCGACCGCCACGGCGAACAGCTCCCCCTCGTGGTGCTCGCCGACGCCGGCAGCACCGCGGAGTCCGCCGACGGCTACGAGCTCCTCGAGAACTACGGCGCCGACCGGCTCGTGATCGACGACGGCCGGGGCGACGGCGCCGTCGCCGAGGCCGTCTCCGTCGCGGTCGGTCCGGCCTTCTCGGAGGCCGCCGAGGGCGACGCCGAGATCACGACGACCGCCCTCGCGGCGAACGTCGCTGCCCACGTCAACGACGACGCCCGCGAGGACCTCGCACACCTCCCCGCGATCAGCTACTGGGAGGGGGTCCCCGAGGCGTACGCCGACCTCGCGAGCGAGGCGGGCTACGACGATACCGCCCGCTCGGAGCGCCGGGAGGCGATCGCTCTGGAGGCACACTACCAGTCCTACAGCGACAAGCGCGAACTCATTGCCGACCTGCTGTTCGACGGCGGGAGCGGGCTCGCGGGCCACATCTCCGAGCAGTTCCGCGACAAGCTGGGCGACGAACTCGAGACCGTCCGCTCGAACGTCGATCGCCGCGAGGCCGAGGGGGTTCCGGTCACCGTCCTCGACACCGACGCCTACACCCACCGCTTCGACTTCCCGCCGACGGGCCTCCTGCTCGACGCCCTCTCGCGAGTCGAACGCGAGGAGCGCGGCGAGGAGACGGTCACGATCGGCATCGACGAGGACGAACTCCACGTCCGGAGCACAGACCCCGTGGACGTCCGCGCACTGGGCGCGGCGATCGAGTCGGCGGTCCCCGAGGGTGGCGTCCGGGTCGTCGGCGGCCCCGACGGCTACGTCGCCTTCCTCGTCGGCGAGCGCGAGGGCGTGATTGAGGCCGCCGTCGCCGCGGTCGGCGACCTGGCCGACGAGTAGTCGCCCGTATTCTCAGTCGCTTTCGTCCTGACCGGGGTTCGAGTCGGTCTCCGAGCCCTCGCGCTCAAGTGCCGACTCGTCGGGCCAGGTGACGCTCCCGACGAAGGGGACGCCGACCCGTTCGGCCGAGCGGGCGATCATGTGGGCGCCAGTCGGCACCGTCAGGAACAGAAAGAGGATGCCGACGAGCGCCGTCAGCCCCTCGCTGCCGGGACCGAACTCGACGACGGCGGCGAGGAAGACGGCGGCGGTGCCGAGCGTCGTGGGCTTGCTCGTCGCGTGCATCCGGTTGTAGACGTTCGGAAACCGGAGCAGGCCGATCGTGCCGACGGTGAGGAAGAAAACCCCGACGACGATCAGGGCGACGAGGAGGGCGGCCCGGATCACTGGATCACCTCCCCGCGATCGACGAACTTGGCGACCGCGACGGTCGCGATGAAGCCGATGATCGCGAGCACGAGGCTGATCGTGACGAACAGCCCCCGGTCGGTCCGGAGCGCAAAGAGGACGGCGATGGCGACGACGTTCGTCGCGATGGCGTCGAGGGCGACCACGCGGTCGGCGACCGTCGGCCCGCGGATGACCCGGTAGCTACAGAGGACACAGAGCGCACCGACGACGACCAGCGCCGCGTCGATCGCGACCAGGAGGACGGCGGGGTCGCTACTCGCCGTCACGCCCGTCACCCCCGTCGTGTCCCGGGTCGCCCGAGCTCTCGCGGCCGACCTGGTCTCCGCGACTCCGCTCGCCCCACCGGTCGCCGCCGCTGACGACGATCTCGGGGGCCGGCTCCGACGACGACGCCTCCTCGTCGAACATCTCGAGTGCGTAGTCCTCCCAGCGCCTGATAGGATCGACGATTCCGTCGGGGTCGCGGCCGTCGACGACGTGGACGTACAGCGCGTTCGCCTCCTCGGCGTAGTCCAGGGTTATCGTCCCCGGCGTGACCGTGATGCTGTTGGCGAGCAGCGTGATCGCGGGGGCGGACTCGACGCGAAGCGGGATCAGGATGACCTCGGGCTCCATCGGGAGCGACGGCGCGAGCACGCGGTAGGCGACGTCGACGTTCGAACGCACCACCTCCCGGAGGAAGTCGAGGAGGTACCGTCCCGCCGCCGGCACCACCCCGGCCCGCCCGAGCCCGATCCAGCGGGGGTAGAGCCGCCGGAAAAGGTAGGCGATCGGGAGCCCGACCGCGAGCCCGAGGAGGAGCTGGCCGAGGAGGGCCATCGGGGCGAGGGTGGTGCCCCGAACGAACATCCAGAGGATCGCGAAGATCCAGCCCGCGACCGGCCAGGTCCGAACCTGGACGCTCACGCCGCCTCACCCCCCGGATCGACCGCCTCGGCGTACCCCTCGGCGTCGAGGGCGGCCTCGGCGGCGACCTCGGCGAACTCGTAGACGGGATCGAAGCCGATCCCGACCGCGAGGACGCCGGCCGCGAGCGCGACGACCGCGGCGACCTGGACCCGGTCCATCCGGGCGTCAGTGACCGCCGTCGATGGGGCGCCCCAGAAGCCGCGGTTCCAGACCCGGGTCGCGTAGGCGATCGTCAGCAGCGAGCCCGCGAGCAGGACGACGAGGGCGCCGCCGGCCTCCGCTCGGATCGCCGCCTCGAAGACGAGGAACTTCCCGAAAAAGCCCGACAGCGGGGGCATCCCGACCAGCGCAAGCGAGCCGACGAAGACCGCGATCGACAGCGCGGGCGCGCGCTCGGCAAGCCCCCCCAGATCGTCGAAGGCGATCGTTCCGGTCGCCGACCTGACGGCGCCCGCCGCGAGAAAGAGCAGCGCCTTCGCCAGCGCGTGGTTGAGCGCGTAGACCAGCGCCGCGAGCACCGCGAGCCGGCGGAACTGCTCGCTCGTGGCCGCGGCCGCGAGCGCGACCGGGAGCGCGATGAAGCCGACCTGGCCGATGCTGGAGTACGCGAAGACGCCCTCGATCGAGGGCCGGCCGATCGCGCCCACCCCCCCGACGACGATGCTCGCCGCGGCCATCGCAAACAGGACGGGGCCGACGAACGCGAGCGGGGAGGCACCCGCGATCCCGAGGTCGGTGCCGGGGACCGAGAGCGAGATGGGGACGTCGGCGCCGGCGAAGACGGTAAAGGAGAGCCGGATGATCGCGTAGATCCCGACCTTCTTCGTCGCGCCCGCGAGGAGGGCGGTGATCGGCGGCGGCGCCGCCCGGTAGGCCGAGGGGATCCAGAACTGGAAGGGGACGAGGCCGGCTTTGAGCGCGAACACGGAGAGTAGGAGTCCGAAGAGGCCGACGACGGGGACCGGATCGATCCCGTAGGCTGCGGGGTCGGCGAGGCGCTGGGCCAGATCGGCCATGTTGAGGGTACCGGTGGTCGCGTAGAGCCCGCCGACCGCGAGCAGGAAGACGGCGCTGGCGACGAGGTTCAAGGCGACGTACCGGAAGGCAGCGCGGGTGTGCTGGGGGCCGCCGTAGTAGGCGACGAAGACGTAACTCGCCATCAGCATGACCTCGAACCAGACGAAGAGGTTGAAGAGGTCGCCCGTGAGGAAGGCGCCGGTGACCCCGAGCAGGAGGACGTGAAAGAGCGGGTTGTAGAACGTCCGGCGGTCGTAGCCGATGTTGTGGACGTACCGCGTCGAGAAGATCGCCGAGGCGAGCCCGACGGTCGCGACCATCGCGAGCATGAACGCCGAGAGCCCGTCGGCGACCAGCGTGATGCCGAAGGGCGCGGGGTGACCGCCGACCTGGTAGGTCGCGATCCCCGGGGCGCCGGGCGCGAGGACGACCGTCCAGGCCAGCAGGGCGACCGCGAGCGCGTAGCCCGCGGTCCCCGCGAGGGCCAGGCCCGTCCGGAGGCGGGGGTAACTCCCGAACAGGAGCGTGAGGACGGCGGTAACGAGGACGACGAGCATCGGCGCGATGACGACGGTGGTCATCGCCGGTCACCCCCGTCGCTCCGGGTCCGCTCTCGCCCCTCGGAGACCTCTCGGCCCCCGATCTCGGCGAGGTCCAGGGTGCCGTGTTCCTCGTAGACCCGGTAGGAGAGCACCAGCGCGAAGGCGGTCATCCCGAAGCCGATGACGATCGCCGTCAGCACCAGCGCCTGGACCAGCGGGTCGGCGGTCTCGGGGACCTCGCCGTGGCCCGCGAGCACCGGGACCGCGTCGTGGGTCGCGGGTGCGATCTCGCCCGCGGTCAGCAAGTAGAGGTTCGCGGCCTGGCCGACGAGCGCGAGCCCCCAGACGACCCGGACCAGGTCCCGCCGGAGCATGAGGAAGGTGCCGAGGGCGAAGAGGGCGCCGACGGTCGCCGCGAGGACGATCGCGGTCATTCGGCTCCCACCGCCGAGAGGATCGTGAGCAGGCCGCCGACGACGACGCAGTAGACCCCGAGATCGAAGACGACCGCGCTCGCGAGCTCGACGTGGCCGTAGATCGGGACGCCCTCGAGCACGACGTACGTCTGGCTCAGGAACGGAACCCCGAAGAACAGGGGCACCAGCGCGCTCCCGACGGCGATCGCGAGCCCGGCCGCGAACAGTCGGCGGTAGGCGACGACGACCCGGTCCCGCGAGGGTGCCTTTCCGGACTCGACCTCGCGGCCGAGGACGCCCCGTTCGAGGAAGTCAAGGCCGAAGGCGAGATAGAGCAAGGCGAAGGCGGTCGTCGTGAGCACGCCCGCGATGAACCCCCCGCCGGGGAGGTTGTGGCCCTCGAGGAGCAAGGAGAGGGCGACGACGAGCACGATCGGGACGACGACCCGGGCGGTCGTCCGCATCACGACCGTCGTCACGCGTCCTCACCCCGTCCGCGCATGACGAGCAGCGTCAGCACCGAGATCGCTGCGACGGCGACGACGACGAGCTCGCCCATTGTGTCGAACGCCCGGAAGTCGACGAGGACGACGTTGACGATGTTGGTCCCCCCACCCTCGGGGACGGCCTGCTCGGCGTAGTAGCGAGCGATCTCGGAGGCCCCCTCGGGGCGGGCGTCGGTCGTGACGAGGACGGTGACGAAGGCGGTCGCGCCGACGGCGAGCGAGAGGACCGCGTCCCGGCCGACCCGCCCGAGGGCCATCTCCGAGAACTTGGGGACGGGAAGCTCCGCCGACTCGGGAATCTCCTCGATGACGAGCAGGAAGACCAGGAGGACGAGCGTCTCGACGACGAGCTGGGTCAGCGCGAGATCGGGCGCGCTCGCGAGGATGTAGACGATCGCGAGCATGAACCCCACGATCGAGAGCGTGAGGACGCCGACGACGTGGGACGGCGAGCGGACGACGGCGATCGCCGCGACCACCGCGACGGCGGCGACGAGCGCGATCGGGATCGACGCCTCGAGCTCGACCATCGTTCCCGAGAGTGCCCCGGCCGCGGCGAAGCCCGCGAGCGCGATCGCACAGGTGGCCCCGAGCGTCCAGGTCGCGTACGTCCGGAGCAACCCGTTCTGGACGCGGGCGGCGAGCCCTCGTCCGGCGCGCTCGAGGCCGTCGATAGCGGCGTCGTACCACCAGGTCGCGGCGACCGGGGGGATCGCCGCCGACAGCCCGCCGATACCCCGGTGGAAGCGGCCGTAGAACGGGTAGGCGGCCAGTCCGAGTCCGATCGCGAGCGCGCTCATCCCGACCGCGGTCGAGTACGACGTGGGGATCACGTGGGGCATCTCGCGGGGCTCCGTGACCGTCGCGTCGACGGCCGGCCGGACGACGGTCTCGATCGCGATCCCGGGCGAGACGCTGATGACGGCAGTGAGGGCGCCGAGGATGGCCGGCGAGACGAGCAGGATCGGCGCCGGCCGGGTGACGTGGCCGAGTCCATCGGGCCGGGAGCCGAAAAAGAGCGCGAGAAAGCGAACCGAGTAGAGGACGGTAAAGACGCTCGCGAGAACGGCGACGGCGGGGTAGAGCCAGCCGATCGCGCCGGGGATCTGGCCGGCGGCCTCGACGGTCGCGTTGAACAGCAACTCCTTCGAATAAAAGCCGCTAAACGGCGGGATGCCGGCCATGCTCAGGGCGACGACCGCCGTGATGGCGGCCGTAAACGGCAGCTCGTGGCGGAGTCCCCCGAGCTCCGCGAGCTCGCGGGTGCCTGCCTCGTGGGCGACGATGCCGGCGATCAAGAACAGGGCGGCCTTGAACAGTGCGTGGTTGAGCAGGTGAAAGACCCCGGCCTCGGCGCCGTACCCCGAGGCGAAGCCGAAGCCCGCGACCATCAGTCCGAGGTGGCTCGCCGTCGAGTACGCCAGCAGTTCCTTGACGTCGGTCGAGGCCACGGCCAGCATCGCACAGACGAGCATCGTCGCGAGCCCGAGCGCCGAGAACAACAGCGACCACTCGGGGCTCTCGAGGAGGGGGCGGAGCCGTCCGAGGAGGTAGACGCCGACCTTGACCATCGTCGCGGAGTGGAGAAAGGCGGAGACGGGCGTCGGCGCGGCCATCGCGCTGGGGAGCCAGAAGTGGACGGGGACCTGGGCGGACTTGGTCGTCGCGCCGACGGCGATCAGCGCGAGCGCGGGGACGAAGAGGCCGGCCTCCCGTAGCGAGTCGCGGACGGGCCCGGGCTCGGCGAGCATCGCCGCGAGGTCGAAGGAGGCGGGGTCGCCGGCGGCCTGGGCCAGCAACAGGAAGCCGGCGAGCATGAACAGCCCGCCGCCGACGGTGACGAGCATCGACATCCGCGCGGCGTACCTCGAGGAGTCGTCCTCGGTGTGAAAACCGATCAGCACGAACGAACAGAGGCTCGTCAGCTCCCAGAAGACGAACAGTGCGATCAGGTCCGCCGCGAGGGCGACCCCGAGGATCGACCCGAGGAAGGCCACCAGGGCCGCGTAGTACCTCGCGAGGCCGGACTCGCCGTGGAGGTACGCCGGCGAGTAGATCGAGACGAGGACGCCCATCCCGCTTGCGACCAGCGCGAACAGCACGGCCCAGCCATCGACAGCGAAGCGAAGCGAGATTCCCAAGGAGGGGATCCACGCGAGCGAGACGACGCCCTCGGCGCCGTGTTGGGTCGCGAGCAGTGCGAAACAGAGAAACGAGACTCCCGCGGCGAGGTAGCCCGTCCGCTCGCCCAGCAACCGGAACGCAAGCGGCATCAGGAGGGCGGCGACGAACGGCAGCGACACGGCTGCGAACACGACGACCGGCTCCGGGGACATTCGGTTCGGTGGATCTACCCACGGTCGCGCCTTAACCCTTCGGCAGGAAGGACGAACCCGGGCCCGTGGCCCAAACGGGGGCGACGAGCGGTCGGTCCGTCGGACCGGCCGCCGGTCGAAACCCCTTTCGTTTCCTCGCGCACACGAGGGGCTATGAGCGGCGATCCCGCGACCCGCGCCCGGGAGAACGCGACGGCGATCGCCTCGACGATCGTCACCGGACTCTGGCTCGCGCTCCTGATCTCCGGCTTTGGCGGCTCGCTGTGGCTCGCCGTCATGCTGATCGGGTACATGGTCGTCGTCCCCCTCGTCGCCTTGCTGTACGGCGACGAGGAAGACAGGGCCGAGTGGTGGGACGGCATGTGGGGAGACACCGACTGGGACGACTGGGGGGAGTGGTGGGGCGAGGACGAACGCGAGGATCGACCCGCAGAACGCGAACTCGAACCCGGACGCCGGGACGCCCTCGAGACCCTGCGGGAACGGTACGCCGCCGGCGAGCTCACCGACGAGCAGTTCGAGCACAAACTCGAACGGCTGCTCGAGGTCGAGACCGTAGAGGACGCCTCCGAGTGGGCGCGCGCCCGGAGCGGGGATCGAGAGAACCCGCACGGAGACACCGACCGCCACCTCGAGCGCGAGCGATGACCCGGGTAGCGACACCCTTATTCGCCGGACGCCGCCAGTAGGAGATGACCGAATGAGTACCGAGATCTCGCCGACCGAGACCGAGGCGTTCGAGCGGGTCTGTGAGACCCTTGTCGGTCGTATCTTGGCCGGCGAGGTCGAACGCGAGGAGGTCGAGAAGGCGAAGCTCGAAGCCTGCTCGGAGCACTCGGCGCCGAAGGTGCCGAAGAACTCCGAGTTGCTCGACTACGCACCCCGGGAACACCGCGAGGACCTAGAGGAGGTGCTCCGGCGAAAGCCCGTCCGGACCGCCTCGGGGGTGTCGCCTGTCGCGATCATGACCTCGCCCGAGCGGTGTCCCCACGGCAAGTGTCTCTACTGTCCCGGCGGGCCGGACTCCGAGTTCTCTTCGGCGCAGAGCTACACCGGCGACGAACCCGCCGCCGCCCGCGGGGTCCAGAACGACTACGACCCATACGGGCAGGTCACGCTCCGGCTGAACCAGTTGCGCCAGATCGGCCATCCCGTCGACAAGGTAGAGCTGATCCTGATGGGCGGGACGATGACCGCCCGGAGCCACGACTACCAGGAACACTTCGTCAAGCGCGCCCTGGAGGCGATGAACGACTTCGACCCCGGAGCGGAGCCCGAACCCGCCGAGGGCGTCAGCTTCGCGGAGGATCCCGAGGAGTACGAGTGGCGGTATCTCGAGGACGTGATCGCCGAAAACGAGACGAACGACGTTCGGAACATCGGGACGACCTTCGAGACCAAACCCGACTGGTGTGACCCCGAACAGATAGACCGGATGCTCGACCTCGGCGGGACGAAAGTCGAGGTCGGCGTCCAGACGACCTACGAGCGTATAAATCGAGAAATGCACCGCGGCCACGGCGTGCAGGCGTCGATCGACGCCAACCGCCGGCTGCGCGACGCGGCGTTCAAGGTCGGCTTCCACATGATGCCCGGCCAGCCCGGGATGTCAAAGGAGATGTGCCTAGAGGACTTCCGGGAACTGTTCGACAACGAGCAGTGGCGCCCCGACTACCTCAAGATCTATCCGACGCTGATCGTCGAGGGCACCGCGACCTACGACTGGTGGCACGAAGGGGAGTTCGATCCCCTGGGCAACGAGGAGGCCGCCGAACTCGTCGCCGAGATCAAGTCGATGATCCCGCGCTACACGCGCCTCCAGCGCGTCCAGCGCGACATTCCGGCAGACCACATCGAGGCCGGCGTCTGGAAGTCGAACCTGAGACAGCTCGCCCGAAAGCGCCTCGAAGAGCACGGCTGGACCTGCGACTGCATCCGGTGTCGGGAAGCCGGGATGTCCGAGCGGGAGGCCGCCGAGATCGAACTCGACGTGATGAGCTACGAGGCCTGTGGCGGCACGGAACACTTCATTTCCTTCGAAGACTTCGACCGCGACGTGCTGGTCGGGTTCTGTCGGCTTCGGTTTCCCGGAGACCCGGTTCGCGAGGAACTGGAAGGCGCCGCGCTCGTACGGGAGCTCCACGTCTACGGATCGGAGGTCGCAGTCGGCGGGGCTGGCGAGGACGGCCAGCACCAGCACCGAGGGTACGGCCGCCGGCTGATGGAACGCGCCGAGGAACTCGCCCGCGAGGCGGGCTACGGGAAACTCGCCGTGATCTCGGGCATCGGCGCCCGGGAGTACTACCGCGAGAAACTCGGGTACAGCCAAGACGGCCCCTACGTGAGCACGGAGCTGTAACGCAACCGAAGCGAGCGCCGGTTTGCGGTGAACGAAACCACCGGCTCCGTCGAAGTCTTTTTTCTGAGCGCTTTTGTCCGAACCCGGCGTTACATCCGCGTGCGAACGTAACAAACAGAGGGAAACTTATACTTGTACTTGATAATATTGCCACATGAACACCCCCACTGATAAACGTCTATTTGCGATGTGCCTGGTTTCGGCCAGTATTGGTTTGATCACCTATGCTGCTGTCGGAACGGATTACGGTAGTGGCCTAATACTATTAATCGCCATAGCCGTCCTTGCAGTATTGATGATTGCTGACGGATACTTACAGTCTTCCTAAAGCGGTGGTCTGCTCTAATACTGTACGTAACACGGATGTCGGTCACCGGGAGCGAAGTCAAACGACACAGCAGGTCGAACGAACCCCAACTCAGAACGGCGGCGAGTTCGGGATCTCGGTGTCGAACTCGCTTATCGGGCGGACGCCGATGCCGTGGAAGTCGGGGGTGGCGACGTCCTCGTTTTCGATCTCGTCCGCGCCGTAGTCCGCGATCGGGTCGGGTTCGACGGTCGCGACGATCTCGCGGCTCTCGGCGTC
The DNA here is from genome assembly GCF_020177375.1 of Saliphagus infecundisoli. Classification (GTDB taxonomy): domain Archaea; phylum Halobacteriota; class Halobacteria; order Halobacteriales; family Natrialbaceae; genus Saliphagus; species Saliphagus infecundisoli. The sequence continues at coordinate 1,309 of NZ_JAIWHV010000010.1, read as the reverse complement.
GATGGCGTTGAACCCGGGTGTTTCGCCGGTCGCGGGATGGGAGTCTCCCGGCGCCTGCTCGGGGCCCCGCAGCGAGACGAACACGTACTCCCCGTCGGGCGAGGACCACATGACGTCCGGCGCGGGACCGTAGTTCGCTACCTCCGCGATCGCCTCATCGGTCCCGGGATCGAGGACGATCCCGTCGCCGGTCTCGCGGTTGAGCACCCAGAGCTCCTCGCCGTCGGGGGTAAACCGGAGGTCGTGTGCGTCGATCCCCTCCGTGAACCCGCTCTCGATCGGCTCGTGGCCCTCCGTATCGAAAACGTAGTAGTCGCCGACACCCTCCTCGCTCCCCTCGGAGTCGGACGGCCGGCCGGCCGTGAGGTAGATTTTCGACTCCTCGTAGTGGGGCATCGTCCCGGAGTTGGTCGGGACGCCATCGACCTCGCCGTGAAAGACCTCGGTGACCGAGAAGTCAGCGTGGTCGACGACGACGAGGCCGCCGTCGCGGTAGTCCGGACCTAGGGCGTGATAGGAGTGGCCTGCCCCGGTGTGCTGGTGACAGACCGGGCTCGAGTCCGAGAAGTCGCCGGCGTGCTCCCGGATCGTCTCGCTGTCGGTGAGCACGATCTCGCCGTCGATCCCGAACTCCTCGGCCTCGAGGTCGGCCGCGATCCGCTTGATCGCGCCCGCGCCGGCGACGTCGACGACGACGTACTCCTCGTCGGGGGTAAAGGCGGCGAACCGCGACCCCGGACCGGTCTCGACGCTGCCGACGACCCGGCGGTCTTCCGTCCGGACGAAGAGCGTGCGGGCGCCGGCCGTACAGGCGACGGCGGCGTACTCGTAGTCGGCAGTGAACGCGATCGTGTGGGGCCCCCCGCCGTCGTCGGCGGCGAAGTCGATGGACTCGACCTCCTCGAAGGTTCCCTCCTCCCCGCCGGGCTCGTAGACGTAGCCCGTATCGGTCCCTCGATCGAGTGCCCAGATCTCGTAGGTAGCGTCGTCCTCGCCGCCCCCGTCGGACCCGTCGGCACCGGCGGTAGCCCCCCCGTCGCTGCCCTCCCCGAGACAGCCCGCGATCCCGAGACCACCGGCCGCCACCCCGCCGGCCAGGAGCATCCGTCGAGTCACCCGTTCCCACATGCCACCCCCTCTCGACCCGATCGATTAATATGTGACGAATAGCACGCCTCGGGCCTGTTGCGTTCTGAGTTGATAAAGCTGGGGAGAGCGAGACCACTGCGAGGGGCACTGGAAAGGGGTGTGTAGACTGCGCAAGCTCAACCTGATGCGAGCAAATAGACCCAGAACCAAGAGATACGTC